>NZ_JADPKD010000011.1:0-866 GCF_023073735.1 Bradyrhizobium sp. 160
ACACGGCTATTGCAAGATCGGCGCCAAAACCATACCAAAGCGGCCGAATTCGGCGCCTCGCGTCGGGTTGCCTCCAATCTTCGCAAACCTGTTCATGCGGGCGAGATGCGCCGAATCCTGTTTTCTGCGGCCAAGATCCTGATTTCCGCGGCGCTGCTCTATCTGGCGCTGCGCAAGGTGGACCTGTCCGAACTGTTCTCGCGCTTCACGGTGTCCAGCCTGTTCTGGATCGGCGTGGCGATCGCGGTCGCGTTCCTGCAAATCTTCGTCGGCGTGCTGCGCTGGCGCGAGATCAGCGCCGCGTGCGGCGCGCCGCTCGAGCTCGGCCGTGCCATGCGTTACAACGTGATCGGTGCCTTCTTCAACCAGACCCTGCCGTCGGCGATCGGCGGCGATGCGATCCGGCTGTGGCTGGTCGCGCGCGCCGGCGCCGGCTGGCGCGCGGCGACCTACTCGATCTTCGTCGATCGCGCGATCGGCTTGATCGCGCTCGCGGTGCTCATCGTCGCAAGCCTGCCCTGGAGTTATACCCTCATCACCGATCCGCACGGGCGCTCGGCGCTGCTGCTCCTCGACTTCGCGGCACTGGCGGGTGGCCTCGGCTTCCTGATCTTCGGCGCGTTGAAATGGCGCTGGCTGAAGACCTGGTGGGCGACGCATCACATCCACGCCTGTGCCGTGATCGCCAATCGCGTGATCTTCAGCCGCAGCCGCGGACCGATCATCGCGGTCCTGTCGGTCCTCGTTCACGTGCTTGCCGTCGTCGTCGCCTGGTGCGTCGTGCAGGCGATCGCCGCGCCAATCAGCTTCGGCCAGATATTCCTGCTCGTCCCGCCGGTGATGCTGATCACCATGATGCCGATCTC
>NZ_JADPKD010000065.1:0-45431 GCF_023073735.1 Bradyrhizobium sp. 160
TGATCGATAGCCAGACCGCCTCGACGACGGAGGCCGGCGGTCCACGCGGATTCGACGCCGGCAAGCGCCTCCATGGGCGCAAGCGCCATATCGTGACCGACACCAACGGTCTCTTGTTGGCCGCATATGTTCATCCCGCCAACATTCAGGATGTCCATGGCGCCGTGCCCCTGTTAAGATTTGCGAGGCCGCTTTCCGAGGCTTCAGCATGTCTTTGCCGACCGAATCTATCGCGGCAAACAGCTCGTCAACGCACTCTCAGACTGCGGGCCCTGGACAATCGAGATCCTCGAGCGACCGCACCGCGTCAAAGGTTTCCAGCTCCTGCCCAGGCGCTGGGTCGTCGAGCGCACCTTTGCATGGTTCGGAAGATGCCGGCGCCTGTCCAAAGACTTCGAAGGCTCTGCCGCTACCGAGCTCGCTTGGCTGCTCGCCGCCCATCTAAGGCTCCTAATTCGCCGTTTAGCCAGACCTTGATAGCGTCCACGCGCTTTTTGAGTCAGGCTCTCAGAAGCCGCTGGCCGGTATGGTGATCCGCGGATCAAGTCCAATTCTCATCTCCGAGCACCTCGGCGCTTTCGGCTCTAACTGGTTTTCCTGATCCAGATCTGTTCGATCGTTCCGCCCATTAGGGTCGTCTCCTGCTCGCACCCTTCACCAACATCAGGCTCTTTCGTGCCGCATTCGTCATGATGCCGTCACTGCCTGCGCTGGGTTCCCGATAATCCACCTTCCGATTGGCCATGCCCAAATCGTCCGAGCCATCTTGGTCGCGAAGGCGATCGCCACGAGCATGCGCGGCTTCCGCGAGAGCGCTTCCGCGATCACAAGAGCTGCGTTTGCGCTCAGGCAATCTACCACTTCGCCGGCGGCCAGACCGTCGTCCGCCAATAATCCCAGCAGAGCTGGCTCGAGACCGGAAGACGAGCCGCGGGCATGTAGTCGATGGCTCAGCTCCGGCTGCCTGTCTTTCCGACTCGGCTTCGGAAGGCGGAGCTTCCATGAGTTCGGCCGCGGCGCGCCCCTTCCTACGCCAACCGCCGATCAGGCGCTCGTCGAACGGCAGTGCCACGTAGCAGGTGACGTCATCCGGAGTCACTCGCGCGATCGCGTTGCGCGCCACGCGCCCACCCGAATATCCGGTCGACACTGCGTGCAGTTCGCTGCCTCGGACTGGGAGTGCCACCAGGTCGAGCAAGCCATCCAGCGCACGAGACGCTCGGGCGGTGGCAGTCGCTTTCCTCGCGGCGCGCTCGACGCCTCGGCGGGTCCGAGTGTCCCGCATCGTGTTCCCCTTGCGACGCGCCGCTTGCACCAGTCCAGCACCTCCGCGCCTCGTTCTGGGTGGATAACGTGGAAGCCTGCATCGCGCAACGCCTCGACGATACGCGGTCGAGCTGCCTAAAGGCGTGGCGGGATTTTCCCTTTATGCGCTGGCGTCAGCTTACGGACAGCTAAGCTGTCTATCAAGCGGGTAAGGTCTAACGACCTGAAACAATGCAAGATGTATGATCCAGGTATAGTCGTCATGTACGGTCGAGTTAACAATTGGCCCGATATTCCGGCCGAAGAAAGATATCATCGGGCAGCCAACGCTGAGGAAGCGGGTGCCGAAAGCCAGGGCTTCGCCGATGCGTTCGCTAGAACGCGATTGCAGGAGTCTGCTGGCAGCTCATCTTCGCAACCGAGTTATTCCCTCGTTCGGAAACCTCCTGTGGTCGAGATCGACAGAGCTACGTTCAGGACTGAAGTGAGGACCTTTCATGGCGACGCAATCAACCGCATCGCCAACAATCCACACGAGTACTCGGAATTTGTCTCCGCAAGAGCTAAGCGCACAGCAGAGGTCGCTAAGGAATACGGTATCAGAAGAGATTCAGAAGACGCCCGATATTACAGTTACCAATTAGGAAATGTGAGCGTCGGCCTCCAAAGAACGGAGGCCGGATTCAACATGACTGAGTTCGAAAGCGATAAGTGGCGAGAACAGTTCCCTGGACGAAGTGAAGTCACCTCAATTGTGGATTTTCAGGTTGCTCATCCGCTTGTCGCAAACGCCGGCGATATTCTGCTCGAACATCAACTTCGGCAAGACGGCGAACGACCATTGGTGAACTGGCGTCCTGCTAATGCGGAAGCGAAGGCCCGCGCAAAGACAATGGGCTTCGTTGAAGTGGATGAGGACGACATGGTACTTGACCCCACTCAGTCCGCCCAGTGGACAAAAAACAGCCTTGGTGAATGGCAGCGCGCAACTAAATCTCAGCTTTATCTCTCCAAGGTCGACAGTGATACTGAGGTTGCAGCAGATTCCGAAGAGGATGGTGACTTCATGTAATGCCCAGATCCGCTGGCATTCATGTGTTTGGGCAGGCGGTGGAGCAAGGAGCGAAGGCAAACGGACAGCTGCGGAAAAGGTCAAGCCTCAGCCGAGCGAAACCGACAATTCGACTGGATCCGCGAGGTGCTTTGTAACAAGGCACCAATGTTCACCATCAGGCCGGTCCGAAGTGATTTCGCCGTTTGATGCGCCAATCTGAGGGAGATAAGGTGTCTCGGCCAAGTCGAAGACACCAAATCAGGAGAGATGTCGAGCGAATTGAGCCACAGCAGCCATGCGCTCTGATCCTGGCGCTAAGCTCTGCGCCGCTGCCGCCGACCTTACGCCTTGAACTGCTGCGGTTTCCAGCGGGCGAAAGTCTGCCGTCCGAGGCCACCGCACAAACCTGTCCATGGGCTGCGAGATACCAGACACCGGTGTTTCCAAGTCCCTTAGGCATCAACGTCTGCTCGGCGAACATCCGCTTTGCGCAATCGGGTTGAAAACTCGAGCTTGCGAACAGCCGAAAGCGCGCATTCACTCAGGTATAGAAGCCTGGGATGAAGCAATGATTGGGCGAACAGCAAGCGCATCAAGCGACCCATCGTAGGCATGAAGGCAGATCTCTGGAAGAGCGCGGACCACCAATCGCCGGGCCTGAATCACTTCCGGAGAAGCGCACCGCTTTGGGACCAGCAAAAAGTAGCCGATCATCGGCGCCAGGCAGATATCAGCTAGCCAACTCATTGCCGTCTGCTCGATCAGAGACAAGCCGCGATCGAAGCTTCTCTTGCGCACCAGGTGCCGCTCTGTCACCTTTCAAACGCATTCACCGTGTGTTCGCCGTCACGATGGGCGCCAAGAGCACGACGAGGCACATGAGCCCGGCTAGGACCCCAAATGCGGCCGGCAGTCCCACGTACTTGGCCAGTAACCCCATACCAGCCGGTCCAATGAGAATTCCGGCATAGCCAACCGTCATGATCACGGCAATCGCCGGACCAACGGGCATCGCCTCCTGCGTGCCGGCGCGCCGGAACAGAATCGGGGCGACATTCGATAGGCCAAGACCAATGAGCAGCAAGCCGGCCATGGCGATGACGGCTACCGGTGCGGCCAGCAGAGCTCCGAAACCGGCCAAGGCCAGTAGACTTCCGAACATAAGTGTCGCGCGGTCCCCCGCGCGTTCGACGACGGCGTCGCCAGCAAGGCGTCCCACCGTCATGGCTATGGAGAACAGTACATACGCTAAGCCGCTCTGCGTCTTTGGAGCAAGACCAGCGCCGACGACCAACAACGCAGCCCAATCGAGCATCGCGCCTTCGATAAGGAAGGCGATCGCCGCAATCGCGGCTAGAAGGAGCACGATGGAACGCGGCAGAACGAACGACGGTCCCTGGTCCGCCTGCGCCGTTGGCACCAATCGCGGCCACGCCAGCATGATCGCTATCACTATCAATCCCGAGCAGACCACAGTCGAAACAAATGCATCAATCTGCAGCGAGAGAAAAGCGGTCATGGCTGCAGACCCCACAAGTCCCCCGATGCTGAATTGAGCGTGGAAGCTGGACATCAGCGGGAACTCCGCCGTGCGCTCCACCTCGATCGCATGAATGTTCGCGGCCACGCTAATCGAGCCTATCGAGGCGCCTAAGGCGAATAGCGCGACGCCGAGCGCCAACTTGCTAGCTATCGTGAGGCACGGCAGGACGATCGCGAGACTAAGCCCACCCACAAGAATGATCAGCCTGACGCCGTAGCGGGCGCTCAAAACACCGGTCAGAAGCATCGCGATGATGGATCCAGCACCCAGGCAGAGCAGTAGTAGGCCAAGCACGCCGTCATCGACCGCCAGCCGGTCTTTTGCAAATGGTACGAGCGGGGCCCAGACCCCGAAGCCGACCCCGGGAACGAAGAATGCAAGACACGTTGCTAACCGAGAGGATAGTTGACCAGCAGACGCCATGACAGGGACCTTATTGATAGACGACCCGCGGGCGCTGTACCAGCGGCGGACTCCCGAGCGACAGAGAGTGCGCAGGTTCGGCGGTCGAGAGGACATCGTTTGTTGGCGCAATCCGCCATGCCGGACGTTCAGCGCGTGATATCGGATCGCGTCGATCGTCACTCTTCTAGTTCGACCCGCGACGACATCTTTGATAGCAAATACGATGCCACCGCGAAAACGCACGTGACGTCTCGATCCGAACTCGATACGATCGGGCAACTGTGCCGGCTAGGCATGGAGCGTTGGGGGCTCTCAACAAGCTTGTTACTTGCTGATTGATGAGCGCGGTCGCGCACTGAAGGAGCACGAACCACCCGAGTGCGCCTCGAGACTGCGCCGTGGCGCCCTTCAACGCGGCCTCGCCTCCCGTAGTCATATCCGCGACAAATCAATATGGCTCAGTCGCAAAGCTGACAACAAGATGAAATTCCATCTGCCGATCGCAATCGGTCTCAATGCGAGGCGATGGGTTTGCAACCCGGTTACTCTGGGCTTGCGTAGCCTGCCAAAACGTTGTGGCAACCGACAGCGCGGTGTAGACGCCGACATAAACACTTTGACCATGGAAGGCACGCAGCTTATGTGCCTGGTAGACTCACGGCTCGCCATTGACGACTCCAACAAAGAAGCCCACGGCGTCGCGTATCTTCGGCCGGCGCTCCACCAATCATCAAATGCCGAATCATGGTCGCCCATAGAGTCAGAACCACCGCGAAAATTGCGACTGTAGTGCTAGACACGGTCGCCAAATGCATCGAACTCCGTCCGGATCGCCTGTCCGGTGTTCGGTTACGCGCCTATTCCCTACTTCAAGAAGCAGCAGTGCAAGATCGGCGAATACGCCCTGCCCCAGAAGTCGTGCGTCATTTTCAGTCGGAATTGATTGCGGAAGCCCTGGTCGACGCGGGCTACGTGCGCATTAGTTTCGACCACTTCGCCCTACCCCGCCGACAAATCTTGCCGCGGCGAAGCGCGAGGGGCGGCTGCGTCGGAACTCCCAGGCACCGACGACGCGGGCGAAACGGATAAAAAGAAAACAGTTTATCGATTTGGTTCTGAATTGCGCTACAGAGTTGGCAACGCGAGCAGTACGTTGTCGATCAGCCGGGTCGAACCGACGTAGGCTGCGGCACAGAGCGCCGCCGGAAGCCGCAGCGGACTCGCGGCGCGCTTGAGCGTATCACCATCGACAAGTTCAAGGTATTGCAGCCGATCAACTGTCTCAAGATGCCGCTCGGCGATCGCAATCAGCTGGTCCACCTCGCGCACTCCTGAGCGGAACTCATCCGCCGCGGCGAACAGCCCACGACTGATGGCAACGGCTCGTCGACGTTCTTCCTCGCTGAGGTACCGATTGCGACTGCTCATCGCGAGCCCGTCCGGTTCCCGAACGGTTGGCACGGTGACGATCTCGATGGGAAGATTGAGATCAGTTGCCATGCGACGCACGACCGCGCATTGCTGAAAATCCTTTTGCCCGAAAAACACGACGTCCGGATGCACCATGTTGAACAGCTTGCATACGACGGTTGCGACGCCGCGAAAATGCCCACGCCTGAAAGCCCCGCATAGTGGCTTAGCCAATTCGCCCGGTTCGACGAAGGTCTCGAATTGAGCCGGGTAGACTTCCTGTGCACCCGGCGCGAAGACAATCGTAACACCGGCATCGCGGCACAGTTTTTCATCGCGCAGGAAATCGCGAGGATAGCTGCTGAGATCCTCGTTTGGTCCGAACTGAGTCGGATTGACGAAGATGCTAACGACGGTGACGTCGCATTGCGCTCGGCTCGCCTTAACCAGGGCCAGATGGCCATCGTGCAAATAGCCCATTGTCGGCACGAGCCCGACGCGTTTGCCCGCGCTGCAAGCCTTCGCGAGCTCACTACGAAGCTCAGCGACCGTCGTAATCGTCTGCATCGTAGCACCTTACATCAGGTTGGGTTGGGAGGAGCCCAGTTTGCGATGATGTTAGCCAGGCTTTCAGGAAGCCGATAGGACTCTTGCGGCGCCGGGAACGCTCCACTGCGGACATCGGTAGCCCAGCGCGACAGCGCGTCCTGCAACAGCTGAAAACCATCTGCATAGGCGCGAACAAATTTGGGCCGATGACCTTCGGTCAGCCCCAGCACGTCATGGAATACGAGCACTTGGCCCGAGCACCCGGGACCCGCGCCGATTCCAATAGTTGGTATCGACAGCGATTCGGTCGCTCGCTGGGCTAGCTCGGCCGGAATGCCTTCAAGCACCAACGCGAAGCATCCGGCCTCCTGCAGACGGTGAGCGTCATCAAGCAGCCGCAAAGCGTCATCGGCTTTTCGGCCCTGCACCTTGAATCCCCCCATGATATTGACGCTCTGCGGGGTGAGGCCGAGATGGCCCATGACGGGAATTTCGCAATCGACCAGGGCACGCACGATTTCCACGCGCTTGGCTCCGCCCTCGAGTTTCACTGCATCTGCGCCTCGCTGCAGGAATCCTCCGGCGTTGCGTATCGTCTCCTCCGGACTGAGGTGAAAGCTAAGAAACGGCATATCGGCCACGAGCAGGGCACGGGGCCTTGTGCGCGCAACAGCTTCGAGATGATGGTTCATCATCGCCATGCTGACTGGCAACGTGTTGTCGAAACCGAGGCAGACATTGCCAACACTGTCGCCGACAAGAATGATGTCGACGATGGGGTCAGCGATGCCTGCCGTAACCGCATCGTAGGCGGTGGTCATGGCGACACGCCGCCGCTCCTGCTTCCATCGCTGCAGGATTGGAATCGTGATCCGCTCAACTGACACTTCCGAAGCGTGGCTCATTTTCGATCCGTTCCGTCAGATGGCCTCAGGTCGATTTCGCAGCTCGAAGCGATACTGATTTGATCTCACCTGTGTCGCCTACGATTTTGAAGCCATCGCCCTCACGAAGTCCCCGCGTCACCGAATATGCTAGCCGAACGGTAATCCGATTCTTGCAACCGAAGCCATTGAGCCCGCGGGACCACTCTTTTTCTATGGCGGACGAATGAAAACTGTCAACCGTGAAACGGAAACATACGTCTCCAAAGTAGCAGGCGCGTGCATAAAGAATCCAATGGTCGCGCGACCATCAAGCAAGAACTCCCCAGATTGAAATTGTCATTTGGAAGCGCCTTGCGTCACGCTGGGCGTCAGGACGCGCCGATGGGATCATTCTGACGCAATTTGCGTGCGGCATTGTCTTAACTGCATCTCGTGCGTCTCGGACTGGCTGGCTTTGCCACGGAGGCAATACTCTACCGGAGCAAGTTCGTTTCCGAGCCTCATCAAGTTCAACTGCAGCCAGAGGATCTGTTGCCGCTCACACCTGCTGCGCTGAATCAACACTCCGGCATACTTCCCCATACGGAGCTGATAGAAATTGCGTACCATGCCCTGCTCCAATCCCTTCTCCAGGATACTCGGCATTTTCCAGCTCCCGAAACAGGCCTCGCGCTCACCCTCTGTCGTAGCGGCATATCGCGATCGGTTGGTTCGATGAACACCTGCCTGTCGGCCGAAAATTGCGTCTGGGCGTAATTCCGCGATGAAATTCTTCAAACGAGCTCGGAGTGACCGCCCCGCCTTCGTCAGATGCAAGCATGGGAGTGCTTTCCAGCGCAGCAGACCGTGAAAGCTATGCAGACGCGCGTCTGCCCGCTAATTCGATGGCGTGTGGATAACCCGGGCGTACAGACTTGTCAGGCAAGCCGCTTAGAGGCGTCGCTGACCTGAGGCGCCGGTGCGCTTGCCGTCCGCTTGCTGCTCAATTCGCAGCAGCCATGGCAGCCCAAGCGTCAGGCCATCGAAGAGTCGACGGTTTGACACGGCCAGCCAAGTCATGCGATGCAAAAAGGGCTAAGCGGGGTTAAGGCGCAGTAGTGCGGTCGTAATCTAAGCGGCGGCTGCCATTGCGGGGTCATCAGCTTCTGCTGCACACGTTCAAAGACCACTACTATTCGTCGAAGATACGATTTTTCGTAACAACACCCCGCATTCCCCTTGTGCGTCTTTTCGTGGCGTCTTGTACTGGTTGTCAGCGCGATCGTTCTACCCGCCGCGCTAATGCGTAGGTCAGGTCGATACCGCTAGGCGTCCGTGCCCGATGCAGTGGCCATGCACTGACAAAATGACGAGAACTGGCAGTTGCCAGTACCCCCAGATACGGTCTTTGCAGACAATGAGCGTCCTGCCAAGCGGGTCGCAGGACGTACACTCGAAGGCGCGACAAAGCCAACTAGCATGGGAAGTGCTAGCAGCGACAAACAGCAGATTGCGCATGACTTGCCTCCGCTAGGCTTTGCTTAAGGATAGACCATCGAATTACATCTATTGATGTTGATCAAGCAAATGGCAGCCGCGCTTCCCTGGGCGATCGCATCCACCGAAGTACTAGCGCGTTGGGCTTTCACGCGCACGCAAGCGACGCGGTTCAAGTGAAGGCAGTCTAAGAGTGCTCGATCAGAACCGCGACACCTAGGGCGGCCATTTTGCCAAAACTTCGGCGAGGGCGGAGCAGCATTTCAGCGACTTTCCGGAAGGGAGCGCAGCCTTCCGGTGCGATGCAGCTGCGCGCTGAAAGCGCCTCCAGGCAAGATGTGCACGAGGTACTACCTTTCTTCGTTGCTTCGCGACGAGCAGCGCCGAAACGATAAGCTCCTCCCAGGCGCCCTGTATGGCTGAGACTATCGCCACGTTCCGCGATGAAAGAGTTTCACGATCGATCTCTCTGCGGTGATCAGCCGAAGAGCGGATTCAACCTTGAAGTCACGCGTCGATGTCAACCCAGGGGCTGGCGGCGGCCTTCCCCCTTCTGTTTTATGAGCCAGCCTGTATTCAACGAAAGAGCGCATTTTGCTGCAGTTCTTATGCGGCGATCCTGCAAGTGAGACCGTTTCATGCACGAGATCCGCGCGAAGCTAATGACCGGAAGCATCTACTGAAAGTTGTCCTAGCGACTGATGATCAGGCGGTTCCTTACTACGATGCAGAAATTCGTCTCAGAGATTGTCTACCTTGCGTAATAGCGGAGGAAGAATCGAGCTAAACACCCGCCAGGGCGATCGCGCAGGGAGCTGCCGTGCAGTGGCATCTGAGCGGCTGCCCGAGCCTTCCAGACTTTGCGATGAGGCTTCTGTCGCTTTGGGCGAAGTCAAACCGCAATGTTCGCGATTACCGACGGTCATCTATGATTCGACACATCGTATTCTTCACCGCAAAAGATAAGGCGCATGTCGACAAAATAGTCGACGGCCTTTCCGTTCTCGCCAAGATCCCGCACGCACGCCGGCTTGAGGTCGCTCGCAACCGCAAGAGTGACCAGCTTGGCAACGAAATTGACGTGATCGTCTACGGTGAATTCGACGACGAAGTCGAACTCGAAGCCTATAAAGCGCACGAGCTTTATCAGGAGTCGATCCGGCAGGTCAGACCGCTCCGAGAGCTACGTCTCGCGGCCGATTACAGCATGTCAACAGATGCGGAGCCATTTGGCAGGCCCTACCCGCGGGCGTAATTAACCTGGCAGGCACGTAGGGGTTTTTGGGTGCCGTGAGGCTCCCTTCCCGGGCGGGATTACAATCAGCCATGTATCGCTGAGCGACAGACTAATGCATGTATTGGAACTGCAGTGGATTGAGCCCGTCACAGCCATGCGACGCCTCTCGCATCGGAGGCACCTCACGTTCCTGGATAGCGCATCGAGACACGCGGTGCTCGGGCAGTACTCGTATGTGACGTGCGATCCCTTCAGCACTTATATAATCGCGGACGGGAGAGGTATTTGCAACGGAGAGTCCATTGTGGGCGATCCGTGGGCGGCACTTCGCGCCATGCTAGCCAAGTATCCGCAAATGCATCGCGCCGATCTCCCGGCATTCCAGGGCGGCGCCGCCGGCTTTTTTGGATACGAGCTGAACAGGACGCTGGAGCGATTGCCGGTGCCGAGCATCGGGGCGCATCGCTTGCCTCAGGCCCTCCTACATCTTTACGACGTCGTGATAAGCTTCGATCACCGCCATGACAGATGCTGGGTCCTTTCTACCGGGTGGCCGGAGCAGGATCCGGTTCGCCGGCGTGAGAGAGCTCGCCGAAGAGCCGAAGAGTTTGTTGCGCTGATTACAGTCTCAGCCCCCCCTCCTGATTTTACACCAGGCCAGGCCGGCTCATGGCATTCAAACTTCAGTCGCCAGGGATACATCGCGGCGGTACAACGCGTGATTGATCTCATTCTGTCGGGTGACGCCTTCCAGGTCAACATTGCGCAGCGCTTCAGCGCTCGCCTGGCGAACTCGTTCGATCCGATAGCCTTCTATTGTCAGCTGCGGAAAATGAATTCGGCTCCCTTTGCCGCCCTTCTTCGGTATGGCAAGCTCACCATTGCATCGAGCTCGCCCGAGCGTTTCCTAAAGCTTGACGGGCGACAGGTCGAAACGCGACCTATCAAGGGGACGGTGGCGCGTTCTGCTGATTGCGAAGAAGACCGGCGTCGCGCTGAGGCGCTGGTAGATTCGGAGAAAGACCGCGCCGAGAACACCATGATCGTCGACCTCCTGCGCAATGATCTCTCGCGCGTTTGCACGCCTGAATCAGTCCACGTCCCGTCCTTATGCAATCTCGAGTCCTATGCCTCGGTGCACCATCTCGTGTCCGTCGTTACGGGTGAGCTAAGACACGGAGAGGATGCCGTGGGCCTACTTAGGGCCTGCTTTCCTGGCGGCTCAGTTACCGGAGCTCCCAAGGTTCGCTCGATGGAAATTATCCTGGATATCGAGCGTGTGGCGCGAGAGGTGTATTGCGGGGCCATAGGCTACATAGGTTTCAATGGACATATGGATGTAAATATTGCCATTCGCACCGTAACGATCGACGACGGCCAGGCCGTCTTCCATGCAGGTGCCGGGATAACGGCAATGTCCGATCCGGCAGCCGAATATGAGGAGAGCCTTGCAAAAGCAGAGCGCATTTTTCGCGCATTCATTGCTGAAGACTCCGGTGCATCTTGATTGTCATTGTCGACAACTACGACTCTTTCGTCTTCAACATTGCGCGATATTTCCGCAAGCTTGGTGCAGCAACATGTGTCGTCCGGAACGACGCGATGGATGTGAGCGAACTTGCTGACCTCAGGCCCCGCGCGGTTGTCATCTCCCCCGGTCCGTGCACTCCAATTGAGGCTGGAATATCGACAGCCGTCGTTCGTGAACTTTCGGGTCAGGTGCCAATTCTCGGCATTTGTCTTGGACACCAGTGCATTGGGACGGTGTTCGGCGCACGCGTAACGCGCGCACGTCGTCCTATGCACGGTCTGCCCTCGTATGTCACACATGAAGGCGGCGGGCTGTTCAAAGAACTACCGTCTCCACTTTGTGTGGGGCGCTACCATTCGCTTATCGTCGAATTGGATCCGTCATCGGCCCGTCACCTCACGGTGACAGCACTCTCGGATGATGGGGAGGTCATGGCCCTCGCCCATCGCGATCAACCAACATATGGCGTGCAGTTCCATCCGGAGTCGATACTCACCCCACAAGGGGACGTGCTGTTCGCAAACTTCCTACGGCTTGCAGAGCTTTCTTAAGGGGGCCGTAGAGGACTGGTGCAGCCATAGCGTGGCGGCCGCCGTCAGGATCCGGCCCGATGGGCCTCGATTTTGTTCTGGTTGCGTTCCAGGCGCGACCATGGCTCACCACCCCCGGGCGCGACCGTCGAAGACCAGCGGGACCTCCTGGGACGGGAAAGTCACTCACCGCCGACATCCCGGGCGCGGCGTATCCTGCTCCTGACGGGCATTACCGAGCAGCCGCTCGCCGTCCGGCTGGCTGCTCTCCTGTCGAACCACGGTCACGTTCCGCAATCCAAACACGGCGTCTGCCTGCGTGACCTGCGGGAGGTCGTCCGTGAAAGGATCAAGGGCGCGCACGACGGACGCTGGAGCAAGGCCGACCTGCTCGCAGAGCTCATTCGGCATGGCGGCTCGCTGGCGCGCTGGCGCCGCACCGCGACATTTACGTCCGGCCGAGATCCTTCGACGCGATCAAGCAACAGCTCGAAAAAGACCATGCCGTCGTCATCGCCATCCCTGCGAATTCGTCATGTGAGGGCAGCGTCCGCCGAGGCTATTTGCAGCTCTAGCGGCAGGTTTGATCGTCTATGGCAGCCTCATTCCGATCAGCATCCTTCGGGGCGGCTGGTCCAAACGCGCCAAAGGGTAGACAGTCGTAGAAATAGAAGAGGTGTCGTACGAAGTGGCACTAACTGCCCAGGCGCATAGCCCGCAAAGAGCGTCGCCCAGCCGGCATCGGCTCTTGAACGCCAATGCCAAGGCCGTTGGAGTGTTGAGCGCCTCGAAGCCTTGAATTTGCAACCGGGGCGTGCACACATAGCAATGTGAAAAGATTGCGAGGACCTCCTTTGGGCGCTCTTTCGACCAGGTCAAGCGCGTATATCGTTGCCGGGACCCATAGCGGCGTCGGCAAGACGACGGTCACTCTTACTCTGCTTCGCGTGCTTCCAACCACCAAGGTCGCCTTGCCCCGCCAGCCCGGATTTCCCGTGGCAATCGGTTGCGACTGGGCGCCGAGTGGGACAAAGAACCTGCTAGGCGAGCTCAAGATCACAAAGTTGGTGAGCGATCATGAAGGCGGCCTTTTCACCGATCAAGAGCTCATCGATGCGGTTACCCGCGTTCCTGCCTCGATGATCGGCTGGGATTCCTATGTCGGATCCATCGAACGCGACAAGGCGGCCGACCTTCTCATCGTCGAAAGCACGCAAGGGATCCTTATGCTGGCCTCATCGCCGCCGATGAATCCAAGATTAGATTATCGCCATCGTGAGCCGCCGCGCGACCCTTAAGCGACCCGCCGCATCCTAGGATGGCTGCGTTGCGGCGGATTTGCGGATTTCAAACCTAGCCGCGCGAACTGGGTCGATCAACGGACCACGTCCGCGGCCGTCCATCAGCCATGATCGCGGCACGCCGAATGCATCTGCGTAGATGCGGCCAGTTTCAGCATTGAAATAGCGAGCCGCGATTTCGTGGGCGCGATAGGTGCCTTGGTGCCACCCAAACCTGACCGCGGCCTCCCGGCTGGACTTGAAGCTGGCCGCCTTTCGGGCAGCGTGCAGACGGACGGGTGGGCCGGTCCGAGCTCCCTTACAATGCTCCTTCATCCCCGATCTTCCCGACGGCCTCTCCCTGTCGGTTTGGCCGTGCCCGTCAATTTCAAGGACTCGTTTACCGAGTGGAAGTCTGTCTTCCTAGCGCCTCGTTTCGATTTGAGGCGGAATGCCGGCCGGCGAAGCCACCGCGTTCGAGGTTCATATCGCTCGGTTGCGTTTGGTCACGTTCGGTTTTCGGCCAACGGGGGGCCCAAACGGACGAGAATTTCTGCAAAAACCTATTGTTATCACCAAGCTTCATGATTTTTGGCAATAAGTAACTTCGTCAACTGATCAGGAGTTTTAACCCGTTTTCATGCCGTTTTAGGCCAATTTTGGCCTCCTCATCCTTTCTTAGACCCCTTTTCCGGCCGGCGCCAACTGCGGGCCAAATTTTATTACTTTGAGGTATTCAGGTAGCGAAAATTGGGTTCTCCAGGCACCAAGAATTTGGTCGGGTTTTCGGCAAACGACTCGTCGATGAAGCTTTGGGAGAGCTCGATCCTCAGGTCATATTTGGGAGGCCCTGGGCGAGCGTAGGCATAACCGGGTTTCTTGCCGATCGGCGGGCCACATTCTCGGCCGGACAAGCGCGTATCGTCGGCCTTCCACCGGACGGCGCAGCTCGGCTTCTCGGTCTAAATGCGCCGTTGCAATAAATTATTGTAATTACGCAACGGAGTTTTAGTGAGGTGCTCAGCATAATACTATTGACGTTGAACGGCATTATACTATTGTATTCGCACGACATCAAATTATCGGAACCTCGCGAGCTGGAACATGCCCTTCCTCCACGAAAAACTCGCCCAGTCCCTCACCGAGCTGAAGACCCTCAGCAACGGCGGAAAGCGACGAATCTTCCGGAGCGACGAACTTTCGCGCACCCACCGCGAACGGCTGGTGGAGGCCGGGTTCCTGAAGGAGATCATCAAAGGATGGGTGCTGATGCCGCGACCCGAGGAGCGGTTGGGCGACCGCACGTCCTGGTACTCGTCGTTCTGGGAGTTTTGCCGCGCCTACTGCAACGAGCGCTTCAAGAGTGACTGGGTCCTCTCGGCAGAAAGTTCAATCCCGCTACTTGCAGAAAATCTTAACGTTCCGAAGCAGGTCGTGATCGCGGCACCGACCGCCAATAACCAAACCCAGCCCCTCCTCCATGGCACCTCCCTCTATCTGTACAAGGCGACCAAACTGCCGGTGACCCCGGTCGAGACCGCCGGGGTTCAGACCTTTCCGGCGCCGCAGGCGATCTGCGCTGCCGCGCCAGCTTTCTGGCAGACGCAGAAGAACGACGTCATCGCCCTGCTCGGTTCGCAGAGGAATGCCAGTGCAATCCTAAAAGTCCTCCTGGAAGGCGGACATGCGGCCGTGGCGGGGCGCATCGCCGGGGCGTACCGACTGCTGGGTAACACGCGGGCCGCCGACGATATCGTCACCGCGATGACGGCGGGCGGGCACGATGTCAGGGAAGATGCCGATCCATTCAAGGCGCCGGTACCGATGCAGCTTCCAAGCCGGGCCACGCCACCAATCATGACGCGAATCCGTCTCATGTGGGCGGAGATGCGCGAAAAGGTGTTAGCAAATTTCAAGCTTGAGCCGCGGCGTATCAACGATCATGACGGATATCTGGCCGCGATCGACGAACGGTACACCTCGGACGCGTACCACTCGCTTTCTATCGAAGGCTACTCGGTCACGGAGGAACTGATCGAGAAGGTCAAGACCGGGAAATGGGATCCCAACGGCAGCGATGGAGATCGCAAACAAAGGGATGCAATGGCCGCGAAGGGCTACTGGGATGCGTTCCAGCTGGTCCGTGGCGCGGTCGCCCGCGTGCTCAACGGCGAGGACGCCGCCGAGATCGCCGATCGGGAGCACCTCGACTGGTACCGGGCCCTCTTTCAGCCCTCAGTTCAAGCCGGCATCATCAAGCCCGAAAACCTCGCCGGCTATCGAACTCACTTCGTTTTCATCAGGAACTCGGGACACACACCGGTCGCTTGGGAATCGGTACCTGACGCCATGGAGGCTTTTCTTGATTGCCTGAAGGAGGAGAAGGATCCGCGCGTGAGAGCTGTGCTCGGACAGTTCGTATTCACCTTCATACACCCTCTTCCAGACGGCAATGGCCGAACGGGCCGCTTCCTCATGAATGTCATGATGGCATCGGGAGGACTGCCTTGGACAATCATTCCCGTCGGCAGACGCGACGAATACATGCGGGCACTCGAGAGCGCGAGCGTACAAGGTGATGTTGGTCCCTTCGCCGCATTCCTGGCAGACTGTTGTCGTCGTGAACCGCCTCCGCCCCGGCAGAGCCTTCCGGGAGAACTCCAAGCACTGGCGGACCTCGGTTGAGGATCGCGCCGGACGCGGGCCCGGCAAAAGCCGTGTCACCAAATCGCGCGCGCAAGTTGCGAGCCATCGCACGGCGAGATGCCGCCGTAACCGGCACCCGTGGGCTAACCTCGGAGCGCGCGCGATCATGATCGGGATTACCACATGATGATGATCAGCGATCAAGCTGACCAGCACCGATCCCGATCGGCGTGATTCCGATCATCATCCTCGGCGGCATCAGCATGCCGATGTCCAGGAGCAGCAGCAGCACGCCATTCCTCTGTCAGCCTCAGAACGGACGGTGGGAGGCCGTTCTCGGCTGCAAGGTCGAGGTGCTGACCAAGGGCTTTCTTTCTCTCGACCCGCGCGGCAGCGCGCGGATGCCGAACAACAGTTCGGCGATGGTGACGCTGGAGAAAAACAGCGTCTCGGCCGCCTGGGCGTCGAGCCAATCACGGACCGATGGATGCGGTTCGGGCTTCATCGCCTCGGAGACCACATTGGTATCGAGCAGGATCATTCGAAGCGCATCGGCTCAGCGGGACGCGCGTCGCGGCCATATTCAAGTGCCTCGACATCGGCATTGGTGAGGCCGATCTTCCGGCTCATCTCCGAAAGGGCGGTGCAGAGCCGCAGCCGGCCCTCGGGACGCACGGCGGCCTCCAGAATGGCGCGCATTTCCGCTTCCGCGCTGCGATTGTGCTGCGCCGCGCGGACTTTCCCCTTGTGGCAGCACCATTCTCAAGCGCGATCGTGCTGCACGACCGGGTCCACGAAGGTGATATGCAACGTGATCGGCCCTCTGGAACCGTCGAGCAACACGCGAAGCCTGCTGCGCGTAGCACCGAACCCGAGAACGACTCCTTGCTTGCCGCTCAGACGCGGTCCAGCCGCTTCGCAAACGACTACACGCTCACCCACGGTCCAGTCGTGGAGCGTACTTTCACTGGCGCATGCCACTTTGAGTGTCCCAGGACTTTACCCGTCCCAATTCCAACCACGCCGAAAGAGACGATCTGCACATCGGGTCCCTCCGGTCCGACACGCCTCGAAATGCTGCAAGACTCGCATAATCGCGGCCCGACGCCTAGTCGAATTATGTGTATGGCGAGCTCTGCCTGGCGGTTCAGGGCCGGACTGGATCCACCAGTTGGAGTACGAACCTCCCGAATGCTGGTCTACTTTGAATTGGAGGATCCTTTTTGCAGTGGCGTTTATCAATTGGTCTAGGAGGGCCTAACGGGCGCTCTCAGGGCAATGAGCGTTCTGTCCACCGTCGCGACGATATCCGCGACCGTGCTGTGGTCGGCATCGCGGTGGTGCTGTTCACGACGCATGACCATTCGGAGGTTGAGGACGATGACTGCCACAAAACTCTCGCGACCCTTCCGTGAAAGAAATGCTCTCGAGCACCTGGGACCGGGAGCTGGCGAAAGATCTTGCCCAGGAAGTCGAGATCTGCACAGGCGACCGCGCGAAACGTTCGCCGAGATGCGCCGCTTCCTTGCCGTCAAGGGCTACCGGGAATTTCTGCCGGCCGCAGAAGGCTCGCGTAAAAAATCGTCGAAGACGCGCTGAACTTGGTCGCTCACGCGATACGCTCCTACGCGCTCGGGAGGCCGGCTCTATCCGCCACGCCTTCCGGAGCGCAGCCTTCCAGGACGCGCTCCGCGCCCTCGCCATCCGCTGCGTTCGGCGGCTGGTCGGCCAGCCGGCGCTCGTGGCCAGCGAATTCGCAAGCGGGCAAGGACAAGGAGATCTTCGGCGAGGGCCCACCGCATCGCGGCCGAAGCGATCCTCAAGACCACGGTGCGCCTGGTAAACCGGGCGAGCCCGGACAAGGCGGCCAATACAGACATTCAGGTCGCGCGCAAGCTCTGGGTCCTGACGGCCGGCGAGCTGAAGCACGCGGAGGACCACATGCTGCTGCTCGGCCGCAAGAACGCCATGGAGGGTCGCGACCTTCCTGCTCGAGACGGACATCCCGCACCGCGGCCGCCGGCCTGATGGCCGTCCGAGTGCCACCGTGACATCGGCGACTATTTCGGCCTCATCCTGGAGACGGTCTCGCGAGCCCTGTCAGAGCTTCACGCCCAAGGCCTTCTCGGCTTCTCCGGAGCGCGCCAGATCGTGCTGCGCAATCGCCAGCATTTGCCGGACATGGAGGTCGGACTCCCGCCACGCCGCCGGTCCGTTCAGTTGCGCCGCCTTCGATTGGGAACAACGCCCCCCACGCAGTGACACAACCTGCCGTCATAACAAACCTGGTCAACCCTCTATGAACGACGACAGGGATGCTCTCCCATTCACTGGAAGTCCGCCGCACCTCGTGCGGAAGGCTACCCCTTTACGGCTTAGCCGGGGCCTCTTGCGGCGGCTCGTCGTCGGCAATTGCCCGCCACGCTGCGCCGTCGAAGTCGTCATACTGACCGCTCCGAAGTGACCAGAGGAAGGCGACGAGGCCTGCACCTCCGAGTGCCAGCGCCAGCGGGACTAGGATCACCAGGATTTCCATCACGCAATCTCCCGCGACGCGCTACGCCCCCGTAGCGAATTCAGCATGACCAGGATCGACGAGCCGCTCATCGCGGCTGCTGCGATCAGGGGCGTCACGACGCCGCTGATCGCGATCGGCACCGCCAGGACATTATAAGCGATCGCGAGCCAGAGGTTTTGCCGCATCAGGCGCAGCGCCTTGCGCGCGGAATCGATGGCCGCGACCACCGGCGCCAGCGGCCGGCTGAGGAAGATGAGATCGGCGGTCGCCTGGCTGAGATGCGCGGCCGAGATCGGCGACATCGAGACATGAGCGGCCGCTAGCGACGGCGCATCGTTCATGCCGTCGCCGACCATCAGCACCTTGGCGCCGCGCCGCTTCAATTCCTCGATCCGCGCGATCTTGTCGGCGGGCGTGACGCCGGCGCGCCACTCGGGAACGCCGAGAGAATAGGCCGCCGCCCTCACCGCCGGCTCGCGATCGCCGGAGAGAATTTCGACGCCGATGTTGCGCGCCTTCAGCGCCGCGATCACGGCTTGCGCATCCGGGCGGAGGCCCTGACGCACCGAAAGGATGAATTTTTCGGCCCCCTTGCAGAAAGCCACGCGGGAGGCTTCCGGATCTAGATCGGCACCGTCGCCGACCAAGGCATCGGCGCCGCAGAACGACGGACGGCCGAGACGAATCTCGACGCCGTCGACCGTTACCCGCACGCCCTGCCCGGCCTCCTCGATTGCACCCACGATCGGCGATTTGGCGACGGCGGCCTGCGCGACCGCGGCGGCCACCGGATGATGGCTCGACAGTGCAAGTCGACCGGCGAGGTCGAACATGTCCGCGGGGATGTCGGCCGCATTCGTCACCTCTAGATCCGGCAGGGTGAGCGTGCCGGTCTTGTCGAAGATGACATGATCGGCTTCGGCCAGCCGCTCGATGACGTCGCCGGAATTGAGCAGCACGCCGGATTTGAACATGGCGCCGGAAGCGACCGTCTGCACCGTGGGAATCGCAAGGCCGAGCGCGCAGGGACAGGTGATGATCAAGACAGCAACGCCTGTCACGATCGCATCATGCCAGCCCGCACCGGCGATGATCCAGCCGAGGATGGTGAAGAGCGCAGTTGCATGCACCACCGGCGCGTAGAGCCGCGAGGCGCGGTCGGCGAGCCGCATGTAGCGCGAGCGGGCCTGGAGCGCATTGTCGAGAAGCCGCGAGATCTCCGCGAGCAGCGTCGCCTCTGAGGCCGCCGAGACCCGCACCCGCAACGTGCCCGAGATGTTCATCGATCCCGCATAGACCGGCGTGCCCTGCTCGGCGGTGACATAGAGCGTCTCGCCGGTGATCAGGCTCTGGTCAATCTCGGAGCGCCCCTCGATCACGGTGCCGTCGACCGCGCAGCGCTCGCCGGGCCGCAACAGCAAGATATCGCCGGGATGAATCGCCGCCACCGGCACCTGCGAAATTTCATCGGGGCCGACGAACTTCGCCGCGGTCTCCGCCTTCAGCGCGGCGAGATTGCCCGCGACCGCGCGGGTCCGCCGCCGCATGTTCTGGTCGAGGAAGCGGCCGACCAAAAGAAACGTGAGCAGCATGATCGCCGCGTCGAAATAGGCGTGCTCGGCGTGGTGGATGGTCTCGACCACGGACATGCCCAGCGCGAGGCACACGCCGATCGAGATCGGCACGTCCATGTTGGTGGTCTTGTGCGACAGCGCGCGCCTGGCCGAACGGAAGAACGGCTGGCCGGCATAGGCTGCCGCCGGCAGCGCGATCAGCGCCGACAGCCAGTGGAAGAAGTCGCGCTGCTCCGGCAACATGTCCGAGACATTGCCGGACCACACCGGGATCGACAGCATCATCACGTTCATGGTGGCGAACGCGGCGACGCCGAGACAGCGCAGCAGGAAGCGCGATTCGGCAACTTCAGTCGCCTCCGCCCTCGCGGTCTCGTAAGGGTAGGCCTTGTAGCCGAGCTCTTCGAGCCGATCGATGAGACGGCTTGGGTCGAGCGTGCCCTGCTTCCATTCCAGCGCGACGCGCCGGTCGGTGAGGTTCACCCGCGCCAGCGTGACGTCGGGAATCGCCGACAGTCCGCGCTCGATCCTGGCCATGCATCCGGCGCAGTGAACGCCGTCGACGGCGAGATCGATGTGCTGGACGCCTTCGCCCGCGGTCCGGACGTAGTACGAAAAGTCCCGCGTGATCTGCATGGCGAAATCCTTCAGTTCAGAATCACGCGGTTGCGTGACAGGAAGACGCGCGTCCCCCGCGCCTCACCCGCGATCACCAGGTCCCACTGGCCCGGCGCGAGGGACGCGGCATCGCCGCGATAGAGGCCGATGCCCGCCTCGGTGAGCTCGACGGCGAGATCAGCGCGCTTGTCGGTCGGCCGCTCCAGGCGTCCGCCGAACCTCAACCCGCTCACCGGCTGCCCGGCAGCGTCGCGCGCTTCGACCTGGAGCACGGCATTGCCATCGGCGCGCCGCTCGATATGAGCGTTAACCTGCCATTTGCGCGCGGCTTGATCCTGCGCCGCCGAGATCTCGCGGTCATAAGTGAGGCCTGCGGCATAGGGGCTGTCGACGTCGGTGCCGGGCAGCGTCGCGATCGCGAGCTTCATCATGGTGACGTTGACGCCGATCACGACGCCGAAGAAGGCGACCAGCATCAGGAACACCTTGGTCCCGGTGAGCGGCTTGGATGCCATGGGTGTCTCCTGGACTTACGGCGCGACGAAATTGTCGGTGGCGGATGCGGCCTCGCCGAGCCCGATATCGGTGACGTGGAAGCGGACGAGAATCGACTTCTCCGGATTGCTCTGCGCCGGCGCGGTCACGAGCATGCGCAGCTCGCTGGTGGAGTCGCGGGGGATCACGATCATCGGCCGGTCCGGCGTCACGGAGTCGACGCCGATGACGTGAATGGTCGCGTTGACCGGGCCGTTGGCGTCGATGGCGATGACGCGGTCATAGCCGCTCTTGTTCAGCAGCCGGACCGTGTAGGCGTTGCGGATCGAGCCGTCGCTGAGCCTGACCGCGACCGGATTGCGGTCGTGCAGCACGTTGACGTCGAGCAGGCTGCGGGTCGCGAGGGTGTAGATCATGATGCCGCCGACGCCCGCGATGATCGCGCTGTAGGCGACCGTGCGGGGCCGGACGATGCGGTAGACCGGCGCCTTGCCTTCCTGGCGGCGATGGATGTTGATGTCGTTGTCGTAGCCGATCAGCCGCTTCGGCCGGCCGATCTTGGCCATCACGTTGTCGCAGGCGTCGATGCAGAGCCCGCACTGGATGCATTCCATCTGCGGTCCGTTGCGGATGTCGATGCCGGTGGGGCAAACCGCGACGCACTGGTAGCAGTTGATGCAATCTCCGACCTGCTCGCCGAGCGCACGCAGCTCGGCGGCCTTCTTGACCGAGGTACGCTTCTCGCCGCGATCGTAGCGGTAGGTGACGTTGAGCGCCCATTCGTCGGTGAGCGCCGCCTGGATCCGCGGCCAGGGGCACATATAGACGCAGACCTGCTCGCGCATGAATCCGGCGAGCACATTGGTCGTCGCGGTGAGGATGCCGATCCAGGCGTAGGCGATCATCGGCGCCTGAAAGGTGACGAGCTCCTTCACCAGCGTCGGCGCGTCGTTGAAGTAGAGCACCCAGGCGCCGCCGGTCCACCAGGCAATCAGGAGGCAGATCGAATGCTTGAGCACGATCTCCAAGATGCGCTCGAGCCTCATCGGATCGGACGATTTGTCCTTCTTCATCCGCTCGCGCCGATCGCCTTGGATCAGGCGCTCGACAGCGTAGAACAGGTCGGTCCAGACCGTCTGCGGACAGAGATAGCCGCACCAGATGCGGCCGCCGACCGAGTTCATCAGGAACAACGCCACCGCGGCGACGATCAACAGGCCCGTGAAGTAGTAGACCTCCTGCGGCCACAGCTCGATGAAGAAGAAGTAGAAGCGGCTGTTGGGCAGATCGATCAGCACCGCCTGGCTGGGGGCGCCGAGACCGCGGTTCCAGCGCACGAAGGGCAGCAAGTAGTAGAAGCCGAGGCAGAACGCCATCAGGCCCCATTTGATCCGGCGGAACGTGCCGGAGACGCTCTGGGGATAGACCTTCTTCCGGGCAGCGTAGAGCGGCCCGTAATCGTCGTCCGATGTGAGTTCGTTCGGGCTCACGATCTTGTTCATCGCCTGGTACTTTTTGACAGGTGCGATTAAACCTAGACCCGACGCGGCGCCGTCCATTGATCCAGCGCAAACGGGGGCGTTTTGTTCGCCCCCGTCTTCCGTCAATGGGCTATTTTCCACCGCCCAGCGAGTGGACATAGACCGCCATGGCCTTGATGGTGGCCGGATCGAGCCGCCCCTCCCAGGCCGGCATGACGCCGCCGCGGCCGAGGCTGATGGTTTCGATCAGGCTCGCCTCGTCCGAGCCATAGAGCCAGATCTTGTCGGTGAGATTCGGCGCGCCCATCTCGGGGTTGCCCTTTCCGCCGTCGCCATGGCAGGCGACGCAATTCTCCGCGAAGATCTTTTCGCCCTTCGCCGCGTCGTAGCCCTTGCGGGTCGACAAGCCCGATACCGACCGCACGTAATTGGCGACCGTGACGATCTCGTCGCCCTTCAGCACGCCGTCCTTGCCGAAGGCGAGCATTTGGCCCTCATGCGCCTTGGCGTGACCGGAACGCGCGCCGAACTGGATGGTCTGCATGATCTGGTCGAGCGTGCCGCCCCACAGCCAGTCGTCGTCGTTCAGGTTCGGATAGCCTTTCGCGCCGGCGCCGCCGCTGCCGTGACACGGTGCGCAATTGTCGCCGAACACTGTTTTCCCCTTGGCGCGGGCAAGCGCCAGCAAGGCCGGATCCTTTTCGATGTCGGCGAGTGAGGCCGCGCCGAGCGCCACCATCTTGTCGCCGCGGATCTTCTCGAGATTGGCGAGCTCGACTGCGACGTCGGCGCGGGACGAGTATCCGAACATGCCCGTGGTGTTGCTGGAGATCAGCGGCCAGGCCGGATAGACGAGCCAGTAGCCGATCGCCCAGACGATGGTGAGGTAGAAGGTGACTACCCACCAGCGCGGCAGCGGCGTGTTGAGCTCCTTGATGCCGTCCCACTCGTGCCCGGTCGTGGACCTGCCGGTGACGGAATCGATGTCGCTATGATGATCGGTCATGATCTCTCACTCCTCCCGCAACGGCAGGTGTGCCGCTTCGTCGAAAGCGGGCTTGTTGCGAGGCCACAATGCGTAGGCGATGATCGCGAGAAAGATCGCGATGAAGACCGGCGTCCAGATCGTGGTCACGAGACCGGACGCAAGATTGTCGAGTGTCAGGATGGCTTTCATCGTTGATGCCTTCTCAGCGAAAATTGGCTTTCTCGTTGTAGATCTTGAAGTCGACCAGCGTGCCGAGCATCTGCAAATATGCGATCAGCGCGTCCATCTCGGTCGGCGTGCCGGTCTTGCCGTCGAAATTGCGCACGACGGCCTTGGCGTAGCGCTTGCTGAAGGCATCGCTGCCGCTGTTCGGATCGGCCTGGGCCTTCATATCGGCGCCGGCGCTCGCGATCTGATCGTCGGTGTAGGGCACCCCGACGGTTCTCAGCGTACGCATGTGGTCGGCGATCATGTCGGGATCGACCTCTGTCTGACTGAGGAACGGATAGCCCGGCATCACCGACTTCGGCACGATCGCGCGCGGGTTGGTCAGATGGGTGACGTGCCAGTCGTCGGAATATTTGGCGCCGACGCGAGCAAGGTCGGGACCGGTGCGCTTGGAGCCCCACTGGAACGGGTGGTCGAACATGCTCTCGGCGGCGAGCGAGAAGTGGCCGTAGCGCTCGACCTCGTCGCGCAGGGGGCGGATCATCTGCGAGTGGCAGAGATAACAGCCTTCGCGGACGTAGACGTTGCGGCCTGCGAGCTCCAGTGGCGTATAGGGCCTGACACCGTCGACCGCCTCGATCGTGCTCTTGAGGTAGAACAGCGGCGTGATCTCGACGAGACCGCCGATCGCGATCACGAGCAGGATGCCGACGATCAGGATGATCGAGTTCTTTTCGAAGACTTGATGGCGTGTCCAGAACGACATGGAAAACTCCTCATTCCGCCGGCTGAAGAGCGAGGGGCCTCTGGACTTCCGCTTCGCCGACGCGAACCGTCATCCAGAGATTGTAGGCCATGATCAGCGCGCCGATCAGGAACAGGCCGCCGCCGGCGGCGCGGATGATGTAGAAGGGATGCATCGCCTCGACCGTCTCAATGAAGGAATATTCGAGGAAGCCGAGCGAGGTGTAGGCGCGCCACATCAGACCCTGGACGATGCCCGACACCCACATCGCCGAGATGTAGAGAACGATGCCGAGGGTTGCGATCCAGAAGTGCCAGTTGACGAGTTTCAGGCTGTAGAGCCCCTTGCGATTCCACGCCCATGGTACCAGGCAGTAGAGCGCGCCGAAGGAAACGAAGCCGACCCAGCCGAGCGCGCCGGAATGCACGTGGCCGATGGTCCAGTCGGTGTAATGGCTGAGCGAGTTGACCACCTTGATCGACATCATCGGGCCTTCGAAGGTCGACATGCCGTAGAAGGCGACGGAGACGACGAGCATGCGCAGCACAGGGTCGGTGCGCAGCTTGTCCCAGGCGCCCGACAGCGTCATAAGGCCGTTGATCATGCCGCCCCAGGAGGGCATCCACAGCATGATCGAGAAGGTCATGCCCAGCGTCTGCGTCCAGTCCGGCAGCGCCGTATAGTGCAGATGGTGGGGACCTGCCCAGATGTAGAGGAAGATCAGCGCCCAGAAGTGGATGATCGACAGCCGATAGGAATAGATCGGCCGCTCGGCGCGCTTCGGGATGAAGTAGTACATGATGGCGAGGAAGCCGGCGGTCAGGAAGAAGCCGACCGCGTTGTGGCCGTACCACCACTGGAACATGGCGTCCTGGATGCCGCCCCAGGCGACGTAGGATTTGGAGCCAAACACCGAAACCGGGAGGGCCGGATTGTTGCCGAGATGCAGGACCGCGATCGTCACGATGAAGGCGAGATAGAACCAGTTTGCGACGAAGATGTGCGGTTCCTTGCGCTTGATGATAGTGGCAAGGAAGACCAGCAGATAGGCGACCCAGACGATGGTCAGCCAGAGGTCGGCATACCATTCCGGCTCGGCATATTCCTTCGACTGGGTGACGCCGAGCAGATAGCCGGTGCCGGCGATCAGGATGAAGAAATTGTAGCCGATCACGACGAACCAGGGCGCGAGGTCGCCGGCCAAGCGCACGCGGCAGCTCTTCTGGACGACGTAGAAGGACGTCGCGATCAGCACGTTGCCGCCGAAGGCGAAGATCACGGCGGAGGTGTGCAGAGGACGCAGACGGCCGAAGCTGGTCCAGGGCAGATCGAAGTTCAGCGCCGGCCAGGCCAATTGCGAGGCGATGATCAGGCCGACGAGGAAGCCCGCGATGCCCCAGAACATCGCCATGAAGGAGGAAAACTTGATCGGGCCCATGTTGTAGTTGGGGCGGCCGTTGATCTCCGCCGGCGGCAATGCCGCCGGGCGATCGAAGTACCGGTTGATTATGCAGAACACCGCCGCCAGGCTCGCCGCCGCGCTGAGCGCAGCGTGGAAGGCGAAGGGCGCGTCGAGCGCCTTGGCCGAGGCGATCACGCAGAAGAAGGCGGTGACTGCGAACACGATAGCCAGGCCGCTTTCACCTGACGTCATGGATTTGGAGAGGGCGGGCTGGCTCATGCGGATTCTCTCAGAAAGAACACGTCGCCAGAAACCACATTCACCCTCGCGGGGAATTGATTGAAATCAAGCTAGCTGGATTTCCGTTGACGTGAGACCGATGCGGATCAGGGAGTAGTATCAATTGCTTGCGCACGGCACGGCGCACACCGCGAAGCATTGCCTCCGGGAGATCACGGAGCTTGAAATCGCGGGAATCAAGGCAGCTTCGTCAGTACCGCGCCGTCGCCTTGAGCGCCGCGATGACGTCCTCGCGGGCGATGATGCCGACCAGCTTCCTTGCGCCGTCGAGCACGATGATGCTCCTGATGCGATGCTCGACCATGATCTGGAGCACGCGCGTCAGCGTTGTGTCGGGGCTGACATAGATGAACTCGGGCATCATGACGTCGCCGATCTTGCGGCTCATCAGGTCGGGATAGCGCGGCAGCATCTGACTCGGCGTGAAGGCGAAACACTTCAGGATGTCGAATTTGGTGACGATGCCGACCACCTGCCCGTCATCCTCGACTGGATAGGAGTTGAAATCGTCGCGCTCGAACATCTCGCTGAGTTCGAGCAGGTCGAGATCGCACTGAGCCGTCCGTACGTTGCGTGTCATGTAGCCGCCGACGGTCTGTTCAAGAGACTTGTACACGGCGCGTCCTCCTGGATTGGTCTGGGTTCGCCGGCCGTCGGTGCGACAGGAACATGCAGCGGGCCGATTGCGTCATCAGATGATGCGTGGCGCCGCCGAGGATCAGCTCGCGGAAGCGCGAATGACCGTAGGCGCCGGCGACGATCAAGCCGGCGCCGATGTTATAGGCGATCTTCTCTAATTGCGCGGCGGCGGTTTGGTTTCTCGTGGCTTCCGGGATGCGCGCGATCGCAGCGAGGCCGTGGCGAGCGAGCCATGTGGCAACGTCCGTGACGCGCCCCATCGCGGCCGAGCCGTCGCCAGCGTATTCCGAAAGCTCGACGATGGTTATGTCCTTCGCGTTGCGCAGCCTCGGCAATGCATCGACAACCGCCCGCCGTGCCTCGGGCGTGTCCTTCCAGACTATGAGCACGCTACGCACATCGAGCCAGCTGACTCCGTCGGTTATCATCAGGAGCGGCCGGCCAGCCTGCATTACCAGATCCTTCAGGCTTGCAAGCGAAAAGGCATCGGAGAAAGCGGGCTATATCCGCCGCTGACGACGATGTCGGCGCACCGCACCTGCGCCAGGACAAACCGCCTGGGAAAATCCAGGGCGCTGCGCCATTCCGAGTGTCCGCCACGCGCCTTCGTCGCGGCGCGGATTGCGCCTCCAGCTCGGCAAGGCGTTCCTGACGGAAGCCTGCTCCCGATCGATCAGCCTAGGGCCTCGGCGCCATCTGCGAAATAGAGCGGCGGAGCGAACTGCGCCGCGGCAACGCCGACAATGGTCGCCTCGAACCGCTCGGCGAGTTCGCCCGCGACCTGAAGACGTGCCTCGTTGGGCTGATCGACCGCCAGGCTGACCACCACGGTCGGATATGTCATCGGGAGCCTCCGGGCAGTACGTTGCTGTGGAAATCTAGCCGCGCCGACGCAAGGCAGGATGAGGTAGATCAATTTTCGGCGCCCAGTTGGGAGAAATCCGCCGATCAGACATCCGAACTTGCCTCCGGTCCGGCCTTGGGCGAAATTGCCGCCACGGGACCCCTCCGCGGGAGAATGGGAGCAATAGCTTGTCGCTGAGCCGCGTAACGCATCCGCCAGAGGACGCTCGCGGCGAGCATTTCGGCGTCCGGATCGAAGGCTTTGGCGTCGGCACCTGGGATCTCGATCTCAGGATGCGCGAGCTGGAGTGGTCGGAAACCGCGAGAATGCTGCTCGGCATCGAACGGAATCAACCGGCGAGCTATGAACTCCTTCTCTCGCGCCTCGGTCCCGCGGACCGCGCGCGCCTGGAGAGCGCGATCGAGCATGTCGTCGACCACGGCGGCGGCTTCGACGTATCCTTCAGAGTTGCCAATGCCTCAGGCCTGGGGCGCTGGATTCGCGCCCGGGCAGGTCTCATCCGGGACGACGCCGGTGCCGCCCGCCATCTCAGCGGCATCTTTCTCGACGTCAACGAGGAGAAACAGGTTGAGGAGGCACTGCGCACCCGCGAGACTCACCTCCAGTCGATCCTCCAGACCATTCCCGATGCAATGATCGTCATCGACGGCCACGGCATCATCCAGCTCTTCAGCACGGCGGCCGAGCGCTTGTTCGGCTGGCCCGAGCAGGAGGCCATCGGCCAGAACGTCAGCATCCTGATGCCTGAGCCCGACTGCACCCGCCACGACGGCTACATCGCGCGCTACCGCACCACCGGAGATCCGCATATCATTGGCATCGGGCGTATCGTGACAGGCAAGCGCCGCGACGGAACCACCTTTCCGATGCATCTGGCGATCGGCGAGATGCAGTCGGGCGCCGAGCCTTATTTCACCGGATTCATCCGCGACCTCACCGAGCATCAACAGACCCAGGCGCGGCTCCAGGAATTGCAGTCCGAGCTCGTCCATGTCTCGCGGCTGACCGCGATGGGCGAGATGGCCTCTGCGCTCGCCCACGAGCTCAACCAGCCGCTGGCGGCGATCAGCAATTATATGAAGGGCTCGCGACGGCTGCTCGCCGGCAGCAGCGATCCGAACACACGGAAGATCGAAAGCGCGCTGGACCGCGCCGCCGAACAGGCGTTGCGCGCCGGCCAGATCATCCGGCGCTTACGCGACTTCGTGTCTCGCGGCGAGTCCGAGAAGCGGGTCGAGAGCCTGTCCAAGCTGATCGAGGAAGCCGGCGCGCTTGGGCTTGCCGGCGCCCGCGAGCAGAACGTGCAGCTCCGCTTCAATCTCGATCCGGACGCCGATCTCGTCCTCGCCGACCGGGTGCAGATCCAGCAAGTCCTGGTCAATCTGTTTCGCAATGCGCTGGAAGCGATGGCGCAGTCGCCGCGGCGCGAGCTCGTTATTGCCAACAGCCGCATCGCCGATGATGTGATCGAAGTGGAGGTGTCCGACAGCGGGTCCGGCTTCCAGGGCGACGTCATTTCAAACCTGTTTCAGACCTTCTTCACCACCAAGGAGACCGGCATGGGCGTGGGACTGTCCATCAGCCGCTCCATCATCGAGGCTCACGGCGGCCGCATGTGGGCCGAGAGCAACGCATCGGGTGGCGCAACATTCCGCTTCACCCTCCCGGCAGCCGACGAGAACTGATTCATGACAACCAAGGGACATGTCTACGTCATCGACGACGACGAGGCGATGCGGGACTCGCTGAACTTCCTGCTGGATTCCTGCGGCTTCGGCGTCACCCTATTCGACAATGCGCAAGGCTTCCTCGGCGCCCTGCCCGGCCTCGCCTTCGGCTGCGTGGTCTCGGACATCCGCATGCCGGGCGTTGACGGAATCGAGCTTCTCAAGTGCATGAAGGCGCAGCACAGTCCGTTCCCGATCGTGATCATGACCGGTCACGGCGACGTGCCGCTCGCAGTCGAAGCGATGAAGCTTGGTGCGGTCGACTTCCTGGAAAAGCCGTTCGAGGACGACCGCCTCGTCACCATGATCGAGGCCGCGATCCGCCGGGCCGAACCGGTCGCCAAGAACGAGGCTATCGCGCAGGATATGGCCGCCCGTGTGGCCTCGTTGAGCCCGCGCGAGCACCAGATCATGGAGGGGCTGATCGCAGGTCTCTCCAATAAGCTGATCGCCCGCGAATACGACATCAGCCCGCGCACGATCGAGGTCTACCGGGCCAATGTGATGACCAAGATGCAGGCCAACAGCCTCTCGGAACTGGTCCGGCTGGCGATGCGCGCCGGCATGCTGAAGGATTGAGGCAGGTCAAGGCACGTGTGCGGGCCTGTGGTAGCCACGCAGGCATGATCGAGATCGGCTCGCCCCATCAGCGGCCCCCAGGCGCATCGGCAAAGCCCACCGTCTACGTGGTCGACGACGATGCCGCTGTGCTGGGATCCCTGCGCTTCCTGCTGGAAACCGAGGGCTTTGCCGTGCGGACCTTCAGGAGCGCTCCGGCGCTGCTCAATGCGACGACCCCGCCCGGCGCGGACTGCTACGTGATCGACTACAAGATGCCTGACATCAATGGCATCGAGTTGGCCTGGCGGCTGCGCCAATCCGACGCCGACAGGCCCGTGATCCTGATCACCGGCTATCCCGACGGAAATATCTCGGTAAAGGCAGCGGCGGCAGGGATCACGGACGTGATTTTGAAGCCGCTCCTCGATGAAAACCTGGCGAAATGCATCCGCCAGGCCATCCAGGACAGGCGCGGCCACTGACCTACGGGATTCTCCGTAGGTAAACCTCCTTAAGATATCGCTCGAAATTTCCGGATCGCGCGATCCCGCGTACCAATGCACCATCACAACGGAGATGGCGCAGATGCTGACCCAGACGCTCAAGACCCAGGCGATTAAGACCCAAATCGGCGGTAAGATCGCTCCCGCGCGTTCCGTTGCCGAACAATTCGGCGCGATCGCCGGACATGCCGGCCTCGTTGCCACCGAGTTCTCTTATCGCAAGGACGAGGAGATCTATGGCGGGGATGAGCCCGCCGAATATGTCTATCAGATCGTCTCCGGCGCGGTGCGCAGCTACAAGCTGCTCTCCGACGGCCGCCGTCAGATCGGCGCGTTCCATCTTCCCGGTGACGTGTTCGGCCTCGAACCCGGCCAGACGCATCGCCTTGCGGCCGAAGCGATTATCGCTACCAGCGTACGCCTCGTGGAGCGAGCCAGCCTCGAAAGGTCCGCCAGCACCGACCTACAGGTCGCGCGCAAGCTCTGGGTCATGACGGCGGGCGAGCTGCGTCACGCCGAAGATCACATGTTGCTGCTGGGGCGCAAGACGGCGATGGAGCGTGTTGCAACCTTCCTGCTCGAAATGGATCGCCGCCTCGCCGTCGCCGGCATGATGGCACTGCCGATGTGTCGGCGCGATATCGGCGACTATCTCGGCCTCACGCTCGAGACCGTGTCGCGCGCGCTCTCGCAGCTTCACGCAAAGCGCATACTCGGCTTCTCCGGCGCCCGCCAGATCGTACTGCGCAACCGCCAGCGCCTGCACAATCTCGATGCCTGATCGCTTTCACCCGGCCGCGTTTCTCCTCTCCGACTTGGCCCGCCGAACGCATTTCGGCGGGCCTTTCTTGCCGCAATCAAGCCGCGGGCTGCGTTTCCGGCCAAGAGGATCAGAGTTGCCAAAACGTGTGCCAACTGCTGCGGCGGAGTTGAAGCCCAAAACGACCAAACCGGTTCGACCTCTCCCATCAGGTTGTGGCCTAGCAGCCGGCCTGACGTTACGGTGCGCGCAGGCGAATGCGGCGCGGATGTTGACGTCCTCTAGATCATCCTGATTTTCGCGGTACTGGGCCTGCTGGCAGCTCTCGCACCAGTGACGCTGGTCTGGATCTCAGTCCGGGTCCTTCAATGCCGAATCCTGAAGACAACTTTGTCGAGCCCGCCGCAATCTCCCCTATGAGGCTGACTGGACGACAGATGGGACCCTCGGCTTGGACCGACTTTCCGCCGCAAGACGCTACGGGCGTCCGATCAAGTAGCCTTGCATCTCATCAGAGCCCTCCTGGACAAGGAGCGACATTTGGACCTTCGTTTCGATCCCTTCAGCAAGCACCGGCACGCCAAGACCCTGAGCGAGCCGATGACAGCGCGAACGATGGCCAACGATCGCTCGTTCTGTCCAAGCGAGGCAACGGATGCCCGATAGATCTTGATCCGGTCGAGAGGGAAGGCCTCGATGGTAGGACAACGAGGAATACCCGGTCCCGAAGTCGTCCAGCGCGATCAGGATGCCGAGGCTCTTGAGCGATTGCATCGTCTTCTTCGCGCGCAAGACATCCTCGATCAGCACGCCTTCGGTGATCTCGAGCTCGAGGCCGGCCAGCGACAGCCCGCTTTCGCCCAGCGCCTTTCGGACTTGCGCATCGAGGTTCTCCCTGCGGAATTGCGCGGCCGAGACGTTGACGGCGATCCTCAAGAGTCGGTTCCACGACGCGGCCTCACGGCAAGCTTCCATCAGCACCCGGTCGTCAATCTGGGCAATCGAACAGCCTCAGAGCGCCGCTCACGCCGCTTAAGCGCGATCAGCCTACCGCCAAAAAGGCCTTGCCCGCTCAGGCATGTCGAGGGGATATCGCATGACAGAACTGTCGGGTGGGACGCGCTTTTTGAAGCCAAGCGACCGGGGCGGAAAGTTCCGGCAGGCGATCGCCCATGGAAACAAAGCCATTACGGATCGGTCCGCCACTTGGGGCTTCTCGGAGAGAGCCGATCCGCTCACCATCCCTCCAAGGTGAACGCGAGCGAGCGTTTCGCCCAGAACAAGGCGAGAGGGCCGCTCGGCGGAGCACAACCAGGACACAGAAAGCGAGGCCGTCGGGGTGGCACCAGGGGGTGGCGCGATGAATATCGCAACCGCCCGGCCAAGGTCTTCGGCGGGATAGCGACGCTGTGGCCCTGCCGGCAATCGTCAAAACACCCAGAAGCCCGCAAGGCAACCCCGGTGAACTTACCGAGACAACTGGTCTCCACGAGGTCCTAACTGGTTCTGCACGATATAACCCAGTGTTGAATGTCGCTCGCAACCGAGACTAACCTGGAATCTGCACCGGCAGTGCGGAATAACCGTGCATAAAATTGGATTGAACTCGCTCCGGTTCGCCGACCACCTTTACCTCCAGAGATCGCTTCAGCATCTCCTGCCACAGGACTTTCAGCTGCAGCTCTGCAAGATGCCTACCCATGCAACGATGAATCCCAAAGCCAAAAGAGAGATGTTGCCGTACATGTTCTCGATCGATGATGAAGCTGTTGGGGCTAGCAATAGCGTCGTCGTCTCGGTTGCCAGAGATGTACCACATCACAACTTTATCGCCTCGCCTGATTTGCTTGTGCCCTATCGTGAAATCGTCCACAGCGGTCCGGCGCATATGCGCGATAGGCGTTTGGTATCGTATAATCTCGGATACCGCCCCCGGCACTAGCGAAGCATCATCGCGGAGTTTTCGCAGTTGGGACGGATTTTGACTCATGAACAAGACGCCACCGGTAATTGAGTTGCGCGTAGTATCGTTACCTCCAACAATCAGCAGAATGAGGTTGCCCAGGAACTCACATGGCTCCATGTTTCGGGTCGCCGGTGAATGCGCCATCATAGAGATTAGGTCAGCGCGCGGCTCGGATTTTGCCCGTTCGCTCCAAAGCCGTGTGAAATAGTCCAAGCACTCGGACAGCACCGCCTTTCGCTTTTCCCAGCTGTCGATCTGGTGGCCCATTTGTGGACTCAAGGCGGCTACGTCCGACCAGTAGGTCAGCAGCCGTCGATCTTGAAATGGAAAGTCGAACAGCGTGGCCAGCATTTGGGTCGTCAACTCGATGGAGACTCTATCGACCCAGTTGAAGGTATAATTGCGCGGCAAACCGTCCAAGATCTTCTGAACCCGCGAGCGGATCAAGCCTTCAAGCTTCGCCAGGTTCTCCGATGCCGCGATCGGACTGACAGTCTTACGCTGCTGAGCATGGACAGGAGGACTCATCTTAATAAAACTGGGACTCCAATACTTCTGCGGCGGGTCCACAATTGTGACGCTTCGCTCTGACGAGAATATTGTGTGATTTGAATCCACGGCTACGATGTCGCGGTATTTCGTTATCGACCAATATGGACCGTACGGGCTGTCTTCGCAATAATGGACGGGATCTTCCCTTCGCAGCCGCTCGAAACAAGACCAAACGGTATCATCTTCAAAGCGCTTGGGCTCGCTTACATCAAGGCGGCTCAGCGGGATGTCAGCCTCCTCGCAAGCGTTCTCTGCCGATAAGTCTGTCATGATTGTCTCGCGGACATTGGCGGCAATTTTGAAAGCTCGGCTCATGCGCTATTTGCACTCGCATGGAAGCTCGGTCGAAACACAACGAGCTGGGCCCTACAGTAACAATGTGTGACGCATGTCCATGGCTCGGCTTCGCGAGAGCTCGCACAATCGTCAGAACTCTGAAATTATCTTACGGCCGAAGCTACTTGGGAACTTGGTTCGGCCCCCGTCGATAAAGAATAGTGGAAAGGCGAGCGAAGCTCCCCTATCAAGATTGGGGAGGCGCGCGAACTCGCTTTTGTGGTAGTCAACATCAGGCGCAAGCACTCGCCGCGATGGCACCCAGCGGCACGCCCGGTTGCCACTCGACTACTTATATTGCGCGAGCAGATGGGACCCTAATCACGGTAGGGACTAACAAGAGAGCGCGGTTTGTCAAGGACACTCGTTTCCTTCACTCGCGATGCGGGCTTTCGTAGAATGAATGAACAGGAGACCAAACCGGCGATCGTGCGCGAGCCGGACGAAGAGTAAACTAACCTGACGTCACAACTGGCACTAAAGTAGCGTCCATGCGCTGGAATAAAAGAGAATTGGCACAGCTGGAAAAGCTCTGGGCCGCGGGACAGAGTGCCGCGCAGATCGCGCGTCATCTCGAGTGCAGTCGTAACGCAGTTTGCGGCAGGCTAGCTCGGTTGGGCCTCACTCGAGGTCACAAGCCACCAACAGCAAAACCCAAGATTAGACCCGCCCCGAAGCGAGGGCCGACGGCGATGGCGGCTGGTCGCGATTGCGTCGGAAAGAAGCTGTCGCAAAAGGCGCTAGATAGCCAGCCTCAGGAAATGAGCAAGCGGCAGCTTTACGCGATGCTAGCTGAGGCAGTCAGGAATACCGCGTAGAACTGTCAGGCGCGCCGCGATCTCCCGGGCTATGCGCCGTACTTGGTCCATCCGGACGATTTGCTTGTTGGTTTGCGCGCTTTGTGGCTATGGGACGAACAGTGGCGTCGAGTAGAATGTTCGCGGCGGAGGCTCGATCGTAGGTCAAGTCATCCAATCTCAAGAGGCTGGATGCACTGAATTAGAAGAAGAATGCGTTCTGGTTCTTGAGCCTCGTTTTCGGCTATGCGTCTTCGGGGCCCGACGTCCTGGTTGCGCCGTGTTTGGAAGTTTCTGCACACGCCATGCCCGACGAGGACGCGAGCTCGGGTGAAGCCGCTTGACCGTGAGCCTGTCCCGATGGAACCTCCGACAGGTACCGCCCCGGCGTCGGTGACAAGCTCAGCCTTGGAGCAACTTCACGGACCGCCGAGCTCTCGAGATATTGTCTGACGTCGGTCAAAAATAGACTCCTGCAGTGCCCCAGACACGCGAAGACGACCACCACCCACCATAGGTGCCTTGACGATCTGTGCAAAACCGGTGGCAAGTCTGAAACGGCTGTTCAATTGCATCGATCACTTCTCCCTCGCCTACCCGGCTCATTACTTTTTCCATACCAACTGCGAGAACACACTCACGCCAACAGCCGTGGCGCCGCGCGACACCGACGATCCTCGCATTGGTGAAGTTCGACTACGTACCGGGATGTCCCCGAGCCGGCGCAGGATCCCTGGGTAAACGGGGAATACGCCAGGCAGAAGTCAACTACCAAACCTTGTCAGTTGATAAACATTGCGAGGCGACGTATCAATTTTGATCGATGAACCTCGCACGAGTCAGTTCGTGGAGCAGTTCGAGCTCTAGCAGCGTCAACGGCCCCGGTGGATGTCTCGTTGGCGAACGTCGGAGATTAGCGAAGCGGAGTTGAATCTGGGGCCCCGCCGTGGCCGTGTTGATTCGAGTATCTCGCCTGCAGCAGTTGTTCTCTGTCTTCGAGAGGAACGGCTTGCTATCCCACACCGCGTTTCGTCAGCAGATCGGCCGTCACGCAAGCTTCCAATTGTCTAGCGACGTTCCGGACTACTGTCGGCAAAAAGGAATGCAAAAGACTTTGCTTGCGACCACAAACTTCGTAAACATAGGATAACAATCGTTGCAGACCTCGGTCCTGGAAAAGTATTGCGATGCTCGTCTTCCTTGGTACACCATCTATCCAACTGTAGCCCACTTCTCCACGGTGGTCGGCGCCGAAGCCTCTGAGAAATGGCTGCAGCGCCTGCCGGTTAATGAGTCAGTGTCGCTCTATTTCCACGTTCCGTTCTGTCGATCGATTTGCTGGTATTGCGGCTTCGCTCGAAGCATCACTCGCCGGGATTCACCCATCCTAGAATATTTGGCGGTTCTTCGTAAGGAGATCGAGTTGGTCGCGGCGCAGGTGCCGCAACGGCTGCCTGTGAGCGACGTGCACTTCGGCGGTGGAACGCCGACCCTCCTCGAGCCCGCGCAGTTCGGGGCACTGATGGAACTTCTGCGCCGCCGCTTTGTGGTTTCGAAAACGGCCGCCATCGCTGTTGAGATCGACCCGCGCACGTTCACGCTCGCCACATCCGAAGCGTTAGCGGCTGCCGGCGTGAACCGCGCGAGCCTGGGCGTCCAGAGCTTCGATCCAATTGTTCAAAAGGCCATTAACCGCGTTCAGAGTGAGGCACAAACAGAGCGCGCTGTCGAAATGCTGCGGCAGCATGGAGTAATGCGCATCAACTTCGACCTCATCTACGGTCTGCCAAATCAGACGGTGCAGTCCTGCGTTCAGACCGCGACTACGGCGGCGGCCATGCGACCAGACCGGCTTGCGGTATTTGGCTACGCGCATGTTCCTTCCTTTAAGAAGAATCAGCGCCTGATCGACGAGGCAGCGCTGCCAGACAGCCCTGCCCGTGCAGAACAGGCCGCGGCAATGGCCAATACACTGATTGCTGCGGGCTACCGCCAAATCGGACTTGACCATTTCGCCTTGCCGGACGATGAGCTCGCGCTGGCCCAGAAAGCCGGTCGCCTGCGGCGGAACTCACTGGGTTACTCGGCCGACACCTGCCATAAAGTCATCGGTTTCGGGCCGTCGGCCATCGGCCGAGTTGGCGATGGTTACGTCCAGAATGAAGTTGCAGCGGGTTCTTACAGCCGCCAAATCAAAGCCGGCCGTCTGGCGACGTCAAAGGGCTACTGTCTCAGCCTCGAAGACCGCGTCCGGGCCGCAATCATCGAGCGGCTGATGTGCGATTTCGAGGTCGACGTGCCGGCAATTTGCATTGCTCATGGATTTGACCCGGTCCCGTTCCTCGGTTCACCCGAACGCTTGGCAATGCTCGCCGAGGATGGGATCGTGGAGGTGGAAAAGGGATTCATCCGCGTGAGGCAGGAGCATCGTTTTCTAACTCGCGCCGTGGCCGCCGCATTCGATGCTTATCTTGGCGCGCCGCTCTGACAAGACCAGCCAAGGAGCGCTGATCGTATGAATGCATTACCTTCCGTTACGCGCCCAGAAGCCCGGGTAACGATTTTCGCTCACCTGGTGCACTCACGTACAGCGCCAAATTCGTAAAGGACGCCGTGCGCAGCTGCGCGACGAGAGCCGACCCGGCCCTAGCCGCGAAGTCAGCTAGGCGAGTTGCTGCCGGCAATTGGACGCCCCCGACTGCAACGCAGTCCGCTCAAGCGGCGTGACCGACAAAGTTCATCACATCACCACCATCGCCCGTGTGGCCGCGGACCTCGACCAGGACGACAACTGGCTGCGGGACGTCGCCAACAAAATGGCGATCGAGGACGGCTTCATTTGGGTCTACCGCGTCGGAGAAGATGAGATGTAGGCGTTCAGCGACTTCGGTATCTAAAACCTGATCGAGCTCGTCCGGATGTACGAGGATATTTCGACCTCCTCAAGCGCTGGCAGCCCGGGATACCGCAATCAGCCTGCGGTCTACGCTGGATACGAACTCCCAGCAAAGAGGAGCGCTTCGTGGTGATGCACGACGGATCCTATTGATGTGCATGGTCGCCGCTCGACCAGGATCGCTACGGATCGCTGCGTGCAATCCAGAGCAGCAGCTGGTCGACGCGATGAGCTAGATCAAAGAGCACAAAAGGACCGGCGCCGGCGCGACACGGCGCCAACGATAATCGAGCACCACAGTTAGAACCGGATCCCGCGGGATCGAAACAAGTTTCCCGTAAGAGCCTCGCGCAACCGGAATCGAAGCGACCTTCCCGAATACCACCCCTCGATGCTGCCATACCGGAGTTCGTCCCGAACGCCGGGACGGTCTCGCGCCGAGCGGCACGATAGATTCGCACAGCGAGGCCGACGTCCCGCGCCCGGTCAACCTACCAAACCTAGCAATTGATGGAGATGACGGACACATGCCAGTCAGTGCCGGTGAAACTCGCTCGGGCCACATCAAGGACGAAGTCGCGATGCGATATAGATCCGGTAAATCCAATCGAGCTGATGGATGTTCTGTCTGGTCCCGCAGCTTCAAAACGCCTCCAATCGCGCTCTCCATCTTCCCATGAGAGCCAATCAAGGCCTCGTGCCGGCCTCAGCGAGCTTACGCGCGTCAAAAGATGTTAGCCCCTTCTGCCCGCCTGTGCTTCATCCCATGGACCGAGCTGCGGGCGTTTCTAGGGTCCGGCGTGTTCTTATGCGAGCTCAGCTAGCGCGGCTCTCTGTTGAAGAACATCCTCGTGGCAGCGGATTTGTCGCGAGAATCCCTGGGCTCCGGCGCTGGCCGCCAATCTCTTGCCGGCGAACGTCACATCGAGCAGGCCACTCCCCGTCTCGACACGCAGATGCTTGCACTCGATTAGCGATCGAGCGGCTGGGTTGCGCCGCGCTGGGTACCACCACGTTGGCCAAGCTGCGCCAGCAGTGGTGATAGCGCGGAAGGCTGAGCGGGTCTCGTTGGCACAGAGATGCCGCCTGGCCTCAAGCGTCACCTAGTCCGCCTTGAGCACTAGGATCCCGAACCGGTCTAGACCGTCAGGTGGACGTGCACCTTATTCAAATCGACGGACGTGGAAATCACGATGCATTGTTGCGGTATAGCGCCAGTATCCATGCGGACATACTCGGCTGGCGAAGTTGCTTTCATCTCTCGACCAAGTGCGAAGTCAAGAGGGCGTATTCTCCTTTCCCTGATAGCTAGTCTCGCCTGCAGTTCGGCGGAGGCAGAACCTCGTGATATCTCTGGCCCTAGAAGTCACAGCCCCGATGAGCTCGCCGGAGCAAGAAGCCAAACAATTTCGAATCCGGCTGTAACCTTCCGAAGCGGCCGGCCCAAAGGAGCAGCGCGCCTTTCTGAGAACTCGCTGCCAAACGCAGCTAGGTCTACCACAACGCGCGACAGTGCGGAGGTCACCACCAAGAGCAGAAGTCAAAAGCAGATTGACCCATTCGCAAAATTCGAGAAGCTCCGCGAAAAAGGTGCGGCGTTCACTGGGCCTGGTCCTGCGGACACCATAGATCAGGATACAGCTTCTGTCAGATCCGAGCTTTCGGATCTCGGGATTGGATTCGCTGGCTGGACCCTAAACACGTTTGTCAACAATCAACTCGGTAATGCCGCCAGAAGCACCATCGCCAATCAACAATATGTCGGCCAGAATCCGACATTTAGTACGGTCAACTCTATGATCGTCACCTATGACCTCGCTCGGTTTGGGATTCCCGACGGTCAGATCGTCGTGGGAGCAGAGCATCAATATTGGACATGGAAGAGCGCCGGGCCAGACCGACTGGGAATCAGTGCGGTTTCCTACTATCAAACGTTGTTTGAAAGGAAGATCGAACTCAAAGTGGGTTACCTCAGGAACCAACATGAGTTTGCGGGTGCCGGAGAAAAGGTGTTTGGCCCCTCGTCGAAGATGCTGTTCCAAGCAGGCATGAGCAACAATTGGGCGCCAACGCCGGCTCTCAATCTGAAGTACAATTTTGACGATCGCTTATATAACAAGCTCTCAATCCAGCGCTCGCTCAGTCCAGCCGGTCAATATACGCATGTAAGCGAAAACCCCACTGGCTTGAACTGGAGCACGCGCGACGCGGGCATTCTTTTACTTGATGAAGTTTGCTATAAGAACAAGCCTGCTCCCGGGGTACCCGAGACTTGGCTGCGGGCTGGCGCGGGCTTTAACAACAGCAGCTACACGGACCTACAGCATCCGACGCAACCGACAGCCAAGGCGAACAGCGTCTACTATGTAGCTGCGGATAGGCAATTCTGGCAGTCTGCCGTCCATGGCTCGGCATCTCGCGGAATCTATGGCGGGTTCTCTGCGATGTACGCTCCGCCTGACCTAAATAGGGCTAGCCAGTACTACGAGCTTCGCCTGTATGCGAAGGGCCTGTTTGACAGCCGGCCCACTGATCAGATGAGTCTTGTTGTCAACAACACCATCTGGAGCCATTTCGCGGTGGACGCTGCATTGGGGAAAGAGCAGCTGGCGCACCGGGACAGCACAGCAATTTCGGGACTTTATACGGCGCATCTGGCGCCCGGGATATATACAACCGTAGGACTGACGTACATCAATCACCCGACAAGCATTACCTACACGCCGCAAACAGGACACGCCCTGAATATATTGGTATCTACGTCGATATTCTTCTAGGCTCTCAGGACTGCGCGGACCGTCATGTAGTCGATATCCCCACTCGCCCTTTTCAACGGTGGGCCACCCATCACGGCGATTTTGGTATCCGCTGTGCTCCTGACGCGAAGCCGGGTACCCCCTAATTGAGCCGTGATATCCAACGTAGCATGCTGTTGGGAATGGTAGGTTAGAGCCTGCTGCTTCGGTCTACGGGCGATAGGCCGACATCGTATTTGCGCAAGAGCTATACCCTCCGGCCGCGGAATGATCTCCGATGCTCATTTGTTCAATTGAGTGCTGAGCTTGCGGCAGCGACATTGCTTTTGGATGATTGCTGGTGCAGTTCGTCAGACTCGCGTCCGAGCTCCCCATGACAAGCCGAAATCGTGCCCTCGGAGCTTAGTTCACGCCGAAGAGGTATGGTAAGCGGAACCGCGACACAGGTGCCAAAGCTACCCAACCACGGCAATCGCTATATCTGTCCGACGGTCGTGGCGCTGGCCGAAACGCGATGCGCGAGGTCGGCGGAGATGTGCCCCCCTTCGGCGGCAAATCGACGCGGACGCGGCCGGATGACTTGCGCCACTCGAATGCTGACTCATTTTCGTCGGTCGAGACGAGCTTTAGCATCTTACTCCAGCAAGGAGGTCGCCTCCCGAGTCTGCGGCGCGTTAGCCCTCCCACCCAATGCGCGTGGCGTTCTGCTGGGTTCACTTCTCTTCTCAAACATCTATTCGCGCGAACATGCGATAAGAGCAGTGCATGATCGGTGAATTTGCCGAGCCTTGCTAGCCAACCTTCGTGGACGGGTGCTTCGTCGTCTTGAGGCGCGTTACACTGCATCGACCGTCGACGCTGACGGGCGCGTCACCATCGATTGTGGCACGATGAACGACGCGATGCTGGTCACCGTAATCGTTGACCGCATAATGCTGCGTTGCGCGGTTATCCCAGATCGCGACATCGCCTTCTTTCCAGCTCCAGCGTACGGTGTTTTCGGGTGCCGTGATATGAGACTGGAATAGATCAAACAGCTTCTGACCGTCGCGTTTTGGGATATCAATAAACCTTTGCACCAGATCGCCGAGCACCAGCGCGCGCTCGCTGGTCTCGGGATGTACACGGACCACCGGGTGCTCCGTCTCATAGATCGTTTTGGTAAAGACCTCATCAAAATGCTTCTGGTCGATTTCGCGAACACGGCAGGTCCCGGCGTAGTCGAAGGCGTTGCTGTGAACGGTCCAGAGTTCGTCGGCAAGCCGTTGGAGCGGCCGCGGCAAATCCAGATAGGCGGCCACAGCGTTCGACCAGATCGTATCGCCACCGGACGATGGGACCACAAGGGCTCGCAGCACCGCAAGTCTAGGATACGCCGCGAGAAAGGTTCCATCGGCGTGCCATACATCAGCCCGGCTACCTCCGCGCGCGGAATCAAGCTCGATGATCGAGGTCGTTCCATTGATCGTACCGAGCGTCGGATGCGGCACCAGCCTTCCCAAACAAGCAGCAAAGCGCTCCTGCTCCGCGTCATCAAGATGCCCCTGATCACGGAAGAAGATCACCTTGTGTTCGAGCAGCAAGCTGTTGATCCCAGCGATAGTTTGGCTCGGTAAATCACCCGAGAGCGTGATATTTCTGATTTCAACACCGATGCGCGCTGCGCGCTTGACGACGTCGGTCAGTGGAATGACACTCTCGGTCGAAGCCGTTTGTTTCATTGCGAATTTTTCCAAGCTTTGCGGATTCTTCAAGCGGGCAAGGCGCGTGTGACTCGGTTTCGTAGGCGAGCCTCGCGCTACGGGTACTCTCGAGCAAGCACCATGCCAGTCGGAAAACGGAGCTGTGAACGTCCGTCAGGTACAGGATCGGATTTGAGTCGAACAGATTTCCAGGAACTCGATGCCACCTCCCACCCTCTTGCCAACGCCACCCGGGTCGGCGGCGGAAGGCATAGGGCACATAATCGATAAGAAATGTACCGCTCGGCACCCGAAGAGAACGGCCATACGGTCCTCGTGCAACGCCGGGCAGCCAGCTGTGCGTGCTGTTCTCGTCCAGTATGCGCCCTCCGCTTAACAGTGCGGACGTCGGCCAGTCTCGAGCCGCCTCTGCGAAAGGGCCATCACCGGCTCTCAAGGTGTCCGGGACCTGCCCTGGCCGTGATCACTGCCGAAACACCATCGGCTGGAAATGGAAGAGGAATAGATGACCTTGGAAGAGCTCCAAACGATGAACTACGGCTTCATCCAGGCGAAAGCCATTGATCCGCGGCACTGGGATCGCGATGTTCTCGATGCACAGACGTCCGAGCAAGGCGAGGCAGATGTTCTGCACGGTCCGGCTGGTTTGCTCAACAAGCCAAAGATATGTCCACTACCAGTCTTGATAGGTGTTCAATGTTGTCAAAGTAGTTGCCCTCGATCAGTACTTGCACAGATGGTCCAGCATCCACTGCATGGAAGAATCCGCCGCTCTGTTGCGCATTCGTATTGCGGAAGTAATTGCTAAGGAGATGAATAATAGCCTGCGCACCGTCAATGTGCGGCGCCCGCCCTGACATCTCATGGAAATAGTTATTTGCGATGGTGATCGTCTGCGGGACACTAAGAAACAGGAGATTCCAATGGTGCTCCCCGTTACAATAGGAGGAATAGGTATCGCTGCCATCGAAGTCGTTCCAGGAAATCGTAATATTCGTCGTAGGGCCAAAACCGCCGGCAATCATCTGCCGCCCGATATTGTGAAATCGGTTGTGATCGATCCTAACCAGGTCGGCTCGTGCAATTGCAATAGCATCGCCGGCAAATATCACGCCTTGATTGATATCACTGATGGTCAGATTGCGAATAACGACGTTGCTCACCCCATTTAGGCGTAGCCCTTCCCTTTGATTGTAGCGATCGGGCGAACGCCGATCACCGTCTTGTTTGAGCCAATCTCTAGCGGGCGCTTGCCCGCCCTGTCGAAGCCGACCAATGTCTTCTCCTTGCCATCGCAATGCGCATCGTTGCCGTCTATAAGGAGAAGGGACTCACTCTTGTAAGGTGCCGAACAAGCACGGCCGTATTGGCAACCCTGCCCCCCGCCTTGCCCTTCCGTACCGGTAAAGTCTATTGTTCCGGCTACCTGGATCTCGCGCGGACTATTGTCATTGCAGTGCCCGTAGCTGTACGAACGACACAACTCATACTTCAGAGCTTTGGTTGATCTGACCTGAACTACCTCGCCTCCAAGGCCGCCCGTCGCTGCAGAGCCAAAGCCCTTGAGGGCTTCCGATCGCACATTGTTCGATCCGAGCACGGAAGAGACGCAGACGACGACAGCAAGTCCGCCGAGCACGCGCAACGACCGCTTGATGTGCTCATCGTGTCCTTCATAGGCATATGCTCTCTCTTACCCGGAAAATCCGCACGAGGACTTGAACTCTCGAACTGAAATGCTGAACTGGAATAGGCCATCAGCATGCGGCGTTAACGCCATCAGATCGTCCTCAATGAGGCAGGATCGGAAGATCGGAACCATGCGACGCAACAGCCGAAGTGTGCAGCCGCAGGCTCCGCGCCAGCTGTGATGGATCTGGGTAGCCATAGAGCCAATCACGGCCGATGAAAGCAGCGGTCGATGCTTCGAGGCCCCGTCAGCGGAATACTGTAGCGCGCAACACGTCCGGCCTGGGAGGATGGGCGGTCGCTCCTGACGTTTTGCTGGACCGGCGGGAGGCGCTTGAGCTCTTCGGCATTCTCGACCTGCACCAGAACGCGTGATGCATCATAATTCCCATCCGCGGGAAACAGATAGGCGGCGCGGCTGGGATCCTCGTCTTCCTGGATTGCACGTCGGATGTCGGGCCCCTTCTTCTGCGATATAGATGGGCCAGATTGGCCCCGTATGTCGCGTGCCAGGCCCATCACACGGACAGACGCCTCCTATCGATTTCATGACCGGCAATCATCACGCCGCCGGAATGGCTACGATTTCCTTGTTTTTGATTGTCTGTCCAGTGCCAGGGGCGGATCTAGCACAGCCAGTCACCGCCAACCTGCGACTCGCGGCGCTTCGAGCTGATGCAGCAGGGCTCAGCCGCAATTCTGGTCGTCCCCACTCACAGCCCTAAGGTGAAGCTGCTCATGTGCTGCAGTCATCGCCGCGAAGAGCCGAATTCGTCTGCAAGCGGGCGCATAGAAGGCAACGGCTGACCAGAGTGCAAACTCACCCTCCGATGTGCACCTGCACCTTTGACGCGTCATAGGTTTACCGCCCCCAGGGCCTAGCGCGCGCGGAGGACTGAAACCACCCACCAAAACTGATCCTTTTTATGATCCAGCATGAGGTGTACCCAGTCCGAATGATGAGTCGCCCGGCTTTCCGTCGGGCTGCCGGGGAGCTTCGTCGATGTACACGCCGCCCTCCTTCCAAGTTGTCGATATCACCGACGTTCATCGGACAATGCGCCAGGCACGCTCGGCGACACTGATTACCGCTACTCACGAAGGGCTTGTTGGAACGATGCTGCCCGTAGTACTCGACGAGCGCGAAGGCTCCATGGGCACGATTTACGCCCACGTGGCGCGTGCGAACCCGCAGTGGAAGCTGACACCGACTGGCGAGGCGATGGCCATTTTCGCTGGAGCGGAGGCCTATGTCAGCCCCTCCTGGTACGTGACCAAGCACGAGAGAGGCGAGGCCGTACCGACGTGGAACTATGTCGCTGTGCATGCCTACGGGCCGGTCGAATTCTTCGATGATGCCGATCGGCTGCGAAAGGTGGTCACGCGGCTGACCGATGTGCATGAGCGCTCGGGCAAAGACCGCTGGGCGGTGTCTGACGCCCCTGCCGATTTCATCAAAACGGAGCTTAAGCGGATTGTCGTACGCATACGACGAAGGCCGCCTGATTGACGCATGCGCGCGAGCACGGCGAGTTCTACGATGGCGTTGCGTGAAGGGTCAGGCGGCTTGCTGATTGG
>NZ_JADPKD010000033.1:0-42563 GCF_023073735.1 Bradyrhizobium sp. 160
GGATGCCGTCGGGCGCATCATCGACACTTACACGCCCGCAGAATCCTCAAACTACTTCACTGCCGCGGGATACTTGCAACCTGATCGGCTAACGCTCTAGAGCATGATCTGGGAAAGCGTGTAGCGGTTCTCCGAATAGATCATGCTCAACCAATAACCCAAAGCGCAATGACGATTCATCCTGATCTCATCGCGCTTTAGCCTGCGTATTCGTGGGTAATGTCACGATAGGCATAGCGATCGCGGATTTCGCGGTTGAAGAACGACCCCTTTGAGCGGGCCTGACTGAACGCGGCCGCGACATCGGCCGGAACGTCCTCGTAGACATACAGGCGACCGCTGACGAAAGTCACCTTCAGCTCACGCGTATCGGGCGCATAGCGAAAGAAGCGGATCACTGACGACGGCATGACGGTGCACCTTGGCCCCGTCGGAATAACGCTATCTCAGTCGTTTCGTTGCTCTCCGAAGCGATCGTTCCACGCCGGCTGCGCCCCGGCGAACGGCAGGGCCGTCGCGCCGTAAACGCCGCGGGCGATGGCGCGCGCGACCACGTTGGCTGCGACCGTGCCGAGTTCGGTGAGGCCGACCAGGGGCTCGATCGGTTTCACGCAGGTCGCGGCGGCGAACAGCACGTCGCCGTCGGTCGGCGCATGCACCGGATAGATCGCGCGGGCAAAGCCGGTATGCGCGATCATCGCCAGCCGCTTGGCCTGGGGCTTGGTCAGCACCGCGTCGGTGACGACGATGCCGATCGTGGTATTCTCGCGCGCGCTCGCGGCAGGACCGCCCTTGATGCGCATGCGGAGCATGTCGTCGGTGAACTTGTCCGGCAGGCCGCGTCCGCCGAATTCGCCGTCCACCTCGAACGGCGCCGCCCAGAACCACGGTCCGTTGCCGACGGTGACGCTGCCCACCGCGTTGACGGCGACGATCGCCGCGACCTTGGCGCCCTCGGGCGTCACCGCCGAGGCCGAGCCCAGCCCGCCCTTGAACGTCGCGGTGGTGGCACCGAGGCCGGCGCCGACGCTGCCGAGCGCGAAGTCCGTGTCGGCGGCGGCTGCCGCGGCGTAGCCGAGCTCGCGATAGGGCGAGAAGCGACCCCAGGCCTTGTCGCCGCCGTTGAGGAGGTCGAACAGGATCGCGCCCGGCACGATCGGGATCAGCGCTTCGCGAACCCGGTGGCCGCGGCCCTGCTCGGCGAGCCAGGCCTGCACGCCGCCGCCGGTATCGAGGCCAAAGGCGGAACCGCCCGACAGCGCGATGGCGTCGACGCGCTCGATGGTATTGGCAAGATCGAGCAATGCCTCCTCGCGTGTGCCGGGTCCGCCGCCGCGAACATCGATCGCGGCGATCGCGGGAGAATCGAAGATGACCGCGGTCGCGCCAGAGGCGACTTTTGCGTCTTCGGCATGGCCGACGCGGACGCCGGCAACGTCTGTGAGGAGATTCTTCAAACTGGCCTCGCGAGCTGAGAGGAGTTCGCATCTGCGATAGCGCAGAGACGTCGCAGGCTCAACTGGCGAGGGCCGCCCTGAGCATCTTGGCGAGCTCGGATTTGCGGTAGGGCTTGGCCAGCAGCAGCACGCCGGAATCGAGCCGGCCGTGATGGACGATGGCGTTCTCAGTGTAGCCCGAGGTGAATAGCGTCTTCAGGTCGGGGCGGAGCTTGTGCGCTTCGTCGGCAAGCTGGCGGCCGTTCATGTTGCCCGGCATGATGATGTCGGTGAAGAGCAGGTCGATGGTCTTGTCGCTGTCGATGATGGCGAGGGCCTCGGCGCCGCTGGCGGCCTCGAGCGCGGTATAGCCGAGGCTTCTGACCTGCGTCACAACATATTGCCGCACCAGGGCGTCGTCCTCGACGATCAGGATCTTCTCATTGCCACCTGCGATCGGCGCATTCTGGAGCGCCTCGAACGCGGTCTCCTGCACTCCGGTCGAGCGCGGCAGGTAGATCTTCACGCTGGTGCCGTGGCCTTGCTCGCTGTAGATCTTGATGTGGCCGCCCGACTGCTTAACGAAGCCGAACACCATGCTCAAGCCCAGGCCGGTGCCCTTGCCGACCTCCTTAGTGGTGAAGAAGGGATCGAATACCCGGTCGATCAGGTCCGGCGGAATTCCGCTGCCGGTGTCGCTGACGGCGATCATTACGTAATTGCCGGCGACCACGTCGGGATTCATACTGGCATAGCCGTCGTCGAGGAAGATGTTGCGCGTCTCCAGCACCAAGGTGCCGCCGTCGGGCATGGCATCGCGCGCGTTCAATGCGAGATTCAGGATCGCGGTGGAGAGCTGGCCCGGATCGACCAGCGCGGGCCAGGCGTCCTCGGTGAGCTGCGGCAAGATCGTGATCTGCTCGCCCAGGGTCGGATGCAGCAGCTTGGCAGCTTCGAGCACCAGTGCATTGACGTCGATCTCGCGCGGTTGGAGCGGCTGCTTGCGCGCGAAGGCGAGCAGGTGCTTGGTCAGTTGCGCGCCGCGTTCAGCCGCATCGTCGATCAACTTGGTGATGGCGGCAAGCTCCGGCCTGTCGGCGACGGCGTCGCTGAGAATGCCGATCGTGCCCGTGATGACGGTCAGCACGTTGTTGAAGTCGTGAGCGACGCCCCCGGTCAACTGGCCGATCGAATCCATCTTCTGGACCTGCCGGAGCTGGGCCTCGGCGGCCTGCTTGTCGGTGAGGTCGCGGCCGATGAAGAAATGGCGTTTCACCGGCTCCGACCAGGTGCCCATCCAGTTCAGCGTGACCTCGTGACCGTCGTAATGGTAGTAGCGCGCCTCGAAGCTGCGCTTGACCGCGCCACGCCGGGCTGCGCGCATCTCGCTCCGCGTCTTCTCGAGATCGTCAGGATGGATGAACTCGGTCGCGCTGTGCCCGACCATGTCCTCAGGGCTGTAGCCGAGAATGTTCTTCACGCTCGGGCTGACCTGGACGAAATTGCCATAGCCGTCGGTGACCAGGATCAGGTCCTGCGATGTCTCGAAGATGCGCTGGCGTTCTTCAGTCTCGCGGCGCAGCTTCTCTCTCGCCTGCTTCTCTTCGGTAATGTCGTGGGCGATCTTGGAGGCGCCGATGATCTCGCCCTGATCTGTGCGCAGGGGGGAGATATTCAGGACGACGTCGAGTGGGCGTCCGTCTTTTCGGATGCGGACCGTCTCGTGCTGGGCGATCGACTCGTTGCTGGCGACACGATTGAGGATGCTCCTGACTTCGCCCTTGCGGTCCGGCGGCACGATGATGTCGATTGGCTGGCCGACGGCCTCCGCAGCGGAATAGCCGAACAGATGTTCGGCGGCCTTGTTCCAGCCTGTGATGATGCCGTCGAGCGTTTTCGTGATGATGGCGTCGTTGGAGGACTCGATCACCGCGCCATACAGCGCGAGGCGCTTGCCGTAATAGTCGCGTTCCGAAGCCGATTGCTGGCGCAACCTGCCGACGAGGCCCATCGTGTGCGCCTGAAGACGGACATTCTCGATGAGGAGCACCGCGAGCACGAAGGTTGCTGCGGCGAGGCCGTAGAGCCGGCCGGCATAAAAGCCGAGGTCGAAGCGCGCGACGTTGACGATCGCCGACAGCGCGATGTCGAACAGCCAGGCGCACATGACGACCATGAGCCAGACGTCGATCACCGTATGCGGTCTGCGGAACCAGAGCGAGACAAGCGCGGCAAAGCTCAGCGACCACACGAAGGACACGACGCCGATCATGGTCGGCGTGTAGTGGCCGTCGCGCAGCAGGACCGGCAACACATCGTGTTGCGCGGTGACGATCCAGGTGAAGACGGCGATCGCGACGATGATTCCGAGCACGCAGGCATAGATCGCACTGCTCGTCGCACCCCGAACCTGGGGGCCCCCGTCCTTTTCCTTCAGCCAGGCATAGCCCAGCACACATAGCGGGAAGACGCCGTGCCAGACCATGTAGAGCCAGACCGTGGTTTGCCGGCCCGCGCCGAAGAGCCCGGTCGGTGTGAACAGGCCGGGGAAGGTGAGGGCATGGACCAGTGCCGCCGCGGCGGTGAAGAGATAACCGGTCGCGAGCCATAGCAATGCACGAGTCCGCAAGACTGCGAATTGCGACAGCAGCAGCACTGCCGTGACGGTGTCGCTGACGGCGAGCGCCGATTGGTAACTCGCGACGAAGGCGGGGACCGGCAGTAGCGGGATACCCGCGTAGGGCAAAGCCGCCGCGAACAGGATCGAGGACACGCCGACAATCGTCAATGCCGCAGCGCGGTCGGTCGAGGTGGCCGGCAGGGTCGAAAGAAATGTGCTTCGGTCGATCGTTGCAGGCACGTCCACCTCTCGCAAGTCGATCTTGAGCTGGTCGGTCTTGTGCTGGTCGGTCTTGAGCTGGGTCTTGAGCATCTCCGCTGGTCTCATTCGGCTGCGAGCCCGTTCATGGTAGCGGGGTTCTGGCGCTCATCGTGAATGGAACCGGTTTACGACTCAACCGAGGGTTACAGCTTACTTAATTCTGGAGAGAACGCGGAGCAGGGATGGGTAAGATGCGCTTTACTGGACGGTGTCATAATGCCCCTCCGCCGCGGCGGGTTCCAAGTTTAAATCAGACGATTTGATTTCGATATCGAGAGTTGTCCCATGCGCCGCGTTCTCGTCATCGACGACCAAAAGGACGTCCGCGCGATGGTCGCGATCGTGCTTCGGGTCAATGGTTTCGAGGTCGTGGAGGCCGAAAGCGGTGCGGCCGGGCTGAAAGCCTTCGCGGAAAGCCCCTTTGACGCGGCGATCGTCGACATCTTCCTCGGTGATACCAACGGCCTGGATGTCATCGCGACCCTGCGCGAGCGCGCGCCTGCGCTCCCCGTCATTGCGGTGTCCGGAGTGACGACGCTCGATTTCATGGACCAATCGCCCCACCTCGCCAATGTGGTCTGCCTGCAAAAGCCGTTTCGACCGAATGATCTCCTGCAAGCTCTGCGAAAGGCCGAGGCGGCGCCCGGCGGCGAACTGCCGGCCGCCGTCTGACCTCACGCAAGAAGAACGCCCCGGGGCGAGCCGGGGCGTGGTGATGATTGGTCGGTCTGAGGCCACCGGCGGGGTTAGGTGCCGTTGCCCCTGATCTCGGCGTAACCGCCCTTGGCATCCCATTTGTAGACGACGTAGTCGATCTGCTTGATGTCGCCCTTGGCGTCATACTCGATCGGGCCGATCACGGTGTCCCACTTGCCGGCCTTGATCGTCTCCATGACCTTCTTGGCGTCGGTGGTGCCGGCCTTCTTGGCCGCCTGCGACCAGACCTGCATCGCCGCGTAGGTGTAGAGCGTGTAGCCCTCGGGATCGATACCCTTGGCCTTGAACGCCTCGACGATCTTCTTCGCCGTCGGCTTGTTGCGCGGATCGGGGCCGAAGGTGAACAGCGTGCCTTCGCCGGCCGGACCGGTGATCGAGGCGTACTCCTTGTCGGCGAGCGCGTCGCCGGCCATTAGCACGGTCTTGAGGCCCTGATCGCGCATCTGACGCAGGATCAGGCCGCTCTCCTGATGATAGCCGCCGACATAGACGAGATCGATGTTGTCGCGCTTCAGGCGTGAGACGATGGCGTTGAAGTCTTTGTCACCCTTGTTGTAGGACTCGTACATCTTCTCGGTGATGCCGGCCTTGTTGAGCGCCTTCTTGGTTTCGTCGGCAAGACCCTTGCCGTAGGTGGTCTTGTCGTTGAGGATCGCGATGTTCTTGCCCTTGTAATTCTTGGCGATGTATTGCGCCGCGATCAGGCCTTGCTGGTCGTCGCGGCCGCAGACGCGCGCCACGTTCCAGAGCTTGCGCTCGGTGAACAGCGGGTTGGTCGAGGCCGGCGTGATCTGGAGCACGTTGCCGTCGGCATAGGCTTCCGAAGCCGGGATCGACGAGGACGAGCAATAATGCCCGGCCACGAACGGGATTTTCGCGCCGGCGATCTTCTCGGCGATCGAGCGCGCCTGCTTCGGATCGCAAGCGTCGTCCTCGACGGATAGGGCCAGCTTCTTGCCGTTGAGACCGCCGGCGGCGTTGATGTCGGCCACGGCCATCTCGGCGCCATTCTTCATCTGGCGGCCGAAGGCGGACTCGCCGCCGGTCATCGGGCCTGCGACTGCGACGGTGACATCCTGCGCGAATGCCGCGCTCGAGAGCGCGAGCGATGCGCCGAATGCCAGACCGATGAGCTTCAGTGATTTCATGAGATACCTCGCGGGTGGTCGCCTGTGGAAGTTGCCGGGCTTGCCCGGTTCAAACCGGCGCCATTCTCGAATGAATTTGAGGAGAAGTCACCGGCAAAATACGGGCATCGGCGGAGATATCTCGCCACATTCGGCCCGCACGTGGGTCTGCCCTTGTCCGGCTTCGGCCGGCGTCAGCCGCGCCGGCCGCCTTCGAGGTAGGCGGCGCGAATCTCGGGGCGCTGCAACAACTCGGCGCCGGTGCCGGCCAGGGTGATCAGGCCATTGACCATGACATAGCCGCGATGGGCGAGCTTGAGCGCGTGGTTGGCGTTCTGCTCGACGATCAGAACGGTCAGACCATCCTGTCGGTTCAGGGTGCGGATCGCATCGAAAATCTGACGGGCGATCAACGGAGCCAACCCGAGCGAGGGCTCGTCGAGCAGGAGCAGGCGGGGGCGGCTCATCAGCGCGCGGCCAATTGCCAGCATCTGCTGCTCGCCGCCGGACAGGGTTCCACCGCGCTGGGCATAGCGTTCCTTCAGCCGCGGAAACAGCGTGAACACGCGCTGGAGCGTCACCTCGCGCTCCACATCCGTGCATTCAGTGGCATCCGCTCCCATCTGAAGGTTTTCCGCAACGCTCATCCGCGGGAAGATGCGGCGGCCTTCCGGCGATTGCGCGATGCGCAAATGCGCGATCTCGTGGGTGGGAACGTCGGTGATATCGCGGCCTTCGTACAGGATCTGGCCGGCACGGGCGCGCGGCTTGCCGAAGATCGTCATCATCAGGGTCGACTTGCCGGCGCCGTTGGCGCCGATCAGGGCAACGATCTCGCCGGCATTGATCTCGACGTCGACGCCCTTCAGCGCCTCAATCTTGCCGTAGGCGGCGCGAAGGCTGCGGATCGCGAGCAGGGGAGTGGGCGCAGACGTCACGTCCCGCCCTCCATCACAGCCACCGCCTCGTCCTCGTCGGCGCCGAGATAGGCGGCGATCACCTTGGGATCGTCGCGGACGTCGCGCGGGGAGCCTTCCGCGATCTTGACGCCATGGTCCATCACCACGATGTGGTCGGAGATTTCCATCACCACCGACATGTCGTGCTCGATCAGCAGGATCGAGGTGCCGAGCTCGTCGCGGATCGAGAGCAGGAGCTCGCTCAAGGCCGCGCTCTCGCGTGCATTGAGGCCAGCGGCGGGTTCGTCCAGGCACAATAGCGCGGGCTCGGTGCACATCGCGCGGGCGATCTCGAGCCGACGCTGGTCGCCATAGGCGAAATTGCCGGCAGCGTCGTCGGCGCGCTCGAGCAGGTTGACCCGCCGGAGCCAGTCGGTGGCGAGATCAATCGCGCGCTTTTCGGCGTCGCGGTAGGCGGGCACGCCGAGGAGACCGAGGAGCGTGAAGCCGGATGCGCGCATCAGCGCGTTGTGCTGCGCCACCATCAGGTTCTCCAGCGCGGTCATGCCGGGAAACAGGCGAATGTTCTGAAAGGTGCGCGCGACCTTGGCCTGCTTGGCGATGCGGAAATCGTTCAGGCTCTCCAGTGCGATCAGCTTGCCGTCGTCATGCTTCAGGCGGATGCTGCCGCCGCTCGGCTTGTAGAAGCCGGTGATGCAGTTGAAGACGGTGGTCTTGCCGGCGCCGTTCGGGCCGATCAATGCGGTAATCTTCTTTCGCTCCGCCGAGAGCGACAGGTCCTGCACGGCGACGATGCCGCCGAAGCGCATGGTGAGCCGGTCGACGCTGAGAATCTGGTCGCCGCTCATCCGTGCCCTTCCTTGACGAGATCGGAGGAGATCGCGTGCGCCTTGGTCAGATACACGGTGGGGGCGCGATGGCCGATCAGGCCGCGCGGCCGCCAGATCATGATCAGCACCATCGCCATGCCGAACACCAGCATGCGGTAAGTCTCAAGGCTGCGGAACAGCTCGAAGCCGCCGATCATGGCGAGCGCCGCGAGCGCGACGCCGAGCTGCGAGCCCATGCCACCGAGCACGACGATGGCGAGCACCAGCGCCGATTCCTGGAAGGTGAAGGATTCCGGGCTGATGAAGCCCTGGCGCGTGGCGAAGAACGCGCCGGCGAAGCCGCCGAACATGGCGCCGGTCGCAAATGCCGTGAGCTTGGTGGTCGTGGTGTTGATGCCGAGCGCGCGGCAGGCGACCTCGTCCTCGCGCAAGGCTTCCCAGGCCCGCCCGATCGGCAGGCGGCGCAGGCGAATCGTGACCCAGTTGGTGAGAAGCGCCAGCGCCAGGATCAGATAGAACAGGAAGACGATGCGGTGGGTCGGCGAATATTCGATGCCGAGCTTGGCAGCTAGCCCGTCGTCGCTGTTGTCGAGCGGGATGCCGAAGAAAGAAGGCCGTGGAATGCCCGAGACGCCGTTGGGGCCGCCAGTGAGCTCCTGCCAATTGATGATGACGAGGCGGATGATCTCGCCGAAGGCGAGTGTCACGATCGCGAGATAGTCGCCGCGCAGGCGCAGGACGGGGAAGCCGAGCAGCACGCCCCAGAATGCGGCGAGGATGCCGGCGAGCGGCAGGCAGATCCAGAACGACCAGCCGAAATTGGTGGCGAGCAGCCCGTAGGAATAGGCGCCGACGGCATAGAAGGCGACGTAGCCGAGATCGAGCAGGCCGGCGAGGCCGACCACGACGTTCAACCCCCAGCCCAGCATGACATAGGTGAGCACGAGGATCGCGAGGTCGAGGATGTAGCGCTGGTTATAGAAGATCACGGGCACCAGCAGCGTGAAGATCAGGAGCGCCGGCGCGAGGTAGCGGCCGATGAAGGATATGCCGCTCTGCACCGCCGGGGGCACCAGCTTCTCGGCACCGCTCGAGCCGATCCATTGCCGCAATAGCTCCATCACGATCGAGCCGCCGAACACCACGGCGACGAGCGAGGCGACCTCGCCGAATCGCGTCCAATAGGTGAGCTGGCCGGAGGATCCTGCCTCGGTGCGCACGCCGACCATCAGCGAGAACAGCACGAGTGCGATCAGCGCGCTAAGGAAGGATTTCTTCAAAATGTAGGAGATGCCTGCTGGGCGATGGTCGGACATGGTCGAGGGAGTCGTCACGCGGGCCGGTCCGTCAGACTTTTTCGACTTCGGGACGGCCGAGCAGGCCGGTCGGCATGAAGATCAGCACGACAATCAGGATCGAGAACGCGGCGACGTCCTTGTACTCCACCGAGAAATAAGCCGACCAGAACGTCTCGATCAGGCCGATCGCAAGTCCGCCGAGCATGGCGCCGGGCAGCGAGCCGATGCCGCCGAGCACGGCGGCAGTGAAGGCTTTGATGCCGGCGACAAAGCCCATGAAGAAATCCACCAGGCCATAATAGAGCAGGTACATCAGGCCTGCGACCGCGGCGAGCGCGGCGCCGATCACGAAGGTCATGGAGATGGTGCGGTCGACGTCGACGCCGAGCAGCGCCGCCATGGTCTGGTCCTGTTCGCAGGCGCGCATGTCGCGTCCGAGACGGGTGCGTGAGACGAGCCAGGTGAAGATCGCCAGCAGCGCGATGGTGGTGATGACCACCATGATCTGGATGTTGGAAAGCTGGATGACGAAGCCGTCCGGGCTCTCATGCAGCGTGTAGCCGCCGGTGATGAAAGGTGGGATCGGCTTGACGCGCGCGCCTTGCGCCACCTGCGAGTAGTTGGTCAGCACGAAGGACATGCCAATCGCCGACAGCATCGGGGCGAGGCGGAAGGAATGACGCAGCGGCCGGTAGGCGATGCGCTCGATGGTCCAGCCGTAGAGCGCGGTGATCACCATCGAGACCAGCAGAACCACGAGCAGGATCACCGGGATTGCGGTGAGGCCGAGCGAGATCAGGATCAGGAAGGTGATCAGCGCAATGAAGCCGCCGATCATGAAGACGTCGCCATGGGCGAAGTTGATCATGCCGACGATGCCGTAGACCATCGTGTAGCCGATCGCGATCAGGCCGTAAATCGAGCCCAGGACGAGACCGTTGATAAGCTGCTGGGCGAAATAATCCATGGGCTGCCGTTACCAAACCTGACGCGGCTCAAAGGGAGCTCTTCGAGAGAGAGGTCGCAAGTTCTCCTCGGGCCCCGGCAGCCCTTGAGCGTTCTTCCAGTTTGTAACAGGAGGGAACTGGACGCTGCAACTGGCCAGATCTCGACATCCAGGCTTGTACAGAGGTCATTTTCGCCTTCGGCTCCCTCGAACAGCGAGGAATCGGGTTCCTGAGCAACCAAAATGGAGCGCGGCCGTTGTCTCGCCTCTGACGTTCAACAAGGGAGTTCCCCCTAATGACGAAGCAGCAGAACCAGAATCCGGGTCAGCAGAGTCAGAACCCCGGCCAGCGCACGCCTCAGCAACAGCAAGGCGGCGGCCAGAAACCCGGACAGCAGCAGCAGGATCCGATGCGCCAGGGCGACCGGCCCGGTCAGCAACAGGGTCAGGACAAGTAGTTTGGGAGCCCAGACGTGAAGAGGGGCCCTGCCGTAAGGCGGGGCCTTTTTTGTGGGCGCCCGGTCCGCCGGGCGGTTAAGGTAAACAAAGGGTTTAAATTGCCGCCACACTCTGATGCGAGTTAGCTCCGGCAAAGCCATTGCCTTCCGTTGAGGGCCTTCGGCAAAGCAAGCGGGAAGCGGCATGTTCAGGAATTGGCGGATCGGCTCGGTCAACGGCGCGCTGCTGGCGGCCTACTTCATCCCGGCCTGGACGCTGGTGGCCTTCAACATCATGGTCGCACCGGTGCACGGCCTCTACGAGCGGCCGAGCGTCGCGGTCGCCCTGTTCCTCAGCGACCATCTCGACATGGCGGGGATGAGCACGGTGCGGGCCGCCTGGCTGCTGGCCCTGGGACGGCTGACCGTCGTGGCGTTCTTTCTGATCTATCTCGCGCTGCTCTGCATCCGCCGCACGCGGAAGAATGGCGGCAGTGACGAGGCGCTCGGCATTGCCCTGGCGATCGGCAGTCTGATCTCGTTTGCCAGCATGGTGATGGCCTCGAAGGTCGGCGAGATGGCCGCGCTCCGGCTGCACGCGACCGAGCTTCTGCTTCTGCTCGGCGCGGCCATCGTCGTGGTGGTCGAGAAGCCGGCGGCAGCGCCGAAGACGGTCGAGATCGCCGCTCCCCTAGGTCTTGAGCAGGCCGAGCTCCTGCACAATCGCTGAGGCTTCCTTCACGGCGTGGTTCGCCGCCGGGACGCCGCAATAGATCGCCTGCTGCAGCAGGATTTCCTTGATGTCGTCGGGGGTGAAGCCGCCTTCGGCGAGCGCCGCACGCACATGCAGGCGGAATTCGTCCCATTGCCCGAGCGCGACCATGGTGCCGATCACCAGCACCCGTCGCGTGCGCTCGTCGAAATGCGGCCGCGTCCAGATCTCGCCCCAAGCGTAGCGGGTGATCAGGTCCTGGAAGTCGGTGTTGAAGGCGTTGCGGCTGGCGATCGACTTTTCGACCCAGGCATTGCCCAGTACCTTTCGGCGTACATTCATGCCGGCATCGCGGCGGTTCTGGTCGTCCATATCTATCCTCCTCTCTGTCATTGCGAGCGCAGCGACAGCAATCCAGAATCTTTCCGCGGAGACAGTCTGGATTTGCTTCGCTGCGCTCGCAATGACGCGTGGTGAGATCAGCGCTGCGTCAAAAATCCCACCACGGCATCTGTAAACGCGTGCGGCTGCTCGACGTTGGAAATGTGGGCCGCATCGATGATGGTCATGCCGGCGCCGGGAATGTTCGAGCGGATCAGCTCGCCCGCCGAGATCGGCGTCGCCATGTCATGGCGGCCGGCGATCACCAGCGTCGGGCTCTTGATCTTGGGAAGCAGCGCGCGATGGTCCAGTGTCGACAGCGCCTCGCAGCAGGCGAGATAGCCCTCGACGGGCGAAGCAAGCAGCATCGACTTCATCGTCGCGGTGATCTCGGGCTCGCGCTCGCGGAAGTCCTGGGTCAGCCAGCCTGCAATGACGGCATCGGCGACCGCCGCGATGCCACCCTTCTTCACAGCGTCGATGCGCTCCAGCCATTTGGTCGGTTCGGCATAATAGCAGGAGGTGTTGGCGAGGATGATCTTGCCGAAGCGTTCCGGGGCGTTCGCGCCCAGCCATTGTCCGACCATGCCGCCCATCGACAGGCCGCACCAATGCACCTTCTCGATGTTGAGATCGTCGAGGATCGCGAGCACGTCGCGGCCGAAGCGCTCCATCGTGTAGGGACCAGGCGGAACGTTGGACTTGCCATGGCCGCGGCGGTCGTAGCGGATGACGCGGAACACCTGCGTCAGCGCCTTCATCTGCGGCTCCCACATTTGCAGCGTGCAGCCCAGCGAGTTGGAGAGCATCAAGGTCGGGCCGCCGTCGCGGCCTTCGACCGAGACGTTGAGCAGGCAACCGTCGGCATCGATCATGGGCATGCGGCGTCTCCGTCGGATTCGCGGTGCTTATTCGCGATCGAGGCTGTCGAGCAGCCGGTCGATCAGCGCTTGGGAAGCTCCTTGATAGGCCATCGGCTCGAACAATGCCGCAATTTTTTCCGGCGGCAGATGAGCGGTCACAAGCGAATCAGCCGACAGTACCTCGCGCAAATGCTTCTTCTCGGCGACCGCGCGCTTGCTGGCGGCCTCAACGAGATGATGGGCATCGCTCTTGCCGATCTTCTCTGCCAGTGCAAAGGTGACCGCTTCCGCCATGATCAGGCCGTGCGTCGCATCGAGATTGCTGCGCATGCGCGCGGTGTCGACGTCAAGGCCCTCGGCGATATCAACGACGGCGGCAAGCGCGCCCGAGGTGACCAGCATCAATTGCGGCAGCGTCGGCCATTCCGCATGCCAGGGGCCGGCGCTGCGTTCGTGGTCCTGCACCTGCGCGGCAAAAATCGTCGCGGCGAGTTGCGGGGCCATGGTCGCCGCGCCGAGCGCGCTGGCGGCGGCGACTGGGTTGCGCTTGTGCGGCATAGTCGAGGAGCCGCCGCGGCCTTCGCCGGCGGGCTCGAACGCTTCGGCAACGTCGGTCTGCATCAGCAGCGAGACGTCGCGAGCGATCTTGCCGCAGCTGCCGGCGAGAATCGCAAGGCAGGACGCGGCTTCCGCGATGCGGTCGCGATGGGTGTGCCAGGGCGCATCCGGCAATGGCAGGTTCAGCTCCTGCGCCAGCCGCTCTGCAACAGCGAGTCCCTTGTCGCCGAGCGCGGCGAGCGTGCCAGCGGCGCCGCCGAATTGCAGCGCGAGACCCTCGCGGGAGAGCCGCCTGAGGCGGCAGCGGCTGCGGGCAAGGCTTGCGGCGTATTCGGCAGCCTTCAGCCCGAACGGCATCGGCAGCGCGTGCTGGAGCCAGGTGCGCGCGACCATTGCGGTGGCGCGATGGGCGCGCGCCAATGCGGCAAGACCCTTGATGGCGCGGTTGAGGTTCGCGTCCAGCGCACCGATGCCGGCGCGCAGCGTGAGCATGGTCGCGGTGTCGATGACGTCCTGGCTGGTCGCGCCCCAATGCACGTAACGCGCGGCCTCCGCATCGGCCCTGCCGACATTGGCGGTCAGCGCCTTGACCAGCGGAATCGCGAGATTGCCTGATCGCGTCGCGGCCTCGGCCAGGACTGCCATATCAAAGGAATCAGCCTTGCAGGCGGACGCGATCGGCTCCACCGCGGATGGGGGAATCACACCTGTGGCGGCTTCGGCCCGTGCCAGAGCTGCCTCGAAATCGAGCATGTTCTGGAGGGTCGACCGATCGTCGCAGACCGCGCGCATGGCGGCGCTTGACAGCATCGGCGCGAGCAGGGGGGAGAGGGATGTGCTCATATTGTGCGGGACCTAACCACCATGGCCCGCCTGTGCCAATCCCAAACCATCGGCGCAAGCTTTTTGCAGTTGCGAATATGCATTGCACGTGACCGGGGGCCGCCCTTTCCTTTACGGCGTTCGTGCGTTACTTGAGCAGCATTATAGTTGTGCGATCCGGGAGGCACCCATGGCCATGACGATGAACGGCGAAGTCCAGCTTGCGGCGCCGCGCGAGGCCGTGTGGGACAAGCTCAACGACCCCGAGGTGCTGAAGGCCTGCATCCCCGGCTGCGAGGAGCTGGAGAAGACCGACGACGGCGGCTTTCGCGCAACGGCGAAAATGAAGGTCGGCCCGGTGTCCGCGCGCTTCAAGGGCAAAGTCATGCTCTCCGATCTCGACCCGCCCAACGGCTACAAGATCTCCGGTGAGGGTGAGGGCGGGGTGGCCGGCTTCGCTAAGGGCGGCGCGGCCGTCAGGCTCGCGGAGAAGGACGGCGGCACACTGCTCTCCTACGACGTCGAGGCGCAGATCGGCGGCAAGTTGGCGCAGCTCGGCCAGCGCCTGATCAATGGCGCCGCCAAGAAGCTGGCCGACGAATTTTTCGCGAACTTCGCCAAGGCGGTACAGGGCTGAAGGCTATCGCCTTTGGACATGGCGCCTTGCGTCCGGGGCGATGTTGCCCCCGGGCATAATGGCCCATATGATGGGTCGGAATAATTATAAGAACCGCTTCGATGGGACCCGTCGGGGCGCTGATAGAGAGTGCTTATGGCAAAAATCTCCCTCATCGTGAACGGCAATCCGGTCACGGCCAATGTCGATCCCCGCACCCTTCTGGTGCAGTTCCTGCGCGAGAATCTGCGGCTGACCGGGACCCATGTCGGCTGCGACACCTCGCAGTGCGGCGCCTGCGTCGTGCATCTCGACGGCAAGGCCGTGAAGTCCTGCACCACGCTGGCGGTGATGGCCGATGGCCACGAGGTCAAAACGATCGAGGGGCTCGCCGCGGATGGCGCGCCGTTGCATCCGATGCAGGAGGCCTTCCGCGAACATCATGGCCTGCAGTGCGGCTTCTGCACGCCCGGCATGATCATGACCGCAATCGACATCGTGCATCGCAAGGGCCATGAGCTCGACGACCACACTATCCGCGAAGAGCTGGAAGGCAATCTCTGCCGCTGCACCGGCTATCAGAACATCGTCGCCTCGATCACCGCCGGTGCGAAGGCGATGGCCAAATCCGATCTCGCGTAGACCACGCGCGCATTCCGCGATCAGGACACACCCATGTATGAATTCAAATATCATCGCCCGGGCACCGTGCGCCAGGCGGCCAATCTCCTGGTGAAGAACGAAGACGCCAAGGTGATCGCCGGCGGCCACACGCTGATTCCCGTCATGAAGCAGCGCCTCGCCAGCCCGCCGCATCTGGTCGACCTCTCTCATATCGAGGGGCTCGACACGATCGAGATGAAGGGGCGCTCGCTGGTGATCGGCGCCACCGCCAAGCATGCCGAGGTAGCAAGCTCCCCGATCGTCGGCGAGGCGATCCCGGCGCTCGCCAACCTTGCGGGCGGAATCGGCGATCCCGCCGTGCGTCACAAGGGCACGATCGGCGGCTCGCTCGCCAACAACGATCCGACCGCGGATTATCCGGCCGCGGTCCTCGCGTTAGGGGCGACCATCGTCACCAATAAGCGCCGCCTGAAGGCGGAAGAGTATTTCCAGGGCCTGTTCTCGACCGCGCTGGAAGCCGACGAGATCATCACCAAGGTGATGTTTCCGCTGCCGAAGAAGGCGGCCTATGTCAAATTCCGCAACCAGGCTTCGCGCTACGCGCTGGTCGGCGTGTTCGTGGCGCGGCGTCCGTCGGACGTGCGCGTCGCCGTCACCGGTGCCGGCTCCGAAGGCGTGTTCCGCGTCACCGCCTTCGAGGAGGCCCTGAAGAAGCGCTTCTCGTCGAAGGCGCTTGACGGCATCGTGATGCCGCCCGAAGGCCTCAACAGCGACATCCACGGCAGCGCCGAGTACCGTGCGCATCTCATCGGCGTGCTGACGCGCCGCGCCGTCGATGCCGCCAATGCCAAGGAATGAGCTGACCTCATTCCGCGGCCCAAACTGTCCCCGGTGAGGGCGTAGTGAGACTGGCTTTTTCATGACTTCAGCGGCCAATTCTTCCGGTGCTTTGCCGGCATCGGTCGATGCGATGCTCGAACTCCTGACCTCGCGCGGCTACCTCGCCGAGCGGTCGCTGGCCACGGTGACCTATCTGTCGCTGCGCATGGGCCGGCCGCTGTTCCTGGAAGGCGAGGCCGGCGTCGGCAAGACCGAGATCGCCAAGGTGCTTTCGGCGGCGCTGGGGCGGAAATTGATCCGCCTTCAGTGCTACGAGGGCCTTGACGTCTCCTCCGCGGTCTATGAGTGGAACAGCGCCGCGCAGATGATCGCAATCCGGATGGCGGAAGCGGCCGGCGACACCGATCGCGACCAGCTATCGAGCGACATCTTCGCGGACCGTTACATGATCAAGCGGCCGCTCCTCCAGGCGCTGGAGCCCGACGTCGCGGGTCCGCCGGTGCTGCTGATCGACGAACTCGACCGCGCCGACGAGGCGTTCGAGGCGTACCTGCTCGAAATCCTCAGCGACTTCCAGGTGACGATCCCCGAATTCGGCACCGTGAGGGCGCCGCACCCGCCGATCGTCATCATCACCTCCAACCGCACCCGCGAGATCCACGACGCGCTGAAGCGGCGCTGTCTCTATCACTGGGTGGATTATCCCGCCGCCGAGCGGGAGCTCGCGATCGTCAAGACGCGCGTGCCCGGCATCTCGGCGAAGCTTTCGCAGCAGGTCGTACGCTTCGTCCAGGCGCTGCGCAACCAGGACTTCTACAAGTCGCCGGGTGTCGCCGAGACCATCGATTGGGCCACCGCTTTATCGGAGCTCGACGCCCGCTCGCTGACCCCGCAAGTGGTCGGTGATACGCTGGGCGCGCTGCTCAAATACCAGGACGACATCACCCGGATGCAGGGCGATGCCATGCAGAAGGTGCTGAAGGACGCCACGAGCGAGTCGTAGGGGCCGTCGTTCCGGGGCGCGACGCAGTCGCGAACCCGGAATCTCGCGCCGCAATCTCTGGATTCCGAGTTCGCCGCTTGAGCGGCGCCCCGGAATGACGGAGAGAGGGATTAGGCCATGGCTATCAACCATCTTGCCCCCGAGCAGACCGAGCAGTTCGCCGACAATATCGTCGGTTTTGCCCGCGCGCTGCGTGCGTCGGGAATGCCGGTGGGCCCAGGCGCCGTCATCGATGCCATGAGCGCGCTCCAGGTGATCGATATCGGCAGCCGCACCGATGTCTTCGCCACGCTTGAGGCCATCTTCGTCAAGCGCCACGAGCATGCGCTGATCTTCAAGCAGGCTTTCAACCTGTTCTTCCGCGCCTCCGAGGAGTGGAAGCACATGCTGGATTCGGTGCCGCTGCCGGAGCAGGCCAGGAAGAAGCCGCAGGCAGGCTCCCGCCGCGTGCAGGAGGCGATGTCGCAGCCGCGCATGACGGAGACGCCGCAGCACCAGGAGCAGGATCTGCGCCTGTCGGTCTCCGACAAGGAGATCCTCCAGAAGAAGGACTTTGCGCAGATGAGCGCGGCCGAAATCGCCGAGGCGCTTCGCGCCGTCGAGCGGATGCGGCTGCCGCAAGCCGAGCTCCTGACGCGCCGGCGCCGGCCCGATGCACGCGGGCTACGCCTCGACCTGCGCCGCACGCTCCGAGCATCTTTACGCACTGGCGGCGACATCATCGACATCCATCGCCTTGGACGGATCGAGAAGCCCGCGCCGATCGTTGCGCTGCTCGATATCTCGGGCTCGATGAACGAATACACCCGCCTATTCCTGCATTTTCTCCATGCCATCACCGATGCGCGCAAGCGCGTCTCGGTATTCCTGTTCGGCACCCGGCTGACCAACGTCACCCGCGCCCTGCGCCAGCGCGACCCTGATGAGGCGCTGGCGAGCTGCTCGGCCTCGGTCGAGGATTGGGCCGGTGGCACGCGGATCTCTGCCTCGCTGCACAACTTCAACAAATTGTGGGCGCGGCGCGTGCTGAGTCAGGGTGCCATTGTGCTGCTGATCTCCGACGGGCTGGAGCGAGAGGCCGATTCCAAGCTGGCCTTCGAGATGGACCGGCTGCACCGATCCTGCCGGCGGCTGATCTGGCTGAACCCGCTGCTCCGGTTCGGCGGTTTCGAGGCCAAGGCGCAGGGCATCAAAATGATGCTCCCCCACGTTGACGAATTCCGCCCGGTACATAATTTGAGTTCGATCCAGGAGCTGATCACCACGCTCTCCCAGCCGCTGCCGCCGCATCACCGCAGCCTGATCCGCTCCGCAGCTTGAGAGGCCACCCATGCTCGATCGCGACGAGGATATTCTGAAGGCGGCGGAGGACTGGCAGAAGGCGGGCCGTGGGGTTGCGCTCGCCACCGTCGTGGAGACCTGGGGCTCGGCGCCGCGTCCGGCGGGCTCGAGTCTCGTCATTAATGACGAGGGCACGTTCTTGGGCTCCGTCTCCGGCGGCTGCGTCGAGGGCGCCGTGGTCACCGAAGCCATGGACGTGATCGAGAGTGGCAAGCCCAAGATGCTGGAGTTCGGCGTGGCCGACGAGACCGCCTGGAATGTCGGGCTGTCCTGCGGCGGCACCATCCGCGTCTTCGTCGAGAAGGTCGGCTAGCCGTGAAGCTCGCGATCCTGCACGAACTCAACGCCGAGCGCGCCGCGCGCCGGCCGGTTATTCTGGTGACGGACACCGAAAGCGGCGAGCAGCGCCTGGTGAAGGCGAAGGACTTTGCCAAAGATCCGCTGCGCGCAGAGCTGGAAAAGCAGCTTCGCACGGGCAAGAGCGCCAATGTCGAGGCCGGCGGCAAGAAGCTGTTCCTCAACGTCTATGCGCCGACCGCCAAGCTCGTCATCGTCGGCGCGGTGCATATCAGCCAGGCCTTGGCGCCGCTGGCGCGCTCGCTTGGCTACGACGTCACTGTGGTCGATCCACGCACGGCATTTGCAAGCCCTGAGCGCTTCCCCGATATTCCGCTGATCGCCGAATGGCCCGACACCGCGCTGCCGCCGCTCAATGTCGATGCCTACACCGCCTTCGTCGCGGTAACGCACGATCCCAAGATCGACGATCCCGCGCTGCTGCACGCCTTCGAGCGCAATTGCTTCTACATCGGTGCGCTCGGCTCGCGGAAGACGCACGCCAAGCGCGGCGACCGGCTGCGGGCGCAGGGCGCGAAAGAAAGCGACATCGCGCGCATCCATGCGCCCATTGGCCTGGCGATCGGCGCGGTCTCGCCGGCCGAGATCGCGGTGGCGATCATGGCCGAGATCACGGCGGTGTTGCGCCTGCCTCCGAAAGAAAAAGAAGAAGCGGCATGAAGTTCGGCCCGGCGAGTCCGAGGGATGCGATCGGTGGGGTGACCGTCCACACCCTGCGGCAGGGACCGCTGGTGCTCAAGAAAGGCACGACGATCGGCCCCACCGAGGTCGAAGCGCTGGAGCGCGCCGGCATCAAGGAGATTGTCGTGGTGCGCATGGAGCCGGGCGACGTCTCCGAGGACGTTGCGGCCGCCAGCATCGCGCTTGCCGTCGGCGGCGAGGGCATCCAGGTCGAGCGCGCCTTCACCGGCCGCGCCAATTTGTTCGCCGCGCGGGCGGGCGTGCTGGTGATCGACCGCGCCGCGGTCGACCGCATCAACAATGTCGACGAGGCCATCACCTTTGCCACGCTGCAGGCGTTCAAGCCGGTGGTCGAGGGCGAGATGGTCGGCACCGTCAAGATCATCCCGTTTGGCATCGGGGAGAGTTTGCGCGATGCCGCGGTGAAGGCCGCCGGCAAGGACGTTCTCAGAATCGCCCCTTACGTCATCAAGCGTGTTGGGGTGGTCTCGACTCTCCTGCCGGGCCTGTCTTCCAAGGTTATCGACAAGACGCTGCGCGTCACTGCCGAGCGCCTTGCACCGGCCGGCGCCAGCATCATCGCCGAGCGGCGGGTCCCGCATGAGGAGCAGGCGCTGTCGGCTGCGATCAAGGAGTTGCTCGGGCTGGGCGCTGAGCTCGTGATCGTGTTCGGCGCGTCCGCCATCGCCGATCGCCGCGACGTGATTCCGGCGGCCGTCACCGGCATCGGTGGTGAGATCGAGCATTTCGGCATGCCGGTCGATCCCGGCAATCTGCTGCTGATCGCCCGCGCCGGCGAAGTCCCCGTGCTGGGCGCACCCGGCTGCGCGCGCTCGCCGGTCGAGAACGGTTTTGACTGGGTGCTAATGCGACTGCTCGCCGGCATCAAGGTGACGCGGTCCGAGCTGATGGGCATGGGCGTCGGCGGCCTCCTGATGGAGATCGTGACGCGGCCGCAGCCGCGCGCAAAACCCGACACCGAGGGCAACAGTCAGGTCGCCGCCATCGTGCTGGCGGCGGGCCGCTCCACCCGGATGGGCGGACCGAACAAGCTGCTCGCGGAGTTCGAAGGCAAGAAACTGGTGCGGATCGCCACCGAGCAGGCACTGGCCTCCCGGGCATCCGAGGTGATCGTCGTCACCGGCCACCAGGCCGAGCTGGTCGAGCAGGCGCTGCAAGGCCTGAAGGTCAAATTCGTCCGCAACCCGGATTTCGCCGGCGGCATCGCGAGCTCAGTCAAGGCCGGCATCGCGGCCGTGCCCGAGGCCTGCGATGGCGCCGTGGTTTGCCTCGGCGACATGCCGCTGATCGACGCCGGCCTGATCGACCGCCTCATCGACGGCTTTGCGCCGGACCGCGGCAACCTCATTGTCGTGCCCGTCAGCGAAGGCCGCCGCGGCAACCCGGTGCTGTGGTCGCGTCGCTTCTTCAAGGAGTTGATGACGCTCGATGGCGACGTTGGCGCGCGACACTTGATCGCCAAGCACACCGAAGCGGTGGCCGAAGTGCCCGTCGACGGCGAGAGCGCCTTCCTCGACATCGACACCCCGCAGGCCCTGGAAGCGGCACGGCGCGGATGACAGTGTCGTAGCAACCCTCGCAAGTCGCCCATTTCAACCACCCGTTCACCATCTGGAAACGACCGCCGCTTAGAGTCGCCTTCGCCTGCCTTGGGGGGAGGGGTTTTTCCATGGCTTCGAACGTCGTCGCGCGCCGTTGCGCGATGTTTTTCTTTGCGCTCTCGGTTTGTGTCTCCGGCGCCCGTCACATCACCGAAGCTCACGCCGCCGGTGCCATCGCGGTCGGCAAGTGCGGCGCCTATGGCCATGCCTATGATTACGGCGCCGAGCACGAGGCCCGGGCCGCGGCACAGAAGCAGTGCAAGGGTGATTGCACCACCGTCACGATGAAGCGCGCCTGTGCTGCGATGTCGGTCGATCTCGCCAACCCGTGCGGCGCCTATGGTTATGCCGTCAAGCCGAAGATCTCGGCGTCGCTGAATGCGGCGACGCGCGAATGCTACAAATACGGCGGCAAGGAATGCGTGATCCGCGCCTGGGCCTGCGACGCCAAGGGTTGATCCCTCGAGCGCTGAATCTTCTTGCTGGCATTCCGGGGCGATGCGTAGCATCGCGCGTGGAATGACAGTTAGGAATACACATGCAGTTCGACACCAAGATCGCCATCGTGATCCGCACCGATCTCCAGGCCTGGCAGAAGCTCAACGTCGCGTCTTTCCTCACCAGCGGCATCGCCGCGGCCTTTCCGGAATGTATCGGCGAAGACTATGAAGACGCCTCGGGCACGAAATATCACGCGCTGATCGGCCAGCCGATCCTGATCTATGGCGCCGATGGTCCGGCATTATCGCGCGCGCTCGACCGGGCGCTGACGCGCAACGTCAAGCCGGCGGTCTATACCGAGGACATGTTCAAGACCACGCACGATGCCGCCAATCGCGAGGCGGTGAGGGGCGTGGCGCGCGCCGAGCTTAATCTCGTCGGCATCGCGATGCGTGCCGAGCGCAAGGTGATCGACAAGATCGTCGACGGTCTGAAGTTTCACAGTTGAATTTAGCTGCTGGTGTTTCACCTCTCCCGCTCGCAAGCGGGAGAGGGAACGCACCTCACCCCGGCGGCATGCCATCGAACTTTAGCAGGCTGGGGTCGAGGCCGTCCCAGTCATGGCCGCGCGCGGCGAAAGTGACCGCCTGCGGCTTGTAGCGGGCGGGCTCGTCGAGGCTTGCGGCGCGGATCGTGAAGACGTCGGGCTGTGCCGCGAAGGTCATGTACACAGGCACGCCGCATTGCGTGCAGAAACCACGCGTCTTGACGTTGCCGCTGTCGGCGACCATGTCCCAATGCTTAGCCTCGCCGGTCACCGTGACGCCGGCGCGTGCGAACGTCGCGTACGAGCCATGCCCGCTGCCGCTTTCCCGCTGGCAGTCCCGGCACTGGCAGTGGTTGCTGAACAACGGCTCGCCGGCAATTGAATAGCGGATCGCGCCGCAGGCGCAGCCACCGGTATAGGGTTTGTCCATCGCGATATCTCCTCACGTCTCGCCGCTGATCTCGTCGAGCTGTCTGACGACTTTTTTCCAGCCGCCGCTCATCACGTCGTAGGCCGACTCGTTCCTCGGCATGACGAAGCCCGCATGGATCAGGCGGATCCGCGTGCCGGCTTCGACCGGGGCGAGGGACCACGTCACGACAGTGTCGAGCGGCGCGCCGTAACCGGTGTTGCGCTCATCGCCGCCTTTCCAGGCGTAGACAAGACGCCTGTTAGCCACCACCTCGAGAACCCGGCAATGAATGACGCCGTCCCAGGCACCGCCCGGGGTGGTCTGGAATGTGAAGGTGTTGCCTTCAACCGGCTCGAAGCCGGTCGGCTTCATCAGCCAACGCCCGATCAACTCGGCACTGGTCAGCGCCTTCCAGATCGTCTCCGGCGCATGAGGGAGCACTTCGTCAACGACGATGTCCCGGACGATATCTTGGGTCTCGGCTTTCAACTCGGCTGCACTCACGGATCGATCTCCTTCAAGAGGTCACGCAGGTTCTGGAAGCGCTCGCGCCAGAACACGCCGTAATGGTCCATCCAGGTGACCAGGGGCTCGAGCCCTTGCGGCGCGGCGCGGTAGTAGACATTGCGGCCCTCGGCGCGCTCGGCGACGAGGCCGGCCTGCTTGAGGGATTTCAGGTGCTGCGAGATCGCGCCCTGGGTCACGCCGCTGCCGCGTGTCAGCTCGGCGACGCTGATTTCCCGGCTGTCGAAGACGCGTTCAAATACGGCGCGGCGGGTTGGATCGGCGAGGGCGCGCATCACGGCCGTTACGGGATTGGGGGTGGCTTCCATCATGAGAGACGCATTAGCACACGCTAATCAATTAGCAAACACTAATTTGTCGCGCGCGGCACTATTCCTCCACCTGTTGACAATGACTGACTAGTCAGTCATAAGCTAACCATGACGAAGAAGCCAGCCAGAACGATCGCATCCGCGGCTCAAGCCGCGAGCCAGACACCCGAAGTCGGCGCTGAGGCCGAGGCCCGCGTTTCAAATCGGGCCGCCCGGGCCGCGGAGCGGCGCGCGGCGATCGTGGAGGCGGCGATGGACGAGTTCATCGCCCGCGGCTTTGCCGCGACCCGGCTCGACGACATCGCCAAACGGGCCGGCGTCGCCAAAGGCACGATTTACCTGCACTTCAAGGACAAGGAATCGATGTTCGAGGAGTTGGTGCGCACCGTGATCGTGCCGGTGGTCACACGCCTCACGACGCTGCCGCCGCCGACCGGAACGGTCCGCGACCTTGTCGAGACCTTTGCCAGCAACTTTCTGAAGGAGGTCATCGGCACCAGGCGCGGCGACCTCGTGCGCCTGATCGTGGCGGAGGGGCCGCGCTTTCCGTCCGTCGCCGATTTCTACTACCGCGAGGTCGTCTCGCGCGGAATTGCGGGCATGCGCGCGCTGATCGAGCTCGGCATCGCCCGTGGCGAGATCCGCGAGAAAAATCTCGCGCGGTTTCCCCAGATCATGGTTGCGCCCGCCATGATCGCAGTGATCTGGCAGAGCTTGTTCGCACGGCACGCGCCGCTCGACGCGCAGGAGATGCTGCGCGTCCATCTCGATTTGATTTTTGGCGAACGGAGGACGACATGAGGTCGTCACAAATCATGTCTCACCTCATCCTGAGGAGCGCGGAAGGCGCGTCTCGAAGGATGCAGGCTCGGCTGTGGCTCCTCGCCCTTCGAGACGCCGCGGAGCCTGTCATCGGGCCGCGCTCCGCGCGGACCCGTTGGCGGCTCCTCAGGGTCAGGGAGCGACAGCTGTCGCGCCTTTGCTCGATCGTGGTGCTGGCGATCGTAACCTCGCTTGCCGGCTGCCAGGAGAAGCGCGATCCCGGCTTCCAGGGCTGGGTCGAGGCCGACATGATCTTCGTCAGCCCGGACGAAGCCGGCCGCGTGACCAAGCTCAACGTCCGCGAGGGCGACGAGGTCAAGGTCGGCGATCACCTCTATTCCGTCGATGACGACCTCCAGCTTGCCGATCTCAACCAGCAGAAGGCGACGCTGGCGAATGCGCAGCAGACCTATGACCGGGCGGCCTCGCTGAGCAAAACCGGCTCCGGCACGCAGGCCAACCTCGATTCTGCTGTTTCGGCTTTACGGGTGGCGCAAGCGCGGGTGGCGACGTCGGAGACGCGGCTAGCGCGCCGCAAGGGCTTTGCGCCGGTCGCCGGCACCATCCAGCAGATCTACTTCCGCGAGGGCGAAATGGTGGCGGCGCAGCGGCCGGTGCTCTCGATCATGCCGCCCGGCAACATGAAGCTGCGCTTCTTCGTGCCGGAGAGTGAGTTGCCGAAGCTCGCGATCGGCGACACGGTGCGCATCGCCTGCGACAATTGCGCGGCCGATCTCACCGCAAAGATCTATTTCATCGCGACCTCGGCCGAATACACCCCGCCCGTCATCTACAGTCTCGATGAGCGCAACAAGCTGGTCTATCTGATCCAGGCGCGGCCCTCGCGCCCCGACGCCTTGCGCGTCGGACAACCGATCAACGTCTACCTCGATCCGAAGACACCGGTGGCAGACAGGCGATGAGCGGCGGCAACGGCATCGCGATCGACGTCAAGGGCCTGAGCAAGTCGTTCGGGGGCCGCGAGGTGGTGCACGATCTGTCGATGCAGGTGAGGCGCGGCTCGATCTACGGCTTCCTCGGGCCGAACGGCTCGGGCAAAACCACCACCATCCGCATCCTCTGTGGCCTGCTCACGCCCGACAGCGGCGAGGGCACCTGCCTCGGCTACGACATCCGCCGCGATGCCGAAAAGATCAAGCGCCAGGTCGGCTACATGACCCAGCGCTTCAGCCTGTATCAGGACCTCTCGGTGCGCGAGAACCTCGAATTCGTCGCGCGGCTCTATGGCCTCACTGACGCGCGCGGCGCTGCGCGAGACATGATCAAGCGGCTCGGACTGTCGGGCCGCGAGGAGCAGCTGGCCGGCGAGCTCTCCGGCGGCTGGAAGCAGCGCCTGGCACTCGGGGCCTGCACGCTGCCCAATCCGCAACTCCTGCTGCTCGACGAGCCGACCGCCGGCGTCGATCCCAAGGCGCGGCGCGACTTCTGGAACGAGATTCACGCGCTCGCCGCCGACGGCCTCACCGTGCTGGTCTCGACCCATTACATGGACGAGGCCGAGCGCTGTCACGAGATCGCCTATATCGCCTATGGTCATCTCCTGACGCATGGCACGGTGGAGCAGGTGATCGCGAAATCCGCGCTCACCACCTACACGGTCACGGGCGAAGACCTCAATGAGCTCGCGGCCGCGCTCACGGGCAAGCCCGGCATCGACATGGTGGCGCCGTTCGGCACCTCGCTGCACGTTTCGGGGCGCGACGTCGCTGCGCTCGAGGCCAGCATCGGGCCGTGGCGCGAGAGAAGCGGCCTGCACTGGCAGAAATCGTCGCCATCGCTCGAAGACGTGTTCATCGAGCTGATGAGCCGCTCCAAGGACAATTTCCAGTAAGGACCATTTCCAATGAGCGCTGTCGATCATCCCGCGCCCGCCCACGAAATCCGGGAACGCTTCGGCTTCTGGAAGCGCTCCTATGCGATGCTGGTCAAGGAGTTCATCCAGCTGAGGCGCGACCGCGTCTCGTTCGCCATGATCGTGATGCTGCCGGTGATGCAGCTCATGCTGTTCGGCTATGCCATCAACACCACACCACGTAACCTGCCGAGCGCGGTGCTGCTCCAGGAGGACTCCGATCTCGCCCGCTCGATCCTGAAGGCGCTGGAGAACACCGCCTATTTCCGCTTCCTCTATGAAGTGCACGATGTCGACGATTTCGACAATCTGCTGAAATCCGGCAAGGTGCTGTTCGGCGTCGAGATCCCGCGCGGCTTCGAGCGGGCGGTGCGGCGCGGCGACAGGCCGGCGCTGCTGGTCGCGGCCGACGCCACCGATCCGGTTGCGGCAAGCTCGGCGATCGGTTCGCTCGGCATGGTGGTGCAGACCGCGCTCAAGCACGATCTCTATATCGGCGATCCCCCGGAGATGCCGTTCGAGATCCGCGCCCATGCCCGCTACAATCCGGCCGCGGCCTCCAGCCTCAACATCGTGCCGGGCCTCGTCGGCACCATCCTCACCATGACCATGCTGATCTTCACCGCGCTGTCGGTCACGCGCGAGGTCGAGCGCGGCACCATGGAGAGCCTGTTGTCGATGCCGATCAAGCCGATCGAGGTGATGTTCGGCAAGATCGTGCCTTACGTCCTGGTCGGCTTCCTCCAGGCCTTCCTCATCATTGGCATTGGTGTCGGCCTGTTCGGCGTGCCCCTGCTTGGCAATCTGTTCCTGCTGGCGCTGCTCTCGACGCTGTTCATCACCACGAATCTGTCGATCGGCTACACGATTTCCACGCTGGTGCAGAACCAACTTCAGGCCATGCAGATGTCGATGATGTTCTTTCTGCCCAGCATCCTGCTCTCCGGCTTCATGTTCCCGTTCGCCGGCATGCCGGCCTGGGCGCAATATCTCGGCGAGGGCCTGCCGCTGACCCATTATCTGCGCATTGTCCGCGCCATCATGCTGAAGGGCGCGACCATGCAGAACCTGCGCTTCGACACGCTGGCGCTGGCGGCCCTGATGCTGCTTGCCATGACCATCGCCGTGACGCGCTTCCGCCGCACGCTGGATTGAGGCAAGATGCCCCCGAAATCGAGGGGCGGAATGACGAAATTTGCGAGCAGGAAGACGCGGCAGCATGCCGTGCTATCGGACGATTTCGAGCGTGAGCTGACAAGGGAGGTGCTGCGCACCGAGCTGTTGCGGGTGCGCGCGCTGATCATGACGGGCTGCGTCATGGTGTTGTTCCTCACCGCGATCTATCTGATCGATCCCGCTGTCGTGAACCGGGTCTGGCGCGGAACGGAAGGGCTGATCGAGGTCTATGGCCTTCTGGTCGGTTTCATCCTGTTCGAAGTCTGGGTCCACACCCAGATCAGGAAGAACCTCCGCCTCGATCGCGACCTGCCGGTTATCAGGCGCTATATCGGCACGCTGATCGAGACCTCGCTACCCACGGTGATTCTCATCCTGCAAATCCGGACCATGGGCGCGAGCCAGGCGCTCGGTTTCGCGGTGCCGCTGATGTACTTCATTTTCGTCATTCTCTCGACCCTGCGGCTCGATTTCTGGCTCTCCACCTTCACCGGTTTCGTGGCCGCCGCCGGACTTCTGGCTGTCGCGCTCTGTTACAATTCGGTGAGCGAAGCCGGCGAGCCCCAGATCTATTTTCACGCGGTGCGCAGCATTGTCATCCTCATCTGCGGCGTGCTCGCCGGAGCCGTCGGCGCGCAGCTGCGGCGGCAATTTGCCGCGAGCATCGCAGCGGCGACCGCGCGCGACCGGGTGACCAATCTGTTCGGCCAACACGTCTCGCCGCAGGTGGTGGAACGGCTGATGGCAGCGGGAACGAGCGCCAGCGGTGATCTCCGCCGCGTCGCGGTTATGTTCGTCGATTTCCGCGGCTTCACGGCCGGCGCGCAGTCGCGCACGCCTCAGGAGGTGGTCGACCGGCTCGATGGCGCCTTCGCAATATTGGTCGACATTCTCGATCGCCACGGCGGTATCGTGAACAAGTTCTTGGGCGACGGCTTTCTCGCGCTGTTCGGCGCGCCGCTGGAAGCCTCCGACGCCGCGCATCGCGCGGTCGCCGCAGGCCGCGAGATGCTGACCGCGATGAATCGCATCAACGCGCAAACCAGCTGGCCGCTGCGGATCGGCATCGGCATCCATTTCGGCGAGGTTGTCGCCGGCAATATCGGCTCGCCTCGGCGCAAGGAATACACGGTCATCGGCGACACCGTGAACTTCGCCTCGCGGCTGGAGGCGCTGAACAAGGAGTTCGGCTCCCAGCTCCTGATTTCCGCATCCGTCCGCGAAGTGCTGGGCGACGGCGGCAGCGATGCCGTGGCGCTGGGCGAGGTCGAGGTGCGCGGCTATGAGCGGCCGGTCGCGGTGTTTCAGCTGGGGTGAGCGCTGTCTGGAGCGCAAAGCACGCTCACCGTCTCTTCCGCGAATGCTCCGATTGCTCCGAATTTTGGGGCATGACGGGCGATGCCGCCGGCCTGTAGTGTTGCCGAAGACGCGGCCGGTTGCGGCCGCGACTTGCATGGGGAAACGAAAGATGCAGCGCCGCTACATCACCGTCGATGTGTTCACCGACCGCGCCTTTGGCGGCAATCAGCTCGCCGTGGTGCTCGATGCCGGCGGGCTCTCCACTGAGCAGATGCAGGCGATCGCCACCGAATTCAACTACTCCGAGACGACCTTCGTGCTGCCGCCGCGCGACAAGGCGAATGATGCCGAGGTGCGCATCTTTACCCCCGTCAGGGAGATGCCCTTTGCGGGTCATCCGAATGTCGGCACGGCCTTCGTGCTGGCGACGATCGCCAAGGAGCCGAAGCCGCGCCTGCTGTTCGAAGAGAAGGCCGGACTCGTGCCGGTCGACATCCGGCGGGAGCAGGGGCGGGTGGTGAGCACCGAGCTCACCGCGCCGCAGCCGCTGTCCCGGCTGTCGCAATTGTCTGCCCTGGATGCCGCGAGCTGCATTTCGCTCAGCGCGGAGGATATCAAGGTCGACCGTCACGTGCCGCAGGTTGTCGGGGTTGGAACGCCGTTTCTGGTGATCGAGCTGCATTCGCGCGATGCGCTCAAGCGGGCGAGGTCCGATGCGGCGGCCTTCGGCCGGGTATTTCCGCGCGACGGCGCGGTCTCGGCCTGGTTCTATACGCGCGATGTGCCCGCGGCGGAGTCGCCTTGCGAGCTTCAGGCGCGGATGTTCATGCGCGGTGCCGGCGGTCTCGCCGAGGATCCTGCCACCGGCAGCGCCACCGTCGCGGCGGCCGCGCTGTTCGCCGACCTCGACCCCGCGCGCGACGGCGAATTCAAGCTCACGGTCGGGCAAGGTTTTGACATGGGCCGGCCAAGCCTGCTGCTGGCGCGCGTATGCAAGCAAAACGGCAAGATCCGCTCCGCCCATGTCGGTGGCAGCTGCGTGCAGATGATGGAAGGGACGTTCAAGCTTGCGGGGGAGGGCTGATTTGTCGTTCCGGGACAGCGCGTAGCGCTGAGCCCGGAAGCCGTCCACCAACTCTGCTGCCCGCTGGATTCTCAGGTGCGCAATTGCGCACCGTAGTTCGCGCTGACGCACGCTCCGGAATGGCGAAGCGCTACACTTGCCGCCCCACCAGATTCGTCACCGCCACGCCATCGCGCTCCTCGATCATTTCCGCGATCAACTGGCGGTGGCAGTGGGTGTGGTCGCGCTCGTAGCAGAGCAGGCACACCGGGCCGGCCTTCTTCACCAGCGCCGAGAGCTCGTCCATCTCTTCTCTCGCCTGCGGCGTCTTCAGGTGCTTTGAATAGATCTTCTCCAGCACGTCGTATTGCCCGCTGCGCGCGGCGAGCCGGCCTTCCTTCGGAGTGCCGAGCGCGGCGAGGTGGACGTAGCCGATGCCGCGCTCATCGAGGCCCGCAGACAGCTGCTTCTTGGAAAAGCCCGGCCGGCGCGACGACGTCACCGCGCGCACGTCGACCACGAGCTTGACGCCGGCCTGCTCCAACTCGTCGAGAACTGCTTTGGGCGGCGTCTGCTCATAGCCGATAGTGAAGAGCTTTTTCGCCTTCGCCATAGACCCATCCTCAGCTCACCCGCGCGATCAGTTCCATGGCGCCCTGCGGTGCGCGCACCTTGCCCTCGTGGATGACGTAGGCGAACACGTCGCGCGGCTCCTTCTTCGGCTTGGCCTTATCAATCTTCGGCAGGTCATCAGGTTCACTGCCAGAAGCCCAGGCCCGAAAGCGCGCGGCCCAGGCATCGAGCTGCTTCGGCGGATAGCAGGTCTTGATCTCGTCATTGCCCTTCTGAAGCCTTGCATAGACGAAGTCGCCGGCGACGTCGGCAATCGCCGGATATTTGCCGTGCTCCGCGAACACCACCGGCGTCTCGAATTCGCGAATCAGCGCAACGAAATCCGGCGTGCAGAAGCTGTCATGGCGCACTTCCACGACATGGCGCAGCGCGCGTCCGTCGAGCTGGCGCGGCAGCAGCTCCAGAAACTTGCCGAAATCGGCGCCGTCGAATTTTTTCGTCGGCGCGAACTGCCAGAGCACCGGCCCGAGATGGTCGCCGAGCTCCAGCACGCCGGAATCGTAGAACCGCTTGATGGAATCGCCGGCCTCGGCAAGCACGCGGCGATTGGTGGCGAAGCGCGGTCCCTTCACCGAGAACACGAAACCCTCGGGCACCTCGCTCGCCCATTTGCGAAAGCTCTCCGGCTTCTGTGAGCCGTAATAGGTGCCGTTGATCTCGATCGAGGTCAGCTTCGAGGCGGCGTACGATAGCTCCTTGGCCTGCGTCAGCTTCTCCGGATAGAACACGCCGCGCCAGGGCTCGAAGGTCCAGCCGCCGATGCCGATGAAAATGTTGCCGGATTTTTTTGACGCGGTTTTTGCTTTGGCCACGGAAGGATCTCGCATCGACGGGGAGGGACCTCATCCTAATCAAACCAGTTGTGATTGGCCAGTTGGCCGGCCCTGTCTAAGCTCGCGCCTGGACCCGCGAAAAAAGGAGAACAACATGCGGATGCTGTTGCTGGGAGCCGCGCTCGTCATGATGACATCTGCTGCCATGACATGTTCTGCTTTGGCGGATGACGACGACGCCAAAAGCGCACAGAAACTTGCCCAGCGGGGCCGCGACGATTACTGGCATTGCCTGGCGCGGGAATATTCCCGCGACTCTAATCAGGGCCTGTCGGAACAGGATTTTGGCCGTTCGGTCGCGGGCGCCTGTCCATCGGAGCGGCAATATTACCGCGTGGTGCTGCTCGATTATCTCACCACGCAGTACCCCAACATCGATGCCGGCGCCCATCTCGCTACCGCAAACAGGGCGGTGGAGTCGGCGCAGAAGGACATTGTGATGGCCTACGTCAAGCACCGGCCGCCGCAGAAATAGCTCCATTGAGCGTTGCGGCCCGGCGAACCCTTCCGGCTGCGCGGTCATCCATGATATCACTGGGCGCATCTGGAACAGGGATGGGTCCATGTCGTCTGAGTCAGTGGGGGGCATTCTGGGCGCGATCGTCGCGGCGGCCGTGCTTGCGGTCGCCGTCGTATTCGGCCCGATTGGCCAGTACGGCAAGCCGCCCAAGCCGGTAAAAGTCGAATCAGCCCCTGCCGCAGCACCCGCCGCCCCGGCCGCGCCGGCGCCCCGAGGGCCAGTGATTCGGGAAGTGCCGAACCAATAGGAGGCGGAAAGTGCCCTGAAGGGGCCCTTGCGGAGCGGCCTCGCCATTCCTATCTAACTTCTAACGGCGACGTTGAGTGACGTTCTCCGTCGTTGGAACGACCTTGGAATAGCTCAGGCCTGCGCCGGATGTACGTGCGGCCCGCCGTTCCGGGGTCGTTGGCATTTTAGGGCCTCTTTTGGGCCGTTGCCCACACAACCCCCGGCTTGGTAGCGCAACAACTTGGCAGCGCCAGACGCGGCGGCTATACGCTCCGTCATGAATGAAGCGATCAGACCGGGCGCCGACAACCTGCCGCAGGCTCAAGAGGGGCCGGAACTGTCGGTGATCGTTCCGACTTTCAACGAGCGCGACAACGTCACGGTGCTGTACCGGCGGCTGGAGGCGACGCTCGCCAGCGTCGCCTGGGAAGTCGTGTTCGTCGACGACAATTCGCCCGACGGCACCTGGGACGTTGTGCGTGCACTGGCGCAGCGCGACAGCCGTGTGCGCTGTGTCCGCCGCATCGGCCGCCGCGGCCTGTCGGGCGCCTGCATCGAGGGCATCCTCGCCTCGAGCGCACCCTATGTGGCCGTGATCGACGCCGACCTTCAGCATGACGAGACGCAACTGCCGAAGATGCTGTTGCTGCTCGCGAGCGATCAAGCCGACATCGTGGTCGGCAGCCGCTACATCGAGGGCTACAAGAGCGAGGGCTTCAACAAGCAGCGCGCGGGGGCCAGCGCGCTGGCGACCGAGTTCGCCCGGAAGATGCTGCGGGTCGAGATCGCCGATCCCATGAGCGGCTTCTTCATGATCCGCCGCGATCGTTTCGAGCAGCTCGCGCCAAAGCTGTCGGTGCACGGTTTCAAGATCCTGCTCGACCTGGTCGCGACCGCGCATGGCAACTTACGTGCGGTCGAGATTCCCTACACTTTCGGCGCCCGACAGCACGGCGAGAGCAAGCTCGATTCCATGGTCGCGCTGGACTTTCTTGGCCTCGTGCTGGCCAAGCTGAGCAACGACATCGTCTCGCTGCGCTTCATCTTGTTCGCGATGGTCGGCGGCATCGGCCTCGTGGTGCATCTCACCACGCTCTTCATCGCGCTTCAGCTGTTCAAGGCGCCGTTCGCGGAAGCGCAGGCCGCCGGCGCCATCGTCGCCATGACCAGCAATTTCATCCTCAACAACTTCCTCACCTATCGCGACCAGCGGCTGAAGGGTTTTGCGCTGCTGCGCGGCTTGATCGCCTTCTACATTGTGTGCAGCGTCGGTCTGCTCGCCAATGTCGGCGTCGCTTTCTCGGTCTACGACCAGGAGCCGATCTGGTGGCTGGCCGGCATGGCTGGTGCATTGATGGGCGTGGTGTGGAATTACGCAATGTCCGGACTGTTCGTCTGGCGCAAGAAATAGCACGATATGGGCGGAGCTGACGCGCGGATCGTCCGCAACACCGCGCTCACGATTCTTGCGTTGGTCGTGTTGCGGCTGGTCGCCGCCGCTTTCACGCCGATCACCTTCGACGAAGCCTATTACTGGATGTGGTCGAAAAATTTGGCGGGCGGTTACTACGACCACCCGCCGATGGTGGCCTATGTGATCCGCGCCGGCACCATGATTGCCGGCGACACCGAGCTCGGCGTTCGCCTTGTCTCGATCCTGCTGGCGCTGCCGATGAGCTATGCGGTCTACCGCTCGGCCGCGATCCTGTTCGGCGGCGCGCGCGTGGCCGCCATCAGCGCCATCCTGCTCAACGTGACGATGATGGCCGCGGTCGGCACGCTGATCGTCACGCCGGATGCGCCGCTGCTGGTCGCCTCCAGTTTCGTGCTGTTCTTCCTCGCAAAGGTGCTCGAGACCGGACGCGGAGCATGGTGGCTTGCGGCCGGCGCGGCGGTCGGTGCGGCGCTGCTGTCGAAATACACCGCGATGTTCTTTGGGCTGGCGATCCTGATCTGGCTCGCTTTCGTCCCGAAACTGCGGCACTGGTTTCTCTCGCCCTGGCCCTATTTCGGCGGTCTCGTGGCCCTCGCGCTGTTCTCGCCGGTGATCCTCTGGAATGCGGACCATCACTGGGTGTCGTTCGCAAAGCAGCTCGGCCGCGCCAGAATCGAGGACTTCCGTCCCGTCTTCATCGCCGAGCTGATCCCGACCCAGATCGCGTTTGCGACCCCGTTCGTCTTCATCCTGGGCGCGATGGGGCTGCATGCGCTGACCTGGCACCGGGCCGGCGCGCTGGCCTCGCGCGTGCTGATCGCGACGATGTTCTGGACCATCGTCGCTTATTTCGTCTGGCATTCGCTACACGCCCGCGTCGAGGCCAACTGGTTTGCGCCGGTCTACCCGCCCTTCGTCGTCGCCGCGGCCGCCGCCGCCAACCTCGTGCAGTGGAAGCCGCGCCAGCGGCGCCTGGTGGATTTCTGCCTGCGGTGGGCCGCGCCGGTCGGCATCGTGATGTTTGCGGCCCTGATCGTGCAGGCCAATACCGGCTGGCTGTCCGGCTATCGCCGCGATGCCACTGTGCGCAGCGTCGGCGTCGGCTGGCGTGAGCTTGCCGCGCAGATCGAAGCGGTGCGCGCGCGCAGTGGCGCGACCTGTGTGCTCGCGCAGGACTACGGCACCACGGGCTGGCTGGCCTTTTATCTGCCGCGCGGCACCTGCGTGGCCCAGCAGACCCAGCGCATCCGCTGGGTCAACATGCCCGAGCCCGATCCCAAGCTCCTCGCCGGTAAGCTGCTCTATGTCGACGAGCTGCGCAGCGATGGTCATCCCGCCCTCAACGACCTCTTCGCGACCGTGACGCAGATTGCGCAATTGCAGCGCAAGCGCGGACCGCTGGTGGTCGAGACCTACGGCGTCGACCTCTTGGAAGGCGCCAAGGGCGACGTGCTCGACCGCTCCCCGCCGCCGGAAGCGCGGTAAGGCTTCAGCCGATCATCTCGGCCTTGGTGGCGGCCTGGCCCGGTACGTCCCGATCGCGCCAGAACCAGACGGTCACGACGCCGGAGCGGCCGCGGACTTGCGTGAGCAGGGGGCCTGACAGGATGCCGTCGGGAGCGCCGTGGAAGTCGGCGGTGTCCAGCAGCGTATCGCTCAGCGCAAGCCGCGCGCAGTTCCGGGCGGCGACCTCCATCAGCCGGCTCGCGACGTTGACGGTATCGCCGGTCGCCGTGATGTGCTGGTGGCTTTCGCCGAGGCGGGAGGCGACGATCTCGCCGAAATGCGCGCCGATCTTGAAGCCGAGCTGATGTCCGATGGCAGGCGCCAACGAGGCGATCCAGCGCTCGACGCCACGATGCAGGTCGATCGCGCATTTCAGCGCCCGCGCCGCGTCATCGGGCATTGCGCGCGGCAGTCCGAACAGGATCATGGCGCCATCGCCGAGAAAGCCGGTGATCAAGCCGCCGCAATCGGCTGCGGTCTTGTCCAGCAGCGCGTGGAATGCCTTCAGGATGTCCTGGAGCGCGTCCGGATCGGTCCGTTCGCTCAAGCCTGTGAAGCCGGAGAGATCGATGAAAACCACGGCGGCGTCTTGCCGAATGGGCTTGGACAGGAAATTCGGATCGTGCGCCAGCCAGTCCTGCACCGCCGGCGCCTGGAATTGCGCCAGCGACCTGCTCTTGGCGGCGAGATATTGCGTGCGGCGGCCTCCCGCCCACAGCTGCACGCCGGCAAAGACCGCAACCGGCGGCACGGCCGCGGCGAGCGTATTCGCGGCATTCAGCCAGACGCCGTGGGTGAACGCGAACAGGTTCAGCCCGGCCCAGGCGATCATCACCGCGGCCGCCGCCATGATGCCGAGCGCGCTGCGCCGCCAGGCAAGCAGGCCGACCAACAGCATTGGCAGGAGCATCGCGCCGAATGCGTCGGCGGCATGCACCCTGCGGTCGCGCACGATGCCGTCGCCGGCGACGAGGTGGGTGATTGCGGTCGCGACCACCTCGACGCCGGGCATCAGCGAATCGAACGGCGTCGGGTAGAAGTCGCCGCCGCCGGCGACCGCGGCGCCGATCACGACGATCCGGTTCTCGATGGCGGCGCGGTTGAGCGTGCCGTCGAAAATACTCTACGCGCTGACGGTGCGGATGGTGCGGCGCGGGCCGTAATAGGTGATCGGCAGCGCGAAATCGGTATCGGTCGGCACCACGCGGTCGCCGAGCCTGAGATGATCCGGCGCGATCGTCAGCGGCTTGTCGAGCGCGCGGGCCGCCACGCGCAAAGGAAACGACAGCTCGACCTTGTCGGCCGTCCGGAACAGCATCGGCACCGAGAGCGGCGAGCCCGACTGTCCCGTCGCGACGTTGACGACGCCGACCTCGGCATGCTCGGCGAAGGCGGGCAGCGGCAGCAGGAAGCGCTCGGCCTGCGGCAGGACCGCAAGGGGACCTTCGCTGCTCGGCGCTACGGTCTCGCTGTCGGTCGGGAAGATCGCCGCCGCCGCGAGCACCACCGGACCGGTGGCGAGCGTGTTGGCGAGGGTCGCATCGCCGATCGCGGCGCTGCGGTCGACCAGCAGCAAGTCGATCGCGATGACCTTCGGCTTGAATTGCACAAGGGTGTCGACGACGCGGGCGAGATCGGCCCGGGGCAGCGGATAGCTGCCGCCGCGCTTCACCACAGTATCGTCGATCGCGACGATGGTGACGAGATCGGGCGGGCGCTGCACGCCGCGGACCTGGGTCCGCCAATCGGTCAACGTCGCTTCGAGGCGGTCGAGAAAGCGCAGATGGCCGTTGGCCGGCGCGGCAAAGATGCCCGCGCCCCATAGCGCGGTGAGAACGAGTGCCACCAGGATCTGAACGCGTCGGCTACGCATGCGGTCGGTTTGCAATCTTCTACTGTCCAAATCTTATTGAGCTGAGCCTTATCGACCCAGCCCTTATTGTCCGAGTCGTGCCATCAGCGCGTCGACGCGCGGCTGGCCCCACGTCTTGACGGTCAACGGGCCGGTTGCCTCGACATCGACCCCTTCGCCAGGTCCGAGCACGACACCGCGTCCACGAGCCCTGCGGGTCACGCCGACGCGGCCGCCAGCGACGAACACGGAGGTCTTGGCGTCCGCGACATCGACCGCCCATTTCGTGCCGCGCACCGCTGCGATAGCTTGCGGGGTCAGCACCTTGAAGGGATTGCCGCCGGGCTTCTTGGGCACCTCGATCAGCAGGGCTTTGCTGCTCAACTCCACGGAGTCTATATGTCCGTCGCGGTTGGCGTCCTTTAGTTCAAATCGGGCGCCGTTTTCCGCAACGATCGTGATGCCGTTGTCGCAGCGCCAAACTTGCGTGCCCGCGGCCGACGGCGATGCCGTACAGCCCGCATTGGCAGCAGACTGTGCCTTTGCAAACCCAATCAACAACAATAAACACGCCAGGGCGCAAAACCCGGCGCGCGAAAAGCCTCTCATGCCTGCCTCCGTTTGCGTGCTCGGCACAGTTCAAGGCGATGTTGATACGGTACCGTATCACACGCAGAGGCTGCCGAAAAGTACTGGGTTAGGAGCTATTTTCTCGTCGGGGCGATTTCCAGGCCGGCGCGATCAACTTTAAGTCACGGCGCGTGAGCACCTCCGTCCGCGGTGCGTGACCTGCATGAGCCGTTGCCGCGACTGGCCGGCTTGGGCGCGGCGGGAGGCCACCAGCCTCGCAACCCTTCGGCGCTATGGTCAGACCCAGTTTTGATGATCACGAAAAGGGCGTTGTTGGGTGCGTCTTGGCTGCGGGCGGAGGCGTCGGGTGGCCGGCCTGAACCGGTCGAGAATCATGGTTAACAACTTCGGCTAAGACCGTAATTCTGCGGGATTTTTTCCCGAAATGGGACGACGTTAACGAGTTGCCCCACATCCGCCTGAACTTAATCTGCATTTAACTAAAAGTCGCCTTAATGACGCTCCGACCCTCTGCGAGATGCTGGTCCCGGATCGTGACCAGCGGCGCTTCGAAGGGGGACTGAGTGACACCGTCCTGGACGCAAGGCGAATGAGTACGAGTATCGCTGCGCAGAGTAACGCGGCACGGAAGTCCAAGAAATTCTCGAAGAATTATTCGCGGAAATCTTCCCGGAAAATGACCACCCGTAATTGGCTCGGCGCCGCGGCGATCGGCTGCATCGTGATTGGCGCCGGCTGGACCATTTACAACAACATCCTCGGCGCCAGCGTCTATCCGACCGTCGGCAACAGCCGCTACGACGAGCCCGTGATCAAGCGCGCACCCAAGGTGGTGCTGCGCGAGGCGGGCGAGGCGGTCAAGGAAACCTTCGCGCTCCTGCCGGACCGGTTGCAGGTGGCCGCGCCGATCTCGCGCGAGATGTTCAACGAGCGCTTTGCCGCAGCTGCAACGCAAGGCGTGGCCTCGAACGCGGCCAGCGCCGCGCCTGCCGCGCCCGCAATCAGCGTTGCCGAGGCCAAGGACGCCATCAAGGATGCGTCGAAGGAAGCCGCGAAGCCGAACGTGATGGCGAAGGTCGCGGACGCGCTGAAGCCGCAGGGCTCGGCCAAGATCGTGGACGCTGCCAAGGCCAAGCGCGCTGACGCAGGTGTGCAGCTGGCCTCGGCCGATCCGGCCGAGATCGTGCCGGCGCCCGAGGCTAAACCAAAATCCTTCGCCGATCGCGCCAAGGCCGCGGTGATGTCGATCACCGGTCCGCGCCAATCGATGGTCGAGAAACTCTGGGGCAAGCGTGAGCCGTCCGGCGGGCTCTTGGCGTATGCCTCGGCCGATGCCAGCATCACAGCGTCCATCGCGCCGAAGGAGCAGAATCCGATGTTTGGCGGTGCGCCGCCCTATGAGCGCGACACCGCGGTCTACGACATCACCGCCAAGACGGTTTATCTGCCCGATGGCACCAAGCTCGAGGCGCATTCCGGCCTCGGCTCCAATCTCGACGATCCGCGCTCCCAGCGCCAGCGCATGCGCGGTGTGACGCCGCCGCACATCTACACGTTGAAGCCGCGTGAGGCGCTGTTCCACGGCGTGCCGGCGCTGCGCCTGACCCCGATCGGCGGCGAGAGCGCGATCTACGGCCGCGACGGCCTGCTCGCGCACACCTTCATGCTCGGTCCGAACGGCGATTCCAACGGCTGCGTCTCGTTCAAGGATTATTACGCGTTCCTGGACGCCTACCGCAACAAGGGCATCCGCAAGCTCGCGGTGCTGGCGCGGGTGGAGTGAGACGCGGTCAACTCGCCATCGTCTTGCGCAGCGCCATCTCGGTCGCGATCGCCTCACGCACGGCGGGCCGCGCCTGCATGCGCCCGAGATAGGCCGCCAACGATGGCCACTGCGCGATATCGATTCCTGCGTGACGGAGCAGCAGCAATGCCCAGGTGAGATGCGCATCCGCAACGGTGAAGCGCTGACCGACCAGGAATTCGCGGTCCGCCAGATGCGCTGATGGCACCGACAATGTCTGCACAATTCTAGCGCGCGGCTTGGCGAGCGAGCCGTCGTCCTTGTACCAGAAGGCCGGAAACAGGAACGCCTTGTGGGTCTCGGCGCCGACGAAGCTCAGCCATTCCTGGAGGCGATAGCGGTCGGGATCGCCAAACCGGGGCGCAAGGCCCGCCTGCGGCTTCACATCGGCGATGTATTGCAGCACCGCCGCGCTTTCGGTCAACCGCTCGCCGTTCTCCAGGACGAGCACCGGCACCGCGCCCTTCGGCGACACATCGCGGAAGTCGGTGTCGTCGTCCACGACCCTCTTCGTCCAGATATGAGCAAGGTGATACTGAGCCTCGACGCCCGCCTCGATCAGCGCGATACGGCTCGAGAGCGAGCAGGCCATCGGGAAGAAATAGAGCTGCAGCATCGTGAACTCCTTCACGCCAGCGCATCGCCGCGCGCGATGATTGCGAAGCGGTCCGAGAGCTCGGCCAGCGCGACCTCGTGGATGGTCCGGGCCTCCAGCGTACCGCCGCGGCCGTCGGGCAGATCACGCGTGGCGCAGGAATCGGCATCGATGGTCGTGCGAAAACCGAGGTCGAGTGCGGCGCGGGCGGTGGAGCTGACGCACATGTGCGTCATGAATCCGGCCAACACGATGTTCTTGCGTCCGCTCGCGGCGAGCTGCGCCTGCAGGCCGGTGGCGGCGAAAGCGTTCGGCAACTCCTTCTCGATCACGCGCTCGTCCGCAAGCGGCGCGAGCTCGGCGACGATAGCGCCGCGATCGGCAGAGCGATCGAACAGGCCGCCGGGCTTGCCGCGATGGGCGATATGGATGATCGCAGATCCGCGCTCGCGCGCCCGCGCCAGCAGGACGCTCGCCCGCGCGATCGCAGGCTTGGCGTCCGGCAGGGCGAGGGGACCTGCGAGATATTCATTCTGGATGTCGATCAGCACCAGCGCGACGTCGTCAAGACGCGGCGGAGTGAGGTCCGCACCGGCGAGCTGCAGCAGGGTCTTTGCGGGCATCATGATCTTCAGAATCTCCAAGCGGTAAGGTTGGCCGAGCATAGCTCGTCGGCAGCCTGCCGATATGCAGGGAAATTGCAGCCGATGGCTGCGATATTGCAGGCCAATGCCAGTCGATGTAGCCTTGAAGCCATGAATTGGGACGACCTTCGCATCATCGCCGCGGTCAGAGACGAGGGCACCTATGCCGGCGCCAGCGCGCGGCTGCGGATCGACGAGACCACGGTCGGACGTCGGCTGGCGCGCATCGAACATGCGCTCGGCCTGCGCCTGTTTGAGGCTGCCGACGGTGTCCGCAAGCCGACCCGTCATTGCGAGGCGGTACTGGCGCACGTCCAAGCCATGGCCGCGCATGCCGCCGAGATCGGTCGCATCAGTGAGAGCATGCCCGGCCCGGTGGGGCGGCTGCGCATCGCCGCGACCAATGCGGTCGCCAAGGAGGTGCTGTCCCCGCATGCGAGCGAGTTCCTGCGCGCCAATCCCGGCTTAACGCTGCAATTCATGACCTCGAGCGAGAACGTCAGGTTCTCGCGCTGGGAGGCCGATCTCGCGATCCGCCTGCGCAAGCCCGACAAGGGCGACTTTTCGATCTCCAGGCTCGGCGACATCCGCATCTACTATTTCGAACCGGTCGCGACTGAAGGCGAGCCGGTGCTATGCGCCTATCCGGACGAGCTCGGCGCCATTCCCGAGATGCAATTCCTGCGGACGAAGAAAATCCGCCCTCGCTGCGTGACCGACAATGTCCGCGTCATCCGCGCCCTGATCCGCTCGCATCAGGCCGCTGGCGTGTTGCCGGAGCACAGCTGCACCGACTTGCTCGGCGATCGCCGCCTGCGCGCCACGCTGCTGCCGAAACGCCGCGACGTCTGGCTGCTCGTGCAAAACCATCTCAAGCGCGACGCCGCGACACGCGTGACGATCGATTGGCTGCGGGCGTGTTTCACCGAACCTGCGCGGGGATAACCGAGAGCGTGTGAAAACCCGAAGGCTGCCCATGGGCGGCCTTCACATATCCGTTGTGTCGCCCTTGCGATGAATGCGTGGCCGCGCCTATGCGACCGAGAGCCGGGATTGCACGCGCGCGAAAGTTGCGTAGTCTCGCGACGGCTACGGACTTGATCAGGGCAGGTGCATGACCATTCAGGAAACATTCCGGCCGCGGTCGTCGGCGCAGTCGCGTGAATGGAAGGCGATTGTCATCCTGATCCTGCTGATTCCGCTGCTGTGGTCGCCGCCGTTCCTGTTTCGCTTCTTCCTGTATCAGCCGTTCAACATCCCTTCTCGTTCGATGGCGCCGACGCTGATGGTCGGCGACTACGTCTTCGTCGCGAAATATGCCTATGGCTACGGCCGCTATTCCTTTCCTTTCGCGCCGTCCTGGATCTCGGGCCGCGTGTTCGCCGCTGAACCCGAATATGGCGACATCGTCGTGTTCCGGACTGCGAAGGACAGTTCGGTCGATTACGTCAAGCGCGTGGTCGGGCTGCCCGGCGACCGCATCCACGTGCGGCAGGGTCAGCTTATCCTCAACGATCGTCCTGTGACGCGCGTCGCGCTCGAGCACGGGCTCGCAGGCATCGCCTGCGGTGTGGATGGCAGCTTCAAGGTCAAGCGCTGGCGCGAGACGCTGCCGAGCGGCGTGTCCTATGTGACCTATGACTGCATCGATAACGGCTTCCTGGACGTTACGGATGTCTTCACGGTGCCGCCGGGCCACTTCTTCGTGCTCGGCGACAACGCGACAATTCCACCGACAGCCGCATGATGTCGACGTTCGGTTTCGTGCCGATGGACAATCTCGTCGGCAAGGTGACGCGGATCTTCTGGTCGCTCGACGAAGACGGCGAGCCGCACATGGAGCGGCTGGGCAAGGTGAAGTGAGGCTGCCAGCATCCAGACGGTGTACGTGGCCGGATTGCGCTGCGCCCCGTCCGCTCGTCATTCCAGGCTCGCGCCCAAGAGGGCGCGCCCCGGAATGATGGTGGCGGGGAGTTGCCCCAAACAAAAACCCCGGCATCGCTGCCGGGGTTTCGCATGAGTTGTCTGCCTGAACGGCCGATCAGAAGTCCATGCCGCCCATGCCGCCGCCGGGCGGCATCGCCGGACCGGCGCCGCCCTTCTTGGGCAGCTCGGCGACCATGGCTTCCGTGGTGATCAGGAGCGCGGCCACCGAGGCTGCGTTCTGGATCGCGGTGCGGACCACCTTGGTCGGGTCGATGATGCCCTTCTTGACGAGGTCGGCATATTCGCCGGTCTGGGAATCGAAGCCGTAATTGTAGGCCTTGTTCTCCAGGATCTTGCCGACGATCACCGAGCCATCTTCGCCGGCGTTGATAGCGATCTGGCGAGCGGGCGCCGATAGCGCCTTGCGCACGATCTCGACGCCGGTCTTCTGGTCGTCGTTCTTGGTGCGCAGGCCCTTGAGCTGCTCGGAGGCACGGAGCAGGGCGACGCCGCCG
>NZ_JADPKD010000034.1:0-499772 GCF_023073735.1 Bradyrhizobium sp. 160
ATTCACCTGCATTCGCACCGTGACCTTAAAGCTAGACTTAAGGTCAAATCCTCGGGCCGCCTCTCAAACTAAACAAGGCGGCCGACGCCGGAGGGATACTCTTGGTCCAGCGGAAGCGGCATTGAAACAGCGGGTTTTCGACATGCTGGTAGAGATAGGCGAGCATCGCGTCGCTCTCGTCGTTCGGTGGAGCTTGCCGGAGCATTCGAAGAATGGGGCTGACATACCAACGGGGTAGTCACTTTGAGCATTTGATTGTATTTCGTATTTCGCTTTCGCTTTGATGCTCAGCGATGGCACATGGTCGGATCGCTTCTCCAAGAATGTGCCTCAGGCCAAACAAGTCAGGTACCAAACAATACGGTCACGCTCCTTGGCTTGGTGTAATCTCCGCCACCCCAAGCTGCTGAAGTGTCAGCCACATTAGACGACACGTATTCACAGGATGATCGATCATGCAATCGCCCTCAATAGCGTGGTGACTTAACCATAAACGACTCAGGCCAGATTGCCTGGTGTTACTACAACGATGTTTGCCGCGGGTTGTCTGTAGCGGCGGCAGCTACACCAATGAATAGGGTGTGAGAGGATGTCACGCTCAGGCGAGGGCTGGTCTGCAGAACAGGTTCGACAATGACCGTCTGCGAAGCGGCGCGGGTCGCGTTGTTCACTATATTCATTGCAGCCGCCTGGCTCGTCGAACCATCCCTCGCGCAAAGGCGACCATCCGCTTCTCCGAATGAAAGCGCGAATGTGCCTCCGGCGAAGGAAAGCGCCCCCAGGAAGGAAGCCGGAACATCCGAGAACAGGTACAGGGCCGGAGTCGTTACTGGTACACCGCGCAGCACCGAATTCGCCATAGCTCAAGAAATCGCAACCGCGTTGGCCAGCGGTCAAGAGACCGGCCCTCGCGGAGAGGTGGCTTTGCGGGTAATGCCCATAGCGGGGAACGGTGGCATCAGCAACATCCTGGACATGCGTCCCGCCTCGGGAGCCGACATGGCAATCGCGCCCGTCGTCTTGGCCAATCGAGTGCGTGATTCAGGGACATTCGGCGATATCCGTCAGAAGCTTGTCTACATTACCGTTCTTTTTCCCCAAGAGTTCCATCTGCTCGCACGGCCTGAAATCAGAACTCTGACAGATCTCGGGGGAAAGACAGTCAATCTCGGCGAAGAAGGCAGCTCTGGAGCTGTACTTGGTCGTGACGTGCTCAATCGCCTAGGCGTCACGATCAGCGAATTGAACCTGGGTTTGGACGCCGCGCTAGATGGAATGCGAAAGGGGCAAATATTCGCCACCCTGTTGGTTTCGGGAAAACCGGTCAACTTCTTAGCGCGTTATCAGGAATCCGAAGGCATTCACTTCCTGCCGATCCCGTATTCGCCAAGACTGGAGGATGATTACCTGCCATCGGCTTTCCGTCACGAGGACTATCCAAACATCATCCCGGCTGGCGAAAGCGTCGGCACGATTGCAATCCAATCCGCTCTTTTCGCTTACAACTGGCCGATCCGCAGCGAGCGGTTCCAACTAACGGAATTGTTTGTCCAGACATTGTTCTCGCGATTCCCCGACTTTCTAGGGGACGCTCACCACCCAAAGTGGAGAGACGTGAACTTGGCGGCGCTGCTTCCGGGGTGGCAGCGATTTCGTCCCGCAGAGCGCTGGCTCCAGCGGCCACTGGGGAAGAGGCCGGACTTCGTAAGACGTTCGGCCGATTCCTCGAACAGAAATCAATCGACAATCTGTCCGAACGCGAAGCCCTGTTCCAGCAGTTCGTGCGGTGGGAAGAACGGAAACCGGCGGAGTGAGCGAATCGGGAGACCTGAATGCGCAATCGAGTAGCCGTCGCGGCACTAGCTGCATTGCTCGGAATTACGGCCGACGTGCGACGGCCTTGCGCGCAACCTGATCGAGCCGAACGCACGGCGGGGGAGGCGCCTGCATTAATGCGATTGCAATTGGCCCATCATGAAGTGGAAATGCACGCCCGAGGTCATGGCCGCGACAAAGTACACAGGAGGCCTCACGTCTATCGTTCGCTTCCAAATCAGCGGAAGATTGCCGAAAGGGACGGTTACCAACGGGTCAGCGAACTCGTGAACTTCCCAAAGTTCTTTCCAGGTCTTGGCATCATCTTTGTCAAACCCGAAACTTTGCCGCTAGGGCCCTTCCTTTGCTTCGATCGGAAGGATCGCTTGGTAGCGACCGTGTATATGGTCCCGACAAAAGATATCAACGATCACAAACCAATGGAGACCACCGGGTTCGCCGGACGAGTTGACCACGTCAGCTTCTACTTCAACCCGGGTCACCCCGGAGTGGACATGCCGCACTACCACGTTGTGATCTGGCATGTGACCAAGAAGCAGGAAGAGCGCGTTGCGAAAACGCGCACAACACCACCGGGCAAGACGCCAGTACACCGGCTCGTCCTCGGTCACTAGGGCTACCCTCGGTTGACGCGGGCAGCGCGGCAAGGGAAGGAATCCGACGAGGCACTCAACTCCGTCGCAAAAACAATGCCTCGGTACGCGCTGGAGCACCCCGCTCTGGACGGAGCTTCTTTGCTAGCACCAGCAGGTCACCAGCAGCCCCTTTGGCGACCTGCCCTGCTTCCTTGGTCCGATCTCTGAAAGTCTCTCGAGCAGGCATCTTTGCAATCGCCTCTTCAAGCTCGACCGCGATAGCCCTGTAGCGTGCGAGCAGCCTCGCGAACGCATCCCGCTTGAGTTCACTCTTCGCGGCCTGCTGCGTGCGCTCGCATTCTGCAATTTGCCCGCGAAGTAGCTCTAGGTGGGCTTGCTTCATGGTCGTTCCTCTCCGGGAATGTACCCATTTTTCCCGAAAGGGTCCCACGTTAAGCCGGATGTCCTCTCCGGCTAACATAGATTAAAGGAACTTCGGACTTTTCCCGTTCTGCGACGCAAAATCATTCGCACGTAGGTCGATTTAAATTCTTCTGCACCCGGATTTAGATCGTTTTGCCCGGTCTATTTTCACTGTGTGCGCGCTGCAGCGAAAACATTGCTGCGGCTTCGTCTTTCTAGACGACTTCATCCGACCCGCTCTTCTTCGGCAATAGGCGACCATCGTTTATCGGGCGAGGAAGGCGCTGCGCACAGTCCTACTCCGGCGCGCTCACTTCGATATTGCGGCGGAGACGGGGGAGGCACCTTCTCGGCGAGCGCCGCAAGCTCTTCAGCGATAAGCGGACCTGACAGCGGCGCCCGCTGATCCGTTAAGGCTTTCCTTTGATCGCGCAGCCGACAGCTTTCTTCGATGGCAACTTGGGCGCGGAGATAGCCGCGGGAGCGGCCTTCGCCGAATTTTAGGTGATAGGAACAGCTCTCCACGGCTCGCGTTGGCCGTGCCATTGATGCTCTTGCTAGGAGGGCTGAGATGCAGAGGGAGATTTGGATTGTAGTGGGGGCTTTGTCCTCAATCACCCTACTCGCGAGCATCTGCATCGTAGCCCTGCCCAAAATTTCGTTCGACCAAAGAGGCGTGCCGAACTCCGATGCATCTATGCTTTTTGTGTCCAAGAACAGCCCATATATGCGGAACGAGCGCTAGCTGCCCACCCGAAAGACGACACTATCCGGAACATGTTTTCGACTGCAGCATTTTACCGCCATGAGAGGTACTTCTTTCATGTCATTCACGGCCGGACGCACGTCGACGAGGAAGGCGAGGAGCTGCCTGACAAGCATGCCGCATGGAAAGAGGCCACCGTTATGGCCGGGCAGACCCTACACGAGCTCGACGGAAAGCTTGCGCCCGGACGCGATTGGCGGATGGAAGTGACGGACGAGTTTCAAAACACGCTCTTCGTCTTGCATATCCAGGCGAACGTCAGCTGATACAGCCGCGGAAGGAAAGTGACCGGTCAGAAGATCACTCTCGGCCAATGTGAGGCGCCGCGCCTGCGCGCGAGCCTCTGGTCGTGGTCGACGCTCACCGACATGGGGGAGTCGCTCGGCGGCCGCCGCGCTCTCGCGGTCGCCTAGCGAGAGCAAGGGCAAGTAATGGCGCGCGATCAGAAGATCACGCTCGGTCAGATGCGCAATCCGGACGGCGGCCGCGGCGGCACACGCCACCTGCTAGTTTGTTGCGCCGACTACAAATGCGGCCACATGGTCCGGCTGGCGTCGGCCGAGGTTGACCAATGGCCGGATGACCTGCGCCTGTCGGATCTCGAGCCGAAGTTCACCTGTCGCAAATGCGGCCGGCGCGGCGCCGATGTGCGGCCGGATTTCGATTGACCCGAGATGGGCCTGCGCGGTTAGAAGTTGTCCAATTCGCTTTGCGTCCCGCGCATACAGGCCTTCACAAACTCTCGTTTTGCACGGTCCTGTCCTTTTGCAATTCCGCCCGCACTGGAAAAGCCGCGTTCCCTGGGACACTCCGGACGCGTGTCGTCCATTCGACTGCACGCTCGCGAGCATGTGGGGTCCGTGCGGTCCTGAATCCAGCCGTCCTCGCGCTCGCGAATGACGCGGACTTCGTGCAGCACGGACCCTTCAACGAAAACCTCGGCGATGACGGAAGCCCCCCGGCTATTGAGCGATCAGGCGCGCCTCAGAGTCCAGCCGCGGGAAGCGGGGGAGAGAGAACGCAAAACATTCCGTGGAAGTTTTCGCCAAGGCTCCGCTGCTCCTGGTTGAGAGTTGGTTCGCACGACGGCGTTGGGAGAACCGCGGTCGCAACCTTCATGCGGACGACGTCCAAGATCTTCCAGACCTCGCTGGGCCTATTCGATTTGGCAATCGCTGCGCCGCTATGCGGCGGCACGGGCCAAGAGCACGTTCAAAACGTGCATTTTGATCGCGGCAGCGTCCCGCTCTCCCTGCGAGGCAAGCCAAAGAATCCGCTCGGCCAGTTCGACCGCGGACCGATGCTGCTGCCGGATGAACGTCGTACTGGCGAGCACTTGGTCAAGAACATTGCGTAGCATCTGCACCGTAGCTGCATCGTACGTCATGTGCCAAGTATCCGGCTTACCGAGAGTAAACACCAAAGTGAAACTCCTCGCGAACGACCGATAGCGAGGACCTTCCAATGATTGATCTGAGACTCCTTTGGGACCGAGATAAGTACGCCTTTATTGCGGACCTATGACAACGACTGGTCAGGGCCAGGGAGCCTGCGTCGGGACAAGGTCCGCCCTAGCGCGGTAGGAACCACGAAATGCGTCACCACTTATTTGCGCGCTGGCTCTTGCCCAAGTCTAGCGCTTCCAAAACCGCAAGGAAGCTAACGTGACCGTCCTTACACCGACCGAAGGGCGCCGAATGCCACTGGCGCCGCTCATTGCGCTACCGCGATGCGACACAGACGGAGGCGTGAACCCGTCCAGAGGGCTGGACGACTTGATCACCACCTTCCAGGTCAGGTGAGTTTTAATGTTGGAAGATTGAAACTACGGGGTTTCTGCTGGGGTTTCTTTCGACGCAGCAAAGAAGAAACGCTGTTGCGGAGGAGGAAAACATGAACCAGCCGAACCGGTCATTGGGCAGAAATGCAGTTTTAACCGCTAGCCTCGCCGCGGCTCTTCTTGCGCTCTCCACTAACGGCGCCTTGGCTGCCATTGCGTGTAGGGGAGACCTTTGCTGGCGTGTTCATACGCCCTATCTCTACCCGCCGTCTCCGACAATAGTCATCCATCCTGACTATTGGAGGCCCCCAACTCCGACAATCGTCGTTCGCGAGCACTGGCGTCCCGTAGAGCGCTTCACGCGAGAGTACATCGTGCGGGAATATGGCAGCTTCGACGATCCCGAATGGTAGGCCAAGCCGCATAAAGGCAGACTGGAAGCCCCAGCACGTACATGGCACCCTACGGCCTGGCCTCCGATAGTCTTGGGTTGTTGCCTCGTCTTACGCTCGAGCGGTGTGCTGTTGCGCCACCGATGCGACGATAGTTCGCCGCAGGCAGAGAAAGGCCCCAGTCTGGGGCTGACTCGAGACTGGGCTAGCTGGTCTACTCGGCACCCATTGTTGGCGGATGCTCGCTGTTTAATACCGGCGGCACGCTTCGGCTCAATCTGAGCTGTCGGTCGGATCGGCTGTCTTGGTCAGTCGCGGTCGCGGTGGTGGTGATGCTCATGATGATGGATGAGGCCCCCTCCAGACTTCGCGATGGCGGTTGACGTCAACGACGTCGAAAGCAACGCGGTCAGCGCCGGCGGGGTCACGACAGCGAACTTGCCGCAGTTCTTCAAGAACTCACGGCGGCCTCCATCATCTGTGTCTGGCATGGCGCTCGCGCTCCTTTAAAAACGCTGGTACAATTAATGTCACGGATTTAATTGATATTAAATAGAGATCAGATCACGAAACCGTATTTGGAGAGAGTGAGGCACCCGCTCTCCGCGATGTCGGGAGGATCTCTCACAGCCTAGAGCCGGGACGGGTGGGCGATGCTGATGCCGAGCAAGCATCAGATCGCCGTCGCTTTGCAGGCTCACGTCGATATCTGGAGCGCGCCGGCCGAAGCTCTCGAGGCGAAGCTAATAGATCTAGTTGCGCAGACGGCTCAGCCGCCAGGGCGTCTGAGTGGAGTTGCTCACGAGTACTGAGCCGAATCCCGACCGCACCGTGATCTGTTGTTCGCGATCACAGTGACAGTCACAGCCTTCGCGGCATTCGTCACCACGTTTGAGCGGGTTGGGAGCACCACACATGCCGACCCTCTCGCCGGCACCACGGGCTTCGCCAGCCCTCGGCGGCCTCTCGATCGCGGACCGGGGCGGCCAGTAGTGCGGAAGTAAGCGCTGCACGGATAACCCGTCCTTGTGCTGCGGCATAAGACGCGCAGCGGTACCTGAGTGACCCGGACTTTCAAACGAAAGCCGATCCAAAAACAAAGGGAAAGAGACGTGCAGCGCCAACCCCTACCGCGTCGGCCGGGGTCCCTTGCACGTTCACGCCCCCGTCTTTTGGGATTGAATGTTCCTACCTCCGATTGCATACTTTTCCCGTTCTCGTCTGCATATCGTTTCAACAAGAAATGTTCGAGCCAATGAGTAATCGACGTCAGGTTTACAACTATTCGGTATTCTGCGCGAACGGGCGGAGGGGCTGCTCGCATCGTTTGGGGAACTGCAGACGCTCCGGCGCCACCTGCGCGCCGCCAATGCAAGACGGATTGGCAGTGGTCGGCGCACCCGGAAGGCCGCCCGCAGAAGGAGAGTTCTTCGGCGGCCGTAGCCACCGTCCAATGCGACGACGCGAAGTCGCGTCACGTCCCTTTACAGCCTGCCCGCGCAGAACCGAAGCATTAGAGCAACAGTTCACGGCACTCTGACCAATGCGCGATTGTTAATTTGCGTCGTGTGCGCGACTCAGGCCCTGCTCTCTTTCACATAGAATATGGGGAGAACGGGGAATGATTATACGGGCGGGAGCCATTATTGCGTTGCTGCTGATCCCGCTGGGGTCCGAAGCCTTCGCTTCGCGTCACCACAGGCCCACAACACGCATATCTTGCAGCGAGGTCAGGTACTACGTCGCGAAATATTCGGCACCAGTGGCCGAGATGTACGCTCGCAACCACGGGGCTAGCGACGCACAGATCGAACGCGCGCGCCGCTGCTTGGCCTCAAACGGGACTGCCGAAACGGAGCGACCACGCGCTATACCGATTGAACTGTGACAACAATGCTATCAGCTGCTGATTTTGTTGTACTTTTCGGTCCGGCGATTTATTTTGTATGGCACCCTTGAAGGCGCAGCGTAGCAATGTTGACCACGATTCCGCTCGAGGGTTGCCAGGATGGACATCACGTCAGGAGCTGTCCGGTCTGATTCGATAGGGGTTCGTGATTACGGCACCGGCAAGGGGCGTGCTGGCGGAGGGCGTGCTGGCGGAGATAGTGGGACTCCCTTCCCCCATCGCATTTGTCTCCCGAAACCCCATAAAACAAGGCGTTCGCGAAAACTCCGGTGGTGTTTTGGGACCACCGCCGTGTACCACCATCAAAGGCTTCGAAGGATTCGTTTTTCGAACGATTTGGAGGCGGTTCGGGGCGACGCTCGCGGGACCAAGCGAGCGCGGCCCTCTTAAACTCTCGTAGCGGCAGCGTGCGTGGCATCGCATCGATGAGAGGTCCGCGAGGGCCGGCCGTGAGGGCTGGACCGCTTGAAAGTGCCTCCTCAAGCAGGGCGCTACATCGCGATCAATGGACTAGGGGCCGTTCGCGAAACAACCAACAGCAGCCGCTTCCGAGCACGGCCTGATTACGTCCTGGACGAAAGCATCGCCACCTTGCTGGCGCGAACCGTCTGTGACTACTCTTGAGCGTGCCGCGTACCGCCGATTGCGGCACATGGAATGGGAATGCCGGCGCCGGCTGCTTACCCCATCCTGCGGCTGGGGCCGTTTTTGAACTGCTCAGCATCGTTCTATTCGGGGTCACAACCATGCTTAAATCTGTCAAAGGCGTTGCCGGATTGAACGTCAAGCTATCGGAGATCGCGCGCACCCTGGCCGGGAATGTCGGAATTGGCCTTCCCGGCGGCATGGACCCGGACCTCGCGGCGACGGCATACTTCAACTCGACGGCGCTGACATTCGCCTACGGCGCAAACGCCTGCGAAGTCGAGATCGATCCCGAGACCGGCGATGTGCGGATCGTCCGCTACGTCGTGGTTCACGACTGCGGCAAGCTGATCAATCCGCTCATTGTCGATGGCCAGATTCGTGGCGGGGTCGTCCACGGGATTGGCAACGCGCTGTTTGAACGCATGATCCATGACAAAGCTGGTCAGCCTCTGACCACCACGTACGCGGACTACCTTCTGCCGTTAACGTCCGAGATGCCGCAAATCGACATCCACCATCTCGAAATCCCGTCGCCTCGCAATCCGATCGGTGTCAAGGGGGCCGGCGAAGGCGGGACTATTCCAGCTGCGGCGTGGGTGATCTCGGCAGTCGAGAATGCGTTGGGGACGAATGCACCCTTCATTGCACTTCACGCGATTTCGCCGCAACAGGTGGTGAAATTGATCGAGGTTACCCAATCAGCTGCGAAGGCCTGATTGTTCGTCCATGGCAGCCTTGATATGGTTGCAAGGAACCCTCCGAGGTGTTGCCCTTGCACCAAACGGCCGTCCTCCCTCTGGCCCTGATTATCTGTCCAAAGCTAGTCACGCCTTCGGCAACGAGACGCCGATGGGGTCGAGGGACATGTAGGTCTCAGCAAGCGCTGCTAGGTGCTCTGCAACCGCGTACGCGATCGGCTGGAATGAAATAGGGACGCTAAGCTCTCGCTGAGAGTCATCGTCCAAGGCGCTTCCGCGCGCAATCAAGCAACAACGGAATGAAATATCATCGCTCGCGCCACGCCTTCAGGATCTGATCCGAAATCGGTTTGACCAGGTACGACAGCGCCGTGCGCTCACCGGTCTGGATGAACGCCTCGACGGGCATTCCCGGCACGAGCTTGAGGCCGTTGAGCCGCGCCAACTCCTGATCTGGCAGGCCGACTCGGATGGTATAGTATCCCGCCCCAGTTTTTGAATCCTGCGTGACGTCGGCCGCAACCTCAATCACCGTACCGTTCAGCTCGGGGGTCGTGCGTAGATTGAATGCTGCGAAACGGAGCAGCCCGCGCTGACCAACCCGGATCTGATCAATGTCCTGAGGCGCGATTCTGGCTTCGACGAGCAGCGGCTCGCTCTCGGGCACGATCAGCATAATGGCATCGCCCGGGTTGATCACACCGCCCACCGTATGCACGGAAAGCTGGTGCACGCGACCATCTTGTGGTGCGCGAATATCGATGCGCATGAGCTGGTCCTCGGCCGCGATCCGCTTTTCCACCAGCTCCGAGATCTTGGCCCGGATCTCGCCGAGTTCCTTGCCAACCTCGCTCCGCAGGTCCTGATCGATCTGGAGAATCTGCAGCGCCGTCTCACTGATCTTGCCTTTCGCTTCTGCGATGGAGGACGTCAGCGCCCCTCGTTCACCGTGCAGCCGCGCTGCGTCGCGTTCCAATGCCGTGACCCGGGTAATAGGCACAAGCTTGCTGCGCCACAGCTGTCGAACGCCATCGAGCTCCTGGTTGATCAGCTCGATCTCACGTTGCTTGGCGGTGACTTGCTCAGTCATGCCGCGGATCTGCTCCTGCACCTGGCCAATGCGCTCGTACAGCTGCGCCTTCTGCCCGGCGCGGGCAGCGCGGCGAACTTCAAATTGGGTGCGCTCCCCTTTCAGCACTGCCGCGACGACGGGATCGGAAGACCGTCGTTCGAGCTCATCCCCGAAAGCCACTGCCTCGCCGCCGTCCCGTTCCGCCTCGAAGCGGGCCTGACGAGCCGTGAGTTCGGTGAGGTTCTTGACGATCACAGCCAAGTTAGCGCGCGTGACGGTCTCATCAAGACGTACCAGGATGTCGCCGGCCTTCACGGGATGACCTTCACGCACACGCAGCTCGCCGACGACGCCCCCCGTTGGGTGTTGCACCTTTTTCACGTTCGAATCGACCACAATGCTGCCGGTCGCGACGACAGCGCCTGCGAGTTCGGTTGTGGCCGCCCACCACCGAGCCCTCCAACCAGAACGATGGCCGCGGCGATCCCAATGCGAAGCTGACGACGGATCGCGGGCAGCGCCTGGCTTGTCAGCGCAACGCTCATGAACCGATCTCCTGAGCGGCGCTTTCGAGAGGCACCGGCTGCACCGGCTTCGGCGCAAAGAGCTTTCTTGCGATCTGGTCCCTTGCCCCCAGCGCTCGCATGCGCCCTTCGGCCATGACCAGCAGTTGATCTACGGTTGCAAGCGCGCTCGCGCGGTGTGCAACGACAATGGCGATGCCACCCCGCTCACGGACCGCGATGATCGCGCTGGTGAGCGCCTGGTCTCCTTCGCCGTCCAGATTGGAGCTGGGCTCATCAAGCACAACCAGAAACGGATTGCGGTACAGGGCTCGCGCCAAAGCCACTCTTTGGCGCTGTCCGGCCGACAGAAATATACCGCCCTCGCCGATCCGCGTGTCATAGCCGTCGGGCAGGCGGAGAATGAGCTCATGGATGTTGGCCGCCTCGGCTGCCTCGATGATGGCCGCGGGATCGGGCTCTGATTCGAAACGGGAAATGTTCTGGGCCACGGTTCCTGAAAAAAGCTGGACGTCCTGCGGCAGATAGCCGACGTGGCGACCAAGCGATTCAGGTCTCCAGTGCTGGATCGCGGCTCCGTCCAGCCGTACGGTGCCTTGTGCAGGCGACCAGACGCCAACAATCGCACGTACGAGCGAGGACTTACCGGAGGCGCTGGGGCCGATGATGCCGAGCGCTTGGCCCGCCTTCAGGGCGAATGATACCTCCTGAACAACGAACCGCCGCTCACCCGGAGGCAACACTGAAACGGACTCGACCGCGAGCGCTTTGCACGGCGGCGGAAGTGCGGTCGGCTGGTCTCGTTCCGTAAAAAAGGTCGACCACTGCTTGAAGCGCTTCAAACCGTGTCGGGCCGTTACCAATCCTTTCCAATGCGCGACCGCGAGTTCGACCGGCGCCAGTGCTCGCGCGGTCAGGATCGAACCTGCGATGATGATGCCGGCAGTCGCCTCCTGATGGATCACCAGATAGGCGCCTACTCCGAGCACCGCCGATTGCAGCATCAGGCGGAGCACCCTCGAAATCGCGCTGAGGCTGCTTCCGATATCGGCGGCGCGTTGCTGGCTCGCCAGACAGGCCGCGCTCGCCTGGTCCCACAGTCGTGAGAGAGGCACGCCCATGCCCATCGCGCGCAGCACCTCGGCATTGCGCCGGCTCGCCTCAGCAAGCGCATTGCGCTTGGCCGTGTTTGTTTCAGCTTGCCGGGCAGGCGATCGCGTCAGCACGTCGGCCAGAATGGTCAGGGTAATTAGGACCAGCGCGCCGGCGAGCGCTGTCCCACCAATCAGCGGATGAAACAGGTAGCAAATCCCGAGGTAGACGGGGATCCAGGGCAGGTCGAAGAGCGCGATCAGACCGGGGCCGGATAGAAAGGCGCGCATCTGATCAAGGTCGCGCAGCGGCTGCAAGCCATCGCCACCTGATGACGCAGCCTCGAGCGGCCATCGCACTATGAAGTCGTAAACCCGCGAGCGTAGCACCTCGTCCAGCCAACCGCCGAGCCGCACCAGCACTCGAGCGCGCACGACGTCCAAGATGCCCTGGAATACGTAAAGACCGAGCGCCAGCACGGCGAGCCCGAGGAGTGTTGGAATGCTGCGACTCGGCAGGACTCGGTCGTAGACCTGCAGCATGAAGAAGGAGCCCGTGAGATAGAGCACGTTCACCAGCGCGCTGATCAGCGCCACCCCGAGGACGGCTCCGCGGCACGCGCGCCATGGGGACGCTGAGGCCTCGTTCCGGCCCGGCGCAATGGAGCTGGAGAGCGAGCGGGTCAATTCCCACCTCCTCTGGCGACCCATCCATCGGCTGACATACCGCCAACGTCGCGGTCAGCCGGTCCGTCTCTGTTTCTGACCGGCTGGCCGCAGCCTCAGTTCCATTCCAGGAATCTCGCTAAGGCGCCCATGGTCTGCCCTACCTAAAGAAGGGTCCAACAGCGCACCTCACGCCAACAACGCGCCATCGTGGTGATGAACCGGATCGTTTGGATCGATGGAGGTTGGCGAGAGGATCCATACCTTTCCAGTCCTCGGCTCTGCCAGGTTGAGCCCCGGCTCGAACACGCCGAAATCCACGATGAACATCGTGCCGTCCTGGAATTTGACATCGATGGGCTTATTGAACCCGTTCGGGTCGAAGATGTCCTCGACCGTGTTGCTGGTGTGCGTGATGAAATCGCTCACGGCTCCGGTGGCCGGATCGACCTGCACCACCTTGTAGCCAACTAGGTCCTGCGCCCCGGTAACCGGAACGAACGAGCCGGTCTCGGCCACGAACAGATCTCCGACCGAACCGAACTGGGCGTTCGACGAGAAGTCGAATTTGTTGGCCGATGAGTGATACTCGAACTGGGCAACGGCAGGTTCGACCTGCAGGCTGCTCCGGAAGTTCTCATCCAGGACAAAGCCGGGAGGCGGGATCGGAAGTTTGCCTTGCGCGAACAGAGGATCGGTGACGGGCAGCACTGCGCCTGTATTCGGATCATGGAAGAAATCCGGCCATCCGAAAAACTCCGCTGTCCCGCCCGCGTTCAACGCGAAAAGATCGTCGAAGTCGTTCGCGATCGGCCGCGACTCGACTACGTGCAGCCCATCCAGCGGAGCAGACCGGATATCAGCGCCGTTGTTGGTCGCGAACAGCAGATCCGGGTTCAACGGATCAAAGCCGATGCCGAACGGATTGCGGAATCCCCAACCCTCGAGCCGCAGCGTCGACGCGGGATCATCAGCGGTCGGATCAAAGGAATAGATTGCAGCATTGCCTGCAATCATTCCTTCTTGCGGCGAATCCGGCGTGGCCGCGGGTATCACCGTGCCTGGCACAATCGGGCCTGAACCAAACGGCATGAATGGCGCCGTGACCTGGTTCTCTGGGTTGAGCCCCGGCACAGCAATGGGAGCGTGGAATTCGGTGCCGTTCAACACGACATCGTGCGCGGCGAAATCGTGGAAATCAGGAAATTGCGTCAGCCAGCCGCTCACGAGCTCGTTGTCCGGTCCGACAACACTCGAATTCGTGGCGCTCCCCTGCGAGAAATACAGGCGCCCCGAAGAGTCGAAGACGATCTCTTCGGTGTAGTGATCGCCAGTCGAAGGTAGGTTCGTCAACACAGTCGTGAAGCTGCCGACCGGGTCGGCGGGATCGAATTTCGAAATGGCGCCGACCAGCCAGTCGTTGGCGCCGAGCTGCCGGTGTGCAACCCAGATCTCGCCGTCGTGGAAAGTGATATCGGTAATCGGTCCGGCCAAAACCCCCGTGGGGAGCTGATCACTGGAGAGCACCGGGATGGGATGCCCATCCGATCCGATCTCGACAATCTCGGGCACCGTGTTTGGCGTGGCGCCTGACTCGCTCACCCAGACATGGCCATCGGAGAACGTGATCGCGGTCGGAAACGTCAAGCCGGTGGCAAAAGCCTGCAGCGAGTAGCCATCTGGTACGACCACGTTCTCAGGGGTCGATTGACCGTCGTTGTGACCGTCGTCGTGATCGTCGCAATTGTGCTCGTCGCCGGTTTTGCCATTCGATTGAATTTGACCAAAGCGCTCCAGCACTCCCTCCAACGCAGCATTCAAAGGAGAATTCAACGGCGGCGCGTTCTGATTGGCGAGTTGAGATAGCTCGGAAGCAGCTAATGCGAGAGCGCTCGATTGAGCATGGCCAATGCGAGCCAAAATAGCGTCGAGTGCAGCATCGAAATGAGCATCGCTAGTCACTTGCATATTAGCCTCCTCTACCAAGAGAATTTGGCTAACGAAAAAGCAAGCAAACAAACTCATCCAACCGTGAGCTGTCGGGTATTGCTATTTCAGCGAACAGTCCTTCGCAAGTTAAATTTGCTCGCCCCTATTTCCGCGCTATGTGCCGTCTTTGGAGGGGCAGATGGAGCACGCGAGCGAGGCGCCGAAGATCTGGTGCTACGGCTGACTTATCTGCTGATTCAACAATGCAGTCGGGAGAGCTGATCATGCAGTCCGGAGAGCTGATCGCTGGTCAGAGCCCCAAGCCTGAGATCGGACTGCAATGGGTACGATTAACTGTCTTATGGCCGAAGCCGGTATCGGAGTGATCCAATCTGCTTGCGGAGAACCGGCGATCGGCCGACTGAGGACGGCCGCCTTGAGGCCGAAGAATAGCGCCTCGACGAAGCCAATGTTGCCGTAGGCGGCGTAGATGTAGCTGAGCCCCACCATGGCGAAGATGCCGGGCAAGATGAATAGGCCGCCCGCCACGATGCCACCGACCATCCGGTGCAGCAGCCAGCCGATGTAGGTCGCAAGCTGCTGCGCTTCGGGTCCCGGAAGCAGCATGCAGTAATTGAGAGCATGGCGGAAACGGCTCTCCGATATCCAGTTCTTCTCCTCTTTCACCGCTGCGAAACCGCCTATTGGTCATTGGTCGTGAAGGTCGGGCGACGGCTGTCGCTCAAGCAAGGCGATGCGCGCGCCAAGGGTTCGGACCTGCAAACTGACCGTTGGTAGGATGAGGGTTCGGTCACGCTAGCCTGGTCGGTCTTCCCTTTGGAACCACGCTGGGCGTCCTATACTCCGTCACAACCATCTCCGGACCGCCGCTGGCGATCCTGTTCAACAATCAAGGTCTGGTCAAACCGAATTTCGGACTGGTCTCGCACTGGTGCGGGTGGCCGAGTCAAGCGTGACGGCCATCGTCTATTACCAGCTTGGCCTGTTTACGGCCGAAAGTGGCAAACTGTTATGGGTATATTTTCCCTGCATTGCGATTGCAGTACCATTCGGCTCCTATGCCATCAGCCGTCTGGATGCCGAGACGTTTCGCCGGATTTGCATGAGCTTCGATGCATGGGTCGTGGGCTTCGGTTTCTCCAGGGTATTGATCGAGGTGAATTTGATGGAGAGCCCTTGGGCCTACGGCGTATTGATCCTCACTTGCTGATCGACGGCTGCTTGTTGTACATCTTTTTCTCCCGTAGAGCGGCATCAGCTCACTCGCAAGGAAAGTTACTTAGGCACGGTGCACCGGGTGGGCCTGTGTAATGGCAAAACCTTTGAGATGGCTGAACCTCCGCACGGCCGATATTCTACGCTCAACACCTTGCTCGGTTACCTGATAGCGGCGCTCGCCATCTCTATACCGGTCTACGAAGTTCTTCCTTCGCTTCGCCTGCATTAGAGCATCATTCCATTCGGACGTAACCGCCCTTTGCGTCTGACCAGCCGCACGGTTCCAAGCGGTGCACGCGCCTGTGTCGACCTGTGCATGGATCAGGACATCTCAAGCGGACCTTTGCGAAACCCGCTGCCTGGTGGCGTGTCCTCGGTGCCAACGTCTTGAAAGCTCCCCATAATCTCACATAAAGTGCTTCCGAGGGGACAAGCAGGCTCCCCGTGAGACTTCGGTCCAAGTTCTGCGCAGCACGCAAACTTGGAGTTCGCGCATGACCGAACGTCAATCTTCTTCCCTACATTCAGTGGCCATTCTCTCGCGAGGCGACGCTGCCGCGCGCCGCGATGCGACCCCGCAGAACAGTCGCTTCGTCCCCGTCTTCGAAGCGCTCGCCGCGGTGGGCATCGAAGCCCAGCCCGCGATCTATGATGAAAGCTTCGCCGAAGAAGTCCGCGAACAGTTGCTCGCGGTCGATGGCGTGCTCGTCTGGGTTAATCCCATTCAAGACGGACGAAACCGCGCCGGTCTCGACGCCCTGCTGCGCGACGTTGCATCACGTGGTGTGTGGGTCAGCGCTCATCCAGACGTCATCCTCAAGATGGGCACCAAGGAGGTTCTCTATCGTACCCGCACCATGGGGTGGGGAAGCGACACGGCGTTGTACGAAACTGCCGAAGCGATGCGCGCCGAGTTGCCGGCACGGCTCGCCACAGGTTCGCGCGTGATCAAGCGCAGCCGCGGTAACGGTGGCCAAGGCGTCTGGAAGGTCGAGAAATTGCCGATTTCCCCCATGATAAGGGTGCTGGACGCGACGAATGACGCGTCAGAGGAAGTAACGATGGACGATTTCCTCCGTCGCTGCGCGGAGTATTTCGAAAATGCCAGCGTGGTCGATCAACCGTTTCAGCCTCGCTTGAGCGAAGGTGTCGTGCGCTGCTACATGGCAGGCGATCGCTGCGCCGGCTTCGGCCACCACAAAGTCAAGGCCCTAGTGGACTCGCCGGCTGCGCGTTCAGAGGCCGGGCCACGGCTGTACTCTTCCAATGCAGACCCGCGCTTCCAGCGGCTCCGTCGGTTGATGGAAGACGAGTGGACGCCGCAGCTAACCTCGTTGCTGGAAATTGCGCGAGGTGACCTGCCTATCATCTGGGACGCCGACTTCATGCTTGGCCCAGTGCAGACGGACGGCAGCAACAGCTACGTGCTTGGCGAGATCAACGTCAGCTCGGTGCACCCTTACCCGGACGAGGCACCGGCGGAAATCGCCAAGCGGGTTGCCGATCGGCTCCAGGGCAAGCTTTAACGCCATGCTCACGGTCCGCGCGCTTAGGCGCTTGCACGTCTCTGTTTCATTCGACTTGCAGGACGGTGAATGCGTCGCCCTGCAAGGACCTTCCGGCGTCGGGAAGACCTTGCTGCTTCGCGCCATCGCAGATCTTGATCCAAACGAAGGAACGGTCAAGCTGAACGGAACGCTCAGGGAGGCGATGCCTTCCCCCGCCTGGCGAAAGCTAGTGACCTACCTCGCCGCCGAGCCGGGCTGGTGGTCCGACAACGTGCAAGAGCACTTCTCGAGCTGGAATGATGCCCTACCGTTGGTCACACGGTTGGGGCTGCCGCCGCACTGCGGATCTTGGCCGATTCAGAGACTTTCGTCCGGAGAAAGACAACGGGTGGGGCTTGTGCGGGCCCTCATGCTGCAATCGCGAGTGCTTCTGCTGGACGAGCCGACCTCGGCGCTCGATTCGGCATCCGCTGCCGCCGTGGAATCCCTGATCGCCGAACGCATCTCGGATGGAACGAGCGTGCTCTGGAGTACCCACGACAACGCCCAAGCCCGCCGCGTTGGGTCAAGGATTTTTGCGATGAGGCCCGACGGCGGCATCGAGGAAAGCCGGCCGTGACCTACATCCAGCTTTCGTACGGAAATCTGGTCCTCCCCGCGCTCCTTGTCGTCATGGACGGCGCCTTTTCGCTTGTTCTCCGCCTCAAACTTGAGAAGCAACTGGCCATTGCGACCGTCCGCATGGTGGTCCAGCTCGCCCTCGTCGGATACGTGCTGACGTTCCTGTTTGCCGCGGTGTCGCCGCTCTGGACCGCTCTCGCCGCCTTGATCATGGTCTTCTTCGCCTCGCGGGAGATCGTCGCGCGGCAGAAGCGGCGCCTTCAGGGCGTCTGGAAGTACGGTCTGGGCGCTGGATGCACGCTGCTCGCCGCCGGTACCGTCACGATGTTCGCGCTCCTGACGGAGCTACGCCCCGATCCTTGGTATCATCCGCGCTACGCGCTGCCTTTGCTGGGCATGATGCTGGGCAATACCATGACCGGAATAAGCCTGGGCCTGGACGTGCTGACGAACAGCCTAGTGCGCGAGCGGGCCGCCGTGGAAGCGTGTCTCGCGCTCGGCGGCACCCGACATCAGGCATTGCTGCCTGTCATACGGGACGCCTTGAGAAGCGGCTTCATGCCGATCATGAATAGTATGGCGGCGATCGGCCTCGTTTCCTTGCCAGGGATGATGACCGGCCAGATCCTTGCGGGTGTTGAGCCGGTCGATGCCGTCAAATATCAATTGCTGATCATGTTCTTGATCGCCGGCGGGACCGGGCTAGGAACGCTGGCCGCCGTCCTGGGTGGCGCACGCCTGCTGACCGATCATCGACACCGATTACGCTTGGATCGAATTCTTACTCAAGCGTCCACTTAAAGGCTTCAGTCCTCGTCCCGGCAAGAATGCCCCGATTGCAGGTGCCCGCCAATGGCGCAATGGATGGCTTAAGCAGAGACAGAAACATTGGGCCTGACGCGGATGTTTGAATGCGACGGCCGGTGTGTATCTGAAGACCGATGAAGCCAGCATCCGGACTCCTCGCTCTTCTTGCGACCACCGGAAGCGCCCGAATGGATCGTTGAGGCGGCCGTTGTAGCGGGCTGGCTATCGAGTTTATCCCGCCTGCCCGCCAACTTTGCCGACAAATGATCCGGCCACGAGAAGAGCGCCGTCGGCGATTGCCACGGGAAGCGCAGCCAAGCGCCGGGGAGCCGGCCCGAACACGACCTGCGCATTTTGGCGAGGATCAAATTCCGAATTGTGACAAGGACATTTGAGGATCGTCTTGTTCCCTTGCTCGGCCTTTACCCACTCGGAGACCGGACATGCAGCGTGGGTGCAAATCGCTGAATATGCGATGATGCCCTCGGCAGCGCGAGTTCGTGTCGTCTCATCAAGATCGGCTGGGTCGAGCTTTAGGATCAGGACCTCGTTGAGACGCGAGCCGTTTCGGATCACCGACGTCTTGGGGTCCTTTGGCCACGCGCGTAGTGGGGGACCGCCGAGCTTGAGATCGCCGGGCTTGATCACCTGCCCCTCCTGCTCACCTTCCGAGATGACAAGAAGATCGCCCTTTTGAGGTCGCTCGTCGCTGCCCGGCCGGTCCTCGGCGAGAACAGATTTCGTTGCCAAGCACGCCCCGGCTGCAATGGCGGTCAGAAGAAGCGATCGTCGTTCTTGACTATGACTATGCATGACCCGAACTCCTGAATTCTCGCAGAACCGACCTAAGAATTGAGCGCCGCGAGTCGGCCAAAAAGAAGGCGCGGTGACGCTTGCCGCCACACGCACTGTCTGAGAAAGCCGTCCAATGCGGGTCTACGACGTGGGACTAGTTACCCGATTTGGCACGCATGCCGAGAGAGCGCGCGATTTCGCCAATCGAATCCCGTTGAGGATCTTCATCGCGCTGAGCCACCACGGACTGACGGCAGGTCCGACCGCGTCCGCGCCGAGATCCGGCGGCGACCGCCGCCGCGCAAAGTGTTCAGAGAAGAGCGCCTCTACCGCGCATCAGCTTTGTTTTTCTTCAAACGCACGTTGAACGGATCGCCAATTGACATCGACGTAATTGGCAGCCTTGGCGCCGTAATCGACATGATAGGAGTGCTCGTACGTATCGAGGGCCAGGGTCGGCACGCCACCGGCCAACGTGTGGCAGTGATCCGGAGCCCATTGATTGACGAGCTTGCAGTCACGCGGCGACCAGGTCAGCAGCACCCAGCCGGAGCCGCCACCTAGAGCCTTGCCCATGGCTACGAATTCGGCCCGCCATCGCTTGTACGACCCAAAGTCACGCGCCAGCCCCTCCTTCAGACTCGCACCGGGTTCGCTCTCGTCACCAAGGCCGGCAAAGAACACTTCATGGAGAATCGCGAGTTGGTCGCGATGAGCTGCTCGCGCTTCAAGCCGTTGATCAGGAAGCCCAGCGCAGTGGCAAAATCCAGTCCGGCAAGTTGCTCATCAATGAGATTGAGCCGCTTGACCGCGCCACCGTAGTTGTTCTCGTAAGTGGCTGATGATCATCCGCTCCGACATGCCCCGAATGCGGCTCGGGTCACAGGGTAGCGGCTTCACGCGTCATGGCAACCTCCCGACGCGTGGCATGGATGGCAGGCAAATGCCGCGGACGCCGGCGGGCGGCGTCCCGCTTAAGGGATGGAAGATTGTTCGAAAAACGATCGCGGAAATGGCAGACATGGTGCGCCGTTGGTGAACTCGGACGCGATTATTGGGCATGTCGCCTCATGGGGAGATCGCTTCCCCAACTAGAGACATAAAAGCCCGCTTCCTCAACTTGTCAAGGCGATGGTCATTCCATTCGGAGCCTCGGAATCGTTCATGGAGCCGCCTACGCAGGACCTGAACCAACCCGCCCCAAATCCGTTCAACTCCTCAGCGAGCTATTTACTCAGTCCTCGTCGTCATCGCCGGCCGTAGTCGCGCACGATTTGGACACTCGACCAGCCGTCCGACTGCAGCTTTTGACTACCTGATCCTCGCTGACCGGCTTGTCTCCCGCGATAAGATCGCACCCCCGCCTTCCGGTTCGGCGGCAGCCACGGCGACACCCACAGGCCAGCAACAGCGCGCCGCTGCCTGCCAGAATCCATTTCCTGTTCATCCTCCATCTGCTTTTCTGACGGATCTTACTCGCTGCCCCTTTCAATTGCCGCCGGCGGCCACGGTGTAGTCTGCGAAGTACATGTGGCTGTCAGCCTTCGACCAGAGCCCGATCCGGCCCGAGACAGGTTGTGCGAGCGTGTGCTCCAGATAGAGCTTGCCGTCGAGATAGCCCTCGACCTTCGTGCCGTTCACGCGGACCTTGAGATCGTGCCACTGCCGTGTCGCAGTCGGCGTATTGCGCACCCACTTTACCGAAGATCGCTTGCCGTTCTCGAACTTCCAGAGCACGATGTTGTTCTCAAGACAGTTCGCGCGGACTGTCAGGTAGTCTCCGTTGGGCTTGAGGTTGAACAGGATACCGGCGCCTTGGTCGATGCGGCCGGATAAACCTTTAAAGCGCACCGAGATCTCGCCATCGCTGAAACTATCGATTTTTGGCGCAACCGCGTAGGGATAGTAGGCATACGCCTGCACACGATCGAGAAACTCAGCGTAGCGTTCACCGTAAAGAGCCCGGGCCTTGTCGGCGATGCCCGCCGACGACTGCCCCTCCTTCCACTGCCGACCATCGACCGAGAGGACCCTCTTTCCGCCCTCCTCCTCGATCCTCCAGACGCCGACCACTGGCACCAGCGATTTTGGCTCCCTGCCGACGGTCTCATTCGAGAGGTCAATCTTGATTGGTTCTGCGGCCATGCCGGGCAACGCCAGCGTTACCAGACCAAAAGCCGCGAAGATGACCACTCCGACTTTCTTGCTGACACTCATGGCTTAACTCCTTGATGAACGAGAGAGCTGTGCGGAGGCGGCCGGCGAACCTGCCGCCACGCGAGCACGATGAGGAGCGGCAACCCGCCGAAGAACCACAGCAGCGTCGCGTCCGCACTAACGACCAATGGATAACCACGGTACTCTTCGCCCACGCCAGACGCCGGTGGCCGCGCGCCCGCGAGCGCATATATCAGCGGCAATATCTCCCGAGGGCTGGTGGAGCGGCTCACATCACTTCGATCACCGTAGAGATATTCGATCTGGCCATAATCGTCCGAGGGATTGGCAACATTCGGCCGTTCGCTCGCGAGACGCACCGTCACGTCAGGCATGGCGCGCTCGAGCTTCGCCAGAACGTTCCGCCGGAGATCGATATAGCGGGGATCCTCGGCAGCGAGATTGACCTTAATGACCAAGGGATGCCGAAGCGTCGCGAGCAAGTGTTCGTCAGCAGACGAAAAAGAGTTGCGCCGATCCTCGCTGACATCCACGGACGACCTGATCTGTGCCGCAACGGCGAGCGCAAGAGCAATCGCAAGCACGCAAGCTACAGAACGGACGATTTTCGTTTGCACCGTTTTACCAGGAGGGAGCCAGACAACTGTCACCGCAGCGAGTCCGCCGATGACGGCTGTTATGCCGAGCACGAGGCCGGCCGAGAGAAGTCCCTGCTCAAACGGACGCAGCGTCTGTGTCAGCGACAACTGCGCAAGCCAGGTCGACAGGCCCGAGCGACCCGCGAACGTGAAATCCAGCACCCATGATCCGATCGTGACAGCGAGGGCGATAATGGCGGCAGTGGCCGAGTTGTCGGAAATGACCGCGGCGAGCAATCCGATGACACCGGCCAACAGACCATAGAGCAAATGACCAAACACAAGGTTCAGCGTCTCTGACATGGCAAGATGGCCGCCCAACATCGCCCAAATCGCCAGCGCAGAAAGCGCAGGTACGCTCACCATCACCCAAGCTGCCAGGATAGCGCAGAATTTTGCGGCAACCAGCGACGAAGGCGGATACGGCAATTGGACCAGCAGGCGCAACGCGCCACTTTCCTTCTCTTGCCCCAGCGCCCGGATCGCCACGAAAGGAAACAACAACGTCACAGCTACATAGAACGAGCCGAAGGTCGGGACCAGGATTCCGTCGAGTGGTGACAGGCTTCTCGCCAAAACTGGCGATTGGAGAGCGGCTGCACTTGACTCGCTATAGAGGGAGACTGCCTGGACGAAGCTGTATCCGACGAGCGGACAGACCAGCAGCAACATGGTCCAAAGTGCTCGCCCGGCCGTAACCTCGCGGAGTTCTTTTGCAAGCAGCGGAATGATCGGCGCAGTCGATCGAGAGCATGCTTCACGTGAGCGCAAGGAAGATCTCCTCCAGCGAGCCGTTCGGCAGTCCCGTCTGCGCCCGCAATTCGGCGAGCCCTCCGGATCCGCGCACCCGCCCCGCCGAGAGCAGGATAAGGCGGTCACAGACCCGTTCGGCGTCCCGCAATTGATGGATGGAGAGGATCAGCGTTCGTCCGCTTGCCGCCTGACGACCCAATGTGCCCGTAACTTCCTGCGTCTGCCTCAAATCAAGTCCGTCAAATGGCTCGTCCATCAGCAACAGGTCATGCGGCGCGAGCAGTCCGATGGTCAGCATCAGGCGCCGGGCATAACCTTTTGATAGAGCGTGCACGCGTTTTCGAAGTACCGGCGGTAACCCGACTTCTTCAATGGTCGACCTAATGTCTGCCTCTGATCGTCGAAAGACGTTGCCGACGAACGAAACGACCTGCAGTGCAGATTGATCTTGGTAGGGGCGAACGCCATCAGGCACGTAGAACAGGACGTTACGCCGGCGCTCTGCCTGCAGCCGCTCCCCGCGCCAAAAGACGTCGCCTGAGTTCACCGGCAGCAGTCCGGCAACGGCTTCCAGCAGCGTCGTCTTGCCGGCGCCATTTGGACCGATAATGCCGAGGATTTCGCCGGGAGCAGCAGAGAATGTCACCCCCTCGATGGCGGTGCCGTCGCTTCCGTAGCGCTTTGTCAGATTTGTCACGCCCAGCAAAACTGGCGAGCGATCTGGCGAAGACCTGTCGTTGACAGTTGACATGCTGCGTCCTTCTCGAAAATCCGGACGCGATACTTGGGCATGTCGCCTCATGGGGAGATCGCTATCCCCAGCCCGCGACTCTGCCAAAGCGGGACTGCCTGTCAATTGGGAACCGGCAGAAGCGAGACTTGCGAGCTTGGCGGCCTATTCACTTCAGCTTGATCAATTTCCCTGCTCAGCCTTCGCGAGCACCAACCTGAGCGCGACAGCCGACCGCTCTCGCAAGGCCCCGGTGCGAATTTTCATCGCTTCTCGTCTCGTTCAGGCTGTGCGCGCCAGTCACGACCTACTGTTTGATGGTCCTCCTCCGTCTTGCCAGCAGATCCCTCGCGCTCGGTCGCGGTTCGGTTGGCATTTTCTTGGGCCTTCCAATCGCGCTCGATCTGAACGCTCTCACCACGCGCTCGCTCCTGGTCGCGAGATTGGTCCGATTGTTCCGGCGTGCGGTCCGGCTGCACCGGAACCGATTGCGCCTGCTTGTCTCTCTTGGATGGTCCGGACTCCTCGGCAGATGCGGGAGCCAACGCAAAGGACAATGATATTGCCATTGCTGCTGCAAGAACGCGCATGATCTCTCCTCCTCCGCAGATGGAGGTGTAACAACTTGCCTGGTTTTCGGTTCACAGGCTTGCGCGACGAACATGCTCAAGCACTGCAGTGCACATGGCCCCCTTAACCTGCTGGCCTCGGCACAATTGCGATCTTCCCCTTCGCGCAATGAAGGGTTCACCGCGTCCGTTGCTAACTCCGGATTGACACATTGCTCTATTCGCCTACGGACGTTCGCCTAGGCGATTACTCATAAAGGCAACGTCGGCTCCTGAGAGCCGAGCGGAGATCTTCCGGTGTATAAGAGCATTACTGCTCGTGACCCCTAGCGGACATGCCCTGCTGGTTATGCCTCTTAGCACACCACTCTTCGCCGCAGGCTTAGCTCTCTGGTTTCGCATTATGCGGTACTAGCCCGATCTTTCCCGGCACCGCAGTCCATGGATTGAAGGTCATAGCTGCCGCGCGTCGTGATCAGCACGATCGATACATCTCTTGCAGACGTTTTCCGCTCAGACAGATAGTGTGAGGAGTCAGTCCACCCCTGCGAGCGATCCAGCGGCGCACCCACGTGGGATAGGTCGAGTACAGCATCAAGGTTGATTCGGGATCAGTGAAGGCGCGACCACTGGGGCCGGAATTCCAGGCCGCATGGAAGCCGAGCGTCGCCCGCGAAGTTACGCAGATTTTATCGTGAGGGAGCGCGCTGAGAACCATGGTGCACGGCGAGGCACAGAGACCATCGATGATCACGGATTCGCCCGAGGACGCTAGACGCTGATATTCAACGATGTAACTCGCGATCAGACCGCCTCGATCATTCGTGATGCGTACTGCAGAACTTGCCTCTGACACATTTAGGATTAGCAGAGTTGCCACAAGAAGTCCGGTGACGTACCTCATGTCCCACCCCTTGGGTTGAGCAAACCGATCTAAGTCGCATGCGTGATGCGCGAAGCGGCGACAGGCTTGTTCAGGTTCGTGGCATTATCTGGGCACGTGTCCGGAGGACGGCGGCACCGGGTCCCGGTGGGGGTTCAGGACCTCCTTGATTCTATCCGCTGCTTTTGGCCCAAGGGCGAAGATCGCTATCGCGCTCGGCACGTCAGCAGGTGACGCGGGACCGGACGTGCCGAGAATACGGCCAAATCGACGCGAATGACCCGACGCTGCCCTTGGCACTCGTTTATCACCATCGCGCAAGTGAGCGCGAGGTCGGGCCAAAGCGATTACTAGCGGCTTTCTTTCGAAGAGCCGGTCTGGCTGCCCGAACCAGTCGTCTGCTCACTCCCCGGTTGGCCCGGGGGATGCGCAGAGGCGCCCGGCTTGTCTTGGTCGGCCACGTATCCGGACGCGCCTGAATTGCGTGTCTTGGCCCCTTTATCTGCGTCGCGCTGCATCTGCTCGTTGGGTTCGCTCGTCTTGAGCCCTTTGTCTACATCAGTGTGCATCTCGTCTTTGGTTTGCTCACTAGGCGCGGCCTTTTGCTGTTGCGCGGTTGCTTGGAAGGCAATTGCGCTTCCGGCAACTACAATCATCGCGAGAGTTACGGTTCGCATGCTTCTTCTCCAGTGCGGTGGCCCATCCGGCTAAACGCGCCACCTTTCCCAACGTTCGTGGTCCCGATGGCGATTTTCAAAAGGGCTGGCGATCAGAGGGGGATTGGCTCAGGACATGCGATGACCTACCGATTAGACGTCATCTTTTGCCCTTCGCCGCCGATTCTGGTCCGCGGTATTGTGTGGGAAGACCGGACGGCACCGAGGTCAGTGGCGACTCGACGGCCCTTGACCCATTGCCGACCTCATCGACCGTTTTCGTGGTTGCCCTGGCGGGTCTCCAAAGTTCGCCACTGAACCAAAGCCGATCTGGCTTAGATTACCTGTCCATGAAAGAGATGCTGGCAACTGCTCCGCGTCTGCGCGCGACGGGTCCGCGGCCAACCTCGACCGGCTTCGCGCGCTCGCGGAAAGGAGAGGCATTCGGCTTGATCAGGACGATCTGCACAAGAGCCGCAGCCCGATTGGCGCCAAGGAAGGGAGGCTGCTAAAACTGGTCACTGATCAGGACCTCCGTGAAGTCCTGCACTGCCATACCGGCGCTACTTTCATCGGCATCAGCATTTCCTTCGCCGGCCGAGCGGCATTTTGCACGGGTAGATGCTTGCGCGGCCTTGACACTGGTGATGGGCGCGATCGATTTGCCCATAATCCCCCGCCCTTTGCGTCGACTCTGGCTAGTCCGCCTTTGCAACGACCTCTTGAAATTCTGCGAGTTCGGCCGGATACTCGATTGAGGTCCTTGGCTACCAGCAATCCGAGGAGGACGATCATGGCAATCCAGATCGTGATGGACCGCAGCGGCGACTGCCGAAGTTATTTCAATGAGGACGACGCACAAGAACTGGCAAGAGCGGAGCAGCGGTTCTACGAACTCACCAATGCCGGCTTCACCGCGGCGGTCCGCACCGGCCCAGGTCAGGTCTCGCAGATCAGATCGTTCGACCCGACTGCGAAGGAAACTGTCTTCTTCCCCAGATTGGTCGGCGGATAACTGGGACAGTCATGTTCGGCTTTCAACCGTCGCGGGGCGGCCGCTCCCGAATGAAAGCGGTGAGAGCGCTCTTCATCAGGCACGGCGCCGAGGGCACGCCTGAGGGCCGGTCGCTGCGGCTCTTGCGGGAATGGCTATCGCCGACGCAGCGGGAGCAGTTCGCCAGGAAGGGCTACTTCGAGGTGATTGGGAGCGACAGCGGAATGCGATACAGAATCCACGCCGGGGCCTCGGTTAACGTGTGCCAGATCGACGAGAGAGGTCGCCAGCAGTTGGGATTGTGTTTTATGCCGATCGGCGCTCTGCCGATCGGAGACGTCATGCTCGCACAGAAGATCGCGCTGGAAACATGCGAGAGTGAAGTGCGCAGTTTGGCCCGGAGGTTCGCGCCCAACGGTTTCCATTTCAGGCAAGCACGGCCGCTCGGGTAAGGGCTCACGTCGCCCGTGTTCCGCGGCGGCTTGGCGCCGGCTTCTTTGCTGCCGCTTGACCGCGACGCGAGATCATTGTCTACAGTATCGACAAGACTACGCCGCCGTTGGGCCATGCGCGGCGTACTCCACGCCCGGAGATGACGCCCCGGTTGCCGACAACCTGCGCTCGCGGTTCGATCTTCCCTGAGCCCCTCACCTGCTCTCGCCTGTGTCAGTGGCGGACACCAGCGAAGCTAAAGCTTACGGTAAGTGACGTGGGCCGTCGCAAACGGGATGCCAGCGCGGCCAGCACGGCCGCGGACCATGCAAGCTCGTTCATCGATTCCATAAAACCACTGGTCGAAATTCAGCTTGAACGATTTACCGTCCCTTTGCGGTGTATCGCGCGTGTACTTCCAGTGGAATGCGCAGCCGGCTTGCTCCCCAATGGCCTCACCTTCCAGTCGGTTTTCCAAGCCGGTGTACTTGCCTTCCTCACCCTTTCGGATCGTCCAATGCAGAGTGTCGCTATGTCCATCGTCAAATGTATATGCCTCGATGAACAGCACGGTATCAGTGTCCGCATCTAGTTCGCCGTGACCAGCAATTGTTGCGCGCTTCAGTAGTCCGCCAACCAGACTTTCTAGCACTGCCCAACCTTCTAGCCGCCCGACAAAAAAACGTTCAGGAAGAAACAGCGGCGCTGTTCCTCTAAAAGCATCGATCGCCATTTGTAAACCCTTCGAAATGCATCTAGCGAACTAAATCTCCTTTCTCCGGCTGGTTCCTAGCTGGCGCGGGAATATGCTCGCCGAGATGACTTTAGCGTCTTTCCGTTCGTGAGCGATGCCGACGTTGAACTCGTGAGCGTAGTCCCTCACTAAACGCTCGCGGTGCTGCAGCAACGCAAGAGCGGGCTCATCCGATGAACATCGACGGCGCCACCGCGCTCGGCTTCACCCCTCCGATGGCCCGGGGCATTTTCTGCCTGTCGCGCGCCCTCGGCATCCTGTCCCATGCCTGGGAGCAGACCGGCCGCAAGCGGCAACAAGGGGCCGATGCCAAACGATTCGGCCAGAACCCATCGCAGAGCGCATCTTCTCGAAACGGGCCTACGCGAACCACGGTCGCAGACGTGATCGATGGCGAGAAACATGGACGCCTGGAATTTGCTCACGTCCGTATGGACGACGGTGCCGCCACGTTGGATAGTCCAATCAGTCCAAGCAACTCTGATCGCGTCCAGGGAGGCTCCATGCTGAAATCGATCGACCCTCTTCTCAATGCAGACGTACTCTATGCCCTACGGTCCATGGGGCACGGCGACGATCTCGTCCTCTGCGACACCAATTTCCCCGCCGACTCCGTCGCCCGCCAGACCGTCCTGGGCCGGTTGTTACGCATCGACAATGTCAGCGCTGGACGCGCCGCGCGCGCGATCCTGTCGGTGTTACCGCTTGACAGTTTTGTCGACAAGCCGGCGTCGCGCATGGAGATCGTTGGCCAGCCCGGCGAAATCCCCGAGGTGCAGCGCGAAGTTCAGGCCGCAATCGATGCCGCAGAAGGACGCTCGTTTCCTATGGGATCAGTCGAGCGATTTGCTTTCTATGAACTCGCCAAGAAATCCTATTGCGTGATTCAGACCGGCGAACGGCGCTTCTACGGCTGCTTTATCTTCAAGAAGGGCGTCATTCCGCCCGACGCCTGATCGAGCTCTGGCGGTGCTCTATACGTCGGGGACCCGGCCGATGCCGCTCGGGAACCAACGCGTTGGCGCTCTCCGTGAATGCCGTCGACGCTGCACGTCATCCTCGGCTTCTTGCAGCGCGGTATCATCAGCGGTGTCATCGCCATTCACGTCGATATCGTCAACTTCAAGCTTGCTTGGCTTCGTTGACTTTGGAGTTCGCCGTTGCATACTCGGCGCGGCTTCTTTGACCCCATCACGACGACATCGAATCCTGAGCCCTGGCCTCGATGTGCGGCGGCGCTTCAGACTTCACATCAAGAAAGTCAAAAGGGAGGGTATCGCGGTGAAACAGAAGGATCATGATCGGCATCCCGCAATGCAGCCGAACCGGCGCACTGTGCTGAAGGGTGCGGCAAGCGCCGCAGCATTGGGCACGAGCGGCGCGCTCGGCACGTTCTCGGAACTCGCGCTCGCGCAAGCCAATCTGCGCGCGCAGATCACCCAAATCCCGGGTGTCGGCAAGGGTGCGCCGACGGATGCCGACTGGCAGAAAGTCGGTGAGCTCTGCCTCGGTCCGACCAAGGCGAGCGTCAAGGAAGGCGAGTTCAAGGGCGTCGAACTCTCCTTCATGGGGCTCAACAATCAGAACCTGCACAACCTACTCTTCCGTGGCTTCCTGAAGCCATGGGAAGCCTATACCGGCGCGAAGATTTCCTGGATCGATCTCGCCCAGGCGGACTACAATCCGCGCTTGCAACAGGCGATCGCGACCGGAACGGTTGATTTCGACATTCTGGAGATGGGAGCGCCGTTCGAGGGCGACGTTTGTGGCACGGGACTGGCGTCGGAGATGCCGGACTGGGTCAAGAAGCAGATAGATGTCGACGATTATGTCGATTACCTGAAGCCGCCGGTCGGAACGTGGAACGGCAAGTCTTATCGCGTCACCATCGACGGCGACTGTCACAACTTCAACTACCGCACCGACGTCTTCTCCGATGAAACCCTTGCCAAAGCCTGGAAAGACGCGGGAAATTCGACCGAATGGGGCGTCCCAAAAACCTGGCAGCAGGTGCAGGCGGTGACGAAATTCCTTAAGGGCAAGAAGATCAAGAACCAGAACGCGTTCGGCTATCTCGACGCGCCAAAGCCCTGGGGCGGGTTCGGCTTCTATTTCCTCGGCAGCCGCGCCTCGGCCTATGCCAAGCATCCCGACGACAAGGCTTGGCTGTTCGACATCGACACGATGAAGCCGCGCATCAACAATCCGGCCTGGGTCCGCGCCATCCAAGACGTGATTGACGCGCTGCCGTTCGAACCTGCCGATCAGCTCAATGCGGATCCGAACACCACCGGCTTCCAGCAATTTCTGGCCGGCATCGGCTCGATGATTCCCTGGTGGGGCGACATCGGCCAGGTGGCGAAGGCGAGCGACACCTCGGTAATCGGCGACGTCGTCGCCTTCGACATCCTGCCGGGCTCGGACGATGTCTACAACTCCAAGACCGGAAAGTGGGATAAGCTCTCGAGCGGCCCGAACCATGCGCCGAACTGCGCCTATCTCGGCTGGGGCGTCTATGTGATGGCCCGCGTCAATGGCGACGAGAAGAAGCACAAGGCGGCGTGGAGCGCGGCTGCGCATCTCGGCGGCAAGGATCTGTCGCTTTGGATGGTGATGTATCCTTCGGGCTTCCAGGTTCACCGCACCAGCCACTTCCAGTACGAAGAATGGGTGGCGGCGGGCTACGACCGCAAATACATCACCTCCTACCTGAACTCGCAGCTCGCCTCCTACAATCATCCAAACCGCGCCGTGGAGCCGCGCATCCCCGGCATCTTCCAGTACTACAGCATCGCGGAAGATGAGCTCACCAAGATCTTCGCCGGCAAGGTTGACGCGCAAACCGGCGCGAACAACATCGCCGCCGCCTGGGAGAAGCTGACCGACCAGATCGGCCGCGAGCGGCAGATCGGGCTCTACAAGGCCTCCCTCGGAGTATAGCGGCGCCTGCGCGTAGCCATCCACCCTCGGCTGGCGCGTCCGGCGCAAGCCGAGGACTTGCCAGGCCACAGAGCCGGCACAGCATGCGGCTCATCTTGATGCAGAATTCCATACCCGTGAGCGACGACCTGCACGACCAGCGCGCGACGAAGCGCGCACGCGGCAGCAGGAAGATCGCCGGCCGCGCGCTCGTCCTGCTGGCGTCTCTCGGCTTCCTGCTTGTCCTCCTCATTCAGATCTTGCATACGACCGGCGCGATGACTGCCGGATTTTCCGATTGGCGGCCGATCCTCATCGCCTATCTCGTCTGGGCCGTTGCGTTTGGCGCCGGACAAGTTCTGACCCGCGGCGAGCGTGGCCAGCGCGCGCTGTTCCTGCTGCCAGCGCTGTTCTTCACCGTCGCCGTCGTGATCTTCCCGACGATCTTCGGGATCTATATCGCCTCCCTCGACTGGAATCTGAGCTCGATCGAAGGGCCGCGCTTCAGCGGCTTCGACAATGTCAAGGGCATGCTGCACGACACCTATTACTGGAATGCGCTCGGCAACATGGTCTTTTATACCGCCGCGGTGCTCGGCGAATACGCGATTGCGTTCGGACTGGCGCTCTTGCTCAGTGCTGAGATCCGCGCGCGCAAATTCTTCCGCGTGGTCTTCCTGCTGCCGATGATGCTCAGCCCCGTCGCCGTGAGCTGGATGATCGGCAAGTCGCTGATGGAATATCGCTTCGGACCGGCGGCGACGCTGGCGCGCTATCTCGGCTGGGACAACCCGGCCTTCTTTGCCTCGCCGTGGATGGCGCGCTTCAGCATCCAGGCGATGGACGCGTGGGTGTCGATCCCTTTCATCATGATCATCCTTCTCGCAGGCCTGCAGGCGATGCCGAAGGAGGTGCAGGAGGCTGCGAAGGTCGACGGCGCCAATGGCTGGCAGTCGTTCTGGCACGTCACGTTTCCGATCATGCTGCCGGTTAGCATCACCGTCCTCATTATCCGCATCATCTTCAAACTGAAGCTCGCCGACCTCGTGATTAGCGTCACCGCTGGTGGGCCGGGAGGCGCAACCGACACGGTGTCGAGCTTCATCTACCGCGTCTACCGCGACCGCTCGAACGTCGGATACGGCACGGCGCTCGCTATGGTTTACCTGCTTATGATCATCGTGCTCCTGACCGTTCTGTTGCGCCTGTCCAAGCGCTGGACGCAGAAGGTTGTCTAGGGCTTCCAAACGGAGTCTCTCGATTGACTAGATCTACCTTGGCATTGAAGACCATTCGGAGGCGTCCGGCGGCGCCCCGCGCAAAGCGGACGCTAAGCCGGGTGCTGATCTACGCAGCACTCCTGTTCTGGACGATTATCTGCCTATTCCCGATCTACTGGACCGTCACGACGTCGTTCAAATCGGCGGTCGACGTGACGCAAGCCCACTTGGTTCCCTGGGTCGATTTTCAGCCGGACTGGAAGGGATGGCGCTCGCTCGGCCTGTCGCCAGATACGCTGTTCGGAACCTCGACGGCACGCTCCGAATTCATGAATCGCTTCCTCAACAGCATCATCACCTCCGTCGGCGCATCCTTGCTGGCACTGATGCTCGGATCTCTGGCGGCCTACGGCCTGAGCCGCTTCCGCTACAAGTTCGCCTGGATGCGCAACGATGACATCCTGTTCTTCTTCATGTCCCAGTTGATCCTGCCGCCGGTCGTGCTCGCACTGCCGTTCCTTGTCCTCTACAAGGCATTGGCCCTGCTCGACACGCGACTTGGTCTTGTCTTGCTCTACACGCTCACCGTACTTCCGATCGTCATCTGGATCATGCGCGATCAGTTCAATGCGATTCCGATCGAGCTCGACGAAGCCGCCTTCGTGGACGGCCTGTCGACCTGGGGCGCCTTCTTGCGGATCATTCTGCCGCTCGCTATCCCCGGAATGATGGCCGCATTTATTCTCTCGCTGGTGCTGTGCTGGAACGAATATTTCTTCGCGGCGCTGTTGACGAGCACCGACGCGAAGACGCTCCCCGTCATGGTGGCGAGCCAGACTGGCTCGCAAGGCATCAATTGGTGGTCGATGGCGGCGCTGTCGACCGCGGCGATCGCACCGCTCGTCATGGTTGGCATTTTCCTTGAGCGCTACATCGTCAGCGGCTTGACTACGGGAGCCGGAAAGTAGCCGGAGATCAAGCCCGGTCCAAACCGCGTTGCGAGATCGGTCGGGCGACAGTACGGCTGAGTGTTACAGGAACGCGGTGACCGCGCAGAAAATCGGATTTTTTAGCGGACAATCGTGCGTTGGTACCGGGGGAGCGCTATCGCCCCACAGTATATTATTATTATTCGTTCTAAGTTGGATCGGCTGAGTTCCCCGATTGTGCGGCGGGCAATGACGTTTCCAACGTGTAGAACACAGGTTGCCGTCGGCGCCTGCCGGCCGTCATCCGTTTGCTCTGGTCGAGCACCGCAACTGAAGGCGACCCCCTTGCTCCAAAACTGGCTGTGATGAGATTTTCTTTGACCTCCCGGTGCACACGTCGTGCACACGCCGCTTACTAACTACTTGAAGAACCTGAACTCTCGCTCCCATCCATCATAGGGGCCACCGCGAAACGCCACCGCTCGCAACTCACTGTTTTGGTTGTTTTTTCTAACATATTCCGTTGAGATCGTTGCGCAATGCGTTGCGTATCGTTGTGAATTTGCCTACATCGCCGCGCATTCCTTGCCCGCTAGTATCACATTGTGACCCCGACAGGAGCCTTGTGATACCGAAATGGGAACGATGGTCGAGCGCCCCCGGAAGAAGGGCGGCAAATCCTATATGGCAAAGATCATCATCAAGCGCGAGGGCAAGGTGATCCATCGCGAGACAGAGACATTCGATGGCCGGCCGGCCGCCGCTGGCTGGATCGCCCGCCGCGAGGAGGAACTATCAAAACCCGGCGCGATCGAGCGCGCGAAGCTGGCGACGAGCGACCCGCCCTTGTCCGTCGTCATCGACCGGTACATTGACGAGAGCGAGAAGGAAATCGGTCGGACCAAGGCGCAGGTTCTGCGAGCGATCAAGAACTACGACATGGCAAATAAGAGGTGTTCGGAAATCACGAGCACCGACGTCGTAGCGCTTGCAAATGAACTGATAGTCAACGTCGCTCCGTCAACGGTTGGTAACTACCTTTCACGTTTGGGGGCAGTCTTTGCCGTGGCCAAGCCGGCATGGGCATGTCCGCTTGATCAGACCGCAATGAGGATGCCTTCGTAGTGGCGAGGCGTCTCGGTATTGCAGGAAAGAGCCGCGAGCGCGATCGACGTCCGTCCCTCGAAGAGCTCGACAAGATCCTCGAATCGTGAGGAGAACCCGACGCATGCTCCGACCGCACGTCGCGCGAACTACATCGGAATGACACGCAATAGCTGGACCCAATCAGTGCTTCCGACAATCATGATCGGGCTCTCACGAGGCATCGCCCGTTGTTGAGGACGATCACGTCGCGATCGGGGACGCGGCATCTGAACGACACGACATCGCCGTCAGTCCACATGTCGGTCACGATGCGATCGCCTGGATAGACCGGCGCGGAGAAGCGGGCATCGAACGACTTGATCCGCCCCGCGTCGCAGTCGCAGACGTCCCGCAATACGGCGCGGCAGGCAATCCCGTAAGTCGCGAGCCCGTGAAGAATCGGTCGTGCAAACCCCGCGCGGCGCGACGCCCTCGGATCGGCGTGAAGCGGGTTGCGATCTCCGTTCAGACGATAGAGCAGCGCCGCCTCCGGGCGCGTCTCGAACATATCGGTCTGGTCCGGCGCCCTGTCCGGCAACTGATGCGGCTCGGGGCCCGATCCTTGCGGTCCGCCGAATCCCCCGTCACCGCGCGCCAAGATCGTCATGAGGAACGTAAACAGTGGCGCATTGTCTGCTGCCGATCGCGCGGTCGTTTCGAGCAGCAATACGGCGCCCTTGGCGGCGCCCTTGTCATAGACGGCCGCGACGCGTGAATTCGCCAGCAGTTCGCCTGCGACCGGCAGCCGACGATGCAGGGTGAGCCGTTGCTCTCCATGCAGAACCTTGGTGAAGTCGACGCCGGTCTTGCGAATTATTCCGGTCGATGCGAGCACCACCGCCATCGCGGGAACCGCCTGCAGAGCGTCGCCTTCGTAGACGAACGGCAGTTCGCGCAGGTCGAGCGGATCGCGTCCCATGCCGACGCTGAGCGCGTACAACATCGTCTCGCGCTCCCCATACGCAAACCGCATGTCGGTGATTTCCAGCGCCTGGAGCGCCTCGAGGTTGATGGCCACCGGAATATCCTAGATGCTGATATTGAATTCGTGGATGACGGAGGCCCATCGCTTGACCTCATCGTCGACAAAGCCCGCAAAATCGGCGATGTCGCTCATATCCTCAAACCCGAGATCGAGCAGCCTGGAATTCACATCGGGCAGCGCGACGATTGCCCGCAATTCCCTGGCGAGCCGATCAGCAACGGGCTTGGGCACGGCCGCCGGTGCGAAGAAGCCGCTAAACCCGGTCAGGCCGAGCACGGGAAATCCTGCCTCGTCAAAGTGGGTATATCGGCATAGCGCTTCATACGCGCCGGATTGGCGATCGCCAGCGCCCGCGCGTTCTCCGCCTGAGCCACTGCGCCGCCGACTGACACGAACGCACTGTCCACCTCGCCGGCGAGGATCGCAGTCAGCGCCGGCGCCTCACCGCGATACGGCACCTGGAGCAATTTGATGCCGGTGTTCTTCATCAGCACTTCGCCGATGATATGCGCGCTCGAACCAAGGCCGTAGGTTCCGTAACTCAGGGGTTTGGCGCTGGTGCGGGCCTTCTCGACGAATTCCCGCAATGTCGTAACGCCGAGCGTCTTTGGCACGATGAACGCGATCGGCAAGCGTCCGAGAGGCGCCAACGGCAACAGGTCGGACATCTTGTAGCTCGGTGACTTGTGCAGCGATACGTTCTGGACGATCGAGCTCATGGTGGAGAGGATGGTGTAGCCGTCGGGGTCCGCCCCCGCGACCGCGCTCGCAGCGATCATGCCGTTGGCGCCCGGCTTGTTTTCCACGATCACGGACTGGCCCAGGCGCGGCGCCAGCCGGTCGGCCACGACGCGCGTCAAGCCGTCCATCACGCCGCCCGGCGGCAGCGGAACGATGATCTTCAACAGCCGGCTGGGCCAGGCCGCTGTTTGTGCCAGCACAGGCGTCGCGGCGAGTGTTGCAACGCCGGCGGCGCCTCGCATGAGTGAACGTCGCGTAAGCATGGCCCCTCTCAGATTCGTGTTGAACGTCCGGCCCAGAACGGCTCGCGCAGCTTTCGCTTGAAGATCTTGCCGCTCTCTTCGCGCGGCAACGTGTCGTGGAAAACCACCTCGCGCGGCACCTTGAAGGCCGCCAGGCGTTCACGGACGAAATTCCTGACATCGTCTTCAGTCAGCACCGCGCCCGCGTCGCGTTGAACCGCCGCATAGATGCGCTCGCCGAACTCTGCATCGGGAATGCCGAAAACCGCACAGTCCTGGACGCCCGGACAGCTTTGAAGCGCCGCTTCGATTTCGGCAGGATAGATGTTCACCCCGCCAGAGATGATCATGTCCCGTTTGCGGTCGTTGAGGAACAGATAGCCGTCGGCGTCGAGGTAGCCGATATCGCCGCAGGTGATCAGGCCGTCGATTTCCACAGAACGGCGGTCATCATCGCGGCCGTGATAGTTGAAATCCGGATAGGCCGGCGAGCGTGCGTAGATCTCGCCGCTGACGCCCGGCGGCAGTTCGCGGCGCTGCTCGTCGAATATCTTGATCGTGCCGCCGGGAGCGACACGCCCCACCGTTCCGGGTCTGGTGAGCCAGTCTTGCGACGTGCAAATCGTGGCAACGCCGGTTTCGGAGCCGCCGTAGGTTTCGACGAGGACCGGTCCCCACCAGGCGATCATCGCCCGCTTGACGTCCGGCGGACACGGCGCGCCGGTGTGCAGCACCAGTTCAAGCGAGGACACATCGTATTTGCGCCGCACCTCTTCCGGAAGCTTGAGTAGCCGCACAAAGAACGTCGGCACCATCACCAGCGTCGTCAAACGGTGGCGGTCGATCTGGCGGAGCAGTTCTTCGGGATCGAAGCGCGGTGACAGCACAAGCGTGTCGGCCAGCGCCAGGCCTTGCCGCGCGAAGGCGTTGGGCGAGGCATGATAGAGCGGTCCGCCGACATATGCGCGCATTCCTTCACGGCATCCATAGACGACACGGAACAGATCGCGCATCGCGGCGGCGTGTTGCGGCGTTGCCGGTTCGCGCCGGACGCCCTTGGGCCGGCCCGTCGTTCCGGAGGTATAGATCCAGGACGCGCGCGGCGGCAGCGGCGGCCTGTCCCATTCCGGCTGTGCGTCCAGCCAGCGGTCCCAATCCTGATCGCCGTCCCGCACTGCGACGGGATTGCCGTCTGCGCTCGACACGACGAGGATATCGCATGCTGCCGGAACGATCCGGCGCACCGGCTCAAGCAAGTCGGCGTGAACGACGAGCACCTTCGGCTTCGAGTCTCCCAACATATAGGTGATTTCGTCGGGGCTTGCGTGCCAGTTCAACGGCACCGCATAGGCACCGATGGCATTCGCGGCATGGGTCGCTTCGAGAAAGGCAAAATCGTTTCGCAGCAGCAGCGCCACGGCGTCATTTTCGCGAACGCCGAGCCTCGCAAGGCCGGCGGCGGCCCGGCGGCCGCGCGCCAGCAGTTCGGGCTTCGAGCGGGTGCGTTCACCGACGATGATCATCGCTGTTTCGTCGCTCACATTTCCTCCGTCCGCGGGTCTCCGCCCAACTTGACATCGGCATCAATATAATGGACTGACCATTAGATCAATAGACCAAGGAGCTACCCTTGAGCATTCGGGGCAAGGCCTGCATCGCCGGTATCTACGAGCACCCGACACGGAAGGCCGACGGGCTGTCGCTCGCCCAGATCCACGCCGAAGTCGCGCGCGGCGCGCTTGCCGACGCAGGCCTCAGCAAAGACGACGTGGACGGCTATTTCTGCGCCGGCGATGCGCCCGGGCTTGGTCCTATGAACATGGTCGAATACCTCAACCTCAAGCCGCGTCATGTCGATTCGACGGATACCGGCGGCTCCGCCTATGTTCTGGCGGTCGGCCATGCCGCGGCCGCGATCGCGCTCGGAAAATGCAGCGTCGCACTGATCACCTTGGCAGGCCGGCCCCGCGCCGCCGGCCAAAACCAGGTCCGTCCGGCAGCGGGCGCAACGGCAGATGCACCGTTCGAGGCACCCTTCAATCCCGTGATCGCGACGATGTACGGCGCAGCCGCTAATCGTCACATGCACGAGTTCGGAACCACATCGGAACAACTCGCCTGGATCAAGGTCGCGGCATCCCATCACGCTCAGCACAATCCACACGCCATGCTGCGGAACGTCGTGACAGTCGAGGACGTGCTGAATTCTCCGATGGTGGCCGATCCCCTGCATCGCCTCGACTGCTGTGTGATCAGCGACGGCGGTGGCGCGATCGTCCTCGTCGCCCCGCAAGTCGCGCGAAGCCTCAAAAGACCGGTCGTCAGCATTCGTGGGGCCGGCGAGGCAATCAAGCATTCCGCCGGTGGCAGGATTGATCTTACCTACAGCGGCGCCGTCTGGTCGGGACCGCGCGCATTTGAAGAGGCCGGCGTCCATCCATCAGATATCCAGTACGCCTCGATCTACGACAGCTTCACCATCACGGTGCTGATGACGCTGGAGGATCTCGGCTTCTGTGCCAAAGGCCAAGGCGGCCGCTTCGTGGCCGACGGAAATCTGATCTCGGGACATGGCAAGCTGCCCTTCAACACCGACGGCGGCGGCCTTTGCAACAACCATCCGGGCAATCGGGGCGGCATGACAAAAGTGCTCGAGGCTGTCCGTCAGTTGCGCGGCGAGGCCCATCCCGCCGTGCAGGTGCCCAACTGCGCGCTGGCCCTGGCGCATGGCACCGGCGGCTCGCTCGGAACACGCCATGGCAGTGCCACCGTCATTCTGGAAAGGCAGTAATTCCGTGTCGCAAAACCCTGCACCGTTCCCGAATCCCGAAATCCAGCCATATTTCGAGGCCCTTCGCGACGGGAAGCTGCTGATCAAAACGTGCACGCACTGCCGGCAACCGCATTTCTATCCTCGCGCAGGCTGCCCGTTCTGCTTTTCGGACGCGACCGAATGGCTGGAAAGCCGCGGCACCGGAACGATCTACGCCTACAGCGTGCTGCGCTCGGCCAAGGACCTGCCGGTTCTTGCCTATGTCACGCTCGACGAGGGCCCGACGCTGATGACATCAATAGTCGACAGTCCGGCGAGTGCCTTGTCGAATGGCGCAGCCGTCCGCCTGGTCGTTCGCCCAGGCGCTGACGGCATACTCGCGCCGATGTTCGCCCTGATCTGAAGCTTGAGGACGCAAAGCCATGCGCAACATCGTTTCCCTGGAAGGCAAGACTGTCGTCGTCACCGGTGCGGGCCAGGGCATCGGCCGAGCCACGATCAACCTGGCGCGAGAACTCGGCGCCAACGCGGTTGCCATCGACCTCAATCGCGACACGCTGTCGACCTACGACACGTCCGACCGCCAACTGATGACCATCACGGGCAGCGTGACGGATGAGGCGTTCGCAACGGATGCGGTCAAGAAGATCGTCGAGCGGTTCGGTGCGATCCATGGCCTGGTCAACAATGCCGGCATCACCCGGCCGGCGATGTCGGAGAAGATGACGCTTGCGCAATGGAATGCGGTCATCGAGGTGCATCTGACCGGAGCATTCCTGTGGACCCAGGCGGTGGGACGCACCATGCTGCAACGCGCAAAGGGCGGAGAGACCAACGTCGGCTCCATCGTCAATATCTCGTCCGATGCAGGGCGTGCCGGCGCGATGGGCCAGATCAACTATGCCGCCGCCAAGAGCGGCATGCTGGGGATGACGATGACCTCGGCCAAGGAATGGTCGAAGTTCGGGGTCCGGACCAATTCAGTCTGCTTCGGCGTGGTCGAAACGCCCATGACCGAAACCATCCGTGGCGACAAGTTCCGGGACGGGATACTGGCCCGCATTCCGATGGGGCGCTGGGCCCAGCCCGAAGAAGTGGTGCAGCCGGTATGTTTCCTGCTTTCGGACGCCGCCTCCTACATCACCGGCCAACACATCGCGGTCAACGGCGGTTTCCACATATCTATCTGATCCGCCAGCCGAAGCTCTTGCAAAGCGGCGGGTGCGGGCTGATGAACACCTGATAACCCCAGGGACGACTCATGCCGCAACAACGATCCAGGCCAGAGCCGCGTACCGGTCGAAAGACAGCGGATGGCGCGCCGGCGCCATCGGCTGGTGATCACGGGGATAGCCGATCTGCCGGAAAGCCCTTCCGTCCCATCAAGACCCGCCGGATCTTCGAGGAGATCTGCGATGCGATCCGCGACAAGCTCGTCAGCGGCGAACTGAAAGCCGGCGACCGGCTGCCGTCCGAGCGTGAGTTGTCCGAGATGCTCGATGTCAGCCGCACCGCATTGCGCGAAGCCATCCGCAGCCTCGAGATCGCCGGCATCGTCGAAATGCGAAAGGGCAGCCGGGGTGGCGCTTTCATCACCCGGAGCGGCGCCGGGCAGGTCACGCGGACGTTCCGTGACATGCTCGACTTCGGTCATGTGTCTCTGGCCACGTTGCTCGAAGCGAGGCTCATGGTGATGGACGCCGTGGTACGCGCCGCCTGCGAGCGCGCGAAGCCCGCGGACATCGAACGGCTAAGCAGGAATGTGGCCGAGACCATCGAGTTGACGAGGCAAGGCCGTTACGAGGAGCGGACGTTGAAGGCCGTCGAGTTCAGCACTTTGCTGGCAAACTCGACCGGCAACCAAGTGCTGTCGGCGATTCTGGAAGCCATGGCATCCGTGATCCGCCGCTTTGTCCTGATCGCCGGACCGCCCGCCCATGACCCGGTAATCGCCTCCCGCCTGCGGCTGATCGAGCAGATCAAGGCCAAGGATACCAAGGGCGCTTGTGAGACGATGCGCAGCTATCTCACCAAATTGAACGAGCACCTGCTGAATACCGAGAAAGTCCGGCTGCGCGGCGACGCCCGCCGTCGCTCGCGCGCGCCGGCCTGACGTCGGTTGGCCTCACCTCACCGCCTTCATGCGCTGGTTTGCCAATGCAGCAATGAATATCGCGGCATGGAGTCATGGTGATGCTCGAAGACGCCCTCGACATCAGTACCGATGGCGATGGCTTGTAGGGGATCGCCGAGCAGATTCCCCACCATGCGCACATTTCCGGCATGCGGCAGCTCCACCAGGACAGCAAGGTAAGGTCCACGCCCGCGCAATGCGTCATGGGAAGGGCTCCAGACCCGCTCCCAACTGAAGATGCGGCCGCGCGGCTCGACCTCGGTCCATTCGACGTCGAACGAATGGCAGTGGTGGCAAAGCCACTCCGGCCCGAACTGCCACGTCGTGCAGTGCGGACAGCGCTGCACCAAGAGGCGGTTCTGTTGCAACCCCGCCCAATACGGCGCCGATAATCCATCGTTTTCGGGGACCGGAATCGGCAGTCCCTCGGGAAGATAGGCCGCGCGCGGAGTGTCGCTCATAGCGTTGCTCCGGAGCCGAGGAGAAGGTTGCTGGCCGGCGTCACCATCGGCCCGCCGATCACCATCGCCACGTCGTTGCGGTTGACCTGGTTGACCGATTGGCCACGGATCTGGCGCACCGCCTCGATCACCAGTTCGAAGCCGTGCATGTAGCATTCGGCGAGATTCCCGCCGCTGGTATTCAGCGGAAGCCGCCCGGAGGGCGCAATCAGATTGTCGAGCACAAGAAAATCGTTCGCCTCCTCGGGCTTGAAGAAGCCATGCTCGGCCAGCGCCATCACCACGCCACCGGTAAAATTCTCGTAGCTTTGAACGACGTCGACATCGGCAGGGCCGATTCCCGCCATGCGGTAAAGCGCCGGCGCGAGCGTTTCGAAACTGGCGCTGGCATATTGCGGTGAATTATACGGCATCGCTCCGCTGCGATATCCGGCGCCAGTGGCCGCCCCGAGGATGTAGGCGGGCTTGTTACGGAAATCGCCGGCCCGCTCCTCGGGCACGAGGATGATCGCCGCGGCGCCGTCATTCTCCATGCAGCAATCGAAAAGATGAAACGGCTCGGTAATCCAGCGCGAGGCGTCGTACTTTTCGGGATCGAGCGGCTTGCCGAACATCACCGCGCGGGGGTTCGACTGCGCATGATGGTACGAGGCCAGCGCAATCGCCCGCATGGCTTCCTGCCGAACGCCATGCTCATGCATGTAGCGCCGCACGCGCATCGCAAAGCGCTGCGGCGGCGCCAGCACCCCATACGGCATCAGATACGCCCTCTCGCCGGAGATGGTGCCGATATCGCCGGCTTGTCCAAAGCGTCCGTACTGCCCTTGCGCCAGCGAGCGGAACACCACGACGCAATCCGCAAGGCCAGCAACGATCGAAGCAGCGGCGTTGGCCACCGCCGCGCAGCAGCCCCCACCTCCCCCGCCGCATTGCATGGTGGTCGTGCTCAGCCGGCGTATGCCGAGCGCTGCCGCCAGGCGCGCCGCATCGCTGCGGTCGTCACTGTACGACGAGAACCCGTCGATCTCGCGCGGATCGAGCCCGGCATCGTTGCAGGCCGCCAGGATCGCCTTGAGGGCCAGCTTGAATTCGGGGTCGGGCGATGCGCCGTGGCGATAGTAATCCGTCTCGCCGATGCCGACCACGGCAACACGGCCCCGCAGCGTGCGTTCGCCTATTGCCCGCGCGGTCATGCCTTGACCGCCCGCGGGAGGGCGTCGGCACCAAAAGCGCCAGCCTCGGCCAGCCGCGCGAGGCGCGTTTCATCATAGCCAAGCAGATCGAGGAGCACCTGCCCGGTATGCTGGCCGACAGCGGGAGCGGCTACGGGATCGACGACCGGCGTTTGCGAATAGCGGATCGGCAGGCTGACGTTCGGTATCCACCCCACTTCATCATGAGGAATCCGCGTGACGATGCCGCGCTCGCGCGCTTCCGGAGAGCGGATCGCCTCGCCGACGGTCCGGACCTTGCCGCAAGGCACAGCCGCGGCGCGCATCTTCGACTGCCAGTGCGACCAGGGATGCTGCGCGAACGTTTCGCGGAGGATCGCAAACAGTTCATCGCGCCGGCGAATGCGATCGGCTCCGGTCGCATAGAGATCTGACGATGCAAGATCGGGACGATCGATCACCTGCGACATCAGGCGCTGGAAAATCTTGTCGTTGCCGCAGTTGATGTAGAAGGTGGAATCGGCGGCCTGAAAGACCCCCGAGGGGCAGGTGTCGGGACTGGTGTTGCCGTGGCGCTGCGGATCCGTTCCGGTGAACAACTGCTGCAGCGACGCATAGCCGGTCATCAGAACGGCAGTGTCGAACAGCGATACCTCGATGGCCTGACCCATGCCGGTGCGTTCGCGTGCGACAAGTGCGCCGAGAACGGCATTGCTGGCCATCATCGCCGTGCTGATATCCATGACCGGCGACAGTGCACGCACGCCCTCGCGGTCCGCGTAGCCGTTCATGGATACAAACCCGCTCTCGACCTGGGCGATGGGATCGAAGCCGAGCCGGTCTGAGAAAGGTCCTTCCCGGCCGTAGGCGGAGACCGAGCAATAGATGATCGATGGCGCGATCTGACGACAACTCTCGTAACTAAGCCCGAAGCGCTCCATGACCCCAGTGGAGAAATTCTCGACCACAACATCCGCCGTGCGGATCAGGTCCCGTGCGACCTCGACGCCCTCGGGCGATTTCAGATTGATCGCCACGCTTCGCTTGTTGCGATTGGTCCACAGGAACGGCGCACCATAGTTCAGCCTGGCATCAATTGGCGGGTAGCGCCGCAGGTCGTCGCCACGCACAGGGGCCTCGACTTTGATCACCTCGGCACCCATGTCGGCCAGGATCATCGTCGCGAACGGCCCTGCAATGAAATGCGAGAAGTCCACGACCCTGATCCCGGCAAGCGCCTTGGGCGCATCAGTTGTTCGGGGCGTGTGCTCCGGAAACTCCGCTTCGATCCGATCCAGCATCTTTCCATCCATATGGCTTTGTTTCGAGATGATCCGGTCAAAGATCGAGCACAAGCGTGCCGGACTTGGATCCCGAACAGCAGATCATAATGGTCTTGTTCGCCGCCCGCTCTTCCGGACTCAGGAACAGGTCGCGATGATCGGGGATTCCCTCGATCACCCGCGTTTCGCAGGTCCCGCAAACGCCTTCCGAACAGGCGTAATTGGCCATGACGCCGGCATCGATAACGGCATTTAGAATGGTCTTGCCCGGCTCGACCGCGATCGTGCGATTGCTGCGCGCCAGTCTGACCTCAAATCCGCCGTCGACGGCCGGCGCTTGTTTGGCCTGGAAATACTCGATGTGGACATGCCCCGCCGGACGGCCCGCGGTGACTTTCTCGAAGGCTTCCAGCATCGGCACCGGGCCGCAGCAATAGAGATGCGCGCTGGCGGGCGTATTTCCGACGATGGCGGCAAGATCGAGGGGCCGCCCGCCATGTTCATCGTCAAAGTGGAAATGGAGCTGTGCGTCAGAGCCGATGGCGCCGAGCTCGCCGAGAAATGCCGCAGCCCGCCGCGTCCTTGCCGCGTAGGACAATTTCCAGGGGCGGCCCAGCGCTTGCAGGCGCTGGATCATCGACACCAGCGGCGTGATGCCGACGCCGCCTGCGATCAGCAGCGAAGATTCCGCATCCTCATGCAGCGCAAAATTGTTTCGGGGCAAGGAGACCGCAACGATATCGCCGGCCTTTAAGGTGTCGTGGACGAAGCTCGAGCCGCCCCGCCCGGCAGCATCCTTGTTGACGGCTATGACGTAGCGATGCCGTTCACTCTGATCGTTCACGAGCGAATAGCTGCGGATCATGCCGTTCTTCAGATGCAGATCGATGTGGCTGCCGGCGGTGAAGGGTGCGAGGTCGCCTCCCGCCGGAAGCACCAGCTCATAGGAATTGATGGTCTCGGCTTCATAGCCGATGCGCTTCACTCGCAGTTCCTGCAGGTCGGTAGCCATATCGAAGCGCTCAAAGCTCGTAGCCGAAGTCCGCGCCGAGCTTCGCCCGCATGAAAGGCGCGCCGGAATCGATCCAGGAGTCCTCGGGCGGCAGCCGCAAGGACACCGCGCGGACCATGAACACGTCCGGATCGGCGACACCTTTCGGCCTGATGCCGTGGTCGCGATAGGCGCCGAGTGCTTCCAGAATGAACCGTCTGGTCATCGCGATGCCGGTATCGCTGGAGCATAAATTCTCTTTGGTGCGGTCGGCGATCGGCGACACCCCGCTCTGGCACGCGCCGTCCTGGACCCAAAGACCGGGAAGACCGGAAAACCATGTCGTCCGCTGTGCTTCGTAGTCGAATTGATATCCGTTCTGCGGATTGTACTTCGTCCAATAGTCGGCGTACGGCACCGTCACCGGCTGCTTGACCAGCGCGTGGCGGCTGGCGTGGCCGCTCTCCCGGCCCTTGTGCCCTTCCGCAAAGACCTCGCGCGTCTTGGCCAGCAGCGGCTGCGAGGGATGATAGGAGAACATGATGCAGAGCGTGTTCTCGTCGTCGATGGGCACCCATGCATGGCCGCTGAGATCGGGAAACGGCGATAGCGGCGGAACGAGCGTGTAGAACGGCAGCATGAACTGATTGACGCGCCAGTAGAGCGTATTGGCGTCGTAGTTCCGGCGTGCCGCAATGCTCATGCCGAAATCCTGCCTGACGCATTCGAAGGTCGGGCGGAGGTCGCGCTTCTGGATCCACGCGCTGGTGGTGCCCTGCGCGTCGAGACGGCCGTGAAGCAACGGCGCATGCGCGGAATCGATCTCGCCTTCGACGGCCTGCAGCCAGTTGCACTCCTGAACCCGCACCGAGATGTGAACCTGCTCCTCCGGGACAAGATTCCACTCGACATTCGGCAGCGGCGGAGGCGCGGCCTGATCCGGCCCCAGATAGGCCCAGATCATTCCGTTTCGCTCGCGGCAGGCATAGGCCTTGATGTGCACCCGTTCCTTGAGCCGGCTGCGGACCGGTTCGGCCGGCATGTCCATCACCGCGCCGGTCACGTCGAACTTCCAGCCGTGATAGACGCAGCGCAGGCCGCAATCCTCGTTGCGGGCGAAAACCATCGGCGCGCCCCGGTGCGGACAGGCCTGGTCGACCAGACCAACGCGGCCCTCGGTGTCGCGGAAAGCCACCAGATCCTCGCCAAGCAGTCGGATGCGCTTCGGCTGTCCATCGCGCGCCAGATCGGCGGACGGCAGAAACGGAATCCAATAGAGCCGGAACAACTCCCCCAGCGGAGTGCCCTTGCCGACTCTTACCAGCCGCTCGTTGTCCTCGTGCGAGAGCATGATTTTCTCCTCGATCGCTTTTTGTCAGGTTCGATTTTGGGTCGTTCTCGCATCCAGCAAGGCTATGACCCGATCAGACAATCCGAGATCGCGCGCCGTCCATAACGGGTCGGATGAAGCAAGCGGCTGCCGCGGAATCGGCGGCAGCTTTCCGGCCTCGACCAGCCTGACGATCATTTCGATCCGCCGACGCTCCAGATCCTTCAGCACGTCTTCAACGACGACCCCTTCCGCGGTGCACCCGGGAAGCTCCGGATAAGCGAGGCGAACGAGCCATTCTCCAGGCTCGGTCTCGACGGCTTCCGCCTCGAGCAGATACGGAATCGACAACAGAGCGCGCAGATCCAACGCAGGGCCTCCCCTGGGGCTCTCTTCTCCGAGCCGCCATTTAGTACGTATGCGTATCATATCGCCGTGGCGCTGGCAATCATCCGGATGCCCGCCGGCAACGCCATTCGCCGCGGTTGAGAGGCCACGGCCAAGCTGCTAACCGCTTGTTGCACTGGAGCAGTTGGGGAACGAAGCGCCATGTCAGTCAAAAAGGACGAAGCTGGAGATCCGGTAGCCACGCTGGCACATCAGTGGAGACTGGAAAGCGGCATCGGATTTCTGCTGCGCCTGCTCGAAGCCAAATATGACGGGCTCTACCAGAGCGTAACGCGGCAAACCGACATCACGCCCCGCCAGTTCGGCGTGCTGATGGCGTTGCTGCAGGAGGGGCCAATGACCGCATCGGCCCTTGCAGAACGCATCAGTTGCGACCGGAACACGCTGAGCGAAATGCTGAAGCGGATGACCGCGCGCAGGCTGATCTCCAAGAAGAGCCATCCCGGCGATCGCCGTTCCATCCAGGTCCAGATCACTGCCAAGGGCACCAGCGCGCTGATGGCCGTGGTTCCGGCCGCGGCTCGGCTGCAGGATCTCATGCTTGCTCCCTTGAGCCAGGACGACCGCGCTCATTTCCTGCGTTGCATGCTGGCGATCGCGAAGTCTCCCCCTCCCGAATCCGACACCTGAGGCCCGCAGCCGCTGCCAGACCGCCGCTTGCCCGGCCATGGTGGTTGAAATCCCCTGGCCGATACGATACGTATACGTACTAAAAATATTTCCGAGGCGCCATAGAGCGTCCGTCGAGGGGAGGTGCTGATGCGCGCGCTGGTTCTGTTGCTGTCGTTCCTATTCACAGCCCCTGTTCTGGCCGAGGGGTATCCGGAGCGTGCGATCCGGATGATCGTGCCCTATCCGGCAGGCGGCTCCACCGACATTCTCGCGCGGGCCATCCTGCAACCCCTCACGGAAATCCTTGGCAAACCGGTCATCATCGACAACAAATCGGGTGCGGGAGGCATCATCGGCACGACCGAAGCGGCTCGGGCAACGCCGGACGGATACACGATCGTATTCGGCAACCTCGGACCGAACGCGCTGAACGCGAGCCTCTACAAGAAGCTCGCCTACGATCCTATCCGCGATTTCGTGCCGATGTCGAAGGTTGTCGACGTGCCGTTCCTGCTGGTGACGGCGCCGTCGACCGGGATCAGCAGCGTCACCGATCTGATCGCACGCGGCAAGAAGGATCCCAACGCCCTCACCTATGCGTCGGTCGGGCAAGGATCGGCCTCTCATGTCACGGCGGAGTTGTTTCGCCGTCAGGCCGGCATTGAAATGCAGCATGTTCCGTATCGTGGGGGCGCACCGGCAACGAACGATACGCTGGCGGGCCAGGTTTCGGTCTACTTCATCACCCCGCTCGAAGGCATGGGTCAGGTCCAGGCCGGCATGCTCAAATCGCTCGGCATCAGCACGGCGGAGCGCTCGCCGCTGTTTCCGGACATGCCGAGCATCAACGAGGCGCTTCCCGGGTTTCAGGTGGTGGTGTGGTTTGGGATCCTCGCGCCTGCCGGCACCCCGCCAGAGATCGTGGCCAGGCTGAACGACGCGGTCACGCGCGCCGTCGCGACGCCGTCCGTGCAGGAGGCTCTCAAGAAGCTCGGCGTCGAACCGAAGAGTTCAACGCCGGCAGCTTTCGCGGCCACCATCCGTACCGATGTCGACAAGTGGGCGAAGGTAGTGAAGGAGGCCAACATCACTCTCGACTAGCATCGTCTCCGCTATTCGGTCTTGACGTTGCGTTCCTCGATCACCTTGCGCCAGGACGGGATTTCGGCGGCGATCAGGGCGTGCAGTTCGGCAGGCGTGCTGGCCCTGGCCTCGACGCCATAGGAGAGAAAGCGATCCCGTATCTGCGGCATCGCCAAGACCGTGCCAAGCGCGGCGTTGAGCTTGGCCACGACGTCCGGCGGAGTGCCGGCAGGTGCCAGAATGCCGAACCACGTTTCGACCGAATAGCCCTTCAAGGCACTGCCGATGGAGGCCGCACCGGGAGCAACCGGCGAAGGACCTGGCGAGGAAACCCCGAGCAGCTTCACCTTGCCGGAGCGGATGTGCTCGTTCAGCGTATCGGAAGTGGTGGTGAGCAGAATGTCGACCTCGCCGGCAAAGATCGCAAGCGTCGTCGGCGCCTGGCCTCTGTATGGGACGTGGACCATTTGCAGACCTGCCTGATTGAGGAAGCGCTCGGTGCTCAGATGCCCGAGCGAGCCTGGTCCGGCGGAAGCATATAGCATCGGCTTGCTCTGCGCCTTGGCATAGGCAATCAGCCCGGCGACGTCGGTTACGGGCACTTTTTCGCTTGCCACCAGAACCAGCGGCGCCGTGGAGACCAGCGACACCGGCGCAAAGCTCTTCAGCGGATCGAAATCGATGCCTTTCTGCAGCAACGGCGCGATCGAAATCGGCCCATTGTTGGCAAACAGAAGCGTGTAGCCGTCGGCATCCGATCGAGCCGCTTCGTTGGAACCGGTTGTGCCGGCCGCACCGCCGCGATTGTCGATGACGATCGGCTGGCCGAGGATTTTTGTCATGGGCTCCTGCAGTGCACGCGCCATGATGTCGGTCGAACCGCCCGCGGGATATGGCACGATGAGCCGGATCGGACGCGACGGATAATTGTCCGCTGCGGCGGGCGCGACGAGGATCGCCGCTCCGAATATGAAAGCCAGAACACGTAGCACCTTCACGTCGATCCTCCCACGCTGTTATTGATTATCTTGCGTTAGAAAAATTCGCGGCTAACAGCATCGCATCACGGCGACGTCCCACCTTTTCCAAATGCGCCGGCGGCAGCGGCCTGTCCGATGTCATTTTTGGACAGGCCGAGCACGCGCGCGAGAATCTCGTCCCGGTGCTCGCCGACGGCGGGGATGTCGTGGCCGATTCCAGTCTGCGCGCCCGACATCCGCCACGGCGCGTTGACGCCCTTGAACTCGCCTGCGACGTCGGCGATCGGCGCGAATACGCCTCGGGCTGACAATTGCGGATCATCCAGCGTTTCCGCGGGATCGCGAAAGCGGGCGCTCGGAATGCCGGCGCGATCGAGCGCTGCCAGGCACTCATCTACGGAGTGCTGCATCGTCCACCGCTCGACGACCTGCATCATCGCGCTCCAGTTCGCGCCACGCGTCGCCACCGAGCCAAAACGAGGGTCGGACGAAAGCTCCGGTAGGCCCGTCAGGTCGCGAAGCGCCGCAAAATTGCGCGCCGACACCGGCGCGATCAGGACATCGCCGTCCTTGGCGCGCACGGGACCATAGGTCGGGCGTGCCACCGGCGCCGAGAACTGCGCTTCCTGCAGCTCATACACCAAAAGGTTCAGCATGCAGTCCATCAGAACGACATCGACATGCTGCCCCGCTCCCATACGCTCCCGTTGCACCATCGCGGTTTGAATCGCCGAGAAGCCGAAAACGCCACCGAGAATATCGGCAACGAACACCGCTCCCGCCGCCGGCCGGTCGCGATCGCCGGCATAGCGCATCAGCGCGCGGTCGAAGCCGCTCTCGGCATGAACGATCATTGCATAGGCTGGACGTTCCGATTGCGGACCGGTCTGGCCGTAACCGGATATAGAGCAATAGATCAAACGGGGATTGATCTTGCGAAGCGCCTCATATCCGAGACCCAGGCGCTCCATGACGCCGGGCCGGAAATTCTCAACCAGAATATCCGTGCTTTCGACCATGCGATGCACGAGCTTGATCGCCTCGGACGATTTGAGGTCCAGCGCGATGCTCTTCTTGCCGGCATTGAGCTGACCGAAATAGGCGCTTTGGCCGTCGCGAAGGGGCGCGCGCAGACGCATCTCTTCGCCTTCCGGCGGCTCGATCTTGATCACTTCGGCTCCGACATCCGCCAGCAACCGGGCGCAATAGGGTCCGGCGAGCATGATGGAGAAATCCAGCACGCGGACGCCCTCGAGTGGTGATTTCAATGATTGGCCCTGCATCATCGGTTCCTATCGAGGTAAACCAAGCGCACGCTGCGCAATCAAGCTGCGCTGAATTTCGTTCGTTCCGATGCTGATCACCCACATCAGGGAATGACGCAGGTTTTGCTCTAAGCGGCCGTTGTCTATGGCGCCCGGCATCTGTTCGGACAGCGCCGCGCGCATGCCGAGCATGTCGAGCGCGGCTTCGCCAAAGCGTTCCATCAGCTCGCTGGAAAAGACCTTGCTGATCGCGCCATATTCCGGCGGCGTGATGCCGTCGGCGGCAAGGTCGGCGCAATGCATCATCAGCAGGCGGCCGATCTCGATTTCGCAGGCGAACGCCGCCATGCGGTCCCGGACAATCGGATCTCCACTCAACTCCTGCCGGGCCACGACGTGCTGGCGCAGTTGTTCAAAGGCATGCGCAACTTTCAGCGCGATGCCGCCGCCGACCAGTCCGCGCTCGAAAGCAAGCGCTCCAGTCAGGACTTTCCAGCCTTCGTTTTCACCACCGACGAGGTTCTCCAGGGGCACGCGAACATCGTCGTAGAAAATGTTGGCGAACGTTCCATCGTACATGGTGGTTGCCGGCCGGATCGTGATCCCGGGCGTGTTCATTGGCACGATGAACATGCTGATGCCGGCATGGGGCCTCGCGTTCTTGTCGGTTCGCGCCGCCAGGAACATGTATTTTCCCCACCAGGTCGTGGTCCAGATCTTCTGGCCGTTAATGACCCAATGGTCGCCGTCGCGGACTGCGCTGGTCCGCAGCGCCGCGAGGTCGGATCCTGCCTGCGGCTCGCTGTAACCCATCCCATGCATGGCCTCGCCGCGGAGAATTTCCGGCAAATATTTCTTCTGTTGCTCGGGCGTTCCGAACATCATCAAGGCGTTGGCCTGGATCGACGCGCCGATGCGCGGAGCCTCGTTTTGCTCCATGGTCTCCATGAAGGCGATTTGCTCTAGCGGCGAACGCGCCTGGCCGCCGAACTCCTGGGGCCAGCCGAGCCCAATCCAGCCGGTGCTTCCCATATCGGCAGCAAACTCAGCGTCGAACTCGCGCTTTGCGAACGGTTTGGCGTCAAACGCGGCCTTTCTGCCGCCCGCCCAGTTTCGCGCAAGCCACCGCCTGACATGTTCGCGCAGTTCGTTCCCGGCGGGACCAAGATCATATTGCGGCATCCCTGCACCGCCATTGTCGAACAGATGGGCAGCGAGGCTTCGTCTGGCATGGGCCGCGCCGCCAAGGGCTATGGTGTCCAAATGCACGCGCTTGAAGTGCAGAGGCGCTTCGTGCTCTTCGGCGTAGCCGATGGCACCGAATGTGTGCTGCGTCTCCAGCGAAACGCGTCGCAAAGAAGGGCCCGCGAACGCCATGGCGCAATCGGAGAAATACGCCCAGTCGTGGTCGCTCTCGTCCCGCAGCTTTGCCGCGTGGTGCAGAACGAGGCGAACGCCCTCGAGGTCGATGAAGCAGTTGGCTAGCTTGTGCTGGATCGCCTGAAACCGCCCGATCGGTTGGCCGAACTGCTGCCGCTCCCTGGCATAGGCCACGGCTAGCTCGAACGCACGACGCGCGGCACCATGGGCGCGGGCCAGTAGCGCCAGACGGGCGATCGATCGTAGGTCGCTCAAGCTGATGTCAGCAGCAGGAACAAGTTTTGCGGGCGCGGCATCGAGCGTCAGTTCCCAATTGCCCCAGGTACCCATCGCGCGCGTCGGCATGCGATTAACGCCGGGAGCCCGAAGGTCGACGAGCGCAAGCTGTGTCTCGTCCACTGGCGCGAGCAGGTGCGTAGCGCTACCCGCCGCCTCGACGAACCGAAGCAATCCCGTTGCCGCCTCGCCATGAAGCGTGATCGAGCCGATACCGGGATCGGAATCGAACGCAGCGAAGGAAAAGACAATACGCGCCGCGCCCACGTGAAGCGCTTTTCGCAACTCACCTGTACCGGGAGAGGCATGCGACAACGCGAGATTGGCCAGCACGGCAGACCACATCGGAGCTGGGCACGCCGCGCGGCCGAGTTCTTCCATCGCCGCCAGGATCTCGCGAAGGCCGCCCTCCCCCGGATCGGCGCCCAGAACCGCGACACCTTGCCGGGCCAGCTTGTCCCATATGTTGGTGATCGCGTCCGGCGATGCACCATCCTTCATGCAGTCGGCGCGCCAATGCGCTTCGAGAAACCCGCGCAAGGAATCGCGAAGCATGCCCGCAACGTTGTCGCTTTCGATGCCGGAGGCCGCCATCGCGAGAGCCTACGCCTGACCGAACCTCGGCTTGCGCTTCTCCTTGAAGGACATGGTTGCCTCCTTGTGATCCGCTGTCTCGAACGTGACCTGCTCTAGCGCCATTGACGCCTCAAGCAGCATGTTCACGCGATCCTTCACGATCTGGTTGATCGACAGCTTGGTCCAGCGGATCGCCCAGGTTGGGCCGTTCGCCAGTTCAATGGCGATCTCCCGCGCCTTGCCCAGCACGTCAGCACGAGGAACCACATGATTGACCAGGCCAATCCGTTCGGCTTCCCTGCCCTTGAGCAGCGTGCCGCGGATCAAGAACTCCTTGGCCTTGTTGATGCCGACCAGCAACGGCCAGATCACGGTGCCGCCGTCTCCGGCAACCAGCCCGACGCGCGAGACGTGCGTGTCCCCAATGCGCGCATCCTCGGACATGACCGTGATGTCGCATAGCAGCGCATGGGTCGCAGCGAGCCCGATTGCATCGCCATTGATCGCCGCAATGATGGGCTTGTCGAGCTCGAGCTGCCGGGTAACGCCGCGGCGGCTGATCATGGGATCATGCACCTCGCCTTCCTCGAGGACATCCCCGCCGGGGCGCTCCGACATCGCCTTGACGTCGCCTCCGACGCTGAAGAAATCGCCGGCACCGGTCAGCACCACGACGCTAACGGCATGGTCATCGGCTAGGTCGTCCCAGATCGTCCGCAGCTCGCGGATCAGCTTCTGATTGATCGCATTGCGCGACTGCGGCCGGTTCAGGGTCACCGTCGCCACCTTCTCCGACACGTCGACCTTGAGGCATTCATATTTCGCGTAGTTCGACACTTTGTTCCTCCCGTTGTTGTCGTGGTTTGAGCTCAGGCCGCTGGCTCCAAGCCCGGCTAGCGGCGCATGCCCGGCTGGACCTCAGCCAGCGCGACATGCAGCGACATCGCGCCTGGGTCCTGCTCGAGCATTCGCTGAACAGCTTCGAGATGCGCGCGCATCAAGCGGCGCGCCGATGAGGTGTTTCGTTCGGCTATGGCGGAGAGCAATTGCCGCCGCCGCTCAGCCAGCCGGCTCATCGCAACGCCGCTCGAGGCCACCTTGGCGTAGACAAAGCGCATGTGAATTTCTGTCACGGCATCCATGATCATTGCGATGACCTTGTTTCCAGTCGAAGCCGCCAGCAGCTTGTAGAATTCGCGGGAGCATTCGACCCGATCGAGCAGCCTCCCTTCCTTGGTCGCAAGCTCGGTTCGCCGGATGTTGGCCTCCAGCGCCTCGAGATCGGACTGACGTGCATGGTCGCACGCAAGACCGACGACGAGGTCGAGCACGTGGACACGCGCCTCGGACAACTCCCGGACCGAAATCGTGCCGAGGCTCAGCATGTCCCGCATGACGTCGTTCATGCGGCTGGTGTCGCCCTCCTGGATGAAGGCACCGCCTTTGACGCCCTTTAGCAATCGAAGCACGCCGGCCATCTCGAGGCTGCGCAACGCCTCCCTCAGGACATTCCGGCTCACACCGAGCTGCTGAGCGAGATCGCGCTCCGGAGGCAGCTTGTCGCCGGGCTTCAGCAACCCGAGCGCCAGCTGCTCGCGAATGCGTTCGCAGATCTCCTCGAACGCCCGCCTCGTATGGATCGGCCGGAACCTGGGGGCCGGCGCGGGACTTGCCGTCGCCCGATGTTCGGCCGGGCGCTCCCGCCTGCCGGACGAAATATTGCGTGAATGCGCACCGGCGCGGGGGCTTGACTTGGTGTCCATGTGGTGAATTATTAAATGGATCACCCATTCAATGGAAGCCCTTTTTCGCTTTCACTCAAAAATGTCCACCAACGAGGGTCCATGAGCTTTTCCGAGGAGCAGATCGCCTTCCGCGACACCGTCCGCAAAATGGCCGAGAAGCATGTGGCGCCGATCGCCGCCGAAATCGACGAGACCGACCGCTTTCCGACCGAGCTCGTGAAGCTGTTCGGCGAAATGGGGTTGATGCAGCTCTGGGTGCCGGAGCAATATGGCGGCCCAAATGGCAATCTCACCATGGCCTGCATCGCGCGCGAGGAGATCTCGAGAATATCTCCGGCCTGTGCTTCGATTGCCTGCCTGAACACGATGTTCATTATGCCGCTGCTCCATTTCGGTTCGGAGGAACAGCGAAAGAAGTACCTGCCGATCATCGCCAAGGGCGGTGTCGTCACGGCAATTGCCATTTCCGAGCCGCAGGCCGGCTCAGACGTCACCGCGATCGCAACGCGCGCCCGGAAAGATGGTGATTGCTATATCCTAGATGGCCGCAAGCAGTGGTGCAGTTATGGAGTGGTCGCCGACTACATCGTGGTGATGGCACGGACCAGCGACAGTCCGGGCGCCGACGGCATAAGCGCCTTCATTGTCGAACCGAAGAAGATGGCGGGGATCTCTTTTGGCCGTCATGAGCGCAAGATGGGATTCCGGGGCGCGCCGAACACTCCGATCTTCTTCGACAATGTGCGTGTACCGCTGGAAAATCTGGTCGGGGAAGAAGGCAAGGGCTTTCGAGCCTCGATGCGCGCCCTCGATCTCAATCGGCCGACCATTGGAGCCCAGTCTGTCGGACTGGCTCAGGGCGCACTCGACGCCTGCGTCGCCTACGCGAAAGAGCGCAAGCAGTTCAAAAAATCGATCTCGGAATTCCAAGGCGTGCAATTCATACTCGCGGACATGGCGATGCAAATCGAGGCGGCGCGCGCGCTGGTATATGAGTGCGCACGAGCCGGCGACGCGAGTGATTGGAAGCGCCTGAATGTTCTCGCCAGCATGGCTAAGTGTGTGGCTAGCGACATGGCCATGAAGGTGACAACGGATGCGGTGCAGATCTTTGGGGGATACGGCTACACCATGGATTATCCCGTCGAGCGCATGATGCGCGACGCAAAGCTAACTCAGATATTTGAGGGCACGAACCAGATTCAGCGGGTCGTCATCGCCCGAGAGTTGCTCATTTAGCCAAACGCAGCCCTGATCCGGAACGCGCCACACCTTCCCTCGACTTCGCCTCCGGCACGCAGATGTGGCGCGAACCAAGCTGTTGCGCAACCTCGCGGGAAAGTGCCCGCCAGGCGGAGCGCCGCAGCACTGAAGACGCTCACCGTCCCCTTCATGAACACCACGCGGCGGGAAATAAGCCGGCCTCCGCCGCGTCCAGGTGCCGCAGCGTTTGAGCGATGGCGGACAAGTCCTGGTGCCGATCCATCCGCGAGTTGTGGGCTGGCGCGCCGGACGACGAGCCGAACGTCGCGCTCGAACTCGACGATCTGATGAACATCAGCTACAGCTCCGGCACGACGGGGCTGCCAAAGGGCGTCGCCTATTCTCATCGCGCTCGTCAGAATATGGGCATGACTTACGCCATTGGTATGAATTACGGCTCGACGGCGCGCACCCTTCTCACCACGCCAATCTACTCGAATGGCAGCTGGATCACACTGTGGCCTGCCCTGATGACAGGCGGCGAGATCGTGATCATGCCGTCCTTCTCAACGAAGGACTGCCTCGATTTGATTCAAGAGCGTAAGATAACGCACGTTTTTATGGTGCCCACCCAGTACATTCGTCTGCTGGATGAACCTGCGCTGCATCGGGCGGACCTCAGCAGCCTCAAGATGTGCCTGACGGCGGGCTCGACGATGACAGTAGATGTCAAACGCAAGATAACATCTGCGTTCGGGCCCCGGCTTTATGAGCTGTACGGCTTCTCGGAAGGCGGAGCCACGATTATTTCGCCGGAAGAAATGGTTGATCGTCCGTCATCGGTCGGGCGACCAAACCCAGGCTATGATGTTCGCATTCTGGGCGGCAACGATCGAGAAGTCGCGCGAGACGAGACCGGAGAGGTCGCGTTCTACGGCGGGTGGATGATGCGCGGATACTACAATAATGATGCGCAGACCGAGTCCATAGTCTGGCGCGACGAAAAAGGACGATCGTTCATTCGCTCCGGCGACATGGGCAAGCTCGACGACGAGGGCTATCTCTATATCGTCGGACGCAAGAAGGATATGATCATCTCGGGCGGGTTCAATATATACCCGGCCGACATCGAAGAGGCGCTGAGCGCGCACCCCGATGTTCTGGAAGCGACCGTCATCGGAGTGCCCCACCCGGTCTGGGGAGAAACGCCCATCGGCTTCGCTATCGTAAAACGCGAGAGCAAGCTCGAGGTTGGCTCACTTCAAGAATGGGCAAACGAACGACTGGCAAAAACGCAGAGGCTCTCGGCAGTCGTATTTCTAGACGAATTTCCGCGAAACGCGCTCGGTAAGGTGGTCAAGCGCGATCTCCAGAGCCATCCGTCCCTGCCGGACGTCAAAAGCTCATAGGCACCCTAGCTGAACCATGCCGAAAGGCCCTCTAGCGTGGCAAGCTGGGGCTTGATGAAGCCCCGCATTGCCGGTGCTGTAATCGACTCCCGAAGGCGTAGCGTAAGCTAAGACACTGTTTGGATCACTTCCACTTGGGTCGAGACGAAGTTCTTCGCCGAATCGGAGTACCGGGACATCACCTCCGAAGGTCTACTCAGGGCCAGTTCGTTCAAAGGGCTTACCCGGAAATAACAACGAATCGCGATCCCTCGAAGTCATCGCCAATCATGGCGCGGCGCGCAGGGCCTTGGGCGCGGCTTGGCCCGCGATCCCATACAGGAATTGATCGACGACCAAATCCGCAAACTCACCCGGGCCAATGCCGCCATTCGGATCGTACCAGGTGTGGCTAAAGTTAAGTGTTCCGAACAGCATCATCGCGTAGACCTTCCTGGTCCGTTTGACGATCTTGCCTTGATTGTCGAGCTTCAGCAGTAGCCCCGAGACAAGATCGACAATCCGGCGCTCGAGAGACTTGATAGTCTGCTGGTCGGCTTCGCTTAGGAAGGTCAGATCGTTAAGAATCAGGCGCTGCTCCTGCGGCGAGCGCGCATTAAGATCAACGATGGCATGGATCGCAGCGCGGAACTGATCAAGCGTGGATGCATGCTTTGCGATCCCAGCTTCGACATCGGCGATCATCCGGCGGACATGCTCGTCCAAGATGGCGAAGAGGATCGCCTCCTTCGAGTCGAAATAGTGATATAGCGCGCCGCGCGAGAGCTTGCATGCATCGGCGAGGTCGGCGATCGAAGCTCGCATATAGCCTTGGCTCGCAAACAGGCCGCAGGCCGCAGATAGAATTCCGCGTTGGATGTCGTCGTAATTCTCGGAGCGCGTTCGCGCCATTGACCGTCTCTCACATTCCGAGCGTGCCGTCGCAATCCGACGGCTTCCGCTCTCTATACTACCGACACGCTCGCATCGTCCCGTGTTGGCCACCGCCGTCCACCAGAACTCTTCGGCCTGACCGCCCAAATTTGATCTGGATCAAAAAAATAATTTGAACGGCCGGTCGGATTATAATATGTTGAACCTCAACACAGCAAGGACATAGGGGCACGCGGGGCCAACCCGGCGGCATCCAGGGAGGCAGTTCGTGGACGCGCAGAAGGTCGATGCTGTCGTGATCGGGGCCGGAGCCGGTGGTCTGTGCGCCGCGGCGCGGCTGGCCTATGGCGGGCTGCACACACTTGTCGTCGACGACAAAAGCCGGCTCGGCGGACGCGCCTCGACGGAAGAGATCGACGGCTTCAAGGTCAATATCGGCGCGATCGCGATTGAGTTCGGCGGCGTGTTCGAGGAGACCTTTCGCACCGTCGGCGCGCCCCTCAACATCCGAGCGCCGGAGCCTGCGAGCTCCTTCTTCATCGACGGCAAGCTAATCGACGTCGGCCGGGGCGGCTGGTCACTACTGCTCGGGCAACTCACGAAGCAGGCCTCCCGCATCCTAGAGAGGTTCGCCGATGCCCGATCCGGCAACCTCCCAGACGGTCGGGAATCGACCGAGGATTGGCTCAGAGCCTACACCAACAACGCCACGGTCCACGCGCTCTTTCGCAATCTTTGCGCTGCGATTTTCGCCTGCAACGCCGCCGAGCTGCCGGCCCGCGCCTTCCTCACCTATTTCACCAGCAAGGGTGCCTTCAAGAAATTCGGCTTCTGCCCGGATGGAACGATCGGCGTTTGGACCAGTCTTGCTGATGCCATCAAGCGAAACGGCGACGTTTGGCTCGAAACACCGGCCACCGAAATCCACACGATCGATGGCCGTGTTATCGGCGTCGCAGTCCAGAGGAATGGCGCGCCGGTACGCATTGAGACCGACCTCGTCATCAGCAATGCCGGACCGAAAGCCACCGTCGCGCTGGCCGGCGAAGCGGCCTTCCCTGCCGGCTACGTCGCAAAAGTCCGAAACGACTTGCGGCCCGCCGCCAATATCGTGATCAACATCGCGAGCCGCGAGCCGCTGGTGAACCATCCCGGCATCGTCACCTTCGGCAAGACGCGACGGCTCTGCAACATGGCAAACCTATCGGCCACTTGCCCGGAGCTCGCACCGGCCGGTTGGCACCTCTATGTCGCCTATGCCGTACCAGTCCCCGCGCTAGGCGATTTCGATTCGAATGCCGAAGTGGAGCTCGCCCTCGCTGATCTGCGCGAGCAGTTCGGCAATTTCGATCGAGCAAGAATCCTCTCGATCCGCGTCATGCGGGACGATTGGCCAGCCCAGCGGAGCTGCGCCGGCTACGATTTGCCGCGGGAGACCGGCATCGCAGGTCTCTGGTGCGTTGGTGACGCCGTCAAGCAATATGGCAATGGCGGCACACAGGCCTGCGCCGAAACCGCCAAAATCGTGACCGATGCGATCTTGTCCGCGCGCCCTCGCCTGCCGCAGTCGAGCCGGATCTGACCGCGATGCCGACGACGATCCCGCTCCAGACGCCGTCTCCTGCGCCACAAGCGGCAACAATGCCCGATGGCCTGCTCGAATTCCGCAATATTCGCGTCGTCTATGACAACGCGATCGAGGCCATCCGCGACGTCTCGATTATGGTGCCGCAGGGCGGCGTCGTCGCCCTACTCGGTTCCAACGGCGCAGGCAAGTCCACGCTGCTGAAAGCAATGTCCGGCATCCTCTATACCGAGGAAGGCGTGATCGAGAACGGCAGCATCCGCTTCCGGGGCGAAGACGTCCATCAATTGCCGCCCGACGAACTAGTCCGGCGCGGCATGGTCCAGGTGCCCGAGGGCCGCCGCGTTTTTGCCGCGCTGACGATTGACGAGAATCTCCAGATGGGCGGCTACACCCGCACCGGCCCTGACGCGCGCGAACGCCGCGACCAGGTGTTTGCGTTGTTCCCCCGGCTCTACGAGCGGCGCGATCAGATCGCGGGCTACATGTCCGGCGGCGAGCAGCAGATGCTTGCGATCGGCCGCGCCTTGATGACCGATCCTGTCCTGCTCGCGCTGGACGAGCCCTCGCTCGGGCTCGCGCCGCTGATCATCGATCGCATCTATGAAGTGATCGTCCGCTTGCGCGACGAGTTGAAGATGACGGTGCTGCTGGTCGAGCAGAACGCCCAGCGTGCGCTCGACATCGCGGACTACGGCTACATCCTCGAAACCGGTCGCGTGGTGCTCGACGGCACCGCCAAGAAGCTCGCGGCGAATGAGGATGTCCAGGAGTTCTATCTCGGCGCCTCCTCAGGCAACCGCAAGAGCCTGCGCGAGATCAAGCACTACAAGCGCCGCAAGCGGTGGCTGTCGTGACCGCGCTCCTCACCGTCGAGAACCTCAGCAAGCGCTTCGGCGGCCTGCAGGCGCTTGCCGATGTCAACCTCACAGTTGCGCCGGGCGAGATCTGCAGCGTGATCGGCCCGAACGGCGCCGGCAAGACCACCCTGTTCAATATGATCTCCGGCGTGCTGCGGCCGAGCGGCGGCCGCATCGTCTTCGACGGCATCGACCTATCCACCATCTCGCCCTGGCGGTTCGCCGCCGCCGGAATCGCCCGCACATTCCAGAACCTTGCGCTGTTCAAGCACGGCACGGTGGTCGAGAACATCCTCACCGGCCGTCATACCCATCTGCGCTCCAACGTGCTCGATGCCGTGATCTTCTTCGGCCGTACCCGTAGCGAGGAGATCGCGGCGCGGCAACGGGTCGAGCACATCATCGAATTCCTCGAGATCGAGCATGTCAGAGACGCGGTCGTCGGGACGCTGTCCTATGGCCAGCAGAAGCGCGTCGAACTCGCGCGCGCGCTCGCCTCAGAGCCAAAGATCCTGCTGCTCGACGAGATGGTCTCCGGGATGAACCAGGAGGAGACCGAGGACATCGCCCGCTTTGTGCTCGATATCCGCGACGAGCTCGGCATTACGGTCCTGATGATCGAGCACGAGATGCGGATCGTCATGGACATCTCCGATCGCGTCCACGTCCTCAATTTTGGGCGCAAGATCGCCGAAGGTACCCCCGATCAGGTCAGGCACGACCCGGCCGTCGCCGAAGCCTATCTCGGCGGCCGGCGCGCCAGTCCAATTGCAAAGGCGGGGTCATGATGTCGACGCTCGATAGCCTTCGCTCAACGCTTATACCACTGCAAGCAAACGCCGCCCGCAGCGCGCCAACGACCGACGCGGCCACCTTCCACGCCTCGCTCAGGGATGCCGCCATCACGATTCCGCAGATGCTGCGGCAGCGTGCCGCCATGCATGGCGATGCGCGGGCCTTGCGCGAAAAGGACTACGGCATCTGGAATCCCTATTCCTGGCGGCACTACTACGAGACGGCACGGGCGATCGCGCTGGGCCTCTTGTCGCTCGGCATTAAGCCGGGAGATCGCATTGCTATCGCCGGAGAGAACACGCCGGAATGGTTTTACGCCGACCTCGGCGCGCAGATGATCGGGGCCGTGTCCGTCGGCATCTATCCGACCAACCCCTGGGTCGAGCTGCAATATATCGTCAAGCATTCCGGCGCTCGCGTCGTCGTTACCGGCGACCAGGAGCAGACGGACAAGGTGCTGGAGGCCATGGCCAATAATGGCGGCCTGCCGGATCTCGAGGCTATCGTTTGCACCGACATGAAGGGGCTGCGGCACTACCGCCAGTCGACGCTGATGTCATTCGAGGCGCTGTGCCAGCGCGGCCTTGCCCATATGCGCGAGCATCCTGACGCGAATGCCGCGCTCGACCGCATGATCTCGCAAGGCGCGCCCGACGATGTCTGCATCCTCGTCTACACCTCGGGCACCACTGGCCCGCCCAAAGGCGCGATGCTGACCCACCGCAATCTCGTCTACGCCGCCTATACCTACGCCGAAGCCGTCGGCATCGCCGACAAGCCGTTCGAGGCGGTGAGCTATCTGCCACTGTGCCACGTCGCGGAGCGCTGCTACGGCATGGTGATGCATCTCGTGCTCGGCGGCACCGTCAGCTTTGCCGAGTCGATCGACACCGTCGCCATCAACATCCGCGAGATCGCGCCCACTTTCTTCGTCGGCGTTCCCCGCATCTACGAAAAGCTGCAACAGGGCTTCCTGTTCAAGCTCGGAGAAAGCGGGAAGCTGCGGCAAGGCCTGACCAGGGCCTGTCTCGCCTGGGGCAGAAAGCTCTCCGACCGCCGGCAGGCGGGCAAGGAAAGCCTGTTCGATCGCGCCGGTTACGGCCTGCTCTATCTCCTGATGTTCCGCAATCTGCAACGCCACCTCGGCTTCGCCTATAGCCGGCATCGGCTCTGCGCGGGCGCATCGATCTCGCCGGAGACACTGCGCTTCTTCGACATCATCGGCCGCCCGGTATCGCAAGGCTACGGGCTCACCGAGAGCGGCGGTGTCGCCTTCGTCCAGGCGATGGGCCATCACCGGATCGGTGGCTGCGGGCTGCCGCTGCCGCAGACCGAGTGGAAGCTTGACGACGACGGCGAGATCCTGCTGCGCAATCCCGGCGTCTTCAAAGGCTACTTCCTCGACGACAAGGCCTCCACCGCCTCGCTTGAGACCGGCGGCTGGCTCCGTACCGGCGACATCATCGAAGTGCTCGACAATGGCGAAATCGCCGTCGTCGACCGCAAGAAGGCCATCATCATCACCGCCGGCGGCAAGAACATCGCGCCCTCCGAGATCGAGAATGCGCTGAAGGACTCCGAATTCGTCAAGGAAGCCATCGTCGTCGGCGAAGCGAAGAAGTATCTCGGCGCGATCATCCAGGTCGACTACGACAATGTCGGCCGTTGGGCGCGCGACCGCGCGCTGGCTTACACCAACTACAAGTCGCTGTCGCAACTGCCCGAAGTGCACGACTTGGTCGAGCGCATCGTCAACGAGACCAACAAACGCTTCGCGCGGGTCGAGAATGTCAGGCGTTTCGCCATCCTGGAGAAGGAGCTCGACCATGACGACGGCGAGCTGACCGCCACCCAAAAGGTGCGCCGCGCCATGATCGAGAAGAAGTTCGCGCGCGAGCTCGCCATCATCTATCCTGCGGAGAGCTGACATGCAGTATCTGCTGCAACTTCTGATCTCCGGCCTTGCGATCGGCGCCATCTATGGCCTGATCGCGATGGGTTTTGCCGTCATCTACAAGTCGACCGGGCTGGTCAATTTCGCGCAGGGCGAGATGACCATGATCACGGCCTATATCGCCTGGACCATCTCGACGACCGTCAGCGGCAATGTGGTCGTGGTCGCCTTCGGCGCGATTCTCGCTGCAATCCTGCTCGGTCTCGTCATTGAGCGCGTCGTGATGCGGCCGATGCTGGGCGAGCCGGTCTTCGCCACCGTGATGGTGACCATCGGGCTTGCGGTGATCCTGCGCTCGGCGATCAACTTCATTTGGGACGCCTACCCGCACGACCTCGACATCGGCATGGGCCGTGACATCGTGCGCATCGGTGGCATCGGCGTCCGCACCGGCCAAATCGCCGTCATCGCAACGCTGCTGGTGCTGCTGGCCGCAATCTGGGCATTCTTCCGCTACAGCAAGATGGGGGTCGCCATGCGCGCCGTCGCGGCCGACGACCGGACCGCGCTCCTGATGGGCATCAGCGCCACCCGCGTCCATGCGCTGGCCTGGGCCGCTTCCTCCGTCATCGCCGGGATCGGCGGCGTGTTCTTCGCGCTGTCCTACGACCTGTCGCCCGCGATGTTCCAGCTCGGACTCAAGGCGTTTCCCGCAACCATCCTCGGCGGGCTCGACGCCGTGCTCGGCTCCGGCCTCGGCGGCCTGCTGATCGGCATCGCCGAGAATCTCGCCGGTGGCTATATCGGCTCTGGCATGAAGGAGATCGCGGGTTTTGCGATGATCATCGTGGTCCTGATGATCCGCCCATTCGGCCTATTCGGCGAACGCGACATCGAGAGGGTTTAAAGCGATGCGCACAGGCGATTACAAGCAGACCTACAGCGAACTCGTCGCGCTGATCGATTCCCCACCGGTCTGGCTGTGGTCGGCAGTTCTGGTGCTGGCGCTGATCGCCGCGCCCTATGTCCTGAACGCCTACGCGCTGTCGTTCCTGATGATCATCCTGATCACGGTGACCGCCGCGCTCGGCCTCAACATCCTCACCGGCTACGCCGGCCTGATCTCCCTTGGTCACGTTGGTTTCCTCGTCACCGGGGCCTATGCCTACGCGGTCCTCGTATCGAAGTATCACATGCACCCCTTGCTCGGCTTTCTCGGTGCCGGCATTGTCCCGGCGCTGGCCAGCCTGATCGTCGGTGCGCCGTCGCTGCGCCTGAAGGGCCTTTATCTCGCCATCACAACACTCGCCTTCTCCTTCATCATCAACACAGTGATCCTGGAGATGCGATGGCTTACCAACGGCGCCCGCGGCATCTCCGTGCAGCGGCCGGAGATTTTTGGCATCAGCTTCGACGGCGACACCGCATTCACGTATCTCTGCCTCGGCGTCGCCATTCTGACGCTGTTTGCCACTCTCAACATCCGCCGCAGCCGGGTCGGCCGCGCCTTCGTCGCGATCCGCGACAACGACACCGCGGCTCGCGTCATGGGCATCAACCTGCATGCCTACAAGCTCTTCGCCTTCGTCACGTCAGCCTTCGTCATCGGCATCGCCGGCGCGCTCTACGGAATTTATCTTTCCTTCGTCAGCGTCGAAGGGTTTCCGTTCCTGCTCTCGATCGAGGCGCTGGCGATTTTGATCGTCGGCGGCCTCGGTTCGGCGCTCGGAGCCGTGCTCGGCACCATCGTGATCGTACTGCTGCCGGAAGCAACGCGCCTCGTTTTCAGCCTGTTCAGCGCCCAGATCGACGCGGTGTTCACCACAGGCGCGCAGGAGCTGAAGAGCATGCTCTACGGTCTCGTCATCATCCTGTTCCTGCGCTTTCAGCCACGCGGCCTGGTCGGCGCCTGGCACGACATCAGACGCGCATGGGTGAACTGGCCGCTGCGTTACTGACAAAACCGATATTGGAGGGAGGACAGAAATGAAAAATCATCTGACGACCGCGTCACTGTTGCTCGCGACGACCCTGCTGGCCGGCAGCGGCGCGCTTGCCGCCGACCCCGGCATCAGCGACACCGAGATCCTGATCGGCGACGTCGAGCCCCTGACCGGACCGCCGGCGCTGCTTGGCGTCGCCGCATCGATCGGCCACAAGATCGCGATCGCGGAAACCAACAATGCCGGCGGCATCAACGGCCGTAAGATCAAATACGTGCTGGAGGACGACGGCTATGTCACCGCGCGCACGATCCAGGGCGCCAAGAAGGTGATCGAGGTCGATAAGGTGTTCGCCATGCTCGGCATCTCCGGCTCCGGCCAGTCGATCGCCGTGATGCCCGTGCTGGAGAAGGCGGGTATCCCGACCGTGATCGACGTCGCACCCGTCAAGCTCCTGTGGGAGCCCCCGCGCAAGAACGTGTTCGTGGTCGGCCAGTCTTACGAGGAAGGGATCATCCACCTCGTGAATTACCTCGCCGAGAAGAACCCCGGCAAGAAATGGGGGTTGATCACGCAGGATGACGATTACGGCATTACCGTGCGGGACGGCTTCGATTCCGTGGTGAAATCAAAAAAGCTGAACGTCGTCTACAGCGGCAATTACAAGAAAGGCCAGCAGGACTTCTCGTCCGACATGCTTCAGTTGAAGGATTCGGGCGCCGAAGTGTTTCTGGCCGGCGGCATCATCGCGGAGAACATCGCGATGATGAAGGAGCTCGAGAAACTCAACGTCAAGCCGGTAACCGGCATCTTCTGGCCCGGCCGGATCGAGCCCGTGCTCAAGCTGATGGGCCCGGCCGGCGACGGCATCTACGCCGTTGACTATGTCGAGCCGTTCGCCGGCGAGGCCGGCAAGGCGTTCCTGGAGAAGGCCAGGCCGCTGGTGTCGGAGGCCGAGTTCAAGGGCATCAACCGCTACACCATGACAGGCTATGCCGCGGCGAAGGTCTTGATCGCGGCGATCGAGCGCTGCGGCAAGCAGCCGACCTGGGCCTGCACGATCAGCGAGCTCGAAAAGACGAAGAACGTGGAAACCGGCGTGATGGCGCCGGTCAGCTTCGGTCCCGGCGTCCGTTTCTCGAACCAGAAGCTGCAGATCATGCAGGCCGATGCCGCCACACTGAGCTTCAAGCCGGTGAAGTAAGGCCGCCGAGAAATGGCCGGGACAGCCCCCGGTCATTTCCCCTTGAAAACAGGCCGACGCCTGGATGCGAACGCGGCGATGCCCTCGCGTGCATCGTCAGAGCGACTCGCGGCAACGATGGATTCAATTTCAACTTTGAGCTGGGCGCCGAGGCTTGATTCAAAAGACTGCCGCAACATACGGCGCATGGCACCAAAGGCCTGCGTCGGCCCCGCCGCCAGCTCCCTCGCGACCGCCATCGCTTGCGCTTCGACAGAGTCGTCCGACACGAGACGCGAGACCAGGCCGAATTCCAGCGCCTCCTGCGCCGTCAGGCGGCGATTGAGCAGGAAGAGCTCCTGCGCCCGCCGCATGCCAATCATCCGCGGCAGGAACCAGGTGTTGCCGCCGTCAGACGTCAATCCCAGCGCGCTATATCCGAGGGCAAAACGCGCGTCAGTGGATGCCAATACGATATCTGCAGCGTAGAGGAGGCCCAACCCACCTCCCGCGGCGGCGCCACGCACTGCCGCAACGACCGGTGCATCCATGCTTGTCAGGCGATCTATCGCGCGATGATAGCCATCGATCATGCGACGCAGCTTGCCCGGCAACTCGGCCGGCGGTGTACCGGCGAATAGATTGATGTCGCCGCCCATGGTAAAATTCTTCCCGTTCCCTGCGATCAGGACGGCGCGCAAACCGGAGATTTCGGCCATTCGCGCCGAGGCTTCTTCCAGATCCGCGGCCATCTCTTCATTGATGGCATTACCTTGGTCCGGACGATTGAGCCGAAGAGTTGCAATGCCGTCTGCGATCTCGAGGAGGACGGCCTTGAAGGGGCCCGCGGCATCATGCCAGCGAGCGGTGTCAGTATATTGTTCGAGGCGTGTGATGCGCTCACCCTCGAATGTAATGAGATGCGCGAAGGACGCGTCGAGAGGAGCTCCTCCCTGCTTTCCCTCGCCGCGGTACCGACCCGTCACAAGCAGGCAGGCCTCTCCGACCTCAAGAAAGCGCTCTGGTTCGGCACGTGCCGCAAAATGCCGGGCGATCGCTCCCCACCCGCTGCGACGCATCGCAGTGGGGCCCTCGTGCCGCCCTCCAATGCCGAACGGCATCCCTTCTGCGATCTCGCCAACGAAATCCGGGTGGAGCAGCATCTCAAGCTGCTCCTTGTCCCCGACAGTCAGCGCCGTATAAAGCAGGCGAGCGATATCTGAACGAGTCTTCGGCATGTCTCTTGCTCCCGTCCAAATCGCCCGGTTACATCCGCTTCGCGACTTCTTCCAGCATGAGTTCGGTGGCGCCGCCGCCGATCGTCAGCACGCGCGCATCACGGACCATGCGCTCGATCGGCGTACCCCGCATGAAGCCGCTGCCGCCGTGCAGCTGCAGACAGCCATGCACGACTTCGTGTAGCACCTCGGGCGACAGGGCCTTGACCATGGACACTTCGCGCAGGCAGGGCTGTCCCGCTGCGGCAAGCTCGGCCGCGTGATAGGCGAGCTGGCGCGCGGCCGCTGCCTTGGCTGCGAGCTGGGCGAGCTTGAGCCGCACGGCCTGCTGGTTCCAAAGCGGCCCGCCAAAGGCTTCCCGCGTCTTGACATAGTTTGTCGTCAGCTCGATCGCCTTGGCGGATTCGCCGGCGCAGATGCCGCCGATACAGATGCGCTCGTTTTGGAAGGTCTCCATGATGCCGTAGAAGCCCTTGCCTTCCTCTCCGAGCAGGGCGCTGGCCGGTATACGAACGTCCGCGAACGCGATTTCGGCGGTGTCGGAACAGAGCCAGCCGTGTTTGTCGAGCTTCGTCACCGCAATGCCCGGCATGTTGCGTTCGACGATGAAGAGCGAAATTCCCCGGCTGCCCTTGGCATGCGGATCGGTGCGGGCGGCGACGATCAGGATGTCGCCATAAACGGCGTTGGTGATGAACATCTTAGCACCGTTGATCACCCATCCCTCGCCGTCGCGGATCGCGCGTGTCTTCAGGCCCGCGACATCAGAGCCCGCATCCGGCTCGGTCACCGCGATCGAGCAGATGGTCTCACCGCGGATGATGGCAGGCAGATATTTCTGCTTCTGCTCGGGCGTGCCCCGCAGCGAGATGTGGACCGCTGACATGTCGGTGTGCACGAGCGTCGACGAGGTGAAGCCCCCGAAGCTGGACCGCCCGAGCTCCTCGGCAAACACCATCGACGCCAGCGGCCCCATCTCCGTGCCGCCATATTCGACGGCGTGGCGCATACCGAGGAAGCCCAGCGCGCCCATGCGGCGAAATATCTCGCGCGGGATCTTGCCGTCGCGCTCCCACGCCTCGCCATGAGGCAATACTTCCTTCTCGACGAAACGACGCACCTGCTCGCGCAGCATGCGGAGCTCCTCGGGCAGATTGGGCTGCTCCGAGAAATGAAACTCACCTTCGGTCGACTGGCGGGGGCCAGAGGTCATGACGTTCATTGTGCCGCTCTCCCGTCGTCGATGTGAAGACGTCTGCGTAAGAATGCTGCAAGCTCCGCCAGGGCTTCGCGCGCCTGCGGGATTTCCGGGAACATCTGAAACACGTGGATCATGCCGCTCCAGACCTGAAGATCGATGTTCACGCCCACAGCCTTGGCCTTGGCGGCGAACGCGGTCGAATCGTCCTGCACGGTCTCGCGGTCGCCGACCTGGATCAACAACGGCGGCAACCCGGACAGACGGGCATAGAGCGGCGAGGCCAGCGGGTGGCGCGGATCGCCATCCGCGCCGAGATAGTTCTTCGCCAGCGCCAGGATCATCGCACGCTGATGGATCGGGTCGACCTCGGCCCGACTTTCATAGCTGGCCCCCGTCGCAGCGAGGTCGGTCCACGGTGACATCAGTGCAGCGGCTGCCGGGAGCGTCTCGCCGCGATCGCGCAAGGCCAGCATGGCGGCGAGCGCAAGCTTGCCTCCGGCCGAATCTCCCGCGAGCGCGATGTCGGCCGGTCGCAAGCCCTGATCCAGCAGGTATCGATAGGCGGTCAGCGTATCGTCCAGCGCCGCCGGAAAGCGGTGCTCGGGCGCCAGACGGTAGTTGATCGCCAGGACGCGGCAGCTACTGGTTTGCGCAATCCGTGCGATCAGGTCGCGATGCGAGGCAATTGAGCCGATGCGGAAGCCGCCGCCGTGGAGATAGAGGATCGCCTTGTCCGGCCGCGCAGCGGCCGACGCGGTCCACTCGCCATCCACACCGCCGGCAGACACCTGGCGACACGTCACCGGTACTGAGCAGCCGGCGAACGCTTCATCCCAATCGCAGCGCATCTGCTCGACAGAGGTATCACGCGTCCAGTTGCGATAGATCGACCGGAGGCGCTCAATGGCACGATCGACCGGGGTGGCCCCAATATCGCTGGCCGCTTCGTTCATCTCAGCCGCCGATCCCCATGCCGCCGGATACGCCCAGCGTCTCTCCCGTGATATAGGCGGCCTGGTCGGATGCCAGGAACAGCGCAGCAGCCGCGACCTCCTCCGGCTCGCCGAGGCGGCCGAGCAGGGTCGCATCCGTCATCGCGCGCAAAATCTTCTCACCGCCCCCAGCGACCGCCTGCTCCAGCATCGGTGTACGGATCGGCCCCGGCGCGATCGCATTCGCGGTAATGCCATAGCGTGCGTTCTCGCGCGCCATGCTCTTGGTGAAGGCGATCACGCCCCCCTTGGCCGCGGAATAGATCGACCCTCCCCTGGAGCCGAGTCGAGCCGCTTCCGACGTGATGTTGATGATGCGACCGAACCTTGCAGCGTGCATCGCCGGCAGCACGGCGTGGGTGCAGGCCAGCACGGAGGTGAGATTCACCGCGATGAGTTTGGCCCAGTCCTGCGGCGAGGTGTCGGTGAAGAAAGCGTGCTGATCGATCCCAGCGTTGTTGACGAGGATGTCGAACGGCCCGTGCTGCGCCACGACCGCCTGCACAGCACCTGCATCGGCGACGTCGACCTTTGCCGCCACCGCGCCCAGCTGTCGCGACAGTTCGGAGGCCAGAGCAAGATCGAGATCGGCAATCATTACGTGGGCTCCCGCACCGGCAAAGCTCCGCGCGATCGCGGCTCCAATACCCCGCGCGCCGCCTGACACGAAGGCGCGACGGCTGTCGAGGCGTCCGAATGGCAGGGGCCCCGTCACGCCTCAGCGTCCGGTGAAGACGGGCTTGCGCCGCTCGATCACGGCCGCAAGACCCTCGCGCGCGTCGGACATGCCTGACAGTTCGGAGACGGTGCGCGCCTCTTCCGACAGACACTGCTCGATGCTCGTCCCGGTGCCCGCCCAGACCAGGCGCTTGGTCGCGGCAAGCGCCTTGGGCGCGCCGGCCGCGAGCTCGCGGGCCAGGAGCATCGAGGCATCAGCGAGCTCACCATCGGGAACGACCTTGGTGACGATCCCCATCTGCAGTGCTTCGGCCGCCGGGATCACCGGATTGGTCAGCAGAATCGACATCGCGCGGCGCAGGCCGACGAGGCGCGACAACGTGACTGACACACCGGCATCCGGCGCCATCGCCACGCGCGTGGCTCCCGCCAGGAACTTCGCTGATTCCCCCGCGATGACGATATCGGATGCGCAGACGAGACCGAAGCCGCCACCGCCGGCCGCAAAACCTTGCACCGAGGCGATGACGGGGGCTTCGAGCCGCAATAGACCAGTGACCGCGTTCTGAAGGTAGGCCGTGGCCTGGCGTATATAGTCCGGAAGCTTCTCGCCCTTTGATGCAAAGGCGCGCACGTCGCCGCCGCCGCAGAAGTTTGTCCCCTCGCCGCTCAGCAGCACTACGCGCAGCCCGGGATGGCCGTGACAGGCCATGATGGCATCGCAGAGCGCGCTGAGCATCTCGACGCTCATGCCGTTTGCGGCCTCGGGCCGGTTGAGACGCAGGCGGGCGATGCCACCGTCGATGTCGAGCAGAACGGGTCCCTTGTCGATCATGGCGCAAGACCTCTCCTAGACAAGGAACGACAGCGTGTAGATCGCCTTGGCATTGTTGACGAGCACCACCTTCTTGTAGGCGATGCGCAATTCGCCTTCGACATGACGCAGCCGATATTCGTTGCGGGCGGCCCACAGCGTATCGTCGCGCAGGCTCGATTCGAAGATCAGGCTGTTGCTGGCGACAGCGATATCACCACCCGGCTGTTCGTCCATTAGCTCAATGTTGGAGACGAGCCGGCGCAGATTCGATTGCGGTGTCTGGGTGAAATGCTTGCCGGTCATGAGCTGGCGCACGCGTAGCGCGATCCGCGAGCGATTGTCGTAGATGATGGACATCTCCCGCTCCGGATCGATATTCGCTCCGTTGGCCGGGACCCAATAGACGCCATCATCGGTCCAAAGTTTTTCCCAGGCCTCGTATTGATGCTCGTCCTGCAGCCGCGCCTCGCGATAGAGGAAGGCGGTAACGGCGCTCATCAGCGTGGCGCTGCTCTCGCGCGACAGCATCAGGTTGCCTCCATCAGCTTGCGATAATGCGCCCAGATGCCGCGCGACGGCACCTCGTCGGTGACGTGGCCGACCTTGAAGCCGAGCTCGTCCCGACGCTCGCGTTTCTCGCCGCGTCCGAGGAAAACCCATTCGGGATTGCGCGCCTGCACGCCCCGGTGGCAGCGCTCGTACATCTCGGAATCGTCGGCGAGGAGGAAGCCGGCCGGACCGACCGACCCCATGGTCTGCTGCCGCAGGCGGCGGTTGAGATCGGGCGCGCCTTTGAACTGGAGTGCCGTGACGTGCTGCACGCTATCATCGACACCGAGCGGCTGGATCACGAACACCTGGATCTCGGCGATGAACAGGTTCGGGAAGATCATCACATGCGGCGTGCCGTCGATCATGATTTGGCGAGCAGAGGTATCGCCATAGGTTGCCTTCATCCGCGCCGTGTAGTCCGGCAGCCGCTCCTCGCTGGTGCCGAACCAGCTCATCGGCAGGTCGCGCTTGCGGAATTCTGGCCGCAGGTCGATCTCGGTATGACCGTTGCCGTAATCGCGGGTCAGCGCGGTCGAGGCGCCGCCATAGAGCTTGCCGATCATGCTATCGGCGACGCCGAAAATCGAAGTGTGAACAAAAGCCGGGTGATACCCATCGCACTCGTTTTCGAGAATGAACTTCCAGTTCGCCTTCACGCGATGCTTGAGGAATCCCGCGGTGATCTCGACCTCGCCTTCGGGCGAGGTGCGCACCAGGCGGTCGATGGTTTCGGCCGCTCCTCCGAGATGCTCCTTCAGCGTCGGCCCTTCGGCTGCGAACGAGCCGAACACGAAGCCGCGATAGGATTCGACGCGCGTCACGCGCCCGAGCGCGAGATGAGACCGGTCCTGCCCCTCATAGCCGTCCGGAAAGGCATAGCCGACCAGACGACCGTCATTGGCGAAAGTCCAGGAGTGAAACGGACACGTAAAGGAGCGCGCATTGCCGCGCTCGAAGGAGCAGACTTGATTGCCGCGATGCGAGCAACGATTGAGCAGGAGGTTTACCTTGCCTTGCTCGTCGCGCGTCATGATCACGGACTGGGGGCCGATCGACTTGACGACATAGTCGTTGGCGTTGGGCACCTCGCTCTCGTGCCCGACATAGATCCAGGTCCGATACCAAATGTTCTGCAGCTCGGCCTCGAATATCGCAGGATCAGTGTACAGCGAGCCGTGCACCCGGTCCGGCCGAATAAGTTCGCTCCAATGCCACACGCGCGGCATGACGTTCATTTCCAGGACCTCCCACGGCTCGTCCGTCGTCCCGCCACTCTGCCGTCGGCTTCGGCCAATAATAATCCGAACGACCGTTTAACTTATAACACGATCTCTTTTTTCTGCAAGCACCATCTTTGGGGACAAGGTTGGGAGACGCTCCCATCGCCGTTGAGGAGCCTGACACCCGTCCGAACGAAGCCCGCGAAGCTCACGGGTGCGCCGCGCGCAATAGCGCAAAGAACGCGTGCCCGCCGCCGGGCTTACCGCCAAAGCGGAAGCCCCGGCAGCGCTCGCGACGTGGTGGCGCTCTCCACGACGCGAAGAATCGGTTGACGCGACGTCACCCCTTTCATGGAACGGGTGGTAACGGAGCGGCGATGACGCTCGCAACCGCCACTTCGACTGGGAGGTCGAGGATGCGGTTGGCCTCGCTCATCGCCTCGTTCTTGCCCGGGACGCTTGGCTGCTAGTGCGAGCCGCTGCGCCACACTTTCAGGGACGTAAGCCGACAGTTTTGGTTTGATCAGGGATGCTCTTCAGAACGAGGGAAGAAGATCGTCGGGCCGCCGGCCGCTCGGCATACTGGTCGCCCACCAAGGACGGGCGCTTGCGCAGACGGCTGACGAAGTTTGCGTCCTCATAGTGCCGCAGCTTGATCGCTCGGACTGGCGCAGGTCCGAGACCAGCACGATCGACTGGTCGGGTGGCAACTGTAGTCGCGCGCGATGACGAGGTCGTTTCCTTCGTCATGCTTGCCGCGCAGGACGATATGGGTATGCGGATGGCCGGTGTTGAATGGTCAGCAGCGACCCAGTCGAGCCTAGTGCCGAGGTCCTGCTCCGTCTGCCGCATGAGGTCGCGGACGAAGGGCTTTAGGTCCGGCAGCTCCGCGCTGTCCTCAGGGCCCACGATGAACCGGAACTGGTGGCGTGGCTAACGCTGCGCTCCGTTTGCGCGATTGACAGCATCAGCAATAATGCGCCGCGGGTTCGATCGAGAGCCGGGGATGCGAACGCTTAAGTCAAGCCGCTATCGGCCGTAACCCTCTGCACCACATCGGCAAACTCTTCCACCAGACGAGAGACCGGGCGTTTTGTTCCTTTCAGTAGCCGCGCGACACTATGCAGGCTTGGCGCGAACGGACGCGTGACGAGATCATCGGTTCGGGCACTGAGCAGCCCAAGGCCGTCCAGAATCGCGATGCCGGCACCGGCACGAACCAGCTCGCAGGCGATATTCGACTGCGATGCCTCCACCGCGATGCGCAAGTGCAAATTCGCCTCGGCAAAGGCGACGACGATTGCGGCTCCGATCGACAAATGCGGACCAGGACAAATCACCTGCTCGTCGGCAAGATCGGGCGCGCTCAATGCATCCTTAGCTACCAGCGGGTGACCGATCGGAAGCACGCAGCCGAGCCTGGTCGTGCAGAGAATAGTGCTCTCGAGGGACGTATCCCCGATCGGGCCGACGGTCAGGCCGAGATCAGCTCGCCCTTGGGCGACGCGGGTAACGACCTCCGGCCCTGTCATGGTTTGAATGACAACGGAGACGTCCGGCCGTTCGGCGCGAAAGCGCCGGACCGCTTGCGGCACAATGGTGTGACCGAACCCGGTCACGGTCGCAACCGTCAGGAGCCCAGCCCGGCCGTCGCGAAGCTCGAGCGCCAACCTTTGAGTATGCTCGATCGCCGCGAACACGTTCACGACTTCTGCGAAAAGCGTCTGCGCCTCGGTCGTCGGCTTCAGCCGCTTCTTCTGGCGCACGAACAGCTTGAAGCCGAGGCGGTCCTCCGCCTGTTGCAGCATGCGGCTGACCGCCGGTTGCGAAATATTCAAGGCGGTGGCGGCGTTGGTCACCGAGCCTGATTGCATGACGCACCGGAAGACGTCCATCTCCCGTACGCTGATTGACATATATAACTCCAGAGCATGAATTATGATCAAATCGGTATTTGAAACTATGTTAGGGGCGGCGGCAACATGGATCGAGACGAATAGTGGTTGTCCATGTATTTCCTTGATCGGCGCCAGCCCCGCCCCCTCACAGACGCGCTGCGCGCGACGGTGCTTGAGGATCTGCCGGAACTTGCGCACGTCCGTGATGAAGAACTGCGCCGCAAGGCCATCGAGGCCTGGGCCTATGCATTAGCCGAAACGGATTTTCCGCGGCTCACCGCCATTCCCGGAGAGGCGACGCCCGGCGTCTTTGCGCTAAAGCGGGGCAGCCAGGCGGTACACCTGCGCAGCGTGGCCCGACTAGCGATCGCGATCGCAGACGAGTTTGCGCAGGAATTTCCCGAAGCCATTGTCGATCGCGACATCGTTCTCGCGGGTGCACTGCTGCACGATGTCGGCAAGGCCTGGGAGTTCGATCCTGCCAACCGCAGGCGGTGGGAAGCAGACAAGTCGCAGGCGGGTTCGCCCGCACTTCGACATCCGGTCTACGGCGCCCACATTTGCATTGCAGTCGGGCTACCCGAGGAAATCGTGCACATCGCACTCGGCCATTCCTACCAGGGCGACCTGATGCATCGCAGCCTCGAATGCCTGATCGTCCATCGCGCCGATCACATGTGGTGGTCGATTGCAGGAGGTTTCGGCCTGCTTAAGGCGGAAACGGCGGGCATGCTCGAAAGCCGGAAAATAGCGCCGCGCGCCTTGCGCCCGGCGAAAGACCGGGAGAGTCAGGATGACAATGCCCAGAGGGCTGACGCGGCGGGCTAGCCTTGGCCTGCTCAGCGCGCTCGCAACTCCCAGGCTTGCCCGCGCGCAGAGCGACTATCCCAACCGGATCATCAAGCTGATCGTGCCCTACGCGGCTGGCGGGAGCAGCGATGTCCTCGCCCGTTTCATCGCAGAGCGGATGCGCGAACGGCTGGGACAGTCAATCGTCATCGAGAACCGGCCCGGCGCGGGCGCGATCATTGGATCGCAATTCGTCGCAAGATCGGCGCCCGACGGCTACACGCTGCTGCTCGGCGGCGTATCCACCCACGCGGTGAATCCGCATCTGCGCAAGCTCGCACCCTATGACGGGATCAACGACTTCACTTCGCTGGGACTGATCGGCACCGGGCCTCTGGTGGTCTCGGTCAATCCTGGCCTGCCCAGTAACAGCCTGCAGGAACTGATCACCTACGGCAAAGCGAACCCAACCAAGCTCGCCTACGGTTCTGCGACCGGCGTCATCCTGCATCTCGCCGGCGAGTTGCTGAAGAACATGGCCGGCTTCGAAATGCTGCATGTTCCCTATAGCGGCAACGGACCTGCGCTAACCGATGTGCTCGGCGGAAGACTGCAGGTGATGATCGACGCCGTCGGTAACTCGGCGCCCTACATCGCCGATGGAAAATTGCGACCCTTGGTCGTCCCATCGCAGCAGCGTACGCCGCTGCTGCCGGACGTGCCGAGTTCGGCCGAGGCAGGCTTACCCAACTACCAAGTCGAAACATGGTTCGCGCTCTACGGTCCGGCAGCGATGTCGGACGAAACCGTCGGCAAGATCAACACCGCACTGAATGCCGTGCTGCAGGAGCCTGACGCGGTGGCTCAGTTCGCCAAGGTCGGTCTCGAGCCGCGGGCTACGAGCCCGGCTCAAGCCGCTGCGCTGCTCAAGACGGAGTCGGACAAGTGGGGAGGTGTCATCCGGCGGATCGGGTTGCAGGTGGAATAGGATTCTCGATCGACTGCCAATGCAGTTTTCGACTGGGGGGGCGCATGCGCAGCTCGCCATGTGCGCTTAGTGCTGAAGCAAACATGCGACGAGTCACGAAGGAGCGCAGCCTCTTGAGCTGCACCAAAAAGCGGAGGAACGAAACGATGAAAGCACTTGCAAAAATGAGCCTCGCGGCACTCGCTCTCTGCGCCTTGCCTCTTCCGGGCGTGCTGTACGCCGCAGCGGAGTCGCTACCTCAGGGCCCGACCGTTGGTGATCAGGATCTGTCGCCGTTCTATCGCTGGACCGCCGCTTTGCCCGAGAAGCCAGGTCTCATGCTACGCGAGGAGGGCATACCGGAGCAGCCTGAGATCGTTGCGGCCGCAACGGCGAAGAAAATCCTGTACACTTCGGTGGATGTAAGGTGGCGATCCGGCATCATTCCGGTCAGCGGCACGCTTTATCTTCCGAAGCGAGCCGCGCCACAGGGCGGATGGCCGCTTGTTGCCTGGGCGCACGGCACGCTCGGCGGCTCCGACAGATGTGCCCCGTCGTGGAGCAGGCATCGACCCAGGGACGGCGAGTACATCAACAATTGGCTGGAACAAGGGTTCGCCGTCGTGGCGACCGACTACCAGGGTCTCGGCGGGCCCGGCCCGCATCCTTATCTGAACTGGGAAGCAGAAGGGCGCTCGGTGCTCGATGCCGCAAGAGCAGCGCTCGACCATTCCAACGGAGAGATCGCCAACGCGATCATCATCACGGGCCAGTCGCAGGACTCCGGCGCCTCCCTCGGGGCAACGCGCCTCGCGCCTTCCTACGCACCCGAACTCAACATAAAAGCATCGATCGCCACCGGCGTCATTTCCGCCTTTCCCGCCGCAGACAAGAAGCCTTCCAGCGATGAGAGTTTTGCACGTTCAGTTCCGCCGCAACTCACCATTCTGATGATGATCGGCGGTGCTCTCGGGGACGACGCAAGAAAGCCGGACGACCTCGTAACTGAGGCAGCGAAGCCATTGCTGCAAGCCGCCCGAGAGGGATGTAACGCGGAGCTTGCACAGGTCGTTCGCAGCAACGGCCTCACTCTGGCAAACAGCCTGAAAGACCCTGAAATCGCGGATCGCGTAAGCACCGTTATAGACATGAGTCCGGTTCGAATGCCGGTACCGGTCTTTCTCGCCACAGGCCTGGCCGACAAGTCGATCTACCCGCAGCGCCAATATGCTGCGGTTGCAGCACTCTGCGCTGCAGGGAGCCATGTGGTTTGGAAGACCTATGCTGGCGTGAGCCATAACGGAACGGTGCACGCAGCCTATTCCGACGAACTTGCATTCGTTCAGGCGGCGCTGGCCGGGACTCCGATGCAGTCCAATTGCGCTTCGATTGCCGATCCGGGACCGCCGGGCGAGGCCTTACCCGGTTTCAAATTCAACGATTGATGAGACGCGGGGAAACCATGCCTTAGGCTGGTTCGGTCTTGCCGCATCGGCCACGGCTCCGGCTCAAAGCCGCCGCTCTGCCCGAGACAGAGCCCTTGGGTGATGGAGAAGAGCCATGCGCTCATTTACACGAAGAACGATGGTCGGCTCAGGGCTGGCAACGGCGATTTATGTTTCGCCTTTCCTGCGAACAGTCGAGGCGCAGAGTTACCCGCAACGACCCGTGAAAATCATCGTACCGTATGCCGCGGGAGGTGCCTCCGACATCATTGCGCGGCTGATTTCACCGGAAATGGAGCGTGCGCTGGGCCAGCCCGTCATCGTCGATAATCGCGGCGGCGGCGCGAGCATGGTCGGCACGCAGGCAGTCGCGACCGCCTCCCCCGACGGCCATACCATAGGAGTTATCGATAGCGCGTTTGTCATTAACCCCGGGCTGTTTCGCACGAAACTTCCCTACAATACCAAAAAAGACTTTGCGCCGATCTCGCTTTTGGCGACTTCCCCTCTCGTTCTGGTCGTGCATCCCTCAGTGCCTGCCAATAGCCTGAGGGAGTTCGTTGCCCTTGCCAAAGCTCAGCCGGGCAAGATCAACTTTGCATCGGCTGGGCTTGGAACGGCCATTCATTTGGCGGGAGAGCAACTGCGACAAGCCGCCGAGATCGATATTTTTCATGTGCCTTATCGAGGCGGAGGACCGGCTATTACCGATCTGATCGGCGGGCAGGTCCAGATGACGTTTGCCACCGTCGCAGCTATCGGACAGCAGGTCCGTCAGGGTCTGGTTCGTGGCCTGGCCATTACTGGAAGCGCCCGTATCGCACAGCTGCCCGACGTCCCCACCATGGCCGAGGCCGGCTTGCCGGCCGCCGACGCCACGCCGATTTTCGGCATGGTCGGACCGGCTGCGCTGCCGCCTCGCATCATCGACAAGCTCGCAGAGGTTGCCGGAAGGACCTTCAAAGATGAGACACTCCGATTGAGGACAACGGAACTCGGTTTTGTTTCCGTTGGCAGCTCGCCATCCGAATTTGCCACACGTATCGATGAGGAGATCGCCAAATGGACGCGTATCGTGGAGAAGGGAAACATTCAGCCGGGCTGACCCCCGGCCTTACGTGCACTCAGTGAGCTGCTATGAAAATAACCGAAGTTCATGGTTTCCATCTTAGCTTCCCGCTGGCCGAGCCCATGGGAAACGCTCTCAATGTGTTCCGGAAGCGGGACGCGTTGCTTATCCAGATACGAACAGATAGCGGCCTTTCCGGGTGGGGAGAGGCGGGCAATTCCCCACACGCCGCCGGCGCCTTTATTCGTGCCCGGCTCGCCGGACTCATCCTGGGCAAGTCGCCCGCCGACAATGGCCGCCACTTTCAATCGATGTGCGGTTGTCTCGGGTATGATCGGCGCGGGGCGGCAATGATGGCGATATCGGCCATCGACATCGCCTTGCACGATCTTGCTGCGCAAATGCACGGAATCAGCGTAGCAGCGCTAATGGGCGGAGCGGTGCGCAACGAGGTGTTCGCTTACGCAAGCGGCCCCTTCGTGCGAATGCAGCCCGATCCCTACCGGGAGTATCAGCGCGAGGTCGATCAGTATCTTTCGCTGAACTTCAAAGCCATCAAGCCCCGAGGCGGCGTTGAGCCGAGAGCCGACGGCACCATGGCAAACGCGCTTCGCAAGCAGGTGGGCCCTGATATCGGTATCATGGTTGATATCAACCAGAGCTATACCGCAGCAGCCGCCATCCGGGCCGCAAAGTTCATGGAGGATGCCGACCTGCTCTGGATTGAAGAACCAGTTCAGCCGGAGGACCTCCCGGGCTATCAATCCTTTACGCGCGCCGCCAAGGTTGCCACCGCTGGCGGAGAGGCACTCGGTAGCCTGCGTGCCTTCCGCGATTTTCTGGCCGCAGGTACCTTCGATATTCTTCAACCCGATCTTTCGATATGTGGAGGTTACAGCGGCTTTCGGCAAATCTGGGCGCTCGCGCAAGCCTATGATCTACCCATCATGCCCCACGTGTTTGGCACGGCCGTAAATTTCCACGCCTCGCTTCAAATGTCGGCTGTGCTTGAACCACGTCGCGGAGGGGCCTGCGCAGCGTATCCATTCATGGAGTACGACATGATGGATAACCCGCTCCTGCGCCTCGCCGGCACACCATCGGTTGATCAGCGCGGCATGCTCGCGGTACCGGAAGGTCCCGGCACGGGCGTTGACTTGCGGCCCGAACAGCTCGAGCAATGGGTCACTGACTCGTGGTCGGAGCGTCTTTAGGAAACGCTTCTGCTGTCGTACGTATCGCACTGCGCAAGCAAGCCCAGATCGAATGCCAGACCGCTCCGCGTCGCGTCAGGACCATAAGTCACATCATGGTGCCGGGCATGAAACAGCGGACCCGCGGATGACCATCGATATAGTACTTCCACACCATGGTCCTGCCGGTCTTGTTCGGCTGCGTGACCACGGCCCCGTCAGGAACCAGCACCCACTCACCGTCAATGCGCACACGATAATGCCCGTGATCGGACTCCCAGTCGACATCGGCAATGAAGTATCCGTCTGAGTCCGAGCAACATTGCCCGAATTCGCTTTGTAGGCTCTCGAACCATCCTTTCAGGGGCGAATTGGCGTAGCGCCCGTCATCACGCGCCGTCGCAGACGTCGTAAGCAGCATCAGCCCCAGCGACCACACAGAAAACTTCATTCAGGTATTCCTAGTTCGCCGCCGTATACGCATCGGCGTGCCGCGTGATGAAGTCACAAACGCTAAACGGCGGTGTGCGGCGACCGAGTGCATCAGGTCCGGCTAAGGCAGACTGCTTGGTCGGACCTGCCGAGAGCTTTCAGGATGAAGCGAATCTGGACGCGCAACCCTGCTTCCGGATCTTCGCCGCATTGCAGGCAATGCTCGATCAGCGTCGGATGGAAGAACGGCATGAAGGCGGCGTTGACCGCTCGCGCGGCTTCCGCGGCATCTTCGACCTCGAATTCGCCCGTTTGAGCGCCCTCGCGTATGATCGCCTCGAAGATTGTCAGCAATCGCTCCATGTGCGCCTTGATGACCGCCCAGTTCTCGTGCATGGCGGCGACAATCAGCTCGTGCATGCGCCTTTCCTTGACCAGCGTCATCTTGTTGTGCTGGTGAACGGCGGTCAGGAGCTTGTCGAGTTTCTCTGTGGCCGGTGCGTTCGAACTTGCGATCGCAAAGGCGATCTCAGTAACCTCCTCCAAAACCCGCCCGCAAATGGACTCGTTGATCGCATCCCTCGAGCGAAAGAAGCGATAGACATTTGCCGGGCTCATGCGGAGCTCCGAGGCGATATCAGCCACCGACGTCCTGTGGTAACCGACGCGGCGAAAGTGCTCCTCCGCCACCTCCAGGATAAGCGCGCGCACCTCGTCAGAGCCGGTGACCGTTCGGACCGGACGATTCATGGATGCGACCGAGCCCTACTCGGCAGCCATCGATGTTTGCAATTCCGGTTCCTGCGTTGAATGCTCATGAATCGTATCGGCAGTCGGTTTGATCCGGAACCACACGGCATAAAGCGCAGGCAGGAACAGCAGAATCAGCACCGTGCCGACGGCCGTGCCGCCGATCAGCGTGTAGGCCATCGATCCCCAGAAAACGGAATGCGTGAGGGGGATGAAGGCCAGCACCGCAGCAAGTGCGGTCAGAATCACGGGCCTAGTACGCTGCACCGTGGCTTCGATGACGGCGTGATAGTCATCAAGGCCGGCGGCAAGGTTCTCCTTGATCTGTTCGGTCAGGATCAGCGTGTTGCGCATCAGGATGCCCGCCAGCCCTATCAGGCCCAGAATGGCGTTGAACCCGAAGGGCTGGTGAAAGATCAGCAACATCGGCACGACGCCGGCGAGGCCAAGCGGTCCCGTCAGCACCACCATGGCCATCGTCGAGAACGATCGCACCTGCAACATGATGACGATCAGCATGGCGGCGATCATGGCGGGAAAGATCGTCGCCAAAGCGTCATTGGCCTTGGTTGCCTCCTCGATCGATCCGCCCAATTCGATACGATAGCCGGCGGGCAGAGACGCGATCAGCGGTTGAAGTGCTGTCTTGATCTCCTTGGAGACCTCCGGCGGCTGGGTCGCCTCGTTGATGTCCGAGCGGATGGTGACGACGGGGGTGCGATCGCGGCGCTTCATGATCGGTTCTTCAAGTTGGATTTCCGAATGGCCGACCTGGTCGAGCGGAACCGCGCGGCCGTCCCTGCTCATCAGGGAGAAATCCGCCAGACGCGTCGGATCCAGCCGCTCTCCGCCAGCGCTGCGTGCCACGATCGGGACATTGCGAATGTCCTCGCGGACCTGCGTCACGGTGATGCCGGTGAGGAGGAACTGCAGTTGCCGGCCGACCTCCGCTGGCGAAAGGCCGATGAGGTTCAGTCGATCCTGATTCGGGATGAAGCGGAGCACGGGCGTGCGATCACCCCAGTCGCGGTTCGCCTGGCGCACATCGGGAACGCCACGTATGATACCGAGCGCTTTTTCGGAGATCGCGTACAATTGCGCCGGATCCGGCCCCATGACCCGAAACTCGACCGGGAACGGGGTATAGGGTCCGAACACGAGCTGGGTGACGCGCACATTGGCCTCGGCTGCAAGACCGCCCGACACCGCCTGCCGGAGCCGGTGCTTCAAAGCCTCACGCGCCTCCGCATCCGGTGTCAGCACGACGATCTTGGCGAAGGCCGGATCGGGCAGCTCCGGCGCCATCGCGAAGAAGAAGCGCGGCGCGCCCTGACCGACATAGCTCGTGACGATCTTGGCCTCGGGCTGATCATGCAGCCACCGCTCGAGCTTCTCGGCTGCGGCGGTCGTCGTCTCGATGCTGGTGCCTTCCGGCAGCCGAACCTCCACCAGCACTTCGGGGCGGTCGGAGGTCGGGAAGAACTGCTGCTTGACGCCGCCCATGCCGACGACCGAAAGGGCGAAAGCGACGGCGACGATGCCACTGGTTGCGAACTTGTGGCGCACGGCGAAGGTAATGAGCGCGCGCAGGCGCCGATAGTTGGGCGTGCCGTAGATCGCGTGATGGCCACCTTCGATCGGCTTGATCGCGGGCAGCATCTTGACGCCCAGATAGGGCGTGAAGACCACCGCGACGATCCACGAGACGATGAGGGCAAAGCCCACGACCCAGAAGATGTTGCCGGCGTATTCGCCGGCCGTCGAGCGCGCGAAGCCCACCGGCAGGAAGCCGGCGATCGTCACGAGTGTTCCCGACAGCATCGGCGCCGCCGTGTGGCTCCAGGCATAGGCCGCCGCCAACATACGGTCCATGCCCTCTTCCATTTTCACCACCATCACCTCGATGGCGATGATGGCGTCGTCCACGAGAAGGCCGAGCGCCAGAATGAGCGCGCCGAGCGTGATGCGGTCGAAGAACCGGCCGGTCTCCAGCATGATGAGAAACACGACGGCAAGCGTCAAAGGAACGGCGGCAGCGACCACGATGCCGACGCGCCAGCCGAGGCTGAGCAGGCTCACCAGCAGCACCACGCCGAGCGCCATCGCGAACTTCATCATGAATTCGTCAACGGCCGAGGTGATGTTGACGGCCTGGTCACTGACCTTGGCCAGAGACATCCCGAGCGGCAGCGTCCGAGCGATCGCTGCGGACTTCTCCTCCAACGCCCTGCCGAGCGCGAGGCCATCCCAGCCCTCTTGCATGACTGCCGCGAGCATGACGGCGGGCTCGCCCTGGTGCCGGATGAGGTAGGTGGGAGGATCCTCGTAGCCGCGACGGACTACGGCGATGTCGGAGAGTTTCAGCGTCCGCCCAGCCGCGACGATCGGCGTGTCGGCGATCGCCTCAACACTGGCATAAGCGCCGTCGACCCGGATGAAGACCTGCGGCCCCTTGGTGTCGATCGAACCAGCCGGAGTTAAGGTGTTCTGCCGCTGCAAGGCGGCAACAATGTCCTGTGCCGACACGCCGAGCGTCGCCAGCTTGGGATAGGAAAACTCGACGAATATCTGCTCGGGACGTTCCCCGAGGATGTTGATCTTCTTGACGCCGGGCACGTGCAGGAGGTCCTGGCGAATGGTCTCGGCTTGCCTGGCGAGCTCCCGCATCGGCATGCCCTTCGCTTTAAGAGCATAAAGGGCGAAGCTCACGTCCGAATATTCGTCGTTGACGAAGGGGCCGAGCACACCGGACGGCAGCTTGCGCGCTTCATCCCCGAGCTTCTTGCGGGCTTGGTAGAACTCCTCCTGCACGACGGATGGCGGCGTGCTGTCCTTCAGCGTAACGGTCATGTAGGCATAACCTGGCCGCGTGGTCGTCTCCACCCGGTCGTACCAGGTCAGCTCCTGAATCCGTTTCTCCAGGGGTTCGGCGACCTGGTCTTGCATCTCACGTGCCGTCGCGCCCGGCCATACCGTCGTGACAGTGAGGGTCTTGATGGTGAAGGAAGGGTCTTCCGCCCGCCCGAGCATGAAGAAGGCGTACGCGCCTGCGGCCGCCAGCAGGAGGATGAAGAACAGGGTCACGGCTCGTTCGCGGACGGCGATCGCGGACAGATTGAAGCTCATCAGTTGCTCCTGTCTTGAGAGGCGGTCCTGACGTGAGCGCCCTCCTGCAAGAGATGAGCGCCCAGCGAAACGACCCGATCACCTGAGCTCAGCCCGGAGATCACCGCGGTTTCGCTGGTCACACGCACAAGCTTGATGGGCTGAAAGTGTACGGCCGAGGTGCCGCTCTCGAAGACCCAAACGCCGGTCTTTCTGCCGTCATCGAGCACCGCTCCCAGCGGCACCTGGACTTCCGGTTGGCTCTCCTGGCTTGCAAGCCGAATGGTGACCGTCGCGCCAAGTGGCGCCGCCGCGGCTTCGCCATCGAGCACATAGCGGGCCTCGTAGGTACGGGTCTGGACATCGGCGGAATCCGACAACTGCCGGAGACGCGCAGTAAAGCGGCGCCCATCGCTCCCATACAGGCTCGCCTCGGCGAGCGAGCCGATCGCCGGCCGCATCGTTTCGGGAAGCGCCACCACAGCTTCGCGCGGACCGGACTGTGCGAGCCGAACGACTGTCTGTCCGGCGGAAACCACCTGGCCGGGCTCACCAAGCGTTTGCATGACCGTTCCGTCCGCGTCGGCCACCAGTACGGAATAGGTCGCTTGGTTCTCGGCGACGCGCGCATCGGCTTCGGCCGCGGCGAGTTGCGCGTTGGCGGTGTCGGACGCGGCTTTCGCCTGCTCGTAGCGCTGTCGGGACGTCCATCCGTCGTTGACGAGGTTGGCGTATCGCTTCTCATCCGCGTCGGTCTGAACGACGGTAGCGCGCGCTGCGACAACGGCGTTGCGCTTCGCCGCAAGCGCAAGGCGGAGATCGGTTTCGTCGATCCGCATCAGCGGCTCGCCGGCTTTGACCTGCTGACCGACATTCACCAGCCGTTCCACGATCTTGCCGGCGACGCGAAAACCGAGATTGCTTTCCACCCTCGCCCCTACAACGCCGGTGAAGCCGCGTTCGGATCCGGCCACTCGCGCTGCCGTCACCAGGTTGACGACCGGTCGTTCTTGTCTCGGATCGCTCAGGGCAGAGGCCCTTTGGGTGGGAATGACAAAAGTCACGAAGGCAGCCGCCCCGGACGCCGCGAGCACGACACCGGCCAAGACCGCAATTCTCTTCTTTCTCATGTCCACTCCCGCCTTCATTTAGATTGCCTTCAAACTCTATAATCCAAATAGATTTCGATCGCAATCTAAAAGCATGAAGTCACGGAACCGTGATCATGGTGGGGGTTCGCCAGCTCGGCGTAAGGAGCTTTCGCCACAGGGCCTACCTCTTGATAGATTGCGTTCAGCCTCTATCTCGCATATAGAGGTCAAACGAAATCTAAATAGGAGATCCCCGATGCGCGTGAGTCGCGTTCAGGCCGCGGAAAACCGCCAAAACGTGATCAATGTGGCAAGTCGCCTTTTCCGGGAGCGAGGCTTTGACGGCATCGGCCTGAAGGATCTGATGGAGGCCGCCGGCCTAACCCAAGGCGCCTTCTACAAGCAGTTCGCGTCAAAAGAGGATTTGGCGGTAGAGGCGTCCAACCGGGCATTGGAAAGCGCCTCCCTCCGATGGTCGGACGCGGCCGCGCAGAACCCCGGTGATCCGCTCGGCGCGGTGATCGGGTTCTACCTCAGTGCCGACCATCGCGGAGAAAGGATGGACGGCTGCCCGATCGTGGCGCTCGGCTCAGATGCCGCCAGACAGGGGCCCGGCGTGAAAGCGGCATTCGAAGCGGGGATCAAGGCCCATCTCGAAGTCCTCGGCCGCTTCCTCGCCGAGACCGGCGGCGAGGAGTCCCGTAGCAAGGCCATGGCCATTCTCGCGACGATGATCGGCGCGGTGACGCTCTCGCGGGTCGTCAACGACCCTGATCTGGCGCAGGCCCTTCTCGATGCGGCGGGCGAACAGGTTCGCGACGCCGCAGGCGCCCGAAGGATTGCCCCTCGAACCACAGAGAGACCGAATGCTTAGCACGAGTGAACTCAAACCACGTTTGCTGAAGCTATCGGACACGCTAAGTGTGCGTTTTCAAAAGACCGGTAACGGGCCTCCGCTGCTCCTCATCCATACGATCCGGACGCAGCTCGAATATTTCCGCAGTCTTGCGCCCCTCCTCGCGACATCGCACACCGTGTACGCCATTGACCTCCCGGGCCACGGACACTCACCAATAGATCCAAACGCAAACTTCGACGAACCGTACTTCAGGCAGGCCGTCATTCGCTTCATCGATGAGCTAGACCTCTCGGACGTGACGATTGTCGGCGAGTCGATCGGCGGGGCATTGGCCCTCACGGTGGCGGCGTCGCTTCCCCAGCGCGTGAAACGGGTCTATGCGATCAATCCCTACGACTACGAGACCCGCTACGGGGACGGCATTCGACGCGGCAACTGGCTCGCGAATTTCATCATCGGCAGCTTGCAGATTCCGGTGCTCGGCGCGGTGAATGCATCGGTCGAAAACAAGCTGATCCTCGGCAAGATCATGGGCGGCGGATTTCACGATCCCCGCAGACTGCCGGCCGATCTGCTTGCCGAGTTCAATGAAGTCGCCCAGCGCCCCGGATACAAGCGCATCGCACGCAAGGTGTTGGCAGGCTGGCGATCCTGGAGCAGGGCACGCGATTATTATCGCCAGATCACGACGCCCGTGACGCTCATTTATGGCGATAGCGATTGGTCTCGGCCAAACGAGCGTGAACGCACACGGTCGCTGATTCCTGCTTCGCAGATGGTAACGCTCAAAAACACCGGCCACTTCTCAGCTATTGAGAACCCGTCGGAGCTGGCTCGCACGATAATGGGAACATAATTGCGGCAACGACCAAACGCAGGAGCGCGCAACGATGTTCAAGCGCTTTTGACCACATCAATGGGAGGACAAAAATGCGCAGGACTGGTGTACATAATTTTCCAGCAATTGATCGTGTCATCTACGGCAAAGCGGCGTCTGAAGCCGTCAGCGAAGAGGCCGAACGACTGAGCGCGAAACGCGTCTTCCTTATCGTCAGCCGAACCTTGAACACCAAGACCGACGAGATCGAGAAGATTCGCCGAGCGCTCGGCAACAAGCACGCAGCAACCTTCGATGGAATTGCAGAGCATACGACGCGCAAGCAGGCGGCCGAGGTTGCCTGCCACGCAAAAGACGCCCGCGCTGATCTGGTCGTGGCTGTCGGCGGAGGCTCTGCCGTCGATCTCGCCAAGATCGTCATCATGGCGATGGAACACGACATCCGCGATGAAGCGGGCTTCGATCCGTTTCCCATGGGTCCAGGGCTGAGCCATTCTCCCTTCCGCTCGCCGACCGTCCGGCAGATTGCCGTGCCATCCACACTGAACGGCGGCGAATACAATGCCGCAGCGCTCGTCACGGATGAGCGCCACAAGCTGAAGCAGATTTTCTTTCACCCCAAAATGATGCCAGTGGCGATCATTCTGGACCCTGCTATGACGCTTCACACGCCTTCAAAGCTCTGGATGGGATCGGGCACCCGCGCGATGGATCACGGCATCGAAGCATTGTGCTCGCCAGCCGGTACACCCTTGGCTGATGAAGTCGTCCTGGCGGGAATCCGTAGTCTGCGTGAAGGAATGCTCCAGACCTTGCAGCAAGCTGATGATATCGAGGCGCGCCGGCTATCTCAATATGGCTCTTGGCTCGCCTCTTTTGGGCTACAGGCACGCGTCCCGATGGGAGCAAGTCACGGCATTGGCCACGTGCTGGGAGGGACTTTCGACGTTCCGCACTACTATTGCACACCTGTTATCATGCCGAGCCTGCTTCGCTATAACAAGCCATTCACCGAGGGCGCGCAGAAGCGTTTGGCGACGGCTCTTGGTGCGCCGGATATCGAAGCCGCAGACGCTTTCTCGGAATTCACCAAAAGTCTCGGATTACCTGGCCGCCTTGCCGACGTCGGCGTTGGCGAAGACAAATTCGAGCGGATCAGCAAAATCGCGATCAACCATCGCTTCGTCCAGGCCAATCCGCGACCCTTCAAAAGCGAAGCTGACATCGTCGGTCTGCTGCGAATGGCTGCCTAGGCAAAACAGCCCCGCGAAATCCGGCGGCGCAGGGATAACGAAACGAGGTGCGGACATGGCGGGACTTGATGATCATCCGATTGCCAAGCGTGTGCGGGCCAGGACGCCGACCATGCCGCCAAAGCTAACGCAGGACGAGCTCAAGGCGCTGGCCCTGGAATGCGGTGCGGATGACTGCGGCATAGTGAGCCTCGATGATCCCTCCCTTGCAGAAGAGCGGCCGCATATCCACCGGGCCTTTCCGTCGGCACGCATCGCCATTTCGATTGTCCGTAGAATGCACAGGGCGCCGATCCGCTCTCCGCTACGATCCGCCGCCAACAACGAATTTCACAACGTCAGCCACGACGTCGAAGACGTTTGCCGGGCGCTGGTGCGCCGTCTCGAAGATTTGGGCATTCCAGCTCTCAATCCGCCCATGGCCTTCCCCATGGAGATGGACGGATTCTCGCAGCGCGGGTGGATCGTTTCCCATAAGCTCGTCGCTGAAGCGTCCGGCGTAGGCAAGCGCGGCATTCATCGGAGCATCATCCATCCGAAGTTCGGAAGCTTCATCTTGCTTGGCACCGTGCTGGTGGACGTCCACATGGAAGCTCCCGGAACACCGCTCGACTACAATCCGTGTTTCGAGTGCAAGCTTTGTGTCGTCGCTTGCCCCGTCGGCGCGATCAAGCCCGACGGCTATTTCGACTTCTCCTCGTGCCTAAATCACAACTACCAGCAGTTCATGGGCGGTTTTACGCACTGGATCGAAGACATCGCAGATTCCAAATCGGCAAAGGAATACAGCGACCGCCATCCCCCAAGTGAAACGCTCCAGCGTTGGCAAAGTCTATCTTACGGGCCGAACTACAACGCTGCCTACTGCCTGGCGGTCTGCCCCGCCGGCGAGGATGTCCTTGGCGGGTTTCTCGCCGATCGGAAGGCGCACGTCGACGCGATCGTCAAACCGCTGCAGGACAAAAAAGAGACGCTCTACGTCGTCTCCAATTCGGACGCGGCGGAGCATGCGGCAAAGCGCTTTCCGCACAAGACCCTTCGTCACGTGCGCAACGCGGCACGTGCGGGCAGCATTTCGCAGTTCCTCTTCGGCATGAGACTAGGCTTCCAACGGGGCAAGGCGAAAGGACTGAACGCAACTTACCACTTCGTTTTCACAGGCACCGAACCAGCCGAGGCGACCGTTCTGATCCGGAATCAGACGCTCTCGATGGTCAAGGGGCTGCAAGGGCGAGCCGATCTCCGGGTGCAAGCCGATTCGAACGCATGGTTGAGATTTCTTGACGGCCGTCTCTCGATCCTACGCGCCCTTGCGACACGCTCGATCCGAATCAAGGGATCGCCTCGGCTGATGAAAGCATTCGCGGCTTGCTTTCCGAAATAGCTCCCGGGCTGCCGGTCCCTCGAGAGCAACCGAACCTTGCAAGTGGCGCCCAAATCATTTCGATAGCCGCAAGGTCGCGCCCCTCGATAGCGCACACCAGGGATTCCGTGGAGCTTACAGGGTGTGCTCGCGCGAAACGGCTTAGTTGCCTCTCTTCATACTCCCGCCTCGCTGGGGCCGATGTAATTTGAATGCCGGCTGTGAAGTGGCTCACATCGCGCCAGGCAATTTACGTCTATCAGTCGTGCCGGGTGGAATGGCAGACGGAGATGCGCATGAAACGCCTCATGCCCTCGCTCATCGCAGCCTTGCTTCTCGCCGGAGCCGCCAGCAGCGTGCTCAAATCGCACGTGCTGTTCCATGCAGGCCAGAGCAGCATGCCATCCATCAAGGAACTGCAGACCGGTCAGGCGAGCAAGCTGCCGGAGCTGCAGATGCAGGACCGCTCTGTCCTGTTTGCGAGAGAGCCGGTTCAGTAAAACGCCCGGCCACTTTCAGGCTGTTCGTCTCACTCGGCCGCCGCGGTCGCAGGTTGAGGCTGTCCGTCGTTCGGACCCGTTCGCGCCATCTGCTCGTCGAGCCAGAGGCTATGGTGCTCGCGGGCCCAATTGACGTCGACTTCACCCGAGCCCATGGCCTCGAACGCACCTTCCATGCCAATGGTGCCGATATAGATGTGCGCGATCATCGCGGCGACAAACAGGACCGCAACGATGGAGTGGACGATCTGGGCCAGCTGCATGCCCTCAATCCCCGTCGTGTAGAACGGGAACATGAGGACATAGCCGCTCGCGGCGACAAGACCGCCGCCGATCACGACGATCCAGTAGATCGCCTTCTGGCCGGCGTTGAAGCGGTAGGCCGGAGGATGATCATGCCCGACGATGCCGCCGCCTCGCTTCATCCACTCGACGTCCACCTTGCTCGGAATATTGCCGCCGATCCACATCAGAAGGATCAGAACGACCCCAATGGTGAACGGGAAGCTCAGATAGTTGTGGGCGTACTTTGCCCAAAGCGACCATTCGGAGAAGGCCTCGAAGCCGATCAGCGGCAACAGCAGCGGTCGCCCAAAGGTGATGTTCAGTCCGGAGATCGCCAAAATGATGAAGCAGGTGGCGGTCATCCAATGCACGAAACGCTCATACGTGTTGAAGCGCACGATGGTGCGGCCGGATCGTCCGCTTTCGAGGCGCACCATGCCGCGCGTGAGATAAAAGATTACGAGCACCGCCAGCATGCCGATGATCGCGACTCCGCCGATCCAGCGCAGCGTGACATTGTGGAACTCGCGCCATTCCCGCCCCTGTGGCTGCTCGAGAACGCCGGACCTTTGATCAGGAATGCTGACGCGACCCTGGATCCGGTTCAGCTCCTGCAAGAGCTGTTGCTCCTTGACGGCGCTGGCGGTCGGATTGACCTGCTGAGCGCCTACCGGTGCCGGAGCTGCCACGATGAGGAGGAGTAAAGCACAAGCCCAAACAGCCGCCCGAACGAATTTTGCAAACGACACCATGAGCTCCTCCTCAATGCTCGCGCGACCTTCGTCAGGATTCGATCGTCTCGCGATAGGCCGTCTTCCACCCCCAGGCACCCGAGCCGTAACCGCGCTTCATCACGCGCTCCTTGTAAATCTGGGCAATGATCTCGCCGTCACCCGCAAGCAACGACTTGGTCGAACACATTTCGGCACACAGCGGCAGCTTGCCCTCGGCCAACCGGTTCGCGCCGTATTTCTCGTATTCCTCTTTGCTGCCGTCGGCCTCCGGGCCGCCCGCGCAATAGGTGCACTTGTCCATCTTGCCGCGAGAGCCAAAATTCCCGACCTTCGGATATTGCGGAGCACCGAACGGGCAGGCGTAGAAGCAATAGCCGCAACCGATGCAGAGGTCCTTGGAATGCAGCACCACAGCATCGGCCGTGGTGTAAAAGCAGTTCACCGGGCACACGGCCGCACAGGGGGCATCCGTGCAGTGCATGCAGGCCATCGAGATCGACCGCTCGCCCGGCTTGCCGTCGTTGATAGTGACGACGCGGCGCCGGTTGATGCCCCAGGGCACCTCGTGCTCGTTCTTGCAGGCGGTGACGCAGGCGTTACACTCGATGCAGCGATCAGCGTCGCAGAGAAATTTCATACGTGCCATCGTCGTTACTCCCTAAACCGCCGCGATCTGGCAGAGAGTGACCTTGGGCTCCTGCATGCCCGTGGCGGGGTCGTATCCGTACGTAGTGATCGTGTTGGCGCTTTCGCCGAGCACGATCGGGTCGGTGCCCTTCGGGTAATTGCCGCGAAGATCCTTGCCCGCGAACCAACCGCCGAAGTGGAATGGCATCCAGGCGACGCCCTTGCCGACGCGCTCGGTAACGAGCGCTTTCATCTTCGCCCTGGAATTGTTCTCTGCACCCGTGACCCACACCCAGCCACCGTCCTTGACGCCGCGCTCGGCGGCATCGGCAGGGTTGATCTCAATGAACATGTCTTGCTGCAATTCGGCAAGCCACGGGTTGGTGCGCGTCTCCTCGCCGCCGCCCTCATATTCGACCAGACGACCGGACGACAGGATGAGTGGGAACTGCTTTGCAATTCCCTTCTCCACCGCTGCCTTCTGCACGGAAAAACCGATATTCGGCATCCGGAACTGCTTGGCGTCGGGCAGCGTCGGATATTTAGCGACGAGGTCGACGCGCGGCGTGTAGATCGGCTCGCGGTGAACAGGGATAGGATCGGGCAAGCCGAAGGCATTCATGCGCGCCTTGCCGTTGCCGTAGGGAACGCAGCCATGCGCCAGCGCCACGCGCTGGATGCCTCCCGACAGGTCGAGCGCCCACGACACCGTGTCCGGATTGGCCGGATTGATCTTGTTGATCACGGCCATTTCCGCTTCGGTGAGCTCGGTGTCCCAACCGAGCTTCTTCAAGCTCGCCAGCGTGAACTCCGGATAGCCGTCCTGAATTCCCGACCCCAACGAGTACGAGCCGTCCGCGAGCAAGCTCACCTTCCGCGTCGTGCCGTCCGGCAGCTTCTCCTCGCGCTCGACGCCGAACCGCGGCCGGAACGTGCCACCGCCGTCCATCACATTCAAATTGGTGTTGTAGAGCAGTGGCGTGCCGGGATGCTTGACCTCAGGCGATCCCCAGCACGGCCAGGGCAGACCATAATAGTCGCCGCCGACCTCGGGATCGTCCTTCGGTGCCCGCATGCTCAGCATGTCGAACTTGGCCTGGTTCTTCATGTGCGCCTTGAGGCGCTCGGGCGATTGCCCGCAATAGCCAGTCGACCAGCTGCCGCGGTTCATCTCGCGCAGCACATCCTCGGCTTCAGGAAGATTGTTTTCGACCTTGATCTTCTTGAACATCTGGTCAGCGAAGCCAAGCTTCTTCGCCATCAGATAGATGACCTCGAGATCATCCTTCGATTCAAAGATCGGCTTCACGATCTGCTCGCCCCATTGCAGCGAGCGGTTGGAGGCGACGCGCGATCCCTTGCATTCGAATTGCGTAGCGACCGGCAGAATGTAGACGCCATCCTTGCGGCCCGCCTCGACGGAGAGCGAGGCCCAGGTCGTCGGATGCGGGTCGCCAATGACGAGCAGCTCGAGAGCCTTCAGACCATTCAGGGACTCAGGAATGCGGGTGATGCTGTTGGAGGCGTGTCCCTGTACGAACACCGCCTTCACATTGTCTTTCTGAGCGACCTGATCCTTGGGCAATGTCACTGCCTCGAACCAGCGGGTCAGCGGAATGCCGGGGGTTTCCATGATCTGCTTGGAGTCGAAGCGGGACTTCAGGAAATCATAGTCGACCTCCCAAACCCGCGACCAATGCTTCCAGGCGCCTTCGGCGAGGCCGTAATAGAACGGCAGCGTGACGATATCGAGCCCGACATCGGTCGCGCCCTGCACGTTGTCATGGCCACGGAAGATGTTGGCGCCCGCGCCGGCTTTCCCGACATTGCCGGTCATCAGGAGGGCAATGCAACTCGCGCGGACGTTGGCGGTGCCGACGGTCTTCTGGGTCTGGCCCATGGCCCAGATGAGGGTTGCCGGCTTCTCCGTGGCGAACATCTTGGCGACGCGCTTGAGCTGCTCGCCGGGAATGCCGGTGACGCGCTCGACTTCTTCCGGAGGCCACTTCTCAACTTCTTTCTTGATGTCGTCGAAACCGTAAACGCGCTGCTGGATGAATTCCTTGTCCTCCCAGCCATTCTGGAGAATGTGCCACATCATGCCGTAGAGCACCGGAATGTCGGTGCCCGGGCGCATCCGCACATATTCCGTCGCGTGGGCCGCCGTACGCGTCAGGCGCGGATCGATGACGATAAAGTTGGCCTTTTGCAGCTCCTTGCCCTCGAGCAGATGTTGCAGCGACACGGGATGCGCTTCGGCTGGATTGCCGCCCAAGATGACCTGTGTCTTTGCGTTGCGAATATCATTGTAGCTGTTGGTCATCGCGCCGTAGCCCCAGGTATTGGCGACGCCGGTCACGGTAGTCGAATGGCAGATGCGAGCCTGATGATCGGTATTGTTGGTCCCCCAGAACGCACCGAGCTTGCGGAACAGATAGGCGCCTTCGTTGGTCATCTTGGCCGAGCCGAGCCAATAGACGGAATCGGGGCCCGACTTCTCGCGTACAGCTTGAAGCTTGTCTCCGATCTCATTGATCGCGGTATCCCAGGAGACGCGGGTCCACTGCCCATTTACCAGCTTCATCGGATAGCGCAGCCGCCGCTCGCTGTGTACGAGTTCGCGCACCGAGGCGCCCTTGGCACAATGCGAGCCGCGATTGATCGGCGAATCCCAGCTCGGCTCCTGGCCGATCCATACGCCGTTCAAGACCTCGGCCGTCACCGTGCATCCAACGGAGCAATGTGTGCAGATGTTCTTGCGGATGGTTGCGCCTGCGGTGAGCGGACCAGCCATTGCTGCCTCTGTTTTGCGCACGCTGCCGACCGGCAGGGCGCCGAGCGCGGCAAGCGCACCGCCGGCCAGACCGGATTTGCGCAAGAAGCTGCGGCGGTCGAGACCGCCGGCCTGGCCCGCAAGGGACGCGACAACGGAGCCGTGGCCAGGGGAATGCTGGTGTGTTCGCTTGATCAGCACGGTCAGCCTCCCTTGGCCGGATAACGATTGACGCGGTAAAACGCCTTGACGTGGTCGGACTCCTGGTAGCGCGCCTTGCGCTTCTCATCGTTGGTCTCACCGTCGGCCTGCGCCGACCCGACCAACGGTGTCGCGAGTGTCGCACCGACACCGACCGTGCCGATGCTGACCTTGCGCAGGAAGTCGCGGCGTCCCACTGTGGTCTTCTTGTCTTCACTCATCGCATCTCTCCTGGACCTGCGCACGCCGGTCAGTTGGCGAATGTGAATGCTTCCGTCTCGATCTCGATAAAGGTGCGACCGAGCGCGCCGACCGCCCGGTAGAAATCGGCGTTCCCGGCGCTCTCGATGTCTGCGAATAGTCGCCTCATCCACGGCGACACATGTTTCTCGAAGAAGGCGCGCTGTGCCTCTGGCGAGGCACCGAAGTGCCCGCCGGCAAGGCCCGACATGATCTCGCAAATGATAGCGGCGTGGTCCTCAGGTTCGGAATTGTTGGCAACGCGCTCGACGCCGAGCATCGTCAGGTCGCCGCGCAGGCGCGACAGCGGCCGTTCGTTGAGGAAGCCGGTGAGATAGTACGAGGCGTAAGGCAGCAATTCGCCGCGACCGAGCCCCACGAACAAATCGAAATATTCGCGCTCGACCTTAGCTGCGACTGCGCTTGAGGCGACGTCGGCGAGCGCCGCATGCGCGCGGCCGAGCGGCGTCGCGTCACCACTCAATGCCGAGAGCTGCTCGAGCAGTCGTTTCGACGGCGGCGCGGACAGCAAGGTTGCTAGCAACGCGTATTCCTGCGCGCGCGCAGCATCGACGGGGTCGATGAGCCCCGCTGGGACGGCTTCTTCGCTGTAGAGATCGGGCCGCAAATCGTTGCGTGGAATACCGGTGGCCGTTTCGACTGCAACCACCCGTTGTGCGGGTACCCGGGTCCAGTTTGAGACCGAAGGCTGGCTGATGCCGATTTTGCGCGCAAGCTGAGCAATGCCGCCTGCGGCATCGATTGCGCGATCAAGCCCGTCATCCCGCACGTGGACCTCCCATCCGAGTCCCGTCTGCTTGATTACTGCTTTTGTAACAGTGTTCTAACGAAATCGTAGTCCCGGTTCCACGGATGGTCAATCATCCGTCCATAGCCCGAACCTATAGCCTTTAGTCGTGCTGCTCGCGCGGCAGTGCACCACCGTGAATACGGTGCCTGATGGGCTCAGCGAAATCCGCAGATCTCTCCGCCACTGATGGTTGCACCGCAACAGAGGTTGCCGGACGTTCCGTGGCGCCTGCTGTCCCGACAATATCCGACGCGCCCGCCGCATCGGCTTGATCCAATTCCGCCGCCGAGGAATCCGCTGCTTCAATCGACGGCTCGGGGAGAGACTGCACCGCCTCACGCACGCCGCCGATGATGCGATCGACGAGCGCCGCCAGTTGTTCCGACGAGCAATCCAGCGGGCCAAAACCCGGCATCGCGGTCGGGTCGTTGAAGTCCCATGCGTTCTCCGCAAGCCCGACGAAGTCGCGAATGGCGGGGTCGGTCGTCCACGCGCGGCGAAGAGCCGCACGGCTCAACTCCTGGGGAATACCCTTGCGCAGAAAGGCGGTGATGTCGGTCGCAGCGTTGATCTCGTCGATCGACGGCAGGCTCGAGAGATCGAACTCGCTCTCATCGTGCTTGGCCGCAGACTGCGGCGTGGGCTGCGCCCGGGCAGGCTCCGCCGGCTCCGCTTGCGCCTCGCGCTTGCGGCGGGACCAACGTGCAAGGAATTCCTCCTCAGTCATTCCTGTCCGCCTTCATGTTCGCGCCGCGCCAGCGCCTCCGGATCAGCGCGGCGCCGCTTGCGCTTGACGAACTCCCGCTCGACATGGTGCTCGACCACGAACCTTTCAATTACTTCCCGCAGCATCTCCGGCATCGGCACGGCCTCGACCAGATTATCGGCGGCTTCGGTAAAGCCCTCGCCCTCCGCGGGGTCTGCGGTAACCGCAGTGACGGCATAGGGCCAGGCGCCTTCCGAGGGCGACAGCACAGTCCAGATGCTCGGATTGCCGGAGGCGAGATTATCGCGATAGCGCGCCGTCTCGGACGGATAGAGATCCACGGTCGCGCTTCCGGCATAGAACAGGGTCGTGCCATCCTGCTCGCGAAGCACGGTCCAGGGTTGTGTCGCCGGCTCATCCGGCAGGACAGCAATTCCGCGCCAGACGAAGTCAACCCAAGGCGAGGCAGCCTTGCGCCGCTCGACGACGACGCCGACAGAGATGGATGCGAGTGGCGATGCCGCGGGGCTCATGTGAACATCTCCAGGCGCTTCACCGGCAGGCCGGTCAGCAGATTTTGTGGCTTCATCCGGAGCTTCTGATCCGCCGTCATCGACAGGATCAGGTAGACGGGCTCGTCCCGGAGGTCGTCGTGCGCGCGGCTCGAATCCGCAAAAATCAGCCGGAACAGTGCAAGCACCCGGTCGGCGTCGCGCTCGTCGACTTCTTCGCCGTGCCACAGACGGTCGCCAAGCCTGGTGGCCTCGGCATCGAGCCCGACATACCAGGTGAGCTTTGCGTCCTGCAACGTGCGCAGCGGCTCGATCGTGACCTCGATGCCGAGCAGATGAGACACCCAGCGCGTCATCGCTTGTGCCAGCGCAGTTGGTCCGCGCCCACCGGCCGTGAGGTCGAGGGCCATGTCGAACTGGTCGCTGCGCTGCCAATAGGTCTCGACATTCTCTTCGCTCAATACATCGCACATCGCCTCGTTGGTGGCGCCCAGCATCGACATCAGGGAGAGCACCGGGGTCGGGCTCCGGCCGCCGACGATCTCCTCGTCGCCGAGCAGCAGGGCGTGCTCATGCGGCAGGATCCGCTGAACCCGGAAGAATAGCTCGGCGGCGCGGAGCACAAACGGGTCGTCGCAGCCATCGAGCGCGTTGCGCAGGATGACATGTACCAGCTGGTTGACGAACAGCGGCGGCAGGTCGTTCGCGCCTGATCGCAGCGATGCAAGATAGGCCGCTTCGAGCGTCGGATGCCGCAACAGGAGATCGCGAAAGGCCAGCACGAACCGCCAGTTCTCCCGGGCGTCGGTATCGGAAATTCCGGCAATTTCGTCGCCGCCGACCCCCTGACGCGGATCGGCGAGCAGCTCGCGATGCAACCGGCGTTCGACCGGACACGCATCGTCGGGCGGCATCAGCTCGGGACGGGCAAAATAGGCCTTGAGGAATTCGTCGGTGACGCACAGCCCACCGCCCTCGTCGCGATCGAGCAGATGATGGCCGCAGGCGATCCAGAAATCATTCATCTGACGGTCGGCTCCCGGCCCAGATCCGCAAGCCTGACATCGCCGTCAGGCTGGACGTCGTCCTCCACTTCCATGAACGAGAACGCCTTGCTGTGCCCCTGCCCTTCGCGGAGCTTTAGTCGGCGAAAGGACTCGCGGACTTCGCCGTCGCTTGAAGCCCGGTGCACTGCAATAAGGGAGCTGATCGGATGACTGCACAGCGACTGCGAGAACGCCACCTCTTCTTCCGCGGCCGTCATCGCTGTGGCCATGTCCGGCGCACCGAGACGATCGATAAGTTGCCTGGCAAGGAGATCGATCAGGCTGCGGTGATCGTCCTCGGTCGCCGGAACGATCTGCGCCAGCGTCGACCAGCCCCAGGATTGCACCCCGAGGAACCCGCCGCGAAACGCCGCGCGCGCCTTGCCCTCGAGCTTCGCAGCATCGCAATCCCAGAAGCGGAAAGCACCGGAGACGGCCCATTCCCCCGGCTCCGCCGCCACGTCGAACACGAAGGTATCGGAGGGATCGAGCGCGATGGTACGCAGAAGCTTCACAGCCGCGGCCCTCCGAGTGCCGGGTCGAGCCAGGATGGAGCCGCGAGCGCCTGCACGAGATCGCCACGCTCGATCTCGCCCGCCCCAATCCGGCGCGTGAGGAGATCGCCGCGATCGTCGATGCGCAGAACGGTCTGCCGTTCGCGGGGCATGCGGGAAAGATATTCTCGCGCCACGCCTTCAAAACCGCTCGCCTGCCAGTCATCGAATGCGAGCATCAGGTGCCGGGCAAAGCTCTCCGTGATCTGCACCGCACCAGCCTCGCCAAAGCCTTCCTGGTCGAGCGCCGAAGCGAGCGGGTGAACACCCCGCTCGTCCTCGTTCATGGCAACCGTCCGGATCATCGCGCCGAAAACCATCCATGGTGGCGACGCGTCCTCGTCAGCCTCAGGAGGCCATCCCATCCGCCCACCGCCGACCAGCCCCCCATCGATCCTGACGGCGTCGGGCCAGCCGATCGTGATCGGCTTGCTCGGCGGTGCGTAGGCACGCAAGGCATCGGTGAGCGCGATCATGCCGGCGTAGAACGCGCGCCGCGCCGTACGTAAGGGCTCGGCTGGCTCCAGCACCACGGCGAACTCCGCCAGATCAAAGCGGCCGACATAGACGAGTGTTCCGGCGCCGCTCTCCGGTGCAATGCGGCATGCGTGGGCAAAAGCGTCGCCACTCTCGCGCAGCCGCACCAATGTGAACGGCGGCGGCAGATGAATCGGTTCCGCCAGGGAAACATGGCTGACTGGGATCGACGGCAGGCCGTCCTCCGCTTTCCTTTTCTTCCCGATGGATAAGTTCTATACGAGGCGAAGGGCCGGCGCGAGTCCGTCGTCGGTGCCGGATTGGCGGAGGGGTTAACCTGGAGCAGCCATCCAAGACGGTCCTGATCTGCTCGTGCGAAGACACGATGCGTCTCGACGCGGCCACGATTCAGCGCGGATGTCCCAACTGCGAAATCAAAAGCTTTCATCATCTCTGCGGCGCCGAGCTCGATCACTTCCGCAGCGCAGCGGCCGCTGGCGGCGCACTGACGGTCGCCTGCACGCAGCAGGCCGCGCAGTTCACTGATGAGGCCGGCGAGCGGCCTGATGCGATCAGCTTCGTCAACATCCGCGAAACGGCCGGCTGGTCGCGAGATGGCGCGCGCGCCGGCGCGAAAATGGCTGCCCTGCTCGCTTCCGCCTCCATCCCAGCGCCGGACTATCCGCTCGTCACTTTGTCGAGCGAGGGCGTGGTTCTGATCTACGGACGCGATGAGGCCGCGATCGAGGCCGGCCGCCTGCTTGCCGATCACCTCGACGTGACGGTGATGCTGAAGCAGCTCGACGAGATCGTGCCGCCCGCTGCAACGGTCTTCCCGATCGTGAAGGGCACGATCCGCTCAGCAAAGGGACATTTCGGCGCCTTCGAGCTTGCGATCGACGATTACGCGCGCCCCCGCCCGTCTTCGCGCGATCGCTTCGTACTGGACGCACCGCGAAGCGGGGTCACCTCGCGCTGCGATATCGTGCTCGACATTTCCGGTGGGATGCCATTGTTTCCTGCCCACGCGTTACGCGACGGCTATCTGCGCGCCGATCCGAGCGATCCCACCGCCGTGCTTCGCGCCGTGCTGACCGCGCGAGACCTCGTCGGCAGCTTCGACAAGCCGAAATATGTCGACGTCACGCCCGCTCTTTGCGCCCATTCGCGTTCGAAGCGCACGGGGTGCCGGCGCTGCCTCGATCTCTGCCCGACTGGAGCGATCACGCCTGTCGGCGATCATGTCGCAATTGATCCGAACATCTGCGCGGGCTGCGGCCAATGCGCCGCCGCCTGCCCGACCGGCGCGGCATCTTATACGCTCCCGCCCGCCGATACGCAGCTTCAGAGAATTCGTGCCATGCTGCTGGCTTACCACAAGGCCGGTGGCACGAATGCGGTGCTGCTCTTTCATGATAGCCCGCACGGCACGCCATTGATCGATGCCTTGGCGCGGCATGGCGATGGCCTGCCGGCAAACGTGCTCCCCTTTGCCGTCAACGAACTCACGCAAGTCGGGCTGGAGGCGATCGTCGGGGCCTTTGCCTATGGCGTATCGGCCATACGATTCCTGCTCCGCGCAAGACCACGCCACGATGTCACCGGACTGTCACAGACGATCGGCATGGCTGAAGCGATCCTTGGCGGCCTCGGCTTTGAGGGCCGCCGCCTCGCGACCATCCAAACGGATGATCCCGACGCGCTCGGCGAGCATTTGGCTGCTATCGGCACACTCGCGGCCGTCGCGACGCCCGCGACCTTCAAGACCGTCGGCAAGCGGCGCGACCTTTTGCGGTTCGCCCTGAGCGAGTTGCATCGGCTGGCGCCGACGCCGGTCGACGTGATCGCCCTGCCCAAGGGTGCGCCGATCGGCGCAATCAGCGTCGATACCAGCGGCTGTACCCTATGCCTGTCTTGCGTCTCGGCCTGCCCGACCGGCGCGCTTCGCGACGATCCCGAGCGGCCAGTGCTCAAGTTCGTCGAGGACGCCTGCGTGCAATGCGGCCTGTGCCAGAGCACCTGTCCGGAGAAAGTCATCAGCCTCAAGCCGCAGATCGATTTCCGCGCGGCACGCGCCTCCGCCGTGACTATCAAGGAAGAGGAGCCCGCACTCTGCGTCCGCTGCGGCACGGCCTTCGGCGTCAAGAGCACGATCGACCGCATCGCAGCCAAGCTCGAGGGCAGGCACTGGATGTATCCGGCCGGCGACAAGCGGGTCGCAGCACTTAGGATGTGCGCAGACTGCCGCGTCATCGTCATGAGCGAACAGCAATTCGACCCGTTCAAGGGCGTTCCGGAACGAACGCCGCCGCGAACGACGGATGACTATCTACGCCAACGCGATGGCAAGGATTAGGCGAAGCGGCCAACTTCGCAGGGTCGGAAGGGGCAATTATTGCGACGTTGCGCGGCCCAAGAAGTCCGTCAACGCACGGCGGTCCTCGGCCGAGCCGATGCGCTGCTCCGGCATTTTGGTGCCGGGGGTATAGGCATTCGGTCCAACCTCGAACAATCGTGCGACCGTCTCCGGCGTCCAGACGATGTCCATACTCTTCAGCGCGTCGGAGAAGCGATAGCCCGGCAGCGAAGCGATCTTGCGACCGTATAGTCCGGCAAGCGTCGGCCCCGCACGCTGAACATCCTTGTCCGACAGGGTGTGACAGGCCACACAGGCCCGAAATACATCGGCGCCACGATCGCCGGCATAGGCGGCGAGCGGATCCGCCGGCGTTCCCGAGAGGTTCGAACCAATGGGATCGCCGGTGCGCGCATTCCAGCGCCTGATCCTGCCGTCCGCGCCACCCGTCATGAGTGTTTTTTCTCGATCCGGAAGGAAGGCGATCGACCATACCGGCAAGCCGGACACGACCAGCGTTCGCAGCAGACTGCGCGACTTGCGGTCGATGATCGCAACCGTGCCGCCGATGCCGGCCGCGGCGATCAACATCCCGTCTCCCGATATCGTCAAGGCCACCACCGGCGTGGGACCGGCCGCGACCTCGCCGCTCGGCTTGCCGTCTGTGGTCAGTATCCGCAGCGTGCCGTCGACCGCGCCCGTGACGATTTCACCGTCCGGCGCCGCAGCAACGACGTTGAGCGGCGCCGGCAACGTCACGACTTCAGGTTGGCCGTCCGGCAAATGCCAGATGCGCAAGGTGAGATCATAGCCGACGCTGAGAAGCGACTTGCCGTCCGGCGTGAAAGCGACACCGTTGACGTTCTGCGAATGACCTTCGAGCACGCGCGACGCGCCGTCCGATAGGGACCAGAGCCGCACGGTCCGATCCCATGAAGCCGATGCGAGAAGCGCTCCATCAGGAGAAACCGCAAGCGCCACGATTGGACCTCGGTGTCCTTCAAACACCCGGTCCGGCTGCTGCCGGCCCGGCATCCACACTGCAATTCGTGCATCGGCGCCCGCTGTGACCATGCGGCCGTCCTTCAGAAAGGCGACCGCATTGACGGCGTCAGCGTGATACCGCAGCACTTGCTCTGCCGTATCGGTCTTCAGGGACCAGCGGATGGCCGCTGTGTCGAAGCTGCCGGACAGGAGGCCCTCGCCATCGGGGGAAATGGCGAGCGCCCGTACGGGGCCGCCATGTCCCACCATGTCGGCGTGCGCGAATGATAGGGCGAAGATGGCCCACAGGGCTGCGGCGCCGCCCGTGCAGAAAGGTAACCTCATCATCCGTCACCGGCTCTGGTCACGTTCACGGCCTGAAGATTGCCAGAAGCCCACGGAGATGAAAATCCGAACCCATTTACTTGGCTGGTGCCGTCGTGCTCTTGGACGACCCTTCAGGCGCGGGCTGCATTCCAGGCGGACTCTGACCTTGGGGACTTTCGGCGGGCGCACCACCCGAACCCGTATTGATTGGACCCGTCCAGCCTTGCGGTTGTGGTTGGCCCTTCTCCTCGGGCCGGGTTGGCGCCGCAGATGAATTGGTTTGTGGAGGTTCAGCGGAGGCGCGCTCGAAGAGGCAGAGTGCTGCAAAGCACAAAATCGTTGTCAGCAATTTCACGTTGGATCCTCCGAATGTGCGTACTAAACGGGCTGACACTGCATTCCGTTCCGACCGTGTGCGTCGCAGCGGGCTGGCGTTGCGCCTCCTGCTTGAATGCCGGTGATCCCAAGACTAATCTCTGGCGGCCACGTCAAGGATGACGGCATGCAGAGGCGAACCCGGCCATTTCTGCAGATGCTGGCGCGACTGCGCGCTTTGCGCGCGCTTGATGGATCGCAAGATCCCGATTCCCGAGACGCCTCGCCCTTCCTGATCCTCGTTGCCGCCGTGCTTGCGCTTCTTCTTGCGATAGTGGAAATCGACAGGAATCGCGCCGCACTTCAGTCCCTCGGCTTGATGGGTGATGCACTTTCCGTCGATGCGATGTTCAAGAGCCCGTAGGCGGCTTCTGGCTTGATACGATCGACGAGTTTGCTCGCGCCAAGCGGTATCGTATAACAGCTTGACGTTTCGATCGAGGGAGGCTGCGGATGAGGGCTTTTCTTCTTGGCTGCGTCGCGGCAACGGTGATCGCGATTGCAGGGATGGTGATCTTGGATCGAGTCCAGGAGCCAGTCGCGCAAGCGTTTGCCACAACCGGGGTACGTCTCTGAGACACCGTCTCAGGACCATGTTCAACATTCTTGGCGGCATGATCCCCGAGATCGGCAATTATGGCATGTGGCCAAGCAGCCACTATTCTCAAGGCGTTGCTGGTCGACGCTGCCGCCGAGCACTGAACCAATAAATGCGAAAACAACCCCATGCACAGTAGAAGGCCCTTGTTTCCAAAGGACAATTTCCTGAGAAAACAAGTCCATGTCACAGATGCTTTTGACACGTCGGGCAAAACAGGGGCATGATGTCATCATCGACGCGGATGTCGCCTCTGCGCCTCGATCCAAATTTCCGCGGCCCTGACCTGCACCGGATAGAGCCGCAACGGTGGGCTCGGCCAGTCCGAGGTGATCGCCCCATCACTCAAATCGAATGCTGCCGCAACTCGGCTCAGCCTCGACGACATCGCGGAGAAGGTTGGGTATGCCGCCCTCTACGCTCCGCGCTCCCAGGCGACGGTTGATGGGAATGCGGCAATCGTCCAGACGCAGCATTGCAAGCGGATGAAAAGCGGCACGCTTCAATCAGCGCCGCCATCGACCCGGCCCGTAGTCGGCCAATTATCGGCCAGGCGCAACGGGAGCTGCCGAAGAGTGTTTCGTAAGTTCACGACGGCAGCGTCTGGCCCGACGCTGCCCAACTCGATGCTCGTCCAAGCGTCGGCTGTCTAGGGTGTCCCCCGTTTTGCCTTTAGGACCACGGCGGTTCTTCGCTCGGCCCGGCCGCCTCGGCATGGATCGTGACCCCCGCCGAACGCAACCCGGTCAGGAACACGGTTCTTACGGAGGCAGGATCGAATCCAATATCCTTGGCGTTTGGTGGATGCGCCTCGCTGCCCTTCAATCGGAGTGCCAAGTGCAAATGCTCGCAAAGGTGCTGAACGACAAGATTGACCTGATCGTCAGTCATGATCCGCTCTTCCTGCTACCGTTTTGCTACCCAACAGATAGCACACATGGAAATAGAGCGGTACGCGATTGGACCACCCCAAGGATCAACCCCACGCGAATGCCCATGGCCGGCTTCCAAATCTGCGCCTATCGGCGCAGACCTGAACTGACCAGCAGGCAACTAGAATGGCGCTTTTGGCCCCAGAGCAGACCTCTGGCAGAGAGCCTCCCTTCGGCGGGTTGCGGTCACATGGCCGAGCTATGGCTCATGGTTCTCAACGCGCATTTATCTCCGAGTTCGACGCCGCACGGCCCCAACACATGGGACTCTTGAGCGTTTGCCGTTGCTTCTTTCCATCGCCTTTTGCACCCGAGTGCTAAGGTTTCGAAGCTCTGCAAGTTGAGAATTGAGCGAACAGACACGGTGGTGCAGAATGACCATACGGTCGCAGACCCGATCACGACTACTCATTACGCGCCCCTGGAAGGCTGCTTAAAAAAAACGCAGACGTCGGCCAAAAAATAAAAGGGACTTTCAAATCAATGGTAGCATCGTTTCACGTACAAAATGTGAAGCGGCACACACATGCAGGAATGTATTCCACCGCCGCGCCCGGGCCGATTACCGAGGCGGCGCCTTTTGAGAAGACGACCGGCTGTTTCGAGGGATCCTTGTGGTTGTCCAGGTTCTTGGCGGAGTCCGCGACATCCGAAACGAGCAACGTGATGTCAGGCCGCCGGCCGATGACCGGCATTGTCGCCATAGGCCTCTCCCGATAGAGCCCGAGGCCTTCGGTCACAGCCAGGTCTTTGAAGCAGAACAGGCAGGCGTCCTCGGTCGCGGGTGCACCCCTCGGCATTCTCGATGATCACCTGAAAGGTCCGACGGCGACAGCGCTGATGGCGCGCGCCATTTCCGCGGCCGCCGGCTCGCGATGACATCGCCACCCGGCGGGCGGGTTGGTCGGAAGCCGACGAATCTCTAATCTAAATGGTGCGATGACGCTCGATAGATGACAGATCAGGCGCTACTCCGAGGCCCGGCTCTTCCTCCAATTCAACCGTGCCTTCCCTCACGTTGAGGAGCGGACCGCAAAACAGATCGCGCAAGGGATTGTCGTTCGCATCGACTTCCAGCCAGCCATTACCTCCGATACCGGCGAGCAGGTGCGCGGATGCAAGCAAGCCAAGACCTCCACCGAGATAGTGCGGGCAAAACGTCTTGCCCGCCTTCAGAATGTCGCGAGCCAGTGGAGCGCAGACACTCAGCCCGCCCCATTTCGCAATATCGGGCTGAACCACGCCGAGCACCTCTTCGGCCAGCACTTCCCTGAAACCCTCGGCGCTCGAAATGTTTTCGCCGGCGGCAATCGGCATCTTCGCTGCGGCGTGCAGCCTGCGCCATTCCTCGCGCGGCCGGTCAGCACGGATCGGCTCTTCCAGCCAGCGCAGATCGAACTCGGCAAGCCGCGGCAGCATCTCCATCGCCTGCGCGACTGACCAGCCCTGATTGGCATCGGTAGCAAGCATGCCGGGGCCGACGATCCGGCGCAGCGCCGCCAAATTGGCGAGGTCGGTCTCGGCGCCGAACCCGACCTTCAGCTTCAGCGCGCGATGGCCGCGCTCGAGCGCGGCCTCCGCCGTCTGCGCCGCACCGCCGGGATTGATGCCGCTGGCATAGACCTTGATCTTGCGCGACTGACCGCCGAGAAGCCGCCACAGCGGCAGGCGCTGGCGGCGCGCGGAGAGATCCCACAGGGCGAGATCGATGCCCGAAATCGCCTGCGCGAACGGACCAGGTTCACCGCATTGAAGCGCCAGAACTTCGGTGCTTTTGGTCAGCGCCTCGAAGGCCTGGGCAGGACTATCGAATTTGCGTCCGACGAGGCCGGGGGCGAGCACCTCGTTGACGAGCCGGGCGCGATGCTCCGCGCCTGGAGCCGGAAAGTTGGACCAGGCTTCGCCCCATCCTTCGACGCCGTCCTCGTCGACAGCGCGAACGAAGACGGCGGGCCGGTTGAGCATCTTGCCGAACGACGTCACCACCGGCGTTGCCAGCGGATAGCGATAGCAGAACGCCTCGATCGCGCGGATGGTGAAGCTGTCAGTCGTCATGTTGCAGATCCTGCGGGTCGAGATCGACGAGTGGCGGCCGCCACTATCTCAACAGGCGCGCGCGAAGTCACCGGTCACGTGCTGCACCGCGAAACCATTTGCGCCGCAACATCCAAAATGAGACTGCCCGTCAAGCCGAACGAGGCGCCCGCGCATGCACCGCATGCGACTTCGGCTAGCCTTCCCGTCAAATCCGCCAGCCTTTCGAGCTGCGGGCGCCGCGCCGATTGGCACGGCGACAAATCGACGACACAGGGAGGAGCACCATGTCGAAATGCAGTGTGGGACTGCTGGCGCTGAGCAGCCTGTTTCTTTCGGGCGCCGCGATCGCTCAGGAGAAGATCAAGGTGGGCGTGACTGCGACGCTCGAAGGCACCTACACGGTGCTCGGCGAGGACGGCATGCGCGGCCACCAGACGGCCCTCAACGTGCTTGGCAAGAAGGTCGGCGACAAAGAACTCGAATTCATCGTCGCCTCGACCGACGCAACGCCCGACTCCGCCGTGCGCGCGGTGCGCAAGCTGATCGAACAGGACAAGGTGCAGATCCTGCTCTCACCGCTCTCTGGCGACGAGGGCATCGCGGTAAAGAATTTTGCAAAAACGCATCCCGAGCTGACCTTCATCAATGCGGCTTCCGGCGCCCAGGAGACGACTTATGTCGATCCGGCCCCGAATTTCTTCCGGTACAACATGGACGGCGCACAGTGGCAGGTCGGCCTCGGCAAATACGCCTATGACGAAAAGAAGTATCGCAAGATCGCCACCGTCGGCGAGGATTACTCCTTCATTTACACCCAGGTGTTCGGCCTCGTGCTCGAGTTTTGCGGTGCCGGCGGACAGGTCACCAATCGGCAATGGGTCCCGCTCGGAACGAAAGATTTCGCCTCCGTCATCGCCGCCCTGCCCGACGATGTCGATGCCATCTATCTCGGGCTCGGCGGCGCGGATGCCGTCAACTTCCTCAACCAGTATCAGCAGGCCGGCGGCAAGGCGCACCTGATGGGCGGTTCCATCATGATCGACCAGACCATCCTGTCGTCGAAGGGCAACGCCAAGAACGCGCTGATCGGCACCATTGCGGCGAGCGGCCAGGCCGATACCTGGGAAGATCCGGGCTGGCAGAAGTTCGTGAAGGCCTATCAGGACGCCTTTCCGCCCAACAAGCGCTTCCCGAGCCCCTCGCTGCTCGCGACCAACTACTATGATTCAACCATGGCGCTGATCCTCGCGCTGCGCCAGGTCAATGGCGACCTCTCCAATAACCAGGCGAAGTTCAAGGAAGCCCTGGCGAAGATCGAGCTCGACGCGCCGAACGGCAAGATCAAGCTCGACTCCAATCGCCAGGCGATCGGCACCAACTTCGTCACTGAGGTCGTCGACGACGGCAAGGGCGCGCTGTTCAGCAAGGTCGTGAAGGTGATCCCGAACGTGAACCAGACGCTCGGCTATGATCCGGCCGTGTTCTCGAAGATCGGGCTGCCGAGCCGCACAGTACCGGAATGTAAGAAGTACTGACGCATCACGCCTGCACCGCACCGGCGGAGAGCGACTTGCTGACGCGGTCGCTCTCCGCTCTTGCAATCTCGCCGGGGTTGTTGAACGCTGGCCGAAAAGACAAGAACATTCGGAGGGGAAGGCATGAGCCGTGCGCTCGCCGTCTTCCACGGCCGGTTCGGCCGGGCGACGGTTTATCAGTTGAACCGCCCTTTCAATATCCACGCCCATCGTGAAGGTCATCTGATCTTCCATGTCGGCGGCATGCCGGCATGCATCGATGTCTGCAACGGGCATTATGATCTCACCGAATCCTCTGTCGTTGCCGTCAATCCGTGGGAGCCGCACAACTTCCTGCCGGCCGATGTCGACGGCGGCGCGATCTTCTTCGTGCTTTACGTCAATGCCGAATGGTTTGCGCCTGATGCCTCCGGCTCCGACCGGTTGCGCTTCGGCCGCACCCAATTCAAGCGCACGCCTGCGCTTGACAAGCACATCAGGCGAACCGCCGCGCTCGTGTGCGGCGCACCATCGCTTTCCAGCCTGGATTCCGAGCTGCGGCGGCTGATCGACATCTGCTACGATGAAAGCTGGCAACAGGCCGAGATCGCGCGCGATCCGCGCGCCAATGGTGCCGTGACCGACTTCCGTGTGCGCAAATGCATCAGGCTGATGTCGGAGAGCCCCGGGGCCGAGATGGAGCTCGATACGATCGCGCGGGAATCCGGTTTGTCTCGACCGCATTTCTACCGGCTGTTCCGCGTCCAGACCGGCGTCACGCCGAATCTCTATCTCAACACGCTGATCATGGAACAGGCGCTCGAAGCGCTGGTGGCGAGCGAGGCGCCGATCGCCGATATCGGCTTCGATCTCGGCTTCTCCTCGCAAAGCGGCTTCACCCGCTTCTTCGCCGCCAATGTCGGGATGGCCCCGACCGATTATCGTCGCGCGGCCAAAGTTTTGCGCACCTAGCCACTGCGCGAAAAGATACTCACGATCAAACGTCCTGCTCGCAGCCCGGCTAGAATGTGGGCAACGCGATCTCGCTAGAGAATTGCGAGTCCAGGGAGGACGTTCGCCCATGGCAGGGCTCGCAGCCGATCACGGCTTGCACGCCGCCTCGTCCCACTTGCGGGGAGAGGGTTGGGCTGCACCCGCGCCGAAGCCCGTCATCGAGCGCGCCTTTGGCGCGACCCGTTGGACGCGACCTCTCCCCGGAAGCGGCAGGGTTATCGGATATGATCTCTTGGAGTGGCCTGAGCAAGCGCCGCATCCTTCGAGACGCCCGCGCCGCGGTCTCCTCAGGATGAGGCTAATTGGCATCCGGCCCGTTGAACCTGCTGCCGTACACTCCGCCCTCATCCTGAGGGGCCCGCCAAAGCGGGCGTCTGGAAGGATGCGCCGCAGGGAATCGCTTCCCACATGCGATTGCCCTGCCGCAAGCGGGGCGAGACCATGAGCCGCTTTGTCGAACGCCATCCCGTCTGGGCGCTGATCCTGATCATTGCCATTGCCGTCGTGCTTTGGCTGGTCTTCGCGGTCTGGCCGCCGGGCCTCGAAGAGGCGATCGGCCGCAAGCGCGTCTTCCTCAATGCCGTCTTCAACGGCATCACGCTCGGAGGGCTCTACTTCCTCGTCGCCAGCGGCTTCACGCTGATCTTCGGCCTGATGCGCAACGTCAACCTCGCGCATGGCTCGCTCTATCTGTTCGGCGGTTATGTCGGCTACGCCATCAGCGCCTCGACCGGCTCCTGGATCCTCAGCTTCATCGTCGCTTTCATCCTGACCGCCCTGGTCGGCGTCCTGCTCCAGGTGATCGTGTTCCGCCGGATGGAGGGACAGGATCTCAGGCAGACCATGGTGACGATCGGGCTTTCGATCGTATTCGCCGACCTCATGCTGTGGGCCTGCGGCGGCGACTTCTACCAGATCCAGACGCCGAATTGGCTGATCGGCCCGGTGGAGCTGCCGCTAATCACGGCGATCAAATCCTCGGGCGAGCCGGTCTATCTCAGATATCCGCTGGTGCGGCTCGTGATCTTCGCCGCTTCCGTGATCATCGGCGTGGCGATGTGGCTCGCCCTCAACCGCACCCGGATCGGCATGATCATCCGTGCCGGCGTCGATGATCGCGATATCCTTGCTGCGACCGGCGTGCGCATCCAGCTCGTGTTCGTGCTGGTGTTCGCCTTTGGCGCAGGACTTGCCGGCATCGCCGGCGTGGTCGGCGGCACGTTCCAGTCATTGTCGCCCGGCGAGGACATCCGCTTCCTGCTGGCGTCCCTCGTCGTCGTGATCGTCGGCGGCATGGGTTCGATCCCCGGCGCCGCACTCGGCGCACTGATCATCGGCCTCGCCGAACAGCTCGGCTCGGTCTACATCCCGACCTATGCCATCGTCGTGACCTTCCTGATCATGGTGCTGGTGCTGGCCATCCGGCCGCAAGGCCTATTGGCGAGGCGCTGAGATGTCGCTCGCCCACGATGCACGGCTTGCCGTACGCCCCGCCACAATGGCGCAGCGCCCGGCACGGACGTGGCCGGAGGTCAACAATCCCGCCGCCTGGATCGTCGCGGTTATTCTCCTGATCATGCCGCTTATCGCCAACGGCTTCTTCCTGATCGAGATCTTAGCCTCCACCTTGATCCTCGGCACCATGGCGCTGAGCCTGATGTTCCTCGCCGGCTATGGCGGCATGGTCAGCCTGATGCAGCTTACCATCGCGGGGTTCGCGGCGTACATGGTCGCCGTGTTCGGCGTCAGCGGCAATGCCAATATCAGCCTGGGCTGGCCGTGGTGGCTCGCGGTGCCGATGGCGCTGACGCTGGCGACCGCTTTCGGCACGCTCGGCGGCGCGCTCGCGGTCCGCACCGAAGGCATCTACACCATCATGATCACGCTGGCGATCGGCGCGGCCTTCTACTATTTCACCAACCAGAACTGGGCGATCTTCAACGGCCATACCGGTATCAACACCGTCGCCACGCCGCACTTCTGGGGCGTGAACTGGCGCGCCGACATTCCCTTCTACTACGTCGTGCTCGCGGTCGCCGCGCTCTGCTATTTCGCAGTCGAATATCTCTCACGCGCGCCCTTCGGTCTTGCCCTCCAGGGCGTGCGCGACAATCCCAGGCGCATGGCTGCGCTCGGCTTCAACGTCAATGCGCACCGCGTCGCGGCCTATGCGTTCGCCTCGTTCGTGGCCGCGCTGGCCGGGGTGCTCCAGGTCTGGAACTACCGTCAGATCTCGCCGGGATCGGTCAGCGTCGGCGCCTGCATCGACGTGCTGATCATCGCCGTTGTCGGCGGCATCACGCGCCCGATCGGTCCCTTCATCGGTGCGCTGATCTTCGTGCTGCTGCGCACATTCGCGCTCGACTTCCTGGTCAGGCTTGGCCTGGATGGCAACCGCTTCCGCCTGCTGATCGGGCTCGGCTTCCTCGCCATCGTGTTCTGGTCCTCGGACGGCGTCATCGGCCTATGGCAGCGATGGCGCCAACGTCAGCGCCGCAGGCCGGACCGTTCCGGCGGAGGGCGCCGCCATGGATAGCGTCGCTCAACGCCTCTCCGCCGTGGGCGCCGGCGCTGCGCTGGAGCTCCGAGGCGTGACGCGCCTGTTCGGCGCGCTGGCGGCGCTGACCGACGTCACCATCACGGTGCGTCCAGGTGAGCGGCGCGCAGTGCTCGGTTCGAACGGCGCCGGCAAGACCACGCTGTTCAATTGCATCACCGGCGACTTCCCGCCCTCCTCCGGCACCATCCGCTTCTTCGGCGAGGACGTCACGCACTTCCCGCCTTATGAACGCATCCGGCGCGGATTGCGGCGGACCTATCAGATCTCGGCGCTGTTCCCCGGCCTCACCGTGCAGGATAACGTCTATCTCGCCTGCCGCGGCGTCTCGCGCGGACGCTTCTCGTTCCTGCGTCCGGGACAGACCGATGCTCTGATGCATGTGGCGGACAATCTCGTCCAGGCCGTGCATCTTTCCGCCGTGAAGGACCAGCGCGTGGCCGAGCTCGCGCATGGCCAGCAGCGCCAGCTCGAGATCGCGCTCGCGCTCGCGGGCGCCCCGCGCTTTGTCCTGTTCGACGAACCGGCCGCCGGCCTGTCGCCAACCGAACGGGCCGAGCTGATCGAGATCCTGACCTCGCTGCCGGCGCATATCGGCTACATCATCATCGAGCACGACATGGACGTCGCTTTACGCGTCGTCGAGAGCGTCACGATGATGCACAACGGCCGCATCTTCAAGGAAGGCCTGCCGCAGGAGATCCAGTCCGATCCCGAGGTGCAGGAGCTTTACCTCGGAGGCGGTCATGAATGAGGTCCGCCGCAGCAAGGCCGCGCTCGAGGTCCGCGGCCTCGATGTCTACTATGGCCACTCGCACGCCCTGCAAGGCGTCGATCTCACACTGGAGAGCGGCGTGTTCTCCGTCGTCGGCCGCAACGGCATGGGCAAGACCACGCTGTGCAAGGCGATCATGGGTCTAGTGGGCGTGAGCGGCGGCTCGATCCGCGTTCGTGGCGAAGACATCACGCGGCGGCCTCCGGCCCAGATCGCCAGGCTTGGCGTCGGCTATGTGCCGCAAGGACGCCGGCTCTGGCGCTCGCTCAGCGTCGACGAGCATTTGCGGCTGGCCGGCGGCCTCCGGCCCGGCGCCTGGACTGTCGATCGCATCTACGAGACCTTCCCGCGGCTCGCCGAACGCAAGGATCACGGCGGCGGCCAGCTCTCCGGCGGCGAGCAGCAGATGCTGGCCATCTCTCGCGCGCTACTCACCAATCCGCATCTCCTGATCATGGACGAGCCGACTGAAGGCCTCGCGCCCGTCATCGTGGCGCAGGTCGAGGAGATGCTGCTGCGGCTCGGTGAGGACGGCGACATGTCCGTGCTCGTGATCGAGCAGAATATCGGCGTCGCCACCGCGATCTCGCGCAACGTCGCGATCATGGTCAACGGCCGCATCAACCGCATCATCGACTCCGCCCGCCTCGCCGCCGACCGCGAGCTCCAGCAGCGCCTGCTCGGCGTCGGACTTCACGCCGAGCTCGAGCCGGATATCGATGTCGCCGCATCCGGCGTCGAAGCCAGGCCGGCGCCGGCGCCGCGCCGCGACGGACCGATCCGCATCTACATCTCGAACCCGACGCTCCCGACCCGATGGTCGCAACCGGTACCGATCGCCCGCATCGAAGCTGCTGCGCGCACGGTCTCGACGCAAGTCACCCGGCTCGATGAGACGGCGCGGCGCAAGCGCGAGCCGGTGACGACGCAGGCCGCCGGCCCGCCTGTGACGTTGGTCGTCGGCACGCTCGACACCAAAGGCCTTGAGCTGCGCTTCATCCGCGACATCATCGCGGAAAGCGGCCTGCGCACACGGCTGGTCGATGTTTCGACGAGTGGCAAGCATTCGTCGTGCGATGTCTCCGCGCAGGAGATCGCCCTGAACCACAGCCGTGGCGGCGCAGCGGTGTTCGGTCCCGATCGTGGCGCCGCCGTGACCGCGATGGCTGATGCTTTCGCCAACTGGCTGCGGCGCCAGGGCAATGTCGCCGGAGTGATCTCGGCCGGCGGTTCGGGCGCAGCGTCGCTGGTCGCCCCGGGCATGCGCGCGCTTCCCGTCGGCGTACCCAAGCTGATCATCTCCTCCGTCGCCTCGGGCGATGTCGGGCCCTATGTCGGTCCCGCCGACATCACGATGATGTACTCGGTCACCGACGTGCAGGGGCTGAACTCGATCTCGCGGGCGGTGCTGGCCAATGGCGCCAATGCGCTCGCCGGCATGGTCAAGGCGCGGCTCGATGCCGGCGCCGCAATGGCGCGCGAGGCCGGCGGCCTGCCAGCGGTCGGTATTACCATGTTCGGCGTTACCACGCCGGCCGTTCAGAAGATCGCGGCCGAGTTGCGTGACGATGTCGAATGCCTGGTGTTCCATGCCACCGGCGTCGGCGGACGCTCGATGGAGAAGCTCGTCGAGTCCGGCCAACTCGCCGGAGTCATCGACCTCACCACGACCGAGATCTGCGATCTGCTCATGGGCGGCGTGTTTCCTGCGACCGAAGATCGCTTCGGCGCAATCATCCGCAGCCGCGTGCCCTATGTCGGCTCGGTCGGCGCGCTCGACATGGTCAATTTTGGCGCGCCCGGGACCATTCCCGAACGCTACCGCGGCCGCAAGTTTCACGTCCACAATCCGCAAGTGACGCTGATGCGGACAACGGCCGAAGAGAACGAGCGCATGGGCCGCTGGATCGCTGAGCGGCTCAATCAGATGGATGGCCCTGTCCGCTTTTTCCTGCCCGAGGGCGGCGTGTCCGCCCTCGATGCGCGGGGCCAGCCGTTCTGGGATCCGGACACCGACAGCGCGCTGTTTCGCACGCTGGAGCGCACGGTGCGGCAGACCGGCAACCGCCAGCTCATTCGCGTGCCCAAGAACATCAACGATCCCGAGTTCGCCGCCGCCATTGTCAGTGCGTTCCGAACCCTGTTCGGCCGCACCAAGGTGCGCCGAAGAGTAGCGAGGTGACCGATGGCGAGGTTTGAACGCGCAGCGCTCCTGAAGACCTTTCGCGACATGGCAAGGCGCGGTGAGCCGATCGTCGGCGGCGGCGCCGGCACCGGTCTATCAGCCAAGTGCGAGGAAGCCGGCGGCGTTGATCTCATCGTCATCTACAATTCGGGCCGCTATCGGATGGCCGGCCGCGGCTCGCTCGCGGGTCTGATGGCTTACGGCGATGCCAACGCCATCGTCGTCGAAATGGCGAACGAAGTGCTGCCCGTCGTCACCAGGACGCCGGTGCTGGCGGGCGTCAACGGCACCGATCCATTCCGCGACATGGACGTGTTTCTCGACCAATTGAAGGCGCTCGGGTTTGCCGGCGTGCAGAACTTTCCGACCGTCGGCCTGATCGACGGCGTCTTCCGCGCCAATCTCGAAGAGACCGGCATGTCCTATGCGCTGGAGATCGACATGATCGCCAAGGCGCACGACAAGGACATGCTGACCACGCCCTACGTGTTCAGCGAGAAGGAGGCCGCCGCAATGGCGATCGCGGGTGCCGACATCATCGTCTGTCACATGGGCCTGACGACCGGCGGCACCATCGGCGCGCAGACCGCACTGAAGCTCGAGGATTGTCCCGCGCAGATCGACATCTGGGCGTCCGCTGCGCTCAGCGTCAATCCGGACATTCTGGTGCTGGCTCATGGCGGCCCGATCGCTGATCCCGCCGATGCCGATTTCATCATGAAGAACACCCGCCATTGCCACGGCTTCTACGGGGCGTCCTCGATGGAGCGACTGCCTGTGGAGCGGGCGCTGACGGAGCAGGTGCGTCAATTCAAGGCGATCGGCGCGCGGTAACGCCGAAGGTACGAGGGAGGGAAAGATGTCGGGGATTCTCGTCGGTGAATTGATCCTCTGGCTGATCGTCGCGATCGTCGTGATCGTGGTCGGCGTCTACATCGTCAACTGGCTCTACCACCGCTCCTCGAAGGAGACCTCGTTCGTCCGGACCGGCTTTCTCGGCGAACGCGTGGTCATCGACGGCGGCGCCTTCGTGCTGCCGTTCATCCACGACTACACGCCGGTCAACATGAACGTGCTGCCGATGGGCATCGTCCGCTCCAAGCAGGACGCCGTGATCACCCGCGACCGCATGCGCGTCGACATCGAGGCCGACTTCTATGTCCGGGTCCAGCCGACCCGCGAAGCGGTCTCGATCGCGGCCGCGACGCTCGGCCGCCGCACCATGGAGCCCGAGCAGCTGCATGCGCTGCTGGCCGGCAAATTCATATCCGCGATCCGCTCGGTCGCCTCCGAAATGACCATGGAGGAGATGCACGAGCGGCGCGGCGACTATGTCGCACGCCTCAAGACCAATGCATCCGAAGCCCTCGCCCAGAATGGCCTCGAGCTGGAATCGGTCGCGATCACCGATCTCGATCAGACCGACCTGGAGTTCTTCAACCCGTCGAACCGGTTCGACGCCGAAGGCCTGACCCGCCTGATGGAGGATATCGAGGCCAAGCGAAAGCTGCGCAACGATATCGAGCAGGACTCGATGATCAAGATCCGCTCGCGCAATCTGGAAGCCGAGCGGCAGGCGCTCGAGATCGAGCGCGAGAGCGAGACCGCGCGCCTCGAGCAGGAGCGCGACATCGAGATGCGCCGCGCCCTTCAGCGCACTGAGGTTGCCCGCGAACGCGCGCTCCGCGAGACCGAGGCCGAACAGGCGCAGATTTCTGCGCGGGAGGCCATCGAGCGCGCGCGCATCGCCAATGATCAGGCGATCGCGGAGGCCCGCATCGCCTCCGAGCGCGAGACCCGGCAGAAGGAGATCGAGCGGACGCGTACCATCGAGGAGAAGGAACTGCTGGCGCGCGAGGAGATCGAGAAGACCCGGATCGCCAACCAGCGCTCGATCGACACCACCCGCATCGCCTCGGAGCGCGAGGTGCGCCAGCGCGAGATCGAGCGGATGCGCACGGTCGAGGAAGCCGAAATCGCCGCGCGCGAGGCGGTCGAGAAGGCGCGGATCCAGCAGGATCGCGTCGTGACCGACGCCCGCATCGCCAACGACGAGGAAACGAGGCGCCGCGAGATCGAGCGCACGCGTGCCGTGGAAGAGGCAGAGATTGCCGCGCGCCAAGCCACCGAAAAGGCCCGCATCGCCCAGACCATGACGGTCAATGTCGAGCGCATCTCCTCGGACGAGCGCACCCGCGCGCTGGAGATCCAGCAGGTGCGAACCATCCAGGAGGCCGAGATCGAGGCTCAACGCGCCGTCGAGGCGGCCCGCATCGCCCGCGAGCGGACGCTCGCGGCAGAGCGCATCGCCGCCGAACAGAACACACGGCAACTCGAGATCGAGCGCAACCAGGCGCTCGACGTCGCCGGCATTGCAGCGCGCGAAACGACGGAGGCCACGCGCATCGCGCAGGAGGAGCGCGTGCGCTCGCTTGAGATCGCCCGCAACCGCGCCGTCGAGGAAGCCGATATCGCCTCGCGCGAGGCGATCGAGGCGGCCCGCATCGCCCAGGAGAAGGCGGTTGCGGCCGAGCGCATCCAGGCCGAGCGCGAAACCCGCGCACTGGAGATCGAACGGACCGGCGTCTTGGATGCGGCCGAGCTGAAGCGGCGTGACGCGATCGAGCGCCAGCGTATCACGGTGGATCTGGCGCTCGAGGCCGAACGGATCAATTCCTCCAAGAAGCGCGAGGTGCTCAACATCGAGCAGAAGAAGGCGATCGAGATCGCCGACGAGGACCGCGTCATCGCGCTGTCCACAAAGAAGTCCGAGCGGATCGACGCCGATCGCCAGGTCCGGCAGGCAGAGATCGCCGCACGCAAGGAGGTCGAGACCACCGACGTCTCGCGCGAGCAGGCGCTGGAAGCCGCCCGGATCGAGCGGCGTCGCGCCATCGAGCAGCTCGAGGTCGCTCGGGTGCAATCCTTGCAGGAAGCCGAGATTGCCGCGCGCGAAGAAGTCGAGCGCGCCCGCATCTCCTCCGACCGCGGCCTCGATGAAGCCCGGATCGGCCGCGAACGCGAGCTGCGCAAGCTCGAAATCAATCGCGAGAAGGAGGTCGAGACCGTGCTGATGGAAAAGGCGATCGCAATTCACACGAAGTCGCTGGAGGAATCCGCGGCCAAGGCATCAGCCGAGGAAGCGCGGATGCGCGCCACGGAAGCCACCGAGCGCGTCATCACCGCACGCGAGAACGAGATTGCCAAACGTCGCAAGGGCGTAGAAATTCTCATCGCCGAGAAGCAGGCCGAGGAGACACGGATCGCCGCCGAGGCCGAGCGCGTACGCGCGGCCGTGGAAGCAGAAGCGCAGCGATTGCTCAACGAGGCCGAGAACGTTCTCACCGACCAGGCGCGCTACTCCCTCTTCCGCAGAAAGCTGCTCGACCGCATCGAGGGCATCGTACGTGAGAGCGTCAAGCCGATGGAGAAGATCGAGGGCATCCGCATCCTCCAGGTCGATGGCCTCAACGGCAATGGCCACGGAAATGGCAATGGCGGCCGCAGCGCCACCGACGAGGTGATCGACTCTGCCTTGCGCTACCGCGTGCAGGCGCCGCTGATTGACTCGCTCCTGTCGGACATCGGCGTCGAGGGCGGCAGTCTCGCAAAAATGCCGGGCCTGATCCGCGAGGCGCGCGACATGCAGGGCATCAGGGATTCCGCGCGCAAGAGTGGTGGCGGCGACAAGCCGGCGGCCTCCCCGCCTGCGGCCGAAGGCGGCGAGCCGCCGGCCGAGCGCGGGCCGAGAAAGAAGAGCTGAGGTCTAATCCATGGCTCGCGTCTATGTCTCCACCATCGTCAACGCCCGCAACGACCGCGTCTGGGCGCGGGTGCGCGATTTCAACGGCCTGCCGAACTGGCATCCGGCCATCGCCGAAAGCCGGATCGAGGGCGGCGAACCCGCCGACAAGATCGGCTGCGTCAGGGATTTCCGCCTGCGCAACGGCGACCGCATCCGCGAGAAACTCCTGGGCCTGTCCGACTACGACATGTTCTGCACCTACTCGATCCTGGAATCTCCGATGGGCGTCGAGAACTACGTCGCGACCTTGCGGCTGACGCCCGTCACCGACGGCGACCAGACCTTTGTGGAATGGACCGCCGAATTCGACTGCGCGCCGGAGCGCGAGACCGAGCTCGTCAGCACCATCGGCGGCGGCGTGTTCCAGGGCGGCTTCGACGCCCTGAAGCGCGTGTTCGGAGGTTAGCCGTGCCGCATATCGTCAAGAGCACGATCCTGAGCGCACCGACGGATGCGGTGTGGGACGTGCTGCGGGATTTCAACGGCCACGACCGCTGGCATCCGGCGGTTGCGACCTCCTCGATCGAACGCGCTCAGGCCTCCGACAAGATCGGCTGTATCAGGCGCTTCAAGCTCAAGGATGGCTCCGAGCTGCGCGAGCAGTTGCTGGCGCTGTCCGACCTCGAGCAGACCTTCAGCTATTGCCTGCTCGATACCCCGATCCCGATGTTCAATTACGTCGCCCATGTCCGCCTGCTGCCGGTGACCGATGGCGACCGCACCTTCTGGCATTGGGAATCGCGCTTCACCACCAAGCCCGAGGATAGGGACCGCATCACCCACATGGTCGCGGAAGACATCTACCAGGCGGGATTCGAGGCGATCCGCCGCCATCTGAAGGAGGCCGCCTAACCATGGCTGTGACCGTAAAGACCTTTGCCAGCGCCAGCGAAGCGGCCGGGGCAATATCCTCGGACCGCAGCGCGCGCTATCTCGGCGGCGGCACGCTGGTGATGCGGGCATTGAACGAGGGCGACGTCTCGATATCGACGATCGTTCGCGCCAGTGACCAGGCGCTGACCCGGATCGATGCGTCCGGCCCACGCATCACGCTCGGTGCCGGCGTCACTTTCGCGAGAATTCTCGGCGAGCGCGACCTCGCTTTCCTGCACGCGCCCGCCCGTTCGATTGGTGGTCCTGCCGTGCGCAACATGGGCACCGTGGGCGGCAATCTGTTCGCGCCCAATCCTTACGGCGATTTCACCGTGGCGCTGCTGGCGCTCGACGCCACGGTCGCGCTGCAAGGCAGCTTCGGCGCCCGCGACATCGCGATCGAGGAATTCCTGCAATCGCGCGAGCGGCAATCCGGCGCGTTAGTCCTGTCGGTCTCCTGCACGCGGCCGGCCAGCGCCGAGGCCTTTCGCTATCGCAAGATTGCCCGCATCAAGCCGAAGGGCGGCTCGGTCATCACGCTGGCCGCCCATCTGCCGGTCAGCGGCGGGCGCATCGCCGGTGCTCGCATTGCGCTCGGCTCGATGGCACCGACCCAGATCCGCGCCAAGGCCGCGGAACGTGCCCTCGAAGGACGCACGCTCGATACCGCGAACATCAATGCAGCCGCCTCTGCCGCAATCGAGGGCACATCGCCCGCGGACAACGCGCTCGGCAGCGCCTGGTATCGCCGCGAGATCGTCGGCGTCCATCTCCGCCGTTTGCTGTCCGGTCAGGAATAGACAAGGACCAACATGTCCAAGACGCCTCTGCAATTTCGTCACAACGGCCGCGACGTCGCCATCTTCGTCGATGGCGGCACCAACCTGCTGGTCGCCTTGCGCGAGCTGATCGGTGACATGACGCCTAAGTTCGGCTGCGGCCAGGGCGGCTGCGGCACCTGCAGCGTGCTGATCGACGGAGAACTCCACCTCTCCTGTCTGACGCTCGCCGAGACCGTCGCCGGCCGCTCCGTCGAAACGCTCGACGGCCTCAAGCAGGGTCCGAACTTGCACCCGCTCCAGCGCGCCTTTGCCGACAATTTTGCCGCCCAATGCGGCTATTGCACGCCGGGCATGCTGATGGCCGCGAAGGCGCTGCTCGATCGCAATCCGTCCCCAAGCCGGGCCGACGTGATCGAGGCGATCTCCGGCAATATCTGCCGCTGCACCGGCTACGAGCCGATCATCAATGCCATCCTCGCCGCCGCCGGTGGCCGGGCCAGCGCCTGAGGTCAGACCATGCTGGAACTACGCAAGGACATCTTCGCCGACGAGCGCGACGACAATCTCAAGGAGATCGGCAAGGGCACGCAGCGCCAGGACATGCTCGGCCACATCACGGGCACGTCGAGCTATTTCAACGATCATAAGCTCCAGGGCATGCTGCACCTCAAGGTCGTTCGCTCGACTGAGGCCCATGCGAGGCTGCGCCGCATCGATACCACGGACGCAGAACGCTCAGCCGGCGTGCGCCGGATCATTCGCGGCACTGACGTGCCGGTCAATCTCAACACGCTGCTGAGCCTGATCAATTTCGGCAAGGACGACGAGCCATCACTGGCCGTCGACAAGGTCCGCTACAAGGGCGAGCCGATCCTCGCCATCGTCGCCGACAGCGAGCGTGAGGCGTTCGAGGCCATCGCAAAGGTGCGGATCGACTATGAGCCGCTGCCGACCGTGTTCGACGTCGAGGATGCGCTCAAGCCGGGCGCGCCCGTGGTCAACGAGACCTATCCGAAGAACGCCTTTATCTATCACGACGTCTACGATCACCAGCGCCTACGGTTCGGCGATGCCGATGCGGCACTCGCGAACGCCGACCATGTGCTTGAACAGCGCTACCAGATGTCGCCGATCGAGCACGCGCCGACCGAGACCAATGGCGCGATTGCCGCGCCCGACACCAACGGCCGCTACGTCGTCTACACCTCGACGCAGGCGCTGTTCTTCTCGGTCGATACCTGCGCCAAGATTTTGGATGTGCCTTCCAACACCTTCCACTTCATCGGTGGCACGGTCGGCGGCGGCTTTGGCGGCAAGGTGGATACCCTGACCGAGCCGCTCGCGATCCTCGCCGCCATGCTGACCGGGCGGCCCGTGCGCTACGTCTTCGGTCGCGAGGAGGAGATGCAGTACGGCCCGCCGCGCGGCGCCGAGCGCATCTACATCAAGGACGGCGTGATGCGCGACGGCCGCATCGTCGCCCGAAAGATCCGTGCCTATTTCGACAGCGGCGCCTATACGCGGCTCTCCAGCTACGCCGCGGTGAAATGCGCCGCGCATCTGCCGGGCCCCTATACCATCCCTAACGTTTATGGCGACGTCTACTGCGTCTTCACCAATCGCACGCCGGCGACTGCCATGCGCGGCTTCGGCGTCACCGCGATGGACTTTGCCATCGAGTGCCAGATGGACAAGCTCGCAAACCTCGTCGGCATGGACCCAATGGAGTTCCGGATTCTGAACGCCTATCGCGACGGCGACATGAAGGCGCATCGGCGCGAGGCCAAGAACACGGCGCTGATCGAATGCGTTCAGGTCGCCGCCGAAAAGGCCAAATGGCCGATCCGCGACGAGTTCAGGCGCGCCTCCTCGCGCAAGGATGGTGGCGGCAGCCGCGCCGCGATTCCGCCGACGCCGACGGATGTACGCGCGCGGCCGGCCGCGCCCGCCCAGCAGCGCACGACCTATGACCGCGCACCCGGGACCGCGACAAGAGAGCCGCCGCGCGAACCGCCACCGCCGACCCCGCCGCCTCCTCCGCCCCGCCCGGCGGCACCATCGCACGGCGCCACCCGCTTCTCTTCCGTGTTCGGGACCAGGAGGCGCTAGATGACCAGGCATCGCGGACGCGGCATGGCGTCGATCAACTATCCCATCGGCATGAACCTCGGCGGCGATCCCAGCCAGGCGCTGGTTCACTCCAATCCCAGCGGCAAGTTCACAGTGGCGCTGTCGTCGATCGATCTCGGCCAGGGGATGAAATCGGTGACGCGGCAGATCTGCGCTGAGACGCTGGGCGTGCCGGTCGAGGACGTCTACGTCGACACCGCGGATTCCGACACCGGCCCGCATTGCATGGGTTCGTTCGCCTCGCGCGGCACACACCGCGTCGGTAACGCCGTGATGGCCGCAGCCCGCGAAGCCCGCGGCGTGATGATGGAGGCTGCGGCCGAGGAGCTGGAGGTCAACGCCGCCGACCTCGAGACGGACGGGCGCGGCAACATCCATGTCAAAGGCGCGCCGCATCGCTCGATCTCGACCAAGGATGTCGCGGTCGCCGCGCAATTCAAGCAGGGCAAGACCATCTCCGGCCGGGGAATATTCCTGGTACCGCTGTCCGATGTCGACCCCGAAACCGGAGAGATGTCGCCGGCAACCTGCTATGCCCATGCCTGCCTCGTCGCCGAGGTCGAGGTCGACGACGAGACCGGTGAGGTCGCGATGGTCCGGATGGACTCCGCCTATGAGCTCGGCCGCGCGCTCAACCCGCGGCTGGTCGAGCAGCAGCTCGTAGGCGGCGCCTGGATGGGCGTCAGCCACGCGCTCTACGAGACGCCTGAGCCTTACTATCCCGACCCCGCTCACGGCCCGCGCGACTTCGTCGAATATCTGATGCCAGGCCCCGGCGATATCTGCCCGCACGATATCGCGGTGCTGGAACGCCCTGCTCCCGATGGGCCCTTCGGCGCCAAGGGTCCCGGCGAGATGTGCGCCAACCCGGTGCTGCCCGCCGTGGCGAATGCGATATTCAATGCGGTCGGCGTGCGCATCGACGATCTCCCGATCACGCCCGAGAAAGTGCTGCGCGCGATCAAGGCCCAGGGCGGCGCACGGCCGCAGGCGCGACGCTAGAGGATTGGCGGTGGCGGTTCGTAGCAACATCGTCGGAATCGACAGCCCACAGGCGTTGGAGAAGGCGCTGCGCGCAGCCTATTACCTCGCCGACGAGGGACTGGCCACCGCCGCCTATCTCGGGCTCGCGCTCGGCAAGCCGCTGCTGCTGGAAGGAGCGCCCGGCGTCGGCAAGACGGAGGCTGCAAAGGCGATCGCTGCCGTGCTCGGCCGCCGGCTCATCCGCCTGCAATGCTATGAGGGCATCGACGCGTCGGCCGCACTCTATGAGTGGAACTACCCGCGCCAGATGCTCGCGATCCGCCAGGCCGGCGACGAGAGCATCGACATCTATGGCGAGACGTTCCTGATCGAGCGGCCGATGCTGGCCGCGCTGCGCGCACCCGATTCCACCGTTCTGCTGATTGACGAAATCGATCGCGCCGATCAGGAGTTCGAGGCCTTCCTGCTCGAATTCCTCTCCGACTTCCAGATCTCGATCCCCGAGCGCGGCACGGTACGCGCGGCGGAGCGACCCGTGGTCGTGCTGACGTCGAACCGGACACGCGACCTGCACGAAGCGCTGCGCCGCCGCTGCGTCTATCACTGGATTGACTATCCCACCGCCGAGCGCGAAGCCCGCATCATCATGATGCGCGCCTCGAGCGTCGCTGAGGCCACGGCACGCGCGGTCGTCGCAGCCGTCGAACGGCTGCGGCGCGAGCCGCTCAGCAAGGCGCCGGGCATTGCTGAGGCCGTCGACTGGGCCGAGGCCGCGACGCTCCTTCACAAGGGCGGCGCGCGCTGGCCCGATGCGTTCAAGCGCTCGATCGGCGTGGCGCTGAAGGACGAAGAAGACCTGCATTTCATTTCGCCGCGGCTCGACGCCATGCTCGCGGAGGCGACCGCATGAGCACCGAGCCGCAGCTCCCGCGCGCCGCGCGCGTGTTGGTCGCCTTCGTCGCGCTGCTGCGCGCGAATGGCTTTGCCGTGGCGCCGGAGCAGACCACGACGTTCCTGGCGGCCATCGAGTTGCTCGGCCCTGATAGCGTCGAGGATATCAGACAAGCTGCACTGGCGACGCTAGCTCCGCCGCCCGATCGCCGGGCCACCTTCGACCGGCTGTTCGATCTCCACTTCCGCGGCAGCGAAACGATTGCGCGCGATGACGAGGGCAAGGACGACGAGACGGTCCGCCTCCAGGAAGAGGGCCGCGGCGACGAGGAGCCCCTGCTCTCCGACGAGGCGAGCGAGTCCGGCCTCGCCGCGACCCGAAGCGAGGCGCTGGTGGAGCGCCGCTTTGGGGTGAGTTCGACCGCGGACGCGCTACGCCGCCTGGCGCGCGAGGCGCCGCGACGTCTGCCGCGACGGCGTGGCCACCGGCGCATGCGCGCCCGCCGCGGACCGTTTGCCGACCTCCGCCGCACCTTGCGCGACACGGTCCGCAGCGACGGCGAGATCTTGCGGCTCGGTCACCTCAAGCGGCGGCAGCGGCCACGGAAGATATTGCTGCTGATCGACGTGTCCGGCTCCATGAAGACTCGCACCGATGAGAACATGAAGCTCGCCCATGCGCTGGTTCAGGCGGCGCCCAATGTCGAGGTCTTCACCTTCGGTACGCGGCTGACGCGGGTCACCCGCCCCTTACGACTGAAGCGTCGCGAGCAGGCATTGAACGCAGCCGCTCATCTCGTCAGCGACTGGGATGGTGGCACCCGCATTGGCGATGCGCTGCAAGCCTTCCTCGCCGTGCCACGGTTCGGCGGCTACGCGCGTGGGGCCGCTGTTGTGATCGTCTCCGATGGACTCGAGCGCGGTGAAGGCGACGCACTTCGCGACGCTGTCGCCAAGTTATCGCGGCGGTCCTGGCGCTTGAGCTGGCTGACGCCGCTCGCCACAAGCCCGGCCTTCCGCCCGCAGACCGAAGCGCTCATTGCCATCGAGCGCTTCGTCGACGATCTCGTGGACGGCGGATCGAGCGCGTCGATCGTCGCGCACATTCTGGCGTTGGGACGAAGGAGAGCGGCGTGACCGATATTGTCGACGGCCATCATCACATCTGGCGGCAAGCCGACCTGCCCTGGCTGATCGGTCCGATGCAGCCGCGCATCTTCGGCCCCTACGAGCCGATACGACGCGATTATCCGATCCAGGAATATCTCGACGACCTCGAGGGCACCGGCGTCACCCGCTCGGTCTATGTGCAGACCAACTGGGCCAACGACCGCTTCGAGGACGAGGCCGCCTGGGTGCAACAGACCGCCGACGAACACGGCTGGCCGCACGCGATCGTCGCCTACGCCAATTTCGCCGTCGAGGATGTTCGTCCCCAGCTCGACCGTCTCAAGCGCTATCCGCTCGTGCGCGGCGTGCGCATGCAACTGCATTGGCACGAGAACCCGCTCTACCGCTTTGCAGCCCGCCCCGATCTCTGCGCCGATCCCATAATCCGCCGCAACGTCGCGCATCTCGCCGACTATGGCTGGAGCTTCGACCTGCAGGTGTTCACGCCGCAGATGCCGGAGGCAGCGGAGCTGGCCGACGCTTGTCCAAAGGTGACTTTCGTCCTCCAGCATGCCGGCATGCTGGAGGACCTCTCGGCGGCAGGCCGCGCCGCCTGGCGCGCCGGCATGGCGCGGCTTGCGGCCTGCCCGAACGTAGTCTCAAAGCTCTCCGGGCTCGGCACCTTCATCCATCGCAACGATCCCGCGCACATCGCTGCCGTTCTCGCCGACACCGTTGCGATTTTCGGTGCCGAGCGCTGCCTGTTCGGCTCCAATTTCCCGATCGAGAAATTGTGGACCAGCTATCGCGAGCTCGTCGACGCGTTTTGCGCGGCAGCCGCACCGCTGAGCACCGAACAACAGGACGCGATCTTTCGGGCAACCGCTACGCGCGTCTATCGGCTTTGACAGACAAGAAGCAGGACAGGGAGGGACGCGAATGGCGCTGGAGATCAAGATCCTGGACTACGGCGATATCGAGCTGGAATCGAGCTTCCTGGTGCTCGGCCGCGACTGCGGCCGCACGCGCCGCGTCCTCACCCTGGGCTTCCTGATCCTCGGCGGCAAATATCCGGTCGTGGTCGATACCGGCTATCGCTCCAACCAGATCATGGAGACGCTGGGCATGCGCGGGCTGCAATACCACGAGAACATGATCGAGAACCAGCTTGCGCGCCATGGTGTGCGCATGGGCGACGTCCGCTTCGTCTGCCACACCCATCTGCACATCGACCATGCCGGCAAGGACGATCTGTTTCCGATGAACACGACAGTCGTCCTCAACCGCAGGGAGCTCGAATATTCCGTTTCCGGCCTGATGCATCCCCAATATCCAGCGCCCGACATCAAGCACCTGATCGATCGCTTGCACACCAAGAGCGCGCTGCGCTTTCTGGATCTCGAGGTCACCGGCCCGATCGAGTTGATGCCCGGCGTCTATTGCGATGCCGCCAACGCCCATACCGAGGGATCGATGAACATCATCGTTCACACCGCCGACGGCATTGCCACCATCTGCGGCGACGTGATCTACGACTTCAACGACCAGATCGTCACGCCCTTCAACGAGATCCACGATTGGGAGCCGCGCACCACCGGCAACCACGGCACCAGCAAGCGCGCGGACAAGGCGGCGATCAAAAAGCTGCTCAGCAATTCGCGCTATCTCCTTCCCGTGCACGATCGCCCCGCCAAGATCGAAGGCGGCAATGTCGTCGGGCGGCTGCACGACCAGGTCCCAGGCCCGATCGTGCAGTCCTTGCCCGAGCGCAACTGGTTCCCGGCCTGAGACCCTTTCTGCGCATGATCTTGCCGGGGTCCGCGCAGCACTTTCCGGACCATGGTCCCGAGGATCGACCGATGACCCACGTTACCTTGCGTTCCGAATTCGAGACCCTGATCGACCCGTACGCGCCGATCGCGCAAGTCGGCACCGGCTTCGAGTTCACGGAAGGACCGATCTGGCATCCGGTCGATCACTACCTGTTGTTCTCGGATATGCCGGGCGACGTGCGGCGGCGCTGGGATGCGCGGCGCGGCGTCGTGGAGGTCAAGCGTCCCTCGAACAAATGCAACGGCATGACCTATGATGCCGAGCTCAACCTCATCGTCTGCGAGCACGCGACGTCATCGCTGGTCCGCGAGCGCCCGGACGGGCGGCGAGAGGTGCTGGCTTCACACTTCCAGGGCCAGGAGCTCAACAGCCCGAACGATGTCTGCGTACACTCTTCCGGCGCGATTTATTTCTCTGATCCCTGGTATGGTCGGATGCCGGTCTATGGCGTCGAGCGGCCACGCCAGCTCGGCTTTCAGGGCGTCTATCGCCTCGTACCCGGCGGCGAACCGAAGCTCGTCGTCGACCGCAACCTGTTCGACCAGCCGAACGGGCTCTGCTTCTCGCCCGACGAAAAGCTGCTCTATATCAACGACACCGTGCAGGCGCTGATCCGCGTCTTTGACGTCGATACTGACGGTTCACTGTCGAACGCGCGCGTGTTCGCGAGCGGCATTCGCTCCGAACTCGAGCCAGGTCTGCCCGACGGCATGAAGTGTGATCAGCAGGGCAATGTCTGGGTCACCGCGCCCGGCGGCGTCTGGGTCTATTCGCCGCGCGGTGAGCTGCTCGGCAAGGTTCGGGTGCCAGAGCTCGTCGCCAACCTCGCCTGGGGCGGTCCGGACTTCCGCATGCTGTATCTGACCGCGACGCATTCGGTGTACGCGATCCCGACCAAGGTCGGCCCGCGGCATGAACCCTATATGAGCGGCCGGCGAGCCGGCGGCGGCACAGCGCCAAGCTCCGCGCCAACCTCGCCCGTCCTCGCCGAGGGCGAGATGCGGCTCGATCCGCAGCGATGCGCGATGATCATCCAGGACCTTCAGAACGATGTCATCATGGACGGCGGCGCCTTCGCCGAGTCGGGCGCCCCCGGTCATGCGCGGCAGCAGCACGTGGTGGACAACGTCCGCCGCCTTGCCGAGACCGCGCGCGCCCGCGGCGTCGCCATCATCCACGTCTGGTTCATCGTCGAACCCGGCGCGCCCGGCGTCACGCTCAATGCGCCGCTGTTCGAAGGCCTCGTCGACAGCAAGGCGATGGTGCGCGGAAGCTGGGGTGCGGCGCCCGTGTCCGGCCTCGAGCCGCGACCCGGCGACTTCGTCGTCGAGAAAATGCGCATGAGCGCGTGGGAAGGCACGCGGCTGGAGACGATCCTGAAAGCCACCGGCCGCGACATGATCATCAACACCGGCGCCTGGACCAACATGTCGGTCGAACACACCGCGCGCACCGGTGCCGACAAGGGCTATTTCATGATCGTGCCCGAGGATTGCTGCTCGACCATGAATGCCGATTGGCACAACGCCTCGATCAACTTCGCTATGCAAAACGTCGCGGTGGTGACTAAGGCGGACGCGGTCATCAGGGCGCTGGGGTAACGCGCAGTGCCGAAGCTGCTGCACCTGTCCTGCTCGCCGCGCCCCGACTCGGAATCGAGTGCCGCCGCGCTGGTCTTCATTGACGGCTTTCGTCAGGCCCATCCCGATTGGGACATCGACGTCATGGATCTCTGGCGCGAGCGGATGCCTGAGTTCGCTGGTCCCATCCTCGAAGCCAAATACGCCCGCATGAACGGCCAGCGCTTCAGCGATCCTCAACGCGACAGCTTTACCGAGGCCGAGCGCATCGCGCTGCGCTTTTCACTCGCCGATCGCGTGCTGATCTCGACGCCGATGTGGAACTTCGGCATCCCCTACAAGCTGAAGCAGTTCATCGACATCATCGTCCAGCCCGGGCTTACCTTTCGATTCGATCCGTCCCAGGGATACGTTCCGCTGCTGAGGGACCGGCCAACGCTCGTGATCCTCGCCAGCGGCAGCGATTTCTCCACCGGCATGAACCGCGGCCGCATCGACATGGCGACGCCCTACGTGCGGGAAATCCTGCGCTTCATTGGCATCAACGATGTCCGTTTCGTGCCGATCGGGCCGACCACGGGGCCACCGCAACCGATTGAGGCCGCCCGTGAACGGGCGTTCAAGCGCCTCGGAGCCCTGGCTGCGAATTTCTGATGCCCTTGCGAACACGTCGCCGCTTCAATGCGGCGGCGAGATCAAGGCGCGCAGGATGCCCGGCTTCCAGGCCTGACGCGCGCTGTCGAAGGCCGCGAAATCATGGTCGAACTGCCAATAGGCCCATGACCAGCCAAGCCTGTCGGCGCTTCTCGCCACGAAGGAGAGGTATCGCAAGCGACTGCCGGACGGCGCACGCTCGTACACCCCGAACTCCCCGAGATAAAGGGGGCGCCTCTCACGCTCCGCCCACAGACTCATTTTCCTGAAATCGGCTGCGGCTTTTGCTTCGTCATCCCGAGTACCCCAAGCCAGGGGACCAATCTTCGAGAAAGTTTCAGACCATGGTGCACCTTGGTGCGTGAACCGTATGGGCGCGTAGTAGTGAAACGTGACAATGAGCTTCCTGTCCTCAGGCGGCAGAGCCAGCTCGTCGACAGGAATATCATCCCTGTTGAGAACGGCGGCAATGACCGGCCGCTCAGGGTTGGTGCGGCGGATAATCGCGAGACACTCGTTGAGCAGTGAATTCCATCTGGCGGACGTCATGAGCCCGCCAGGTTCATTCAGGACCTCGAACACGAGCGAGGGATACCGCCCCGCATAGCGCTCGGATATCTGCCTCCAGAACGACTTCAGCTTCTCAGTGCATCCGGCAATGTCGCTTTGACAAACCTGGGTATCGTGTTCGTCGAGGACAGGAATGAGGCCCCTTGCAAGGACTTCCTCGATGACGGTGTCGAGCCGTCTCAGAACAATCTCATCCAGGACATTCTCCGGACCCATGAACTTGAAGCCGAAGAAGTTGATCCTGACGTGCGAAAATCCGGCCTTCTTGATTGCCGTCAAATTCTCCAAACGGAAGGGCGCGTTCTGACCGCCCTCCCAGATTCCATCGTAGCCGAGAATATTGATGCCCCGGCCGAGTTTCGGCACGTCGCGGGAATTGGCCCGCTCGGCTCCGCGAACGTCGGAGAAGAGCGATGCGACGAATATCACCGTCGCTGCCAGCATGACGCTCCCCGGCCACCTCGCGCGCATGACGGTCATCTTGCGTCCACAGGCCTGCAGGTCGCGAACAAGAACGCCACCAGCAACACCGACGTGAACATCGTCGAACGAAGGAATGTCGTCTCCGTGAAATTTGTCTGGAAGCTCAGGACGACAAATCCGATGATGAGAGCACAGTGCGAACGATCGATCGATCTGGTCGAGATCAGATGGAGAATCTTGCTCGAGAACAGAAGGACACTCGCTGCGAAAAGCACGTATCCCAGAAATCCAGTTTCCATCAGGATCGCGATGTAGCCGCTGTGATAATTGTCGAGTACCCAGCCGTGGTTTTGTTCGAAATAATCGTAGATCGACGGCACCGTCCAAAAACCGTTGATCCCGAAACCGAGCAGCGGCGCATCGTCGAAATGGCTGATGGCGTAGTGCCAGATGAAGGTTCGTTCAGTGAAATCGATCGAGGCATCGCCGAGATGGATGGCGTCATAGCCTGTCAGGTAAAAATAAAGAAACAGAATTCCGGCCAGGAGACACATGACGAACGGCAGCACCGCATAGACCCTCATGCATGCGACCGACCACATCGAGGTCACGAGCAACGCACAGGCCGCCAGGGCAACCGCGCCGGCACCACGCGATTCCGACGCGACGACGCAGGTCGAGGCCAGCAGGAACACGACGAGGAACGTCGGCCATCCCTGCCCCTTCATCTTACGATAACAGGCAAAAAACATCAGATACGCGCCGACGAATCCGAGCGTCTGCTTCGATTCATAGACGCCCTGCCATTGACCGCTATGCATCCAGGTTTGGTCTATCCCGATATCGGGGACAGCAAGCGCACAGAAAGCCGATGCGGCGACCAATATGAACAACCCAAGCGCCGTGGCCCTCACAATCTCGTCGATCTCGATGCGTGTGACGAGACAGAACGCGCCGAAGGTCGTCATGGCAAGCGCCACGCTTTTCATGAACGCCGCCGCGCTCAGGCTCGACCAGAACACTGAGACGACCGCGAACGTGTAGAACGCGAGCAGCGCGATCAGATCGGGATTGAGCTGCAGGCGCAGGCGCGGGCGCACGAATGCACTTGCGTAGATGAGGACGCCCCACATCAGAAGCGCCACGGTCTGCTGCACAAAGGTCAGCTCCGGCGGCAGGAGCGCAGCGTTGAAGATGCCCATCGATGCCACCACGTTGATGGTAATCGAACAGCTGATTGCGGCTCGGGCAATCTTCTCAACGCCAACGCTGCGCGTCTCCCAGAACGCGCTCTCGAGTGTCCCGGAATCCACCTCGGTCTGCAGGCTGGCCATGAACCGACCTTCCCTAGGCACGGTTAATAATTTGCTACCACGGTCGAGCTCCGCCACTCCCAGCGCACAGGACGCCGAAATTTAGGGATTTGGTAACGCTAGGAGACCCGGCGCGGCGCATTAATGCAAATCGTACCCCGCTGGTGTCTCGCCCGTAACGACCCTGCTATAAAGCGCGGATCGAGCTCGATCGAATTTTCACGAATTGTCTGGTTTTCTTGGTTGCGCATGAACAGATCCAGCAGCACGTTCGATATCGCCATCGAGCAGGCGTTCGACTTTCTGTGTCCGGAATACGCAGAGCTGTTTGACAACTCCGCCGCCACCGCGTTCCAGCATCCGCTGTGGCTACACAGCCTCTATGCCAGGCTGGCGTCTCATGCGGGGGCAACCCCTTTCATCGTCGTGGTCCGCCATCGCACGACGCGCGCCCTTGCGATGGTGCTGCCTCTGCTGCGGATCCGGCGTGGTCCGATACGGACCGTCGAATTCGCCGACCTCCGCGTCTCCGACTATCTGGCGCCGGTTTGCAGCCCGGGAGCATTTTCTCAACTGCTCGCGGACGAGAGCGCATGCGCGGAGCTTCGGAGCCTCCTCCGCCCTTTCGACCTGCTCCGCATGACCAAGCTTCCCGACGGACGGCTTCCGATCGAGAACCTCCTGGCTGCACCCCGCCGCGTCTCGATGGACACCAATGCCTACGCGACCGTTCTCATCGCGCCGTTCGAGCAATGGCGGGCCAGCGCGATGGATCGCTCCTATCAGAAGGAGCTCGCGAAGAAATATCGTCAGCTCCAGAAGAAGGGCGCCTTGAGCTTCTCGTGCTGCAACGACAGCGCCTCCACGCTCGACGCGCTGGAGGTCATGAAGAAATTTCGCGGACCGCGGTTCCAGTCGCAAGGCGACGGAGATCTGCTCCAGCGCCCCGAATATTTCGACTTCTATTCCGAGGTGGCCCTCCGCGGCCTCGGCTCCTTTGTGCGTCTCTATGCCATGAAGATGGACGGCGAGGTGATCGCCGCCGTGCTCGGATTGTGCCACCGCGACACCTTCCACGTCATCATGAGCGCCTTCGACATTGCGGGCTACAAGAGCCAGTCGCTGGGCGCGCTGATGTTCGAGCAGGTGGCCAGGGATTGCATCGAGCGCGGGGACCAGATGCTCGACTTCACCATAGGTGACGAGCCGTACAAGAAACTGTTCGGCGGGCAGCCATCGCCAATGTGGGCGGTCACACAGGCCGGCAGCACCGCAGGCGCGGTCGCGTTGTTTGCGCTGAAGCAGGCTCCCTGGCTCAAACTGGCCGCCAAGCGGATCTCGGAGTTCAGGCTTCTGCCGACCCGCACCTCGACCCCGACACGCTGACGAGCGCGGGACGCCAACGGCCGGGGCGCTCAGGCGCGGAGCGCGCTGCGGACATGCGCGAGCCAGCCTGGCCGCATTTGATCGACCCGATGGGTGATACTGCGGCGCAGGAAGTGCAGCCGCCGCCGCACATCCCAGCCGATATCGTCGCGCGAGGTCAAGGCTTGGCGGAATCGTGCCATCTTCAGTGACTGCTGGTCTGCCGCGACCTTGTCGCGATCGGAGTAGAATTCCGAGACCTTCTCCCTGCTCATGCCGGGAGTCATCAGCCACCGCGGCGCATGTTCGGTACAAAGACGCTCGACGTCCACCAGCAGGCGCGCGACGCCAGTTCCGGCGGCGGGACAGTTGGTCTGGAACGCATCACCAATGAGCACGACACCGGGCTGCAGGTGGCCCTCGACGACCGAGAGGTCCATCACCCAGTTCTGTATCCGGTCAATCACGCGGAAGTCGCCGAGATAGATCTGCAATCCCGGCAGCAGGCGCAGAACGGTCGCTTCCGTTTCGCGACGTAGATCGCGCATGATCGGATCGGCCGGGTCGCGGAACATGAAAAGATTCGCCCTCATACCTGCGCGTACGGGAAACAGGCTGAGGTAGTCGACGCCGTCCCCTGTGCGCTCGCCGTAACAGGTCAGCGCCTTGAAATCGAACGGCGCGCCATCGCGTCGGGCGATCGTGAAGCCGAACGAGACCGAGTGGCCCGCAGCCAGCACGCGCCGCCTGATGCCGAGCTTGTGGCCGAGAACTCCTGCCATGCCCGTGGCCAGAACGATGAGGCGCGCAGTGACGCGCTGTCCCGAAGCGAGCTCGAGATGCTGGAGGTCGTCGCTACAGCTGATCGCAATGACCTCGTCGACGATCAGGCTGGATGGATCAGGTAACTGGCTGCGCGCCATCGCAACGAGATCGGCATAGGCAAGCCCGTAAGCCTGGCCGACGCTGACATCGACCACCTTACCTTCCCGGATATTGAGCACGCGGTCGTATGGACAGGCGGCGCTTTCAAGACCACGGATGAAGCCCAGCCTGCGGAACGCCTCCAGCTGTCCCCCGCCGATCTTTTCGACCCGGAATTCGTTCGGATAGACCGCACGCTTGTCGACCAGGGCAACGCGATGCCCTGCCCGCGCAAGAACGGCTGCCGCCAGCGACCCCGCAAGGCCGCCGCCGACGATCGCGATGTCCGTCGCGATCGACGCGCTTGCCGCAGCGGCGATCGGCTCAGTCACGGTTCTATCGGTCGTCATGGTCCGGGCTCTCACGGTTAACATGGCTCCATCTGCAACTTTCTCGCCTGATGTCGCATCGCAGGGCCAAACGCGATCATTTCCGGCGATCGAGGTTAATGACGGGAGGAAGATCTGGACCTGCGATGTCCCGGCACGGACCTTGCTCAGGAGGCTCTGCGGAGTTCCCGCATTGATAGATCCGCGGCCATTCCGGCGAGCCATTCCGCATTCGAACGGCTGATCGTGCTGTCTTGGGCGGTCGATCTGGCCCTTTGCCGCCACCCGGTCGAGCCGGGCTTTGCACGATCTGGAGACAATGGAGACGGCGATGTACCACAGTGAAGCAACGGACTTGGCCGCGACGTCGTGTATGGCGAGCTCCTGGAAGCCGCTCATTAACACTCGCGGTTTTTCGGCATGCTAGGCTGGCGCCGGTATCGGCACGTATCTCTTCAGGGGAGAGTTGCCCCTTAACGTCCATGATCGAATCCATCATCCAACTCATGCGGCGCGACGTGACGCGCGGTGTCGTCGGGACCATCCTCCTCAAGGTTGGAAGCGGCGCGCTTGCGTTTGCGGTGTTCTCGCTCGCGGCACGAACGATGTCGCCCGACGGCTTCGGTATCTTTGCAACCTGGCTTTCGGTTGCCCAGGTCGCATCGGTCGTGGGCCTGGTCGGCCAAGAATCGCTCCTGGTGCGCTTTCTGAACGAGTATCAGGTCGGAAATCGACCCGATCTCACCAAGGGAGTGCTGCTGTCGAGCCTGAAGATTTCCTCCGTCGCAATGCTGGTTGTGATCGCCGCAATGTCGATTGCGGCGAGCTTGAAGGGCGACTGGTGGCTGCTGATCCTCGCCGTGTCCGCCTACACCGCCGTTAATGCGGGGGTGATGCTCGGCAGCCAGGTTGCGCGCTCGCTGGTCAGCATCCTCATGGGCGAGGGAAACAGAGAGTTCTTCTGGCGGGTCGGTGTCGTCTTGTTTCTGCTCGCAATCATGTTCGACCATCGGCGGCTCGACCCCACCGAATTGTTCGCCGTGATGACGATCGCGATGTCGGTTGGCCTGGTCGCGCAGATCGTTTCGATTGCGCGAGCTCTGCCGGATCTTCGCGGTACGGCGGCACGGTCCGAGCCGTCTCGCTGGAGATCGAGCGCGCTTCATTTCTGGATCGCATCCGTCCTGGAAGCCGCCAATCAGTATTTCGACGTCATTCTGGTGTACTGGATGCTGGATCCGACGACAGCCGGCATCTATTTCGCCGCCTCGCGCCTTGCCAATATCTTCGCCATGCTGTCGGCGGCGCTATACAGTTTCGGCGCGCGCCGGCTTCCCTCGCTGTACTTCAGCAAGAACCATCAGGAATTCGAGCGGACGTTGCAGCTGATGGCGGAGGTGACCGCGCTTTGTGTGGTCAGCGGGCTCTTCCTGATCTGGATCGGCGGCCCCCATCTTCTCAACCTGTTCGGGCCTCACTTCGCCGCGCAGCACTGGGTCCTTATCGTGCTCGCGATCGGAACGGCGTTTCAGGCAGCGGGCGGTCCATCCGCGGCGATCTTGCAGCTCACCGGCCATGAGCGCATCTATGTCCCCGTCGTTGCGGCGAACGTGGCGTTGCGGGTGGTCGGATTTCTCGTGCTGATCCCCTGGCTTGGCGTGCTTGGCGCGGCGATCTCGGCCACGGTGTCGTTGGCGCTAACGACCATCGCGCTCAACGTCCTCTGTCGCCGGCGAACGGGGGTCGACCCTTCAATTCTCGTGCTCTTGCGCCTCGGCGCATCGAAGCGCGGCACGTACGCAGTCCGCAGCGCTGACGCGGCCGATTAGGCTTCGGTTCGATCGCGACAGGCAGCGCACACGCCGGACGACGATCAACCAGCCAGGCCGAGCGCTGCACCCCGGCGTTGAGCCGACGACGGGTCTGCTGGCACACGATTGACGACGATCCCGGTCGGCACGCCGCCAAAGCGTGAGAGCGCGGCCGTCGCCCTGCGCATTGCGGCTGAATCGATTGCGTCTTCGCGGACGACCAGAATGACGAGATCAGCGTGAGCGGCCAGCGCCGCCGCCTCCGGCTGCAAGGCCAGAGAGGTGGCATGGATCACGATCAGATCGAACTCCGAACGAATATCGTCCGCGGGCGACGATTCAGGTCCGTTGCCGACGTTCAGAAGCGCCTCGATGCTGCGAAAGTCAGCCGTGGTTGCGCCATCCACCGGCGCCTTGGCGAGGGTGGCCCCGGCACCACCGAGATCCGGCTCGACCCGGATCAGGACGCTCAGCTTTCCCCTGTTCAGCGCCCACCGATTGAGCGAGCGCGCGACGGTGTTGCCGCCGGCCCGCTTCCCCACCGACATCACGAGCGCAACCCTGCCCCGGCTTCCAGGCAATTGCTCCAGCCTGTCAATGAGCGGACGCAGATGAGGACCGAGATCGAGCTCACGCGTCGCGGACACCGGACCTTGCCAGATGTTTCTCGGGACATCGCTGGGCAAGAGTTCGGGAACGCGGGCCCACACCGGCGGACGCGACCACGCGCCGGGCTGGCGCGGAGCCGGTTCGGGCGCGCGAACGTCCGGAACGGGCTTGTTCGATCTGCGTCCCGTTGCGGCAACGACCGCCGTCGATGTCAGCAGCGATCCGATCGCCAGCGCGGCGAGCAGCAAAGACAGCGGCGGAAGGGTCGAGCGAAGCGGCGGAATGGCGGGCGAGGCGACCTTGGTCTGAGAACTCTGCAACAGGCGCTGTTCATTCGTCGTCTTGGATCGCGAGAGGAACTGCTCGTAGATGTTTCTGTTGGCCTCGGCGTCGCGCTGTAGCTCCTGGAGCCGGACCAGAGCCTGACCGTCGACCAGGAGCTGCGATTCAGCCGCCTTCATCTGGCTTTCCAGAGCCTTTTGCTGATCGCGCTGAGCCTCATATTCCGACTTCGCGGTATCGATGCCTTTCGTCCGCTCGACCTCGATTTGTCTGTTCAAATCGTTTAGCTGGCTGTACGACATCACGAGATCGGGATGGCGATCGCCGAGCACCGCCCGCTTCTGCGCAATCTGATCATTGAGGGCCGACCGCTGGGCGCGCAACGCGCTCAGGAGGTCCTGCTTGACGGGGCCCTCGACATTCGCCTTCACGTCACGCTGCGCCTGCTCGTAGCGGGCTTTGGCCTCCTCGGTCCGCGCGCGCGCAGCGGCGACCTGCTGCGACAGCTCGGTCACCCGCAATTGCTGGGTCGTCGCGTCCTTGCCGGCGTTCACGATCCTGTGCTCGAGCTTGAATGTGGCGACGGCGTCCTCCGACGCCTTCAGCCGGTCGCTCAACGTCTTGAGCCGGCCACCGAGCCAGTCGGCAGCCTCGTCGGTCGCCTCGGTACGGATGCGGCTCTGTCTGGCGACGAACGCCTCGGCAATGGCGTTGGCATAATAGGCAGCCCGCTCCGGCCGGTTCGAGGTGAAGCGGATGGCGATGACATAGGTCAGCCCGCGACGGGAAATGTCGAGACGGTTGCGGAAACGCTCGAGCAGGCGCGCGGGGGCCGTGTAGCCGCCGGAAATGTCTTCGTCATCGCGGATCTTGAGCTGCTCGATCAGCGGCTCGAGAAAGCCGTCGGATTTCGCCACTTCGACCAGGCTTTGCAGCGCGGCGCTATCCTGCCCTATGCCCGGCAGAACGTCCTGCTCCGTGGTCACGCGTTGCTCGCGGGGATCGACGACGACCAGTGCGGTCGCTGCGAACCGGACCGGAATCATCAGGAGAACGACGGCGCCAAGCGCGAAGATCGCAACACCGAGCGCCAATATCCGCCGAGCGTTTTCGCGGAGGAAGGCGAGCGCACCGGCGGCAGTGAACATGCCGCCAAAGCGTGCAGCGGCTCCGGCGGCCCCCTCGACGCCCGACGAATTTTGGCTCCAAGACGCGGCAACGCCGGTCGATCCGGAACTTGTCGGGTCTGCGCGGCGACCGAACGTCATGGACTCTACTCGGATTCAACTGGCGAACACTGTTCAGTGGCCTGCTCCACCGTAAATATCTATGGTTAATCCGCCGTTACCCGCCCCTCGCGCGACCATGACCAATTGGTTAACGCGGTCGCTCCCTTCATTTGCAAACCACCGGAATTCTCTGGCAAACGATGCCGTTCCGGCAGGCTGCGCATTAACTCCGTTTGTTGCTAGCCGGTGTCCGCGCGATGCTCGCATGGTAGGTACGGGATCAAGAAGGGTGAAAATTTCGTTTCTTCAGCGGGTCGGGATCCGTGCTCCATTACCAGCCAAACAAGGAGTTGGCCGAGACGACTGCGACAGCACTCATGCCGTCCGACGGCAGCGGGCCGAAGCTTCATGTCCTTCTCGTACAGACCCAGGCCGAAAACGCCGGCGCGCAGGAGATCTCCAGGCTGCTCGGTGCCGGCCTCACCGCCCGTGGCTACCGAGTCACCAATCTGTTCTTCTTCCGCCAGTCGGATTCGTTCGACGAGCCGCCCGATACGTTCTATTGCGCCTCGAGCCGGCCGGGCAATCCCTTGGCCCTGCTGCGGATGGTGTGGACGCTCGGCCGCCATATCCGGACCAGCAGACCCGACGCCGTTCTGACCTTTCAGCATTTTGGCAACGTGATCGGCGCCGGCGTGTCGCGCCTCGTCTGCCGCGCGCCTGTCATCGCCAATCAGGTCTCGTCCGCGCTCTCGATGAGCTGGCCCGTCCGCGCTGCCGACATCGTGATGGGCAGTCTCGGCTTCTTCGACCGCATCACGCTCAACTCGAAGGACATGCAGCGCGAGTATTCGCGCTACCCCGCGGCCTATCGCTCACGCATGGTGCATGTCCCGCACGGCTTCGACGACAAGGCCCTCACATTGCCGAAGGAAGCTGCGCGACAAAAATTCAATCTGCCGCCGGCTCGCGTCCTGCTTGGCTGCGCAGCGAGGCTGCACCCGCACAAGCGGCTTGACGCGGCGATACGCCTGTTGCCGGATCAACCATCCTGGCACCTTGCACTGGCCGGACAGGGAGCCGACGAAGCCCGGCTGAGACAGCTGGCGGATGAATTGAACGTATCGGACCGGCTGCATCTGCTCGGCGAAATCGCCCCGCGTCAGATGGCGGATTTTCTCGCCTGTCTGGACGTGTTCGTGTTCCCGACACAGGCCGAAACCTTCGGCCTGGCTGCGGTCGAAGCCGCAAACGCCGGTGTCCCCTCCGTCGTCACCGATCTACCCGTGTTACGGGAGGTGTTGTCCTTCGAGGGAAAACCTACCGCGCTGTTCGTCGATGCCTCCGATCATGCGAAGCTGTCGACGGCCGTCTCCAGGCTACTGACGGACCAGCAACTGAGCGAGAAACTGCGACAAAACGCCAAAGGCCTGCGGCTGCGCTATTCGGTAGATGCCATGGTGGAGGAATACGTTCGGATTCTCGGCCAGGTCATCTGACCGGAATGTGTGGGAACAGATTGGCTCGACATGATCATCGAGTTTCGCTGTGAACGAGAGCATGCGCGGCGGTGGATGGACCGCGACGCGCTGTCGATCGACGGCCGAGATGTCCCGCTTCAAATCGCCTGGACAGCAAGCACGGAGGCACGGCCCCGAGGCCTCGACGCCCTGTTCGAACTCGAACGCATGGTGTTGCACAGAGGCCGGCACAGCGGCGCCGGCAAGCTGAAGATCATCCCGGAACGGATGCAGGCTCGCACCGGGACGGCCGACGTGATCGTCGATTTTACGGGCGCCGCGCGCGATCCCGATTGTTCCGCCCGGCTGTATCTGCGCCCTCTCTTCAACGGGGTCGCCGGCGAAAACGCCGCCCTCGCCGCCATTCTCGCCGGCGACCTGCCGGTGATCGAGATCGTCAACGAGCTCGACGGTGCAGTGCTCGATCGCGGTCACCCGTCCGGAGAGATTGCGGCCGGCTTGAGTGGCGCACTCGAAACCGTCATGGCGCGAACCCTGACCATGGTGGCGGCAATCCTGTCGGGACGGCCGCGCATCGTGCCGCAGCTGGCGCGTCCCGCCGGAGACGGCACCGGCCGGCAGCCGGCGGCATACGTTGCGCGCGGCCTCGCCGTGTCGATCGCCAAGGAGATCTATCGGCTCTGCTGCTATGCCCCGCATTGGCAAATCGGATGGCGCTTCAATGACGGTGCAGGCGTCTGGCAGACCGGAAATCTGTCCGGACCGGGCTGGAATGTCCTCGGCGATCCCGGCCATCGCTTCTACGCCGATCCGTTTCCCATCACATGGCAGGGACGAACATTCGTCTTCTTCGAAGATCTCGATCACCGGATTGGAAAGGGGATCATTTCCGCGATCGAGTTCAACGACGCAGGTCCGGTCGGCGAAGTCGTGCCGGTGCTGGAGGAGCCCTGGCACCTCTCCTATCCGTTCCTGATCGAGAACGATGGTGCGCTGTGGATGATCCCGGAGAGCTCGGTTCACGGCGACGTCGCGCTGTACAAATGCGTTCGTTTTCCGGACAAATGGGAGCGTCACGCGACGCTGCTTTCCGGGCTCGAACTCGCCGATGTCACGATCACGCAGCACAAGGGCCTGCACTATCTGTTTGGAGCCTGGCGCGACGGCGCGGGCGGCTATTCGGATGCGCTGGCGATCTATTACGCCGATCGCCTCTCGGGTCCGTGGTTGCCCCATGCTAGCAATCCGGTCCTGATCGATCGTGCAAGCACGCGACCGGCGGGGAATTTCGTCACTATCGATGAAAAATTGTGGCGGCCGGTCCAGAATTGTACGAACGGTTACGGTGCAGCGCTCGCACTAGCAGAAATCGTCGAACTGTCACCGACGACATTTGGGCAAATCGTCCGCCATTCCCTCAAGCCCGGACCGGCATGGCCCGGACGGAAGTTGCACACGCTGAACCGCTGCGGCCAGCTCGAGGTGATCGACGGATCGCGCGTTCAACCGAAGGCCCGCGCCTTCACGAGCGGATCTCCATCGGCCGTCTTGTCTCCGCGAGCCAATCCACACACCGCTTCCTGAATCGCTTAGCGGACGGCATCGCTCGAGACGCCGCCCGTCATCTCGTGTGTCGAGCGCACCGGCTAGGTGCGGCGTTCTACTGCGAACGATCCGACGTCCAGCCCTTGTACTCGGCAACATTGTCCCTGGTCACGAGCTTCGAAGGCAACAGCTCGACGGTCGAGGCCGGCTTCTGGCCATTGAGAATGCCGACACCAACCTGCACGGCCCGCCGCGCCATGAAGAACGGGTCCTGCGAAGCCGAGGCCTGGATCTGCGGCGACTGCGGATCTTTCAGCGCGGCCTCGATATCAGGTGCGCCGTCGACCGCCGTGATGACAATCCCGCTGCGGTTTTGCTGGCGCGCTGCAAGGTCGGTGCCGATCGCCTGCGGATCGTTGATGGCGAAGATGGCGTCGATCTTGGGGAAGCGGGTCAGATAACCCTGCGCGACGGTGAGCCCGCCCTCTCGCGAGCCTTTGCCGTCCTGGTCGCTGGACAACACCTTGATACCCGGGTTCTTCGCGAACACCTTCTTGCAGCCGACGACACGGTCGATCACCGCGGAGACCTGCGGCCCGTTCTCGATGATGACGTCGCCCTTGCCGCTCAGTTTGTCGACGATGTACTGGCAGGAGATCTCGCCGGCCTGCACGTTGTTCGTGGTCACCGTGGCGTCGGCGCCTTCGGCCGCAGTGTCGACCGCGACGACGACGATGCCAGCGGCCTGCGCCTTCTTGATCGCCGGCCCGATCGCCTTGGGATCGCCGGGGTTCAACAGAATCAGGTCGACGCCAGCGGCGATGAAATTGTCGATCTGAGTGACCTGCTTGCCGAGGTCGTATTCGAAACCGACGGTCGTGATCTTCACGTTGGGATTGGTCTTCTTCGCCTCGAACTCGGCGCCCTTCGACAGCGCGACGAAGAACGGGTTGCCCATCGATCCCAGCGAGACGCCGATCGACTTGAGCTCCTTGGCAAAGGATGGCGCGGTGCTTAGGGCAAGCGTCACCACGGCGCCGGCGAGCGTGATCGTCTTCAACATTGGCTTCCTCCCCTGGTCTGTCTTCATCTCCGGCACGGCAGACCAGTTGCCGCAACGGAATCTCTCATCAAGCCATGCGCAGTCCAGGTGCGCGCCAAACCCTTCAGGTTCTCGCGGAGCCTTCACGTTCTGGCAGAGCCCTGCAGCCGGTAGCGGTCCAGCGCCACGGCGCCGATAATCACCAGGCCCTTGATCACATATTGCCAGATGTCGGAGACACCGATGAGGATGAGGCCGTTCGACAGCACGGCGATGATCAGCGCGCCGACCAACGTACCCCAGATCGAGCCGATGCCGCCGACGAATGAGGTGCCGCCAAGGATCACGGCGGTAATTGCGTCGAGTTCGTAAGACTGGCCGAGCTGGAGGCCATTGGCCGCATAGAGCCGCGCCGCCTGCATGGCGCCGCCGAGGCCGGCGAAAAGGCCGGAGACGCCGTAGACGAAGATCAGCACGGCCCAGACCTTGATGCCGGCAAGCCGCGCCGCGCTTTCATTGCCGCCTACCGCATAGATGTGCACGCCGAGTACGGTCCGGCGCAGCACCAGCCACGAGGCGAGGATAACGAGCAAGGCGATCACCGAAAGCCACGGGATCGAGGCGACGCCGGGGACGAGCGTCAGCGAGCCGTTGCCGATGAAGGCATAAGGAATCGACGGATTGAAGACGGTGGTGTCAGCCCCGAGCAATCGGGCCAGGCCGCGTACGGCGGTGAGAGAGCCGAGCGTGACGATGAAAGGCGGCAGGCGAAGCAACGCAATCAACGCGCCATTGACGACGCCAAAACCAAGGCCCGTGAGCAGCGCGGCTGGCAGCCACAGCATGCCAAGCTCCGGTAGCTTGGAGAGCGTCAATCCGGCCATCGCTGAGGCCGCCAGGATCGAGCCGACCGACAGGTCGATGCCGCCCGTGAGGATGACGAAAGTCATTCCCGCAGCGAGCACGGTATTCACTGCGGCCTGCTGCAATACGATGCCGAGATTCTGTCCGGTGAAGAAGCGGCCCTCGGACAACAGGTGGAAGCCGATGCAGAGAATTAGCAGTACCGGCAGCATGCCGAGCGCGCTGATCAGCATCCTTATGCGCTGACGCTTCGTCTCCTGCGCAGCCGCAAGGCCGGCAGCGGCAGCCGCTTCCGCTTTCGGCGAGCTGTCATGCATCGAGTTGCTCCGTCCCTGTCGCGAGCGCCATGATGTCTTCCTGATTGAGGGGAGCCGCAGCTTCGCGCCTGATCTCACCGGCGATGTGTCCGGCGCGCATCACGATGACGCGGTCGCAGATGCCGATGATCTCGGGCAAATCGGATGAGATGACGAGGATCGCGGTGCCGGCCTTGGCGAGATTGTCAACGATCGAATAGATCTCGGACTTGGCGCCAACGTCGACGCCACGCGTCGGCTCGTCGAGGATCAGAACTTTTGGCGCAATAGCGAGAAGCCGCGATAGCAGCACCTTCTGTTGGTTACCGCCGGACAGGCCGCCAGCGGGGACGGCGACATTGGCGGCACGGATGCTGAGCCCGGCGAAGGCCCGCTCGGCGCGCTCGCGCGCCTTGTCGCGATCCAGAAACCAGCCGAGCTTCGCATCGCGCGCGAGCACAGCGAGATTGATGTTGTCCAGACATGACATGTCGAGAAACAGGCCGAGCGCCTTCCTGTCTTCCGTAAGATAGGCGATGCCAGCCTCAAGGGCCTCGCCCGGCGTGCGGATCTCGATCGGACGTCCCTCCAGCTCGATACGGCCGGAGGACTTCTGCGCCGCGCCGACGATGAGATGCGCGAGCTCGGTGCGACCGGCGCCGATCAGGCCCGCGAGCCCGACGACCTCACCTGCGTGCACGGTCAGCGAGCATCCCTTGACGCGCTGGCCATCCGCCATGCCGATCGCTCGGAGTACCGGATGTCCCCGACCCGCCTCCGGATCGTGATCCTTCTTGTAGAATGAGGAGACGTCACGCCCGACCATCAACCGGACGATGGTGTCGGCGCGGATCTCAGGTTTGTCGAGCGAGCCGACCAGCCGGCCGTCGCGGAGCACGGTGACGCGGTCGCCGAGTGCGTAAACCTCGTCCATGCGATGCGAGATGTAGATGATGGCAAGCCCCTCGGCGCGAAGCTGGCGGATCAGCGCGAACAGCCGCGCGCTCTCGCCGGCTGACAACGCGGTGGTCGGCTCGTCCATGATCAGGATCTTCGATCTGGCATGCAGCGCACGCGCGATCTCGACCAGTTGCCGCTGGCCCATGGAGAGATGCGCCACCAGCGTCGAGGGCAGGAAGTCCGCGCCCAATCGTTTCAGGATCGGACCGACGCCCTCGCGCATGGCGCCGCGCGCCAGCAATCCTGATCGCGATAGCTCCCGTCCCAAATAGATATTCTCGGCAACACTGAGATTGGGAGCGAGCGACAGCTCCTGATAGATGATCGAGATGCCCGCCGCGCGGCCGCCGAGCGGGCCTTCGATCCGCACCGGGCTGCCCTCGATTCGGATCTCGCCGCCGGGATCGGGCCTGTAGGCGCCAGACAGGATCTTCATCAGCGTCGACTTTCCGGCGCCGTTCTCTCCCATCAGGGCATGAATTTCGCCGGCATAGACGGTGAGATCGACAGCCCGCAGCGCCTTGATGCCAAAGAAGGATTTCGAGACCCCGCGCATCTCGAGGATCGGATCGTTCATCGTGCCTCCCGGCGCACAATGCGTTTCCCACCCGCGTCTCTATCGGTTTTGTCAGCGCGGTTCGCGCATTAAACAAAACGTCGCAGCACAGGGCAATACCGAACAGACGTGAATGCAACATCGAAGCGATGCTAGTGGCGCGGCCGATACAGTTCGCGCCATGCGGCAAGCCGCTGTGCATAAGCAGCGACCAGTTCAGCGTCGGGCTCGAACGTCTCGATGCGCTCTGGCCGCGTGCAGACGGCGGCGATTGCCTCACCGGTGACAGCAAGTCGCCCCAATCTCGCCGCACCGAACGCGGCGCCGGTCTCACCTCCGGCAAAGCGATGGAGCGGAACATTCAGCACGTTTGCCAGCACCGAGAGCCAGAACCGGGACCGCGAACCACCGCCAATGACATCGGCTTCCACAATCGCAATGCCGGCATCCGCGAGCGCGTCGCGACAATCGGCAAGCGCGAAGGCAACGCCTTCGAGCACCGCCTGCACGATGGTCACGCGCTCGGTGCCGTGGCTCAGACCATCCAGCATGCCGCGCACGGCGGGATCGTCGTGCGGCGTCCGCTCGCCTGCGAGATAAGGCAGGAAGCTCACCGGCGACGGCGCCTGGGGGCGCACTCCAAGCGGCGCCAGCAACTCTGCCTCGCTGACGCCGAACAGGCGCGCGGCCCAGGCGAGGCAAGAGGCGGCCGAGAGGATCGCGCCGGCCTGAATCCACATGCCGGGAATGGCGTGGCAGAATGTATGCACCGCGCGGTCCGGATTGGCGGCGATGCTGCTGGTCGGAGCCATGAGGGCACCGGAGGTTCCCAGCGATATGAACGCGCTTCCCGGCCGGATCGCGCCGATGCCGACGGCGCCGGCCGGATTGTCGCCGGCTCCGCCCGCGATCACCGGCTGCCGGGTCATGCCCCAGCGCCGCGCGAGCTCGCCGCGCAGGCGCGTTGCGGGCGCGCATCCCTCGACCAGGCGTGGCATGTGATCGCGCGTCAGGCCGGTCGCTGCCAATGCTGCGTCCGACCAGTCGCGGCGCGCGGTGTCGAGCCACAGCGATCCCGATGCATCGGAAACGTCTTCGATGGCCTCGCCGCTCAGCACCAGGCGCAAATAGGCCTTCGGAAGCAGAACGAGCTTGGTCGCTGCAAAGATGTCAGGCTCGTTCGCCGCGACCCAAAGCAGCTTCGGCGCGGTGAATCCCGGCATCGCCTTGTTGCCCGTCGTCGCACGCAATGCGGGCCAGCGCTGCTCCAGGATACGGCACTCAGGGCCCGAGCGTCCGTCGTTCCAGAGGATGCAGGGCCGCAAGGGCCTCAAGCTCGCATCGAGCAGCGTGGCACCATGCATCTGGCCGGACAGCCCAATGCCTTCGACCGCCGCCAGCGCGTCGGCATGCGATGCCTTCAGAGCATCCAGCGTGGCAAAGGTCGCATCGATCCACTGCGCGGGATCTTGCTCGTAATAGCCGGATTGCGGCGAGACGGTCGCGAGCGGCCGGCTCTCGCTTGCAATCACGTGCTGCGCAGCGTCGACGAGAACCGTCTTGACCGCGGAGGTGCCGAGATCGATGCCGAGATACATGAATGCGTCCCGCTCACTTCGCCGCGTCGATCCAGATTCCCGGCTGCGAATGCTCGCGGATGTAGCTGACGAGGAAGTCGGAAAACACCCGGATCTTGGCCGGCAGCCTGACGCGGTTTTGATAGGCGATGTTCATGGTGAGCAGCGGCAGCTCCCAGCCCGTCAAGACGGGCACCAGCCGGCCGGCCGCGATATCGCCCTGCACGATGTAAAGCGGCTGGATCAGGATTCCGAGTCCTGCACGCGCTGCGCCACAGATGATCTGGCCGTCATTGCTGTCGAGCGTCGGCGCGATCCGGACCGTCTGCGTCGTGCTGCCCTGGCTCAACCGGAGCGAATAGGGATCATTGGCGAGATTGTAGATCAGCATGTTGTGACGGGTGAGATCGCTTGGATGCTCGGGCCGGCCCTGCTTCTCCAGGTAGGACGGAGCGGCCGCGAGCACACGATGCATCTGGCCGATGCGGCGGACGATGATGTTGGAATCCGGCTCATGCTCCCGCGTGCGTATGGCAACGTCAATGCCGGCTTCGATGAAGTCGGGGTAGCGGTTTGCGCTGATGATCTGCACGCTGAGATTGGGATAGAGCGCGCGGAAGGCAGGCAGCATCGGCGCGAGATAGATCATCGCGAAGGCAGCGAGCTCGTCACGCGCAGCATGCCCTTCGGCGACAGCGCGCGGTCCGAGACCGCGTCCTCGGCCTCGGCGAGCTCGTTCAACAGCGTGCTGCAACGCTGCAAGAGTTCCTGCCCGGCTTCGGTCAGCCATTGCCGGCGCGTATTGCGCTCGATCAGCCGGACCGCAAGCCGCTCCTCCAGCGCACTGAGATGACGGCTCGCGGCCGCGTTCGACATCCGCAGGTTTTCGGCAGCTTTGGAAAGACTGCCGAGGTCAGCGGTTTTGGAGAAGACCTCGAGTTGGAGCAGCCGGTCCATTTTTGCAGAATGAGGAAAAGAGACTTACAAATTTTGACCTTTATTTCCGATTTCTGCAAGGCAAAATGGCGCCAACAAAGCACAATCGCAGGCGAGGAAATCAGGAAATGTCGGGGCCGATCAGGCACATCGTGATGTGGCGGCTGCGTGGGGAGACGCCTGCGGAGCGCTCCGCCGCCCGGATCAAGGTCAAGTCCCTGTTCGAGGGCCTGCGTGGCCGGATCGACGGCCTCACTCATATCGAGGTCGGCCTCGACGTCAGCGATGTCGACTACGCCTGTGACGTCGTTCTGTTCTCCGAATTCACCGACCAGGCTGCGCTTGCCGCCTATGCCAGCCACCCCGAACATTTACGCGTCCGCGAGGCGCTGGGCGACTTGCGGATCGGGCGCTTCCAGGTCGATTATCCCATCAAAGAGACCGGCGCATGATCGGGTCGTTCACCTTTGAAAGCCTGCCCTGCCGCGTCGTGTTTGGCAGCGGAACGCTTGCTTCAGTCAAGGCCGAGGTCGAACGGCTCGGCGGCAAGCGCGCACTGGTGCTGACGACGCCGCAGCAGGAGGCGCAAGGCAAGAGTCTCGGTGCAGCGCTCGGACCGGTCTATGCCGGCCTGTTTTCCGGCGCCACTATGCACACGCCAGTCGAGGTCACCGAGCGGGCGCTGGCGGCGATGAAGGCGTGCGAGGCCGACTGCGTCGTCTCGCTCGGCGGCGGATCAACCACCGGCCTTGGCAAGGCGCTGGCCTTGCGCACCGGCGTCAACCAGCTCTGCATTCCCACCACCTATGCCGGCTCGGAGATGACGCCGATCGTCGGCCAGACCGAGAACGGCCTGAAGACCACGGTGCGCGATGCCGCCGTGCTGCCGGAGACGGTGATCTACGACGTCGAGCTGACCCTGACGCTGCCAGCGAGCCTGGCTGTGACCTCAGGCATCAATGCGATCGCACATGCGGTGGAAGCGCTCTATGCGCGCGACGCCAATCCCGTCACGTCGCTGATGGCGGAGGAAGGCATCCGCGCGCTGGCCCGCGCCCTCCCCGCCATCGCCGCGAGGAGCGACGACCGCGAGGCCCGGACCGAAGCGCTCTATGGCGCCTGGCTGTGCGGCGTCTGCCTCGGCACCGTCGGCATGGCGCTGCATCACAAACTTTGCCACACGCTCGGCGGCACCTTCGATCTGCCGCATGCCGAAACGCACACGATCGTGCTGCCGCATGCGCTGGCCTACAACGCACCGGCGGTGCCGGATGCGATTGCGCGCATCTCGCGCGCGATCGGCGCAGCCGATGCGTCGCAGGGGTTGTACGACCTTGCGCAGCGACTAGGTGCAAAGCTTGCGCTGCGCGACGTCGGCATGCCCGAGAGCGGCATCGGCAAGGCGGCCGATCTCGCTGTCACCAATCCCTACTGGAATCCGCGGCCCCTCGAAAGGGCCGCCATCCGCGACCTGATCGCGCGCGCCTGGGCCGGCGACCGGCCGGCCGCCAACAAAGCGGTGACGTGACGCGATGCGGCGCACGCTGATCCAATCCGCCACCGTCATCAGCATGGATGACGCGATCGGCGATCTCAAGACCGGCGACGTGCTGGTCGAGCGCAGCCGCATCGCCAGCGTGCGTCCGTCGATCGATATCGGCAGCGGCGAGGCAGAGATCATTGACGGCACCGGGCGCATCGTCATTCCGGGCCTGATCAACGCGCATATGCACACTTGGCAGACGGCGCTCCGCGGTTATGCAGCGAACTGGACGCTGCTCGAATATTTCCGCCGCATGCATGCCGGGCTCGCGACCGTATTCCGGCCGGACGACATCTACATCGCCACCTTGGTTGGCGCGCTGAACCAGATCAATTGCGGCACGACGACACTCGTCGACTGGTGCCACAACAATCCGACCCCTGACCATACCGACGCCGCGGTCGGCGGCTTGATTGAGAGTGGCATCCGCGCGGCCTTCTTCCATGGCTCGCCAAAACCTGAGCCGAAGCCCGGCGAGCCGCATTTCTCTGAGATCCCGCATCCGCGCCGCGAAGTCGAGCGGCTGCTGGCAGGTCCCCTCGCCGACCGCGACGGGCTCGTCACGCTCGGGCTCGCCATTCTCGGCCCGCATTACTCAACGCTCGACGTTGCCATGCACGATTTCCGCCTGGCGCGGGAGTTCAAGCTGATCGCCTCCATGCATCAGGGCGGCGGTCCCGCCAAAACGCCCGGCGGCTGGGAGAAGCTGATCGAGGCCGGCCTCGTCGGCGCCGGCATCAACATCGTCCATGGCAACGATTTGCCCGACGATCTCCTGGACCGGATGGTCGATCTTGGCGTCTCGTTCTCGGTGACGCCGGAGAACGAGATGATCCAGGGTCACGGCTTTCCGGTTACCGGACGGTTGCTGAAGCGCGGCGTGCGGCCGACGATCGGCATTGATCTCGAATCCGTGCTGGCCGGCGATCTCTTCTCCGCCGCCCGCGTCGCGCTCTCAATGCAGCGCGCGCTCGACAATGCGGAGACGCGCAAGGCCAGTGGCACCATCCCGGCGACGACCACGATCCCCGTGCGCGAGGCGCTGCGCTGGATCACCACGGAGGGCGCCCGCATGCTCGGCCGCGAGAACCAGATCGGTTCGCTGACGCCCGGAAAGCTCGCCGACTTCGTCATCATCAACGCCTCCGATCTCAACCTCTTCCCGGTGCACGACGCCGTCGCAACCGTCGTGATGCAGACGAGCCTCGTCAACATCGAGGCGGTCATGATCGGCGGCGCCTGGAAGAAGCGAAATGGCCGGCTGCTGATCGAAGGGCTCGAGAGCAAAAAAGAACTGCTGGCGCAATCGGGCCGGCGGCTGGTGCAGGACATCGAACGACAGGGACGCGCCGCCTGAAGGCGTCAATGGACAAGAGCAATGACTGACACGTCAAGGAATGTCGCTTTCATCGGGATCGGCAAGATGGGCCTGCCGATGTCGGTGCTCGTCGCCAAGGCCGGTTACGCGGTCACCGCGTTCGATCAGAACGCGGCTCGGATCACCGAGGCACGCGCGCAAGGCATTGCAATTGCCGCTACGTCGGCCGAGGCCGTGAGCGGCAAGACGGCAGTGGTCACGTCCTTGCCCGACGACGCCGCCTTGCGCGGCGCGCTGCTCGGTCCTGCCGGCCTCATCGCCGCGATGACGCCCGGAGCTGTTCTCATCGAGACCAGCACTGTGAGTGTGGAGGCCTCTACCGAGATTGCAGCCGCCGCGCAGGCGCACGGCATTGCCTATCTTCGCTCGCCGGTCTCCGGCAATGCCAGCATCGTCCACACCGGCGCGCTGACCTGCTTCGTCTCGGGTCCAAAGGACGCCTTCGAAAGCGCAAAGCCGCTGTTCGCCGCCTTCACCCGTGCCCAGACCTATCTCGGACCCGCCGAGGAAGCGCGCTACGCAAAACTCTCGGTCAATCTGATGATCGCGGTTTCGGCCGCGATGATGGCGGAAAGCCTGGCGCTGGCGCGCAAGGGCGGCATTGCCTGGCAGGACATCTTGAAGGTGCTCGACGACAGTGCCGTGGCTTCGCCGATGGTGAAGTACAAGACCGCGCCGCTGCGCAACCGCGATTTCGAGTCCACTTTCTCCTGCAAGCAGATGGCCAAGGACCTCGACCTCATCCTCGGCGCCGGCCGCGCCGTCGGCGTGCCGCTACAGCTCGCGGCGCAAGTGCGCGAGACCTATGGCTCGCTGGTCGCGCAGGGCGACGGCGAGACCGACTTCATTGCGACCGTCAAGCATCTCGAACGGCTGGCCGGCCTCGGCGAGCCGAAGCTGTGATCAATGGAGGCACACATGCGTAACTTCAATGAGAACACGATCACAGACGCGGTGCTGGAGCGGATCGCGGCCGCGACCGATCCGCGCATCAAGCAAATCAGCGAAGCGCTGGTCCGTCACCTTCATGCCTTCGTCCGCGAGGTGCGGCCGACCCAGAAGGAATGGGAATACGGCATCGACTTCCTGACCCGCACCGGGCAGATGTGCGACGACAAGCGCCAGGAATTCATTCTGCTATCGGACACGCTCGGCGTCTCCATGCTGGTCGATGCCATCAATCACCCGGTGCCCGAAGGCGCGACCGAGACCACGGTGCTCGGCCCGTTTTTCGTCCAGGCTGCGCCGGAGAAGGATAGTGGCGCCGATATCTCGGGTCCGATGCAAGGCGATCCGATGCTGGTCACCGGCTCGGTCTCGAGCGTCGACGGAAAGCCGCTTGCGGGCGCCGTGGTCGACGTCTGGCATTCCGACGACGACGGCTATTACGACGTGCAGCAGCTCGACGCCATCGGCGATCTCGCGATGCGCGCGCGCTTTCACACCGATGCCAATGACCGCTTCCATTTCTGGTCGATCAAGCCGGCAGCCTATCCGATCCCGCATGACGGCCCGGTCGGCGAGATGCTGGAAGCCCAGGGCCGCCATCCCTGGCGCCCCGCCCATGTGCATTTCATGATCTCAGCGCCGGGTTTCGAGCAGCTGGTGACGCACGTGTTCGTCGCGGGCGACCAGTATCTCGACAGCGATGTGGTGTTCGGCGTCAAGGACAGCCTGATCCGCGAATTCGTCCGGCATCCCGCCGGCCGTGCGCCGGATGGTCGCATGGTGCAGCGCGAGTATTTTCACCTGAATTACGATTTCGGCCTGAAGCAGGTCGCGAGCAACGCAAAGGCCGCTTAAGCTGAAGCGGCGGCGGACCAACAAGAGTCCGGCAACAGGGGGCAGACGGAGAGCTGAGGATGGGACCGCCGGTCAGCACGAGCATATTGGCCGATCGCCTTACCGGCATGATCGGCCCGCGCGCGAGCGTTGCGCGCGGCGTGCTCGACCAGCACGGGCAGAGCGAGTCGCATTACCGCAACTTGCCGCCCGACATCGTCGTCTTCCCTGAAACCACGCAGGAGGTCGCCGAGATCGTGAAACTCTGCGCGAGCGCGGGCATGCCGATCGTCCCGTTCGGCGCCGGCACTTCGCTCGAAGGCAATGCGGCCGCGGTCGCCGGCGGCGTCTGCTTCGACTTCGCGCGCATGAACAGGGTGCTTGCCGTCCACGACAGCGACATGGATGTCGTGGTGCAGCCCGGCATCACGCGAAAGCAGCTCAATGCGGAGCTACGGACGACCGGCCTGTTCTTCCCGATCGACCCCGGCGCGGACGCCTCGATCGGCGGCATGACGTCGACGCGCGCCTCAGGCACCATGGCGGTGCGCTACGGCACCATGAAAGACAACGTCATGGCGCTGGAGGTGGTGCTCGCGGACGGGCGCGTGATTCGGACGGCCAGGCGCGCGCGCAAATCGGCGGCCGGTTATGATTTGACACGCATGTTCGTCGGCGCAGAGGGCACGCTTGGTGTCATCACGGAGATCACGCTCAAGGTCCATCCCGTGCCGCAGGCGATCTCGGCCGCAGTGTGCAGCTTCGATAGCCTGCACAATGCCGTCGATACCGCGATCTCCGTGATCCAGTCGGCGATCCCCGTTGCGCGCATCGAGTTGCTCGACGACGTCATGATGCACGGCATCAATGCCTATGCAAAGCTCGGCTATCGTGAGGCCCCGACCTTGTTCTTCGAATTCCATGGCTCCGCGGCTTCCGTCGCCGAGCAGGCCGAGGCAGCGCAGGCGATCGCCGCCGACCATGGCGGCCATGGCTTTGCCTGGGCCAAGGCGCCGGAAGACCGCAGCCGGCTCTGGCATGCTCGCGACAACACGCTCTATGCCGGCCTCGGCTTGCGGCCCGGTGCGCGCGCGGTGATCACCGACGTCTGCGTGCCGATCTCGCGGCTGGCGGAATGCTTGACCGAGACGCGGCGGGATGCGGACGCGCACGGATTCACGGCACCGATTGTCGGCCATGTCGGAGACGGCAATTTCCACATGCTGATCCTGATCGACCCGGCAAAGCCCGACGAAGCCGAAGGCGCCAGGGCGCTTCAGGCGCGCATGGTCGCCCGCGCCATCGCCATGGACGGCACCTGCACTGGCGAGCACGGCATCGGGCTCGGCAAGATCGGCTATCTCACCGACGAGCTCGGCGAGGCCGTCGACGTGATGCGGTCGATCAAGACGGCGCTGGACCCTGATGGACTGATGAACCCCGGCAAGATCTTTGCGAGCGGAGCCATGGTATGAGCGACGCGCTTCCGATCGAGGTCACCTCACCCACGCCGCTGCTCGAGCTGCGCGGCATCAGCAAGGAATTTCCCGGCGTCAAGGCGCTCGACGACGTTTCCTTTGCCATCTACCCCGGCGAAGTCCATATGCTGCTGGGCGAGAACGGCGCCGGCAAGTCGAGCCTGATGAAGGTGCTGTGCGGCGCCTACCGCGCAGACGCCGGCGAGTTTTACCACAAGGGCGAGAAGGTTGCGGTCAACTCGACTGCCGATGCGCAAAAGCTCGGCATTGCCGTGATCTTCCAGGAATTCTCCCTGGTCCCCTATCTCGACATCGCCCAGAACATCTTCCTCGGCCGCGAGCCGAAGGGCCGCATTCCCGGTACCATCGACCGCCGCCAGATCCTGGTCGACGCCAGGCGCGTGCTCGGCACCATCGGTTTCGACATCGATCCCTCCACCACCGTCGACAAGCTCGGCGTAGCGCAGCAGCAGATGGTCGAGATCGCGAAAGCAATCAGCCAGAACGCCCGCATCCTCGTCATGGACGAGCCGACCGCGGCACTGTCGGACCGCGAGACCGAGCTGCTGTTCGCGCTGATTGCGCGGCTGAAGGCCGACGGGGTCTCGATCGTCTACATCTCCCACCGCATGGCCGAGGTGTTCGCGCTCGGCGATCGCATCACCGTGCTGCGCGACGGCCGCCGCATCGACGGTGTCCGTCCCGCCGACGTCACGCCGGACCAACTCGTCCGCATGATGGTCGGCCGCAATGTCGACGTGACCTATCCGCGCCATTTTGCTGACAAGCCCGGTGAGGTGCTGCTGGAAGTCAAGGGCCTGACCGCGCCGACCGGCATCTCCGATATCAACATCAAGGTGCGCCGGGGCGAGATCGTCGGCCTTTGCGGCCTGGTCGGCTCGGGCCGCAGCGAGGTTGCGCGCGCCATCTTTGGCGCCGATCCCGTAACGTCGGGCGAGATCGTCTTCGACGGCAAGACCATTTCCGGCGAGCCCGACCTCGCGACCCGTCGCGGCATCGCGCTGATCCCGGAGAGCCGCAAGAGCGAGGGCTTGGCCTTGCTGCGATCAGTTAGCGATAATCTGGTCGTGTCTGCGCTGCGAAAATTGTTTCCGAGCGGCCTGTTCGACCAGCGGCGTGCGCAGCGCACCTCCGACGGACTGATCCGGCAATTGAGGATCGCGACACCGAGCGCGCGGCAGACCGTCGGCCTGCTCTCGGGCGGCAACCAGCAGAAGGTCGTGATCGGCAAATGGCTAGCGGCCGGCTCGAAGCTATTCATCTTCGACGAGCCGACGCGCGGCATCGATATCGGCGCCAAGTCGGAGATCTTTGCCCTGATCGACCGCCTCGTGGCGGAGGGCGCGGCCGCCCTGATGATCTCGTCCGAACAGGTCGAGATCTGCCATGTCTGCGACCGCGCCTATGTGATGCGCGAGGGGCGCATCGCCGGGCATCTGACACGCAACGAACTGACCGAGGAGAACATCGTGCGACTGGGGATGCATCATGCGTGAAGCCGCGATCGTCTCAGAGCCGAATCCGCTGCAACGCATTCCCGGCGTCGCCATGGTGCTGGTGCTGCTGATCGCGCTGTTCAGCGTGATCGCGCCCGGCTTCCTGTCGGTCGCCAACCTCTCCAACGTGCTGGTGCAATCGACCATTCTCACCATGCTCGCGCTGCCGATGACGCTGATCATCATGACCGAGGGGCTGGACCTGTCGATGGGCGCGGTGCTGACGCTGACCTCGCTCGGCGTCGCGATTGTATCGCTCGCCACGAAATCGATGTTGCTGGGCTTAGGTGCCGGCCTGCTGGTCGGCACCGCCTTCGGTGTCGCCAATGGCTGGCTGGTCGCCATCCTCGGCATTCCGCCCTTCGTCGCGACGCTCGGCACGCTCGGCATGGCGCAGGGCCTGTCGCTGATCGTCAGTGACGGCCAGAGCGTGGTCGGCATTCCCCACAGTGTGCGCGACATTTACTCGGCGACGCTTTTGGGCATCCCCGTGCCGATCGTGATGGCGCTCGTGACCTACGCGGGGTTTCACGGCCTGCTCTATCATACCCGCTTCGGCACCTACATCTTCGCCCTCGGTGGCAACCGCGAGGCGCTGCGCTATGCGGGTCTGTCGCCGAACCGGCTCTTGATCGCGGTCTACGCGATCGGCGGCGCCATGGCTGGCATCGCCGGCCTCTTGATGACCGCGCGGATGAATTCCGGCCACCCCACCGCCGGCCTCGGGCTTGAATTCGATGCCATCGCGGCCGTTGCCGTCGGGGGCACCTCGTTTGAGCGCGGCAATGGCTGGCTGCTCGGCACCTTGCTCGGCGTTCTTTCCGTCGGCGTGTTGCGAAACGGGCTGAACCTGATCTCGTTGCCGTCCTCGGTGCAGGTGGCAAGCGTCGGCGTGCTCGTCATCGTCGCACTGTTCCTCGATGGCCTCAGGAGCCGCGCATGACCGACATCACCAAGGACGCCATCGCGCCGCCCCGCTCGTTCCTGTCGCAGGATGCGATCCAGCTGTTCTATCGCCTGCTTGCGGCGCTGCTGATCTGCGCCGTGCTCGCCGTGCTGAGCGATTCCTTCCTGAGCCTCGGCAATATCCTCAACGTGCTGAGGCAGGCGAGCCTGACCTTCTTCATCGCCTCCGGCCTGACTCTGGTGGTGCTGACCGCGGGCCTTGATCTCTCCGTCGGCGCCAATGTCGCGCTGTCCGCCTGCATCGCCGGGACCGTGATCCACAAGACCGGCTCGCCGGCGCTTGGCATCCTCACCGGGCTTGCCTGCGGCGGCATCGTTGGCCTCCTCAACGGCGTCATGGTCACGGCGCTGCGCATCCCCTCCTTCATCGCCACCTATGGCATGCTCTGGGTGCTGAACGGCCTCACCTATTGGTACATGGCGGGCGAGACCCTTCACGGCTTCCCCGCAGGCTTCCGCCAGATCGGCAGCGGCTACCTGTTCGGCCTGCCGATCCCGGTCTATCTGCTGCTGGTGTTCCTCGGGATCGGAACGCTGTTCGCGCAGCGCACGATCTGGGGCCAGGAGATCTATGCGATCGGCGCCAATCCGGTCGCCGCCCGCCTCTCCGGCATCCCGGTCGCGCGCCGCCTACTGCTGGTCTACACCGTCTCCGGCACCATGGCGGGACTTGCCTCGATCATCTTCCTGTCGCGGCTGAACTCGGCCGAGGCCGATATCGGCGAGAGCCTGACCTTGCCCGCGATCGCGGCCGTGCTGATCGGCGGCACCTCGCTGTTCGGCGGCGTTGGCACGGTGTTCGGCACGTTCATCGGCGCACTGATCCTGACGCTGGTGCTGAACGGCATGAACCTGCTCTCGGTCAGCGCCAACTGGCAGCCGCTCGTGACCGGCATCATCGTCATTCTCGCGGTCTGGCTCGACATGAAGACCCGCCGCCGCACGCAATGAGCTTTTGAGGTTCCAACAAGCAAAATGAGGGATGGAGGCAACATGAAGCAGAAACTGGGCTATCTGGCGCTACCGCTGCTAATGGCGGCCGCGTTCACCACGCAAGCACGCGCCGACGGCGAGACCATCGCCGTCTTCACCAAGAACCAGACCAACCCGTTCTTCCAGACGGTTCGGGTCGGCGCCGACAATATGGCGAAGACGCTGAACGCGAAGACGCTTCACTACATCCCGACCAAGCCGGACTCGATCCCCGAGCAGCTCAGCCAGATCGAGGACGTCGTGGTGAAGAAGCCGAGCGCGATCGTCTTCACGCCGGTCGATTACAAGGCGATGGTGCCCGGTGTCGAGAAGATCAATGAGGCAAAGATCCCCGTCGTCAACATCACCGATCGTTCCGCGGGCGGCAAGTTCCTCTCCTTCGTCGGCGCCGACGATTACAGCCTCGGGCTCGAGACTGCGCGCTTCCTGCTCAAGACGCTCGGCGGCAAGGGCAATATCGTCATCATCGAAGGCGTCAAGGGCTCGCTGACCAATGTCGACCGGGTCCGCGGCTTCAACGACGCGCTGAAGGAAAGCCCGGGGGCCAAGCTGCTCGCCTCGCAGCCGGGCAATTACCAGCGGCTCCAGGCGCTCCAGGTGATGGAGAATCTGATGCAGTCGAATTCACAGATCGACGGCGTGCTCGCCGCCAACGATGCCATGGCGGTCGGCGCGATCGAGGCGCTCGACGGCGCCAACCGCAAGGCGCAGGTGATCGGCATCAACGGCACCAAGGAGGCGATCGACGCGATCAAGTCCGGCAAGCTGCTGGCAAGTGGGGATTACAACGGATTTGCCCAAGGCTGCCTCGGCACCATGATGGCCATCCGCGCCTTGCGCAACGAGCCCGTCATCGCCGAGATCGTGCTGAAGCCGACCGTGATCACCAAGGACAATTACCAGCCGTTCGACGTGCCGCTTGAGCAGCGCAAATGTCCGACCTTCGAGGAGGCCGGCAAGCTCAGCGCGAAGTAGACCAACCGCTCACGACAGGCCCGGACGGCCGCCTCCTCGCGGCCGTCCCAAGAAACGGATCTCTCCATGCTGTTCGCCATTCACGCCCTCGACCGCGCCGGCGCGCTGCCGACCAGGCTCGCCAATTACGACGCCCACAAGGCTTTCCTCAGCGACACCTCGCGCTTCGGCGTCAAGATCGTGATGTCGGGACCGCTCGTCGCCGACGACGGCGCGACCATGATCGGCAGCCTGTTCCTGATCGAGGCGGCAGGTCGCGCCGACGTCGAGGCCTTCAACCGCGCCGATCCCTTTGCCGCCGCCGGCATCTGGGAGAAGGTGACGATTACGGGCTTCCTGCGCCGCCAGGGTTGAGGCGCTACGGCGCGTCTTCGAGGTGACAGGCCACCCACTGCTCGGCGTCCGTCGCGCGAAGCGTCGGCTCCTCGGTCCGGCAGCGGTCGAAGACGAAGGGACAGCGGGTGTGGAAGCGGCATCCGCGCGGCGGATTGATCGGGCTCGGCACGTCGCCCGTAAGGATGATCGGATTGCGCTGGGCGCCTGGCTCCGGCAGCGGCACTGCCGAAAGCAGCGCCTTGGTATAGGGGTGCTTTGGCGCGGCAAATATCTCGCGGCGCGGCGCCACCTCGACGATCTTGCCGAGATACATCACTGCAACGCGGTGGGTCATGTGCTCGACGATCGCGAGATCGTGGCTGATGAACAAGAGCGCAAGGCCGAACTCGTGCTGCAGATCCTGAAGCAGATTGACGATCTGCGCCTTGACCGAGACGTCGAGCGCCGAGACCGCCTCGTCGCAGACGATCAACTCGGGCTCGGCCGCGAGCGCCCGCGCGATACCGATGCGCTGGCGCTGGCCGCCGGAGAACTCGTGAGGCCTGCGATTCAGCGCCTCGCGCGGCAGGCGGACCGTGTCCATCAGCGTGGTGACGCGCAGCTCGAGGTCTTGCGCGGATTTGGCGAGGCCGAAATTGCGGATCGGTTCGGCCAGGATGTCGCGCACGCGCATGCGCGGATTGAGACTCGAGAACGGATCCTGGAACACCACCTGCACGCGGCGGCGCATCTCACGCATCGTGCTCGACGCGGCATCGTCAATCCTCTGGCCGTCGAGGATCACCTGCCCCGCGGTGATGTCGAACAGCCGCAGGATGGCGCGACCGACCGTCGACTTGCCGCAGCCGGATTCGCCGACCAGCGACAGCGCCTCGCCGCGCGCGATCTCGAACGACACGCCGTCCACCGCATAGACCCGTTCGGACTTGCGGCCGAACAAGCCGGTCTTGACCGGAAAATGCTTCTTGAGGTCGTTGACCTGGAGCAGCGGAGCACTCATGCCGCGACGGCTCCCTTGGCCGCATAGTGGCAGGCGGCGATATGACGGGGCCCCTTCTCTTCGAGCCCCGGCGCATATTGCCGGCAGAGGTCGGTCGCAAGCGCACAGCGTCCGGCAAAGACGCAGCCGGTGATCCGCTTGCGCAGGTCAGGCACCTGCCCGGGAATCTCGGCCAGTCGTCTCGCAGTGCCGGTCAGCGAGGAGCCGAGCCGCGGCACCGCGCCGAGCAGGCCTTGCGTATAGGGATGGCGCGGCGAACGGAACAGTTGGGCTACAGGCGCCTCCTCGACCTTGCAGCCGGCGTACATAACCATGACGCGTTCGGCGATTTCGGCGACGACGCCGAGATCGTGCGTGATCAGGATGATGGCTGCGCCGACCCTGCGCTTCAGATCCAACATCAGTTTCAGGATCTGTGCCTGGATGGTCACGTCGAGAGCGGTAGTCGGCTCATCCGCGATGAGAAGCTTCGGATTACAGGCGAGCGCGATGGCGATCATGACGCGCTGGCGCATGCCGCCGGAGAGCTGGTGCGGATATTCGCGCACGCGGCGCTTCGGCTCGGGAATGCCGACCAGCGTCAGCATCTCGATGGCGTGCGTCTCGGCGGCCTGCTTGTCCAGGCCCTGATGAATCATCAAGGTCTCGCGGATCTGGCGGCCGACGGTGAGGACCGGGTTCAGGCTCGTCATCGGCTCCTGGAAGATCATCGAGATGTCGTTGCCGCGGATGGCGCGCATCTCGCGATCGGACAGTTGCAGCAGGTCCCTGCCCGCAAAGCGGATGGCGCCTGCGATCCGGCCCGGCGGCTCCGGGATCAGCCGCATCAGCGACATCGACGTCACTGACTTGCCGCAGCCAGACTCGCCGACGATCGCGAGCGTCTCGCCCTCGTTGACATGGAAGGACACGCCGTCCACCGCGCGGTTGATGCCGCCGGGGGTGCGGAAATGGGTCTGGAGGTTCTCGACTTCGAGCAGTGGCATCGCGATCAGCCCCTCTTCAAAGGCTCTTGGCCATGCGCGGATCGAGCGCATCGCGAAGACCGTCGCCAAGCAGGTTCACGGCGAGCACGGTGACCGACAGGAATGCAGCCGGAAAGAACACGATATAGGGCTTGACCTGCCACAGCGCGCGGCCCTCGGCCATGATGTTGCCCCAGGACGGAATAGTCGGCGGCGTCCCTGCGCCGATGAAGGACAGAATCGCCTCCGTGATCATGGCGCTGGCGCAGATATAGGTCGCCTGCACCAGCATCGGGGCCACCGTGTTGGGCAGGATGTGGCGCAAGATGATCATCGGCGTGCGCGTGCCGCAGGCCACGGCTGCGTCCACATAGGGCTGCTCGCGCAACGACAGCACCACGCTGCGCACGAGGCGCGAAACGCGCGGGATTTCGGCGATGGTGATGGCCAGGATGACGTTGCCGACGCTGCCGCGGGTTAGCGCCATCAGCGCGATCGCAAGCAGGATCGGCGGGATCGACATCAGACCGTCCATGAAGCGCATTAGGATGCCGTCGGCCCAGCGGATAAAGCCGGAAACCATGCCGATGGCAAGGCCGGCCGCGGATGCGAAGATCGCAACTGAAAGCCCGACCGTGAGCGAGACCCGCGCGCCAAACAGCACGCGCGAATAGATGTCGCGGCCGAGCACGTCGGTGCCGAACCAGAAATCGGCCGACGGCGCCCGCGTGCGCTTGGCCGGCGCAAGCGCGGTCGGGTCGACTGTTCCGAGATAGGGCGCAAAGATCGCGATCAGGACCAGCGTCAGCAGCAGCGCGCCGCCGATCGCGACTGTCGGATGGCCGCGCAAGAACCCGATGAAACCGAGCCGGATCCTGACCGGCCGCAGGATCTCGGGTAGTTGTGGCGCGACGACGAAGCCAGCGGGAAGCGATTGCGGATCGACGGTGGTATCGGTCAATAGCGTATCCTCGGGTCAACGAGCGTGTAGATGACGTCGATCATCAGATTGACGAGGACGTAGACGAAGCTGAACAGCAGCACGATGCCCTGGATGACGGGATAGTCGCGGCGCAAGATCGCGTCGATCGTGAGCCGGCCGAGACCGGGGATCGCGAACACGCTCTCCGTGACCACCGCGCCGCCGATCAGGAGTGCGATGCCGATTCCGATCACGGTCACGATCGGAACCGCCGCGTTCTTCAGCGCGTGAATAAACAGGATGCCGCCCTGCCCGAGGCCCTTGGCGCGGGCGGTGCGGATATAATCCTGCTGCAAGACTTCGAGCATGGTGGCGCGGGTGATGCGCGCGATCAGCGCAATGTAGACGCAGCCGAGCGCGATCGCCGGCAGGATCAGGTTCTCGAGCCACGGCCAGAAGCCTTGCGCGAGCGGCGTATACCCCTGCACCGGCAGCCATTCCAACTCGAGCGCGAAGACGTAGGCGAGCATGTAGCCGACCACGAAGACGGGCAGCGAGAAGCCGAACACGGCAAAGCCCATGATCACGCGGTCGATCAGGCTGCCAGCCTTCCACGCCGCCACCACGCCGAGCGGCACCGCGACCACGATCGTGAGCAGCAGGGTGACCATCATCAGTGACAGCGTCGGTCCGAGGCGCTGGCCGATCAGCGCCGACACCGGCAGATTGGTGAAGATCGAGGTGCCGAGATCGCCGTGCAGGATTCGCCAGACCCAGCTTCCGAACTGGACCAGGAAGGGACGATCGAGGCCGAGGCTCTGGCGGATGCGCTCGACATCCTCCGGGCTCGCCTGGTCGCCCGCGATCACCACGGCGGGATCACCCGGCGCGATGTAGAGCAGGCTGAACACGAACAGCGCGACGATCGCCATCACCGGAAGTGTTGCGACGATGCGACGGAGGATGTACGAGAGCATCTGGCCTCAACGCAGGATCATGCGGACTTCGACACGCCCCAGAAGAACGGCAGCGGCCCCTTGGTGATGCCGGAGACGTTCTTGCGCCACGCCGTGTAACTCAGGAAGAATCCCGTCGGCGCATAGACGACGTCCTCGAGCGCCGCCTTGTTGAGGCGGGCGACCGCAGCCTTCTCCTCATCGATGTTCTTGGCGTCGAACCAGGCCGTGACCTCTTTTTCGGTGCCGGGGCTGCTCGGCCAGCCGAACCAGGCCTTGTCGCCATTGGCGCGAATGGCGGTGTAGGGGGCCGGATTGATGCAATCCGCACCCGCATGCCAGGTGTGGAACATGTTCCAGCCGCCCTGGCCGGGCGGCGTCTTCTGCGCACGGCGCGAGCCGACCGTGCCCCAATCGGTGGCAACGAAGTCGACATTCATGCCGAGCTTCTTCAGGAGGTCCGCCGTGACGTCTCCTTGCGCCTTCGTGATCGGCTGATCCTGCGCGACCAGGCAGGTCACCGGCTGGCCGGAATAGCCGCTCTCGGCGAGCAGCTTCTTGGCCGCATCGAAATCGCGCTTGCCTTTCAGGATCTCGCCGCCGGTTTCGCTGTAGAGCGGCGTATCCGGCGTGAAGAAGCCGGGCAGCGGTTTCCAGAGCGCAGTGTCGTCGCCGACGATCGCGCGCATATAATCTTCCTGGCTCAGCGCCATCAGCACGGCACGGCGCGCCCGCACATCGTTGAAGGGCGCAAAGAGGTGATTCATGCGGAACGACCCGATATTGCCAAGGGGATCGCCGATATCGACGCTGATGTTCTTGTTTTTCTTCAGGACCGGAACGAGGTCGGCGATCGGGCTCTCCCACCAGTCGACCTCGCCGTTCTGCAACGCGGCGGCCGCGGTGGCCGGATCCGGCATCACCACCCACTCCACGCGATCGACCAGGATCTGCTTGCCGCCGGCAAGCCAGGATGCCTTCTCCTGCCGCGGCACGTAGTCGGCGAACTTATCGAACACCGCTTTCGCGCCGGGCACCCATTCGCCCTTGACGAACTTCATCGGACCGGAGCCGACGTAATCCGTGATCTGCTTGAACGGATCGGTCTGCGCGATGCGCTCCGGCATGATGAAGGAGCAAGGCGAATTGTTCTTCGCCAGCGCGTAAAGCATCTTCGGATAGGGCTGCTTCAGCACCCATTTGAAGGTGCGGTCGTCAACGGCGGTGAGTTCCTGCTGGAGCGCCTTGATCATGAGGCCCATCGGATCGCGGGCCGCCCAGCGGGAAAGGCTCGCGACGACGTCCTTGCTCAGCACCGGCTCGCCGTCGTGGAACTTGAGGCCAGGCCTTAAGCGAAACGTCCACGTCGTACCGTCGTCCGTCACTTCCTCGGACTCAACCATTTGCCGCTGCGGCTGGAGCGAGGAATCGATGCCGTAGAGCGTGTCCCAGACCATCGCGCCAGCGTTGCGCACGACATATTGAGTGCCCCAGATCGGATCGAAATTGGCGAGGTTTGCCTGCGGCACGAAGCGCAGGGTGCGCGCCGCCGAACCTTGCGACAGAGCGGGGGCCGAAAGGCCACCCGTCAACGCCAGACCGCCCGCACCAGCCAGTCCCTTCAATACGGTCCTGCGATCCATGAAGTCCTCCCAGTATTGCCGTGATGCCGGCCGTCATTGGCCAAGGGCAGGTGAAACCAGAGCCCATTGGCGTGCAAATGGTATGCCACTAACCGCGCCTTCGCCAGCGGGATCTGGATCGGACTTCGCGCGTCCTGGCAGGCGCCGCCGCGACACGGCGCATCGTGCGCAGCCCACGCACCGCTGATCTGCAGATCCCTGCCGTATCGAGGCGCCCTTGCGCCTTAATTCAGGCTGCCAGCGAGGACCGCAAGCGCCGCCAGCCGATGACGATGCCGGTGAGGGAGAACACCAGCCCGAGGGCACAGAGCCCGACGGTCACGACGTCGCGCAACCGCGGATGCGAGAGCAGGACCGGGAAGTCGAGCGTGTGCAGTGCGCCGTAAAGCCAGCGGTAGGCGCGCCGCGACGGATCCAATCTTTGCAGCACGCCGCCGTCGGCGCCATCGACGTCGAACCAGTCCTCGCCGCAGAACGAGCGGTAGACCGGTGCACCCGGCATCATGGATCGGGCGGGATAGTCGTCGTTGTCAGGAAGGACGGATGGTGGAGCGCAGCCGTCTGCAAAGCGCCCGGTCAGCCCCTGAATCTCGTGCACGTCAAGGAATCCCGCCGGTCCATCGCGCGGCCCATCCCCTCTCCTGATCAACGTCTGACGGCCGAGCGCCACCCGATCGCGCCGATAGACATTGCCGTTGAAGGCGAACCATTCGGCCTCGCGAGCCAAAGAAGATATCGGCCAGCCATCGAGCGATGAAGCGTCCCGCCAATCCGGCGCTGCGTTCACTAGGCCGGCCTCTGTCGGGGTCAACTGCCCGCGCGAGAACAGTCGGCCGTGGTCCATCGAGAGCCAGCCACTGCAGATCCAGGTCAGCACGAAGACCGTCGCTGCCAAGCCGATCAAGTGATGCAAGGCGTGCCAGCCACGGTAAGGCGACGAGATTTGCCTCTTGCCAATCCTGATCCGCACAATCCCGAGCACCGCGCCCAGTACAGCCGCGATCAGAGCCAGCAACGATAGCGACCACACCAGCCGATCCCACAGCGCCCAGTTGCTTCTCAGAACGGTCGGATAGATCCAGTGCAGCACACTGCCGACAAGATTCCAGCCGCGCTCGCGCCGTGTCGTATCCAGGACGATCTCACCGGTGAGCGACGAGACGTAGACTTCTGTCCCGGCGGCGTCACCGAGGGCCACGCGAAACAAGGGTCGATGGCGATCAAATCCGTTCGGTACGCTCCACTGATCGACATCCGCACGGCCGACAATCCTCGCATGCGAGGCATCGATCTCGCGCTGGCGCGCATGAGCCTGCGCAATAGCCAGTGCGACATCGGCGGATTTCACCGACGCGTCGTTCCCGTCGGCCGCGCGGATTGCGCGCTGACGCGATGGACCCGAGACGATGTAAACCGCGCCGTCGCTTCGCTGGATCAGCCGAACGCGCGTGGCATCCGCGATTCCGCTCGCGGCAACGGCGCCGGCAACCGGTATTCTCGTCTCTTCGCGATCCAGCGGCACGAGTCCGGCAAAGCGTTCCGCCTCCGTCAATGACGGGAACGGAACGAAGTGCATCACGATCCCGGTCGCGAACCACATCGCGAACAGCAGGCAGAAGGCGATCCCGAGCCAGCGGTGCAGCAGGACGATCGCACTCATCATCCGTCTAACACCTCACCATTTGAACGCCGCGGAGATTTCGTAGGTCCGCGGCGCGCCGAGCAGGATTTGGTCGGGGTAGAACGGATCGCCCCAGATCGCATACCGCTTGTCGGTTATATTGCGGACGCGGAAGATCAAGCGAGCCTGGTCGACCGCATTGAACACCGTCTTGGGGATGTCGACGAAGGCATAGACGTCGGCCACAGTGTAGGCCTTCATCGTCACCACGTTGGCATCGGTGTTGTAGCGGTCGCCAACGTGACGGCCGGTGATGCCGAGCTCCACCTGCCAGGGCGTGAAGAACCGATACGACGCGCCGGCGTTGGCCACGATGCGCGGCACGTTCGGCGGCATATTGCCGGTGAACGAGCCGCCCACGAAATTGTAGTCGGCGTAGCGAGCATCGACATAGGCGATGTTTCCCCAGAGACGCAGGGGCTCGATCGGGCGCACGGACGCCGCGAGCTCCACGCCCTTCGACTCCTGTCGTCCGGCGATATTCAACTGCATGCCGCCGGCCGCGGCGTAGACGTTCTTGCGCACGATGTCGTAGGCGGAAAACGACCATTCCGCCCTGTTGTCCCAGAACAGATGCTTGACGCCGGTCTCATAAGTGCGCGCGGTCGTCAGTTCGAGCGGCTGGGTCGGCCCGAGCAGAAAGATGTTGGTGGCGGAGACATCGGCGCCGGTGGCGTACTGGCTGAAGAAGGTCAGACCGGGCACGGCCTCCCAGGTGTAGCCGATGCGACCGGTGACCGGCGCCCAGTCTTTCGTGAACGGAAAGCCAGCCTTCTCCAGGCCGTTCTTATCGATCGAGTTGCGGTCGAGCCCGATATGCTCGACGCGCAGGCCGCCGACCAGTGCGAAGGTACGTGTCAGCTTCAGCCGGTCCTCGAACGACAGCGCCTCGTTGTCGATGCGCGCGGTTTGCTGCTGGATCGTGAGCGGGCCGTAAAAGCCGCGGTCGGGATTGACCAGCGAAACGGAATCGCCTGGGAAGTTTGCCGCACCCGGCCTGACGAAATCGAGATAGCTTGACGACAACGTCGTGACCAGCCGGTTGTCGAAGCCTGCAATGTTCGTGTCCCAGATCAGGTCGGTGATGTTGCCCACCAGCCGCTGGCTGTGCGCGACATAGAAGCGTTCACGATCGACCATGTTCGTCGTGGAATTGAACGCCTCGATCTCGTTGTTGAACCAGGTCCGTTCTGCACCGTAGCCATAGGCCTGGCTCTTCAGCGTCAGGTCCGGCGCGAGCTTCAGCTCGAAGCCACCGCGCAGCCACACCTCCTGCGCGGCGTTGCGATTGTCGAGGACGTTGTAATTGGTGTTGAAGGTGCGGTCGTCAATGGTGACGGCGCCGAGATTGCTTCCGTTGTAGTTGGAGACGTAATTGCCGGAGACGATCCCCGTCGTCGCGTGCGAGCCGCTGAAGGCGATCGGCACCAGCGGCGCGCCCCAGTAGGCTTTGGAGCGATCCTCCCTGTATTCGATTGCGCCCCAGATCTTGAGTCTGTCCGAGATGCGGTAATTGAGCTGGCCGGACGTGCCGAACGTCTTGACGTTGGTGTCGTCGGCAAAGCCGTTGAGGGTGGAACGGCTGATGTCGACGCGATAGTCCAGGCCCTGCACGTTGGTGCTGCCGCCCGAGCCGTAGTGAACGCGGAACGAGTTCAGGGAATCCCAAGAGAAATCAGCCTCGTTCCGGACCAGTCCTGTATGCGGCTGCTTGGTGACGAAGTTGATGGCGCCGCCGGCAGCGCCCTCGCCTGATATCAGCGAGGCCGGACCTTTCAGGAATTCAACAGCCTCCAGATTGGTGGTGTCTACGATCCGCGAGGTCATGTTCTGCGGACCGATCTTGATGCCGTTGTAGAGCGTGTTGATCTGGCTGTTGGTGAAGCCGCGCATGGAGAAGGCTGAAGGTTCAGCCGGATTGTCGCCGGAGGTGACGCCGACCGCGCCCTGCGCCACTTCGGAGACAGTGCGATAGCTCTGCTCGCGCATCGTCTCGGCCGAGATGACTTCGACGGTCGCCGGCGTTTCACGCACGGTGAGGCCGAGCCGCGAGGCGCTTTCAGCCACGGCATTGCTGTTGAGCGGCGTTGGTGCCGCGGCGGCCGGCACGACAGGCTTTGGCGCTGTGGATGCAGTCGCTGGCCTGCGCGCCGTTGCACGGCGGGCGCTCGGCGCCTCCCGGCCCGCCGGCTTGGCCTGCTTGCGGGATTGGGCGGGCGACACCTCGACCGGCGGCAGCGACTCGCGGACCTGCTGCGCCAGGGCGGCAGATACATCGACGGCGGCCAGTGACGTAAGCGCCGCGGAGGCAAGCAGGAAGCGGTACGGTCGTATAAAACGGAGAGAAGACACGGTTTCGAAACCTCGGTATGACGTCAGTGGCACGTCACAGCGAACGAGGTCTCACCTTTGGCCTGTCAGCCCTTCGATGAAGCCGAATGTCTGTACTCCCCGACCGACATCTTCGCGTGTGACCACGGCTGACGGCAGGTCTCCTGGCTCGCGGGTCGTGACCGCTTCGTCGCCTTCCCGGGACCGAGGACCCAGTGGCTTCTGACGAAGGATTCACCGCTTACAGTTGCGGGGGCAGCCGCGGCATTGGGGACGAATTCCCCGCACCGCATTCCCTTTTCATCCCCTCTCGGGGAAACCGTCGCCAGCATCTAGGATTACGATCAAGACAGAGTCAATGTGCAAGCTGCGGCGTTATTGCCACAGCAACCAACTTCCTTGGAGACGAGCATGGAAGGCGAGACCTTCCTTTGGCTGATACGGCATGCGCCGGTCGATGGCGTCACAGGGACGATCCATGCCGCCGATGCGCCGGCCGATCTTCGCGATCGCGCGCAGCTAGAGGCGCTGCGGCAGTCTCTGCCGAGAGGCGCGGCGAGCCATGCGAGCCCAGCGCGGCGCACGATCGAGACCGCGCATGCGCTGGGACTCACGCCCGAGCTGATCCCCGAATTCGGCGAACAGGATTTCGGCGCATGGACCGGGCGTCGGCATGACGAGATCGGCGCGGCCGGGGACGAGGCCTATGCGCAATTCTGGAGCGATCCGGCGCGCGAACGTCCGCCGGGCGGCGAGAGCTTTGCGGATCAGGTCGCGCGCGTCCGGCTTGGGCTCTCGCGGATCAGCGCGGGCTCCGCAACGCTCGTCGTGCATTCCGGCACGATCCGCGCCGCGCTGTGCATCGCGCTGGATCTGACGCCGCAGGCCGCCTTGCGCTTCGTGATCGATCCGCTGTCGCTCACCCGGATCGACCGGCTCGCCACTGGGTGGCGCGTCGTCTCCGTCAATCAGCGGATGGCCTGAGCCCGATCAGGCCGGGCGATCCGGCACATTGGCTTGCGCAAAAGTCGCCATGCCGTTGTGGAGCGCGCAAGCCGACCGCACCAGCGGCAACGCGATCGCAGCGCCGGAGCCCTCACCGAGCCGAAGACCGAGGCTGATCAGCGGCTGCACGTTCAGCGCACGCAGCACCAGCCGATGCCCCTGCTCCGCCGATTGATGCGACGGCAGCAGGAACGGTCGGCACGAGGGGTTGATCTGCACCGCCACCAGCGCCGCGACCGACACGATGAAGCCGTCGATCAATACGGGAAGGCGGCGTTGCGCCGCCGCGATGATAGCGCCGCAGATCGCCGCGATCTCGAGACCGCCGACGGCACACAAGATGTGTTCGGACGAAGCGCCCGCAATGCCATGGCGCGCAATCGCGGCATCGATCACCCGCGCCTTGTGCGCGCGGCCGGCCGCGTCGATACCGGTGCCGCTGCCCGCGATCTCCTCGGCGCTGATGCCGAGCAGGCTCGCCGCAATGGCCGCCGAGACCGTGGTGTTGCCGATGCCCATCTCGCCGAAGATCACCAGATCAGGCCGGCCGACTTCCGCGCGTGCAACCGCGCGCTGCCCGGCTGCGAAGGCGAATGCCAGTTCCGCAGGCTCGAGTGCAGCTTCCACGCTGAAATCGCGCGTGCCGCTCCGCGGCTTGTCGGTGACGACGCCCGCCATCTGTTCCTGCGCCAGCGTTCCGGCGTCGACCACCTCCAGGCTGGAACCAAGCTCACGCGCCAGCACCGAGATCGCGGCGCCACCGGAGGCAAAATTCGCCATCATCGCGATCGTCACTCCTTGCGGATAGGCAGACACGCCCTGCGCGACGATGCCGTGATCGCCGGCGAAGACGATGATCGGCACGCGCGCGGCGCGAGGAGATTCCGTCGCTTGCAGGCCCGCAAGCTCGATCGCCAGTTGCTCAAGCCGGCCGAGCGCGCCGGTCGGCTTTGTCAATTGCGTCTGCCGCGCGATCGCTGCCTCGCGGTGCATCGCGGAGATGTCGGGACACTCTTGGTAGACCCATTCGGGGAGCATGCTGCCTCGCTTAACGCGTGCGCTTGAGAATGTAGCTGTCCATGATCCAGCCATGCCGCTGGCGCGCCTGCTGCCGCGCAGCGACAATACGCGGGCCGATTTCGGCCAGCGCACCGGACATGACGATCTGATCGGGCATGCCAAGATAGGCGCCCCACCAGATGTGGAGACCAGCCGGATCGAGCGACTGGAACGCCGTGCCGCCGTCGAGCATCACAGCGACGGTATCGACCCCTTGTGGCCAGCCGCCTTCGCGCAAGCGCCGCCCCGTCGTGACCAGGAATGGCTCGCCGATATCGTTGAGCGGCAGCGCATGCGCGGCGCACAGCGCCTGGATCGAGGTGATGCCGGGCACGACCTCGATCGTCGGCAACGGATGGAGCCGCCGCGCAATGCGCAGCGAGGAATCGTACAGCGAAGGATCGCCCCAGATCAGCAGCGCGACCTTGCCCTCGCCGCCGAGATGATTTGCGATGGTTTGCGACCAGGTTGCCGCCACGGCATCGTGCCAATCGTCCACGCCCTTGTGGTAGTCCGCCTCAGTCGTGTCCCGCACTGGCAAGTCGAACTCGGCGATGCGCGTGCTCGCGCTGGTGAGCACATCCGCGCAGATCGTCCGCCTGAGATCTGCGAGATCAGATTTCGCCGTCCCCTTGCGCGGGATCAGGACGAGATCGGCGGCGTTGATGGCACGGGCCGCGGCGCGCGTGAGCTGCCCGGGATCGCCGCAACCGATGCCTATTAAGGAAAGCGTGAGCATCGCGAGCGCGAAGGGCGGCCGCACCGGCCGCCCTTCGCTTGTCTCTCAAGCGCCGTTATGAAGGCGCGGCGTGACGAGGCCGGGCGCGGTGACACCGCGCAGCGACTTCGCCAGCGCCAGCACCGCGAGATCGGCGAGCGGCTCGATCACGATGACCAGCGCATAGGATGCCGCAAACGCCGCGATGTTGGCGAGGTTGGTCGCGCCGAAGCCGGAGCCATAGAGGGCCCAGAACGCCACCCAGGCGACGATGCCGGACTGATAGGCGGTCGAGAGCGCCAGCGCCTGGCGGTATTGCAGATCGACGTAAGCGGTGTTGCGCGGAATGATCCGCGTGGCCAGCGCCTGAATCGCGAACAGCGGCACCAGGAGTGTCGTGATGTTCATGCCGTATTGCGGCAGGTCGGTCGGCACGAAGAAGACGCCCTGGAGCAGCAGCCCGAACGCAAGGCCGAAGGCGGCGGGCGCAGCACCGAACAGCAGGAACAGCGTCGAGCCGAGGATGAAGTGCACCTCGGAGACGCCAACCGGGAAGTGCGGCAGCACCTGGAAGAAGCTGAAGACGAGGCCGGTGGTGGCGAGCGTGCGCGTCGCGAACGAGCCGATGCCCTGCTCGCGCACGGTCCCCACGGCGAGCTTCAAGGCAACGCCGCCTGCGGCGATGCCGGTTGCGTAACTCAACACGAGCTTGGCGCCCGTCACGATTCCGGGTTCGATATGCATGGCTCAGATCCTTCCTGCCGTCACACCCGACGGCCTTGGCCTCAAAACGTGCAGGGCCGGTCTCCTGGCTCGCGGTTCACTTGCGGTTCTCCGGCCTTCCCGAGCCTTGCGGCCCAGTGGCTGATCGGAGCCCCTCACCGCTTACAGTCGCGGGGGCGGCTGGGGATTTGGGCGCCGCAACTGGGTCCGCCCGCCCCCATTCCCGATTATGCTCCGGCGCTTTGCGCCGCGTCGAGCACCATGCCTCTCCTGTGTGCCCCTTTCGCGAGCCGGGCGTCAAGGGGCCAAGGGCGGCCGCGGCCATCATGACAGATCGTCTCCTGCCAGCGCCCCGAACAGGATGACGGCGGCGGTGGAAGCGGCGCCGCCGCGGGCAAGCTGCTCGGCAAGCTCGACAATGGTGGTGCGCACCAGCCGCTCGTCGGAACGGCCAAGAGATTCCGCAAACAGCGCCGGCGTATCTGCGGCGAGGCCATGCTCGATCAATTTTGCGGCAAGGGCCGGAAAGGTGCGCCGACCCATATAAACCACGGTGGTTGCCTCCGGATCTGCCAGCGCCACCCAATTCAGGTTTTGCGGCAGCTCGCCGGTGACGTCGGCCCCGGTCACGAACTGCACCCGCCGCGAGGTGTGGCGCCGGGTCAGGGGGATGCCGGCTTGCGCGGCGGCGACGCAGGCGGATGTGACGCCGGGAATGATCTCGTAGCCGATGCCGGCCTCGCGCAGCGTCTCGAGCTCCTCCTCGAGCCGGCCAAAAATGCCGGCGTCCCCAGACTTCAGCCGCACCACGCGCGCGCCAGTTGCGGCATAGTCAACCAAGAGGCGGTTGACGTGGTGCTGCTTGGTCGAGGGCCGCCCTGCCCGTTTGCCGACCGCGACGAGATTGGCGCCGGGACGGGCGAGATCGAGGATCGCGCCGGAGGCAAGATCATCATAGAGCACGACGTCGGCCTCGCGCAGCCGTGCAGTCCCCTTCACCGTGAGGAGTTCGGGGTCGCCGGGGCCGGCGGAGACGAAACTGACAAAACCGCTCACCGGTCCTCCGCAATCAGATGGAAGAACGTGCCGGTGGCTTGGCCCCGCCGCGAGCCGGTCTCGGCAATGACCGCGCCGGTTGCGTCGTGGACCACGGCCAGCGGCGTGTCGGGCTGGGCGATGATCGTCGAATAATGGAACTCGTGGCCGCGCAGGCGTGCGCCGGCCCGGTGCCCCGGCATCGGCGTGGCCAGTTCGGCGAGACGATAGCCCAGATGCATGCGGCGCTTGGCAAAGCTGGTCTCCAGGCCGAGCAGCCCCGCCATCTCATGGCGCACGCCATCGGCATCGGTCAAAGCGGTCCCCAGCACCATATAGCCTCCGCATTCGCCGTGGACCGGCCGTGTCTCGGCGAAGGACCGCACGCCGCTGCGAAAGCGTGCGTTGGCCGCGATCTTGCCGGCATGAAGCTCGGGATAGCCGCCGGGCAGCCAGCAGACATCGGCGCTCGCGTCAGGCGGTTCGTCGGCCAGCGGCGAGAACGGCACGATCTCGGCGCCGGCCGCGCGCCAGGCCTCCAGCATGTGCGGATAGACGAAGGAGAACGCCGCATCGCGGGCGAGCGCAATGCGCTGCCCGGGCGGCGTCACGTTCAAACCATTGCTCGCTGCCGGCGACCAGTTGGCGGCCGCCCGCAGCACCGCATCGAGATCGACATGCTCGGCAACGAAGCGCGCGGCCTCGTCGATCAGCTTGCCGATCCCGGCCTGCTCCTCGGCCTGCACCAGGCCGAGATGGCGCTTCGGCAGACCAATCTCGGCATGGCGCGGCAATGCGCCGAACACGGCGATGCCGGCGTCTCTCAGCGCGCGACGCACGAGATCTTCGTGGCGCGGGCTGGCGACACGATTGAGCACCACGCCGGCAAGGCGCACGCCAGGGCGGTAGTCGCGAAGGCCCGCGGCAATTGCTGCCGCGGTCTGCGCTTGGCCGGAGGGATCGATCACCAGCAGCACGGGCCAGCCCAGCATCTCGGCGATGTCTGCGGTGGCGCCGGTGCCGGAGACGCCGCGCGCGGCGACGCCGTCGAACAGGCCCATCGAGCCCTCCGCGAGCACGACGTCGGCATCCGCGCCGCGGCTGACGAGATGCGCGATCGCCCCGCGATCCATCGCCCAGCTATCGATATTGACGGAGGCCCGTCCCGTCGCCGCAGCGTGAAAGGCGGGATCGATATAGTCGGGCCCGCTCTTGAAGCACTGCACGTTCAAGCCGCGATTGCGCCAAGCGCGGGCGAGCGCCAGCGTCAGCGTGGTTTTGCCGACCCCCGAGGCCGGTGCGGAGATGACGAGACCTGCCGCCATCAGGACGCCTCCGGGAAGCGCGGCTCGGCGCCAACCGGCCGATAGCGGCGATCATAGTCGGCGGCATAGAGGCGGCTCTCGTCAAAATCCGTGGCGTTCAGCGTCCTGCCGACCAGGACCAGCGCGGTGCGCTCCATCTCGCTGCCTACAGCCGCATCGAGCGTTGCCAGTGTGGCACGGACGATGCGCTGGTCCGGCCAGCTCGCGCGCCAGACGATCGCGACCGGGCAGTCTGCGCCGTAATGCGGCGTCAGCTCGGCGATGAGCTTGTCGAGCAGATGGATCGACAGATGGATCGCGAGCACCGCGCCCGTCGCGGCGAACGCAGCAAGCTTCTCGCCCTCGGGCATGGCGCTGGCCCGGCCCGGCGTGCGCGTCAGCACGACCGTCTGGGCGAGACCAGGCAGCGTCAGTTCGGTCTCCAGCGCAGCGGCAGCAGCCGAGAAGGACGGCACGCCCGGCGTGACCGAATAGGGAATGCCGAGCGCGCGCAGGCGGCGGAGCTGCTCGCCCATCGCCGACCAGATCGAGAGATCGCCGGAATGCAGACGGGCGACGTCTTTGCCGTCCGCGTGCGCGGCGACGATCTCGGCGATGATCTCGTCGAGCGACAGCGGCGCGGTGTTGACGATCCGCGCGCCCGGCGGGCAATGCGCCAGCACACCCGCCGGCACAAGCGAGCCGGCATAGAGACACAGTGGAGAGGCGGCGATCAGGTCGCGGCCGCGCAAGGTCAGCAAATCGGGCGCGCCCGGGCCGGCCCCGATGAAATGCACGGTCATAAGCCGTCTCCTTCCGCAATCGCGGCGGTCGCGGTGCGATCCTGCGAGACAACCCGCCTCGCAATCAGCCGCGCGCGAGGGCCAGCCGCGGCAAGCGCCGCGGCTTCGGCGACTGATCCCGTGCCGAACTTTTCCGCAATAAGCTTCGACTGCGTCGGCGTGTCGACGCTCGCAAGCACATCGGCAGGAACAGCCTTGATCGGCACACCGCATTCGCGCGCGAGCTGCTTCAGCGCTTCGGCATCGGCCTTGTCGCTGACGGTTGCCACCGCAGCAAGGCCTTCGAAACCGCCGGTGGCCAGCAGCGCCTCGCGCAGTGAAGCCAGCGTCACATCCTTCTTGAATCCGAGCCCGGCAACTTTCATCGGACCACACTCCATTGCACCACCGGCCGCGCCGCCTCCCATGACCGGTAGCGGCCGAGTGGGGCTGCATGCGCGATCTCCACCCGCATCAGCTCGCCGCCGTGGCGCTGGTGCAGTTCGCCGAGCAGCGCCTCTGTCTCCAGCGTCACCGCATGCGCGACGAGCCGCGCCCCAGGCGCCAACCGCGACCAGATGGCGTCAAACATCGCGCCATCGAGGCCGCCGCCGACGAAGACAGCGTCCGGCGCGTCCAGCGCTGTCAGAGCATCGGGTGCTTCGCCCGCGATGACCGTGATCCGATGCTCCAGTCCAAACGCGGCCGCGTTGCTGCGGATGTTTGCAGTTCGATCATCACGCGCCTCAATGGCCACCGCCGTTCCGCCGCACAGCGCCCACTCGATCGAGATCGAGCCCGAACCGGCGCCGATGTCCCACAGCGTCCTGCCGGGACACGGCGCCAGCGCCGAGAGCGCCAAGGCGCGCATCGGCCGCTTGGTGATCTGGCCGTCGTGAGCGAAGAGATCGTCCGGCAGGCCCGAACCGCGAGACAGCCCCTGCCCGCCCTTCGCCTCCAGCGCAACCGCAACGAGGTTTCCGGACGAAGCGCGCGTAAAGCTGTCAGCGCGATACTCTCTGACGCTTTCATTCGGCCCGCCAAGCGCGGCGAGAGTCCAGAATGCGGAAGGGCCCCAGCCGCGCTCGGTTAGCCAGTTCGCGAGATCGCCGGCCGCTTTGCCATTACGGACGAGACAGATGATCCGCGCCCCGTGCGCCAGATGCTGCACGAGACGTTCGAATGGCGCAGCGTGAAGTCCAAGACAGATCACCGATTCCAGACGCCAGCCAAGCCGCGCGGCGACGAGCGAGAACGTCGACGGCGCGGAGTGCGCAATCCACTCGCCAGCCTGCAGCTTGTCGGCAAGACTTGCACCGGCGCCATGCCAGAACGGATCGCCTGAGGCGAGCACGACCGTCGGCCGGCCGCGACAGCTCAGCACCATATCTGCATCGAACGGCACCGGCCACGGACGGCCGCGGCTGCCAACTTGCGCAAGCGCAAGATGACGCTCGCCGCCGAAGACGGTTTCTGCCTTGGCAAGCGCCTTTCGGCTTGCTTCGGACAGCCCGGCAAGGCCATCTTCGCCGATACCGATGATGGTCAGCCAGGGATCAGCCATGATGCGCGCCCTCGTTCTGGGCGGAACAGCCGATGCGAGCCTGCTCGCCGCGGCGATCGCGCGCGCGGGCATCAAGGCCGTCTATTCCTATGGCGGTCGCACCCGCACGCCCGCCGATCAGCCGCTGCCGACCCGCATCGGCGGCTTCGGCGGCGTGGGCAGGCTTGCCGAATACCTTCGTCGTGAAGGCATCACGCATGTGGTCGACGCGACCCACCCCTTCGCGGCGGAGATGAGCCGCAATGCGGTCGAAGCCTGCGCGGAGACGGGCACGCCATTGATTGCGCTGGAGCGCGCGCCCTGGACCAAAGCGCCTGGCGACAACTGGATCGAGGTCGTCGACGTCAACGCCGCCGTCGCGACGCTGCCCGAAAGGCCGGCCAAAGTGTTCCTCGCGATCGGCCGCCAACACATCGCGCCATTTGCGATGACGCCGCAGCATCGCTACACGCTGCGTTTCGTGGATCCGCCCGAAACAACCCTGCCCTTTCCGGCCGACGTGATCGTGTCGCGCGGGCCGTTCACGCTTCATAGCGAGCTGGAGCTGCTGCGGGGGCGCGGGATCACTTGGATCGTTGCCCGTAATTCCGGCGGAGACGGTGCGCGCGCCAAGATCGATGCGGCCCGCATGCTCGGCCTGCCCGTGATCCTGATCTCGCGACCAAACCTGCCCGAGCGGTTGCGGGTGGAGAGCGTTTCCGAGGTTATGCAGTGGCTCGGTCATCGGACCTGCCTCGGCGCATAGACCCAGCGGCCGACGCGGCGCGTCTGCGAATTGCCGACGATCACCAGCGTGCGCATGTCGGCCATCTCGGGTGTCGCTTCGTTCAGAGCGACGGTCTCGATCTCTTCATCGGGCGCGCTGATCGAGCGGGCAAAGATCATCAGGCGCTCGCCGCAACCGGACTCCTTCAGCACCGCAAGCGCGCGGCCAAATCCCTCCGCTCGGCTCGCCGAACGCGGATTGTACATCGCAATGGCAAAATCGGCCTCCGCCGCAAGCCGCAGGCGCTTCTCGATCACCGCCCAGGGCTTCAGATTGTCGGAAAGATTGATCGCACAGAAATCATGGCCGAGCGGCGCGCCGGCGCGGGCGGCCGCCGCCAGCATCGCGGTGATGCCGGGCAGCACGCGAATCGGCAGCTCCCGCCATTGCGGAGCCTGCTCGAGCGCCTCGAACACGGCAGAGGCCATCGCGAACACGCCGGGATCACCGGAGGAGACGACGACCACGTGGCCGCCTTCGGAGGCAAGCCGCAAGGCTTCGCTTGCGCGCTGCAGCTCTTCGCGATTGTCCGACGGGTGCAGTGTAAGCCCCGGTCGCGGCGAGACGCGGGCGACATAAGGCGCGTAGCCGAGAATATCGGTCGCGGCCGCGAGCGCGGCGGAGACTTCCGGCGTCACCAGCGCGTCACTGCCAGGGCCGAGCCCTGCGATGGTCAGCGTACCCGTCATTCGGCGGCGTCCAGGTGCCGGCCCTTGCCGTGCACCAGCACGATCGCGAAATAGGGACAATCGGCGGCATCGACTTCGGCGAGCCGCGCGATGCGCTCGCCCGGCATGGTGCCGCGCTCGACCAGCCAGGCATCGTCCAGCCGGCCGGCGGATGCAAGCGCGCGGCGCACCTTTGCAAGATTGCGGCCGGTCTTCATGATGACGAGTGCATCGGAATCGCGCATGCGCCGCTCGAGTTCGTCTTCGCCAAGCGTCCCCATCAGCACCGTCGTCACATCGTCGCCGAGCGCAATCGGTTGTCCCACGCCGTTCCAGCAGCCGACCATGCCGGGAATGCCCGCGATCACCTCGATCTCGACGCGGCCCTGCAGGCGCGTGTGCAGATGCATGAAAGAGCCGTAGAAGTAGGGATCACCCTCGCAGAGCACGACGAGGTCGACCGCGCGCGAAAGCCGCGCCAGGCGCTCGGCCCATTCGTCATAGAAGCCGGCGAGCAGATGGACATAGTTGGGGCTGTCGAAGGCGATCTCGGTCGTAACGGGATATTCCATGGGGTATTCGGTGACGTCGGCGGCGAGCATGCCCTCGACGATGCTGCGCGCCTGACCCGGCCTTCCCTTCTTGCGGAAATAGGCGACGTGCCTGGCACCGCGCACCATGCGGTCGGCGCGCACGCTCATCAAATCCGGATCGCCGGGGCCGAGACCGCAGCAGATGATGCGTCCCATGACTATTCGCTCCCGCTCGCCAGCGCGTTCACGGCGGCAACCGTGATCGCGGAACCGCCGAGGCGGCCTTCGACCGTCAGCGCAGGTGCCGGCGGATCGGCCATCAGCGCGGCCTTGGATTCGGCGGCACCGACGAAGCCGACCGGACAGCCGATGATCGCCGCGGGCCGCGGGCAATCGCGGTCCTCGAGCATGTTGAGGAGATGAAACAGCGCAGTCGGCGCATTGCCGATCGCGATGATCGCGCCGCCCAGATGTGGCCTCCACAGCTCCAGCGCCGCAGCCGAGCGCGTGTTGCGCATGGATTGCGCCAGCGCCGGCACGGTGGCATCACCGAGTGTGCAGATGATCGGGTTGGCCGCAGGAAGTCTTGCGCGCGTGATTCCTTCCGAGACCATGCGCGCGTCGCACAGGATCGACGCGCCATTCTGCAAGGCCGCGCGCGCAGTGGCGACCATGCCGGGCGTGAAGCGGATATGCGCCTCAAGGCCGACCATGCCGGCGGCGTGGATCATCCGCACCACGACCTGCTCCTCGTCCGGCGAGAAGCGCGCAAGATCAGCCTCGGCGCGGATGGTCGCAAAGGACTGCCGGTAGATCGCCGCGCCGTCGGTTTCGTAACTGTGCGGCATCAGTGCCCTCCCACCAGAATGGAGGGATCGCTGACGATGTCATCGCGGTTCAGGCCGCGCAGAGCGGGCTCATCGCGGGCCGATCCACCGCGCACGAGATCGAATCCGGCACCGGTCGCAACCAGCGTCACGGCGGTGGCGCCGGAATGCGCACAGCCCTTGGCGCAGCCAGAGACGTGAAGCCGCGTATCGGGTGCAATGCGCGGCGCGAGCGCGGCGGCGAGCGCGCGGGTGTCGGCATGCGCCTCGCGGCAACGCGGGGCGCCGCTGCAGGCGATGACGCGCAGCGCGGGATCGTAGGGTTCGGTGATGAGACCGGCCCCGTTCGGCATCGCACGCTTGCCCTCGCTCAAGACCATCCGCCATGGCGTCATGCGCAGGGCATCTCCGCAACCGGCGAATTGATGCAGCGTCGTATGCAGCATCTGCCCGAATGCGACCCCGACCATGGCGCCCTGCGGATAATGTCCGGGCTGCAGCGCAGCCATCACGGGGGCAGGTTCGGTCTCGCCGCGCAAGGTCCCCGGCAATGCCGCACCGGAAGCGATGTGGGCCGCCATGCGCCCTCGCCCGCTGCGGACCCCGCCGGAGGTAATGAACCAGTCTGCGAGCGCGAGCGCCGTGCTCACGACGCCTCCGCGTCCGACGCAACGACCGAAGCTCGCACCATCGGCGCGCACGAGAAGCCGGCCCGCACGATCGCGCTCGATGCGCACGTCGGCGGAGTCGCCGGCGAGCACGCGCGAGGTCCCGTCATCGATGGCGAAGCCGAATTTTGTGGGCAATTCGAGCGCGCTGTCGGCAAGCGCCTCTTCGAGCTCGGCGGCGAGCGCCTGCGTGTCGTCGCCCTCGTTCCAGAACGGCGTTACCAGGATGTTGCGCCGGGATTCGATGTCGGCATCGGGATCGAGCAGCGCCAGTCGCGCAAGGCCATCGAGCAGCGGACCGTGGCTTTCGTCCCTGACACCTCTGATCTGGAGGTTGGCGCGGCTCGTCACGTCGAGGAGACCATTGCCGAAGCGTTCGGCCAGGTCAGCAAGGCCGGAAGTCTGTGCCGCTGTAAGGCGACCGCCGAACGGGCGCACGCGGACCACGAGCCCGTCGCCCGATTGCATCGGCCGCAGCGCGCCGGGACACCAGCCCTTGACCGCGGAAGCGCTCATGAGGCCTCCTTCAACGCAGCGGCGATCGAATTGCGGCGCGTCCGCCAGAGCGAGGCGTCATGCAACCGCATGAAGCACGTCTCCATTGCTGCGAGCGCCGCCGGATTTTCGCGCGTCATGAAAGCGCGGACGTCGGCGTTGCCAAGCGTCGCGTCATAATAGATATCGAACAGATGCGGCGGCACGGCGCCGGCGAGATGCGCGAAGGCGGCCATGTGCTCGAGCGTCGCGGCGATCTCGGCCGCGCCGCGAAACCCGTGGCGCATCATGCCGGCGATCCAGGCGGGATTGGCCGCGCGCGCACGGACGACGCGCGAGATTTCCTCGGTCAGCGTGCGCGCGTGCGGTTGCTCGGGACGCGTCGTGTCGATGTGATAGAGCGATGGTCCTGCCGCGCCGAGATGTGCCGCAGCTGCGGCGACCCCCGCTTCATGCGCAGCATAGTCCGCGGCGAGCAGAAGATCGGTCTCTGGCAGATCCTGGACATGGACGAAGGCATCGGCGGACGCAAGCCGCGCCTCGATGCCAGCGCGATCCGGCTTGATCGCGCCATCCGCCGAGAACGCAAAGGACGATGCCGACAGCCACGCTTCCCCGGCGGCATCACGCGTTTCGGGCGTGAAGGTACCAGGGATCGCTGACAAGCCGACGCCGTATTGTCCGGGCCGCGGCGCAAAGACACGTGAGGCACGGTGGCGATAGGGATTCTCCTCGCCCTCTTCGTCGCGGTTTGCGAGAGCCTCGGACGCAGCCTCGAACAACTGCGCCAGACCCGAAAAGACGTCGCGGAACAGGCCGGATACGCGCAGCGTCACGTCGATACGGGGGCGGCCGAGCTCGGCCGGCGCGATGATGTCGTAGCCGGTGACGCGGCCGGAGGCGTGGTCCCAGTGCGGCGCAAGACCGGCCAGATGCAGCGCCATCGCGAACTCCTCGCCTGCGGTGCGCATCGTCGCCGAGCCCCAGAGATCGACCACGAGCCCCTTCGGCCAGTCACCATGATCCTGCAAGTGACGGCGCAGCAGCTCTTCCGCGAGCTTGATGCCTTGCGCATGCGCCGACGGCGTCGGCACCGCGCGCGGATCGACGGCGAAGAGATTGCGCCCGGTCGGCAGCACGTCCTGGCGCCCGCGATAAGGCGAGCCCGACGGCCCCGGCGCAATGCGCTGCCCCGAAAGCGCGGCGCGCAAGGCGTCCCGCTCCGCGTCGCCGCAGGCGCCGCGGCCGAACACGTGCAAGCCGTCACCGAACTGGCTTTCCTTGAGGTCGCAGACGAAACGATCGATCCGTGGAATCGCTTCGGCTGGTGTGGCCGATGCATCGAGGCCAAGATCGTCTTCGAGGCCCGCGGCACGGGCTTCGTCGCGGATCGCCGCGATCAACCGCTGGCGGCGGGCGGGGTCAAGACCATCGGCAGTGGAATATTCGTCCAGAAGTCGTTCGAGCCGGCGCAAGCCCTCCGGAACGACGGATGCGGCAAGAGGCGGCGGCAGATGGCCGATCGTGACGGCGCCGACGCGCCGCTTGGCCTGCGCAGCCTCGCCGGGATCATTGACGATGAAGGGATAGATGACCGGCAGATCGCCGATCAGGGCTTCCGGCCAACAGCTCGATGACAGCGCCACGGATTTGCCGGGCAGCCATTCCAGCGTGCCGTGCGCGCCCATATGCACGACGGTGTCACAGCCCTGCTCTCGAAGCCAGAGATAGAACGCAACATAGGCATGGCGCGGCGTGCGGGCGAGATCGTGATAATCGACATCGCGCGTGGTTGCATCGCCACGCTCGGGCTGAACCGCGATGATCGACTGGCCGCACCGAATCGCGGCGAAGTGGAGCGCGCTGTCGCGACAGCTCGGATCATCCTCCGGCGCACCCCAAGCTTGTGCGAGATCATCCTGCAATGCTTGCGGCAGACGCGAGAGCGCCGTGCGGTACTCAGCGACGCTCCAGGTCAGCTGCTGCCTCAGCAGCGTTTCGCCGAGCGCATGAACTGGCGCGGCATCGAAGCCCGTCTGCGCGAGGTCGGACAGCAAGACCTCGACGGACGCCAGCGCATCGAGACCAACCGCATGCGCGATCTGGTGTGGACGGCCCGGGTAGTTCGAAAGCACGATCGCCAGACGCTTCTTGGCGACGGGCGTCTCGGCGAGCCGCCGCCAGGCCGCAACCCGTGCGGCGACGGCCTTCACCCGCTCCTCGTCAGCGCGATGCGCAAGATGGGAGAACTGCAGATCGGGATCGCGCTCCGCAGCGGCTTTAAAGCTCACCACGCCCGCGAACAAGCGGCCATCGACCTCGGGCAGCACCACATGCATCGCGAGGTCGCCCGGCGAGAGGCCGCGCAGCGAGGTAGCCCAATCCTCGCGCCGTGCCGTCGAGAGCGCAACCTGGAACACCGGACACTTGGCTACGTCGAACGGCGTCGTGCCATCGTCGCCTACGGCCGAGAACGCCGTCGCATTGACGATCGCCGCCGGAGGATTTCGCGCGAGATGCGCGCGCAGCCAATCCGCGACGCCTGCGGCTTTCAGCGAGGTGACGAAGACACCATAGGCACCAAAACCCTTATCGCGCAGCGCGGCGATCAAGGCATCGACCGGCCCGGTGTCCGCAGCGGTGAGATAGGAGCGATAGAACGTCACCAGCGCGAGCGGCTTCCCCTCGCCGCCCGCCGGCGCAGCAATGACGCCGCGCGCGGGATCATAAAATCCCGTCTCGGGCACATCCATTTCGCCGACGACTGGCCCGGCATAGAGGCCCGAGGCCAGCGCGAGCTGCGCGATCGCGGCTTGGGCCGCGACCGGGCCGCCGGTGTCACAGAGCACCTTGAGCCGGCGCAGGGTCGAGACCGGCAAGGTCGAATACGCGTCGAGCCGCGTATCGTCACGGCCGTCGGCCGGCAGCACGGCCAGCACGATGTTGCGGTCCTTAGCAAGTTGCTGGAGCGTTGCGAGACCATACGGCCAATAGGATTCACCGCCGATCAGACGTACCAGAATGCCACGCGCATGGGAGAGCGTGCGCTCGATATAGGTGTCCACCGAGAGCGGATGACGCAGTTCCGCAAGATTTGCGAGCCGCAGCGACGGCAGGCTGGTACGGCCGCGCCGCCAGCCGGCCGCAAAGGCGGCAAGGTCGGAATCCGAATATGAGAGCACCACGAGATCGGCCGGGTCCTGGCCGATGTCCCTTGGCGTCGCGGTCTCCTCAAGACCGCGGCTCTCGCGGAAAACGACGTGCATCAGGTTGCTAGCCCTGACCTGATCGCGGCCTCGTCAATATCGCCGTGCTCGCCAATCATGACGAGTTTTGATTGCCTGACACCTGCGCCCCAGGGCTTGTCGAACTGGTGGCGCACACGCTCGCCGACCGCCTGCAGCAAGAGGCGCATCGGCTTACCCGCGATTGCGATATAGCCTTTGACGCGCAGCACGTTCTGCTCGCGCGCCAGGCGCTGAACGGAGGCGACCAGCGCATCGATATCGGCAACTTCCGGCAGGTCGATCACGACGGAAGCAAAATCGTCATGCTCATGCTCCTCTTCGCCGTCGTGATGCGAGGGACGCGCGGCAAGATCGTTCTCGGCGGCGGCGCCGAGACCGAGGATGACGCGCGCATCGATCGCGCCGTCGGTGACGGGAAGCATCGGCACGCGGCGCGGCATCTCGGCGGTGATCGCCGCCTTGGCGGCTTCGATCCCAGCGCTGCCGGCAAGATCGGCCTTGGTCAGCAGCACGATGTCGGCGCAGGCGATCTGGTCCTCGAACACTTCCGACAGCGGCGTCTCGTGGTCGAGATTGTCGTCCGCCGCGCGCTGCGCCTCGACTGCAATCGGGTCCGGCGCGAAGCGGCCAGCAGCGACGGCCTCAGCATCGGCCAGCGCAATCACGCCATCGACAGTGATACGCGAGCGGATCTCCGGCCAGTCAAACGCCTTCAGCAGCGGTTTCGGCAACGCCAGGCCCGAGGTCTCGATCAGGATGTGATCGGGCTTCACGGGGCGCGCCAGCAATTGCTCCATGGTTGGAATGAAATCGTCGGCGACGGTGCAGCAGATGCAGCCATTGGCGAGCTCGATGATGTTCTCCTCCGGGCAATTGGCGGCAGCGCACGACTTCAAAATCTCGCCGTCGACGCCCTCGCTGCCGAACTCGTTGACGAGCACGGCGAGCTTCTTGCCGTCGGCATTGGCGAGCAGATGCTGGATCAGCGTCGTCTTGCCGGAGCCCAGAAAACCGGTGATCACCGTGACCGGGACTTTTGCGAGCGAATTCATTCGGCGGCCTCCGGCACGACGGCGATGGGGGGAATGCGGGCAAGCGACTGCTTGCGGAAAATTTCGGGACGGCTGCGCCAGGGCACGAGGCCATCGGGCGCGGCCGCATAGGCCGCAGCGCCGGCGACCACGTCGCGCGCATTCGTCTCCGACAGGCGGCCATAGACATAGGACCAGCGGCCGGGCGCACTCAACGCGACCGAGCAGCCCTGGCTGCAGGCAGAGAGGCATTCGACCGGAACCACATTGACGCCATCGGGCACGCCGGCGCCCAGGATCGCGCCATGCAACCGCTTGCCCGGCGTGACGTCGCCTTCGCCAAGCGTCTCGCCGGCACGGCAGGTAATGCAGACGTGAAGTGTGACCGTCATCGCCTCTTCCAGAATAACAGCGGGAGGCGAAGAGGCGCACGAACCATTGTGAGAGGCCCGTTTCCCCGTCGCGGAACACCCCGTCCGCCGGTCCAAAATCGTCCGCGCTGGCAGGTCTCCCGGCTTGCGGAGCAGGGCTTTTGCCCTTCGATCCCCGCCTTCCCGATCCTGCTAGGGGTCAGTGGCTTCGGGCATCTCTCCGGTCACGGTCGCGGGGGCGGCTGCATTTTGGACCCAAATCTTGCCGATTCGGACCCTATCGCATTCCCTCTTCGCCTGTCATAGGACAGGAACCAGCGCAGGCCCACCATTTGCCGGTGGCCGCCACTTGTCAAGCCGAAGGACCGGGTACGATGACGCCTGAACCGGATATCCAAACGGGCGAGGAAACCGACGCCCGCCACGCCGCCAAAATGGCGAAGAAGAAGGCCGCCCGCGACAAGATCATGGCGACCAAGAGCGGCGAAAAAGGCCTCGTTATCGTCCACACCGGCGCCGGCAAAGGCAAGTCGTCCTCGGCCTTCGGCATGATCGTCCGCTGCGTCGCCCATGGCTTGCCCTGCGCGGTGGTGCAGTTCATCAAAGGCGCCTGGGACACCGGCGAGCGCCGCCTTCTCACTGGCCATTTCGGCGACCTCTGCCAATTCCACGCCATGGGCGAAGGTTTCACCTGGGAGACGCAGGACCGCGCCCGCGACATCGCCGCCGCGCGCGCCGGCTGGGACAAGGCGAAGGAGCTGATTCGCGACCCTGCGTTGCGCATGGTCGTGCTTGACGAGATCAACATCGCGCTACGCTATGATTATCTCGACGTCGCCGAGGTGGTCGAATTCCTGACGACGCAAAAGCCGCCGATGACGCATGTCGTGCTCACCGGGCGCAACGCCAAGGACGAACTGATCGAGATCGCCGATCTCGTTACCGAGATGACGCTGGTCAAGCATCCCTTCCGGTCCGGCATCAAGGCGCAAGCCGGCGTCGAGTTCTGATACGATCTCGCCATGGCGCGCGCGCTGATGATCCAGGGAGCCGGCTCGGACGTGGGCAAGTCGCTCATCGTCGCCGGCCTTGCGCGCGCTTTCACGCGGCGCGGCCTGCGCGTGCTCCCTTTTAAGCCGCAGAACATGTCGAACAATGCCGCCGTCACCATCGACGGCGGCGAGATCGGCCGCGCCCAGGCGCTTCAGGCGCTCGCCGCTCGCGTCGAACCGCACACCGACATGAACCCGGTGCTGCTCAAGCCGGAGACCGATGTCGGCGCGCAGGTCATCGTCCATGGCAAGCGCATCGCAACCGCGCGTGCGCGTGATTATGCGGCGATGAAGCCCTCGCTGATGGGCGCCGTGCTGGAGAGTTTCGCGCGCTTGAAGACGCGCGCCGATCTTGTGCTGGTCGAAGGCGCGGGCAGCCCGGCCGAGGTCAACCTGCGCAAGGCCGACATTGCCAACATGGGCTTTGCGCGCAAAGCCGACGTACCGGTCGTGCTGGTCGGCGACATCGACCGCGGCGGCGTCATCGCCCAGCTCGTCGGCATCAAGACGGTGATCGACCCCGACGATGCCGCGATGATCCGGGGCTTCGTCATCAACAAGTTCCGCGGCGATCCCACGCTGTTCGACGACGGCTACCGGCTGATCGAAGCGAAAACCGCATGGCGCGGCTTTGGCGTGCTGCCCTGGTTCGCGCGCGCCAGCGAGCTGCCGGCCGAGGACGCGCTGGGCCTGCGTGACGCGCGCAAGCCGGGCCAATGCAAGATCGCCTGCCTCGCCCTGTCGCGGATCGCCAATTTCGACGATCTCGACCCGCTCAAGCTCGAACCCGGCGTCGATCTCGTCATGGTGCGTCCGGGCGAAGCAATCCCCGGCGATGTCAGGCTGGTCATCATCCCCGGCTCCAAATCCACCCGCGGCGATCTCGCCTTCCTGCGCGCACAGGGCTGGGACATTGATGTCGTGGCGCATCACCGCCGGGGCGGCCATGTGCTCGGGCTCTGCGGCGGCTATCAGATGCTCGGACACAGCGTTGCCGACCCTGATGGCATCGAGGGACCTGCGGGCGACACGCCGGGTCTCGGGCTGCTCGACGTGACAACGGAAATGAGCGCGGAGAAGACGCTGACGCGGGTCGCGGCCGTGCATGCCGCCACAGATCGGCCGATCGAGGCCTACGAGATCCACATCGGCCACACCGACGGGCCCGATCGCGCGCGGCCATTTGCGAAACTGAACGGCGAGCCGGAAGGCGCGATCTCGCGCGATGGCCGCGTCCAGGGCAGCTATCTGCACGGCCTGTTCACGTCGGATGATTTCCGCAAGGCATATCTGGCAAAGCTCGATATTCCCGCGGGTAACGAGCCCTATCATGCCAGGATCGAGAGCGCGCTCGATGCCCTCGCCGATCACATCGAAAGGCACCTCGACCTCGAAGGCCTGCTCGCGTTAGCGCGCTAGCACCTCGGCAAGGCGCGTCCATTCGGATTCGCTGCCGGGAAGCCCGAGGCGCAGCCATGCCGGCTCTCGCGCGAAAACGCGCGACCAGATCTGGGCGCGCGCGAGCTTTTCCTGCGCGGCCAGCGCGTTAGGTGTCTGGTAAAGACGAAACAGCGGCGTGCCCCCGATAAGCGTCCAGCCTTGCGACTGCGCCATGGCGTCGAGCCGAACACAATCGCGTGCGAGCCGCGCTGAGGTAGCCTCAGCCCAGGGATCGTCGCGCAAGGCGCGACAGCCGATTGCGATCGCCGCTCCCGAGACCGGCCATGGACCCGACATCGACGCAAGCTTGCCGATGTCCGCCGCATTGCCAATTGCAAAGCCAAGCCGAAGGCCGGCAAGGCCATAAAACTTACCGAACGAGCGCAGGATCAACAGCCCTGGCCGATCGGCTTCCGAAGCAAGCGACAGCTGCGGAACGGCGTCGGCAAAGCTCTCGTCGATCACGAGACGGCCGACGCGCGGCAGCAATGCGAGCAGATCCTTCGGCATATGGCGCCGGCCATCGGGATTGTTGGGATTGACGACGATCGCGAGGTCTGCGCCGGCCATCGCGTCAAATTCGCCGGCCTCCTGGACATCCCAGCCCGCGGCCGACAGGACCCCGGCATATTCGTTGTAGGTCGGCGCGAGAATGCGCGCGCGGCCAGGCGCCGCGAGCTGCGGCAACAATTGAATGGCGGCCTGCGCACCGCCCATCGCGACAACAGGTGCGCTCGTGCGGTAGGCGTACTGCGCGGCCTGATGCAAGGCATCGATTTCGGCGCGCGACGGCAACGCGCCCCAGGCGCGCGTGCTTACCTCGCCTACGGGATAAGGCAGCCGGTTGATCCCTGTCGAGAGGTCGATCCAATCCTCTGCGCGTCCGCCAAAACGCTGCTGGGCCAAATCGAGATTTCCACCGTGCTCGCGCATCCCCCGTTCTTTCACGCGAAGGCCAGGATCGCAAGCACCGCGGCGAGAAGCAGCATGGACCTGCGATAGACCGCCAATCCATGATTGATGTCCGCAGCGAGCGGATCGCGCGCGCCCTCGTTGAGCCAGGGCTCGTTCGTGACGCTGCCGTGATAGATGCGGGGGCCGCTCAGCCGCACACCGAGCGCGCCAGCCATGGCCGCTTCCGGCCAGCCGGCGTTGGGCGAGCGGTGGCGGCGCGCATCGCGCCTCATGCACGACAGCGCCTCTAATCGCCGCTGCGCCAGCAGCACGAAGAGGAAGCCAGTCACGCGCGCCGGAACGAAATTGGCGACATCGTCGATGCGCGCTGCGGCCCAGCCGAACGCTTCGTGCCGCTCGCTGCGATGGCCGATCATGGAGTCGAGTGTGTTGATCGCCTTGTAGCCGAGAATGCCGGGGAGGCCGAACACCGCGCCCCAGAACACCGGCGCCACGATGCCGTCGGAGGCGTTCTCGGCAAGGCTCTCGATTGCCGCGCGTGCGATGCCGGGCTCATCGAGCGCCGCGGGATCGCGGCCGACGATGCGCGAGACCGCGTCGCGCGCGCCGGCGATGTCGCGAGCCTGCAAGGGCGTCGCGACAGCCGCGACATGGTCATGCAGCGAGCGCAGCGCGACCAGGGGCCAGGCCAGGACGCCGACCAGCGCGATCTGAATCCAGCCCCAGGGAAGCACGGACTGAAGCACCCAGCCGAGCGCGATTGAGACCGCGATCACCGCGAGCGCTCCGGCAACGCCGGCGGCGCGGCGAAACGCCGGCGGATCAGACGCGCGATTCCAGGCGGTGTCGACAGTCGCAATCAGGCGGCCCAGCCAGGTCACGGGATGGCCGATCCGCGCGAACAGCCACGACGGCCAGCCCAGCACGGCATCCGCCGCCATCGCCACCACCATCGCCCCCGCAAAGCCCACACGCGCCTCCTGTTCCGCCCCTGTTGCGCAAAGCGAAGGCAGAGCGCAAGCCCCTACAGGCCCGATTTCGGCTTTGTCTTTGGCCGTGTTTGGTGATTAGTCAGGGCTGATAGGAGACCTTCATGGCCGTCATCTTGATCACGGGCGGAGCGCGATCGGGCAAGAGCACGCGTGCGGAAGCGCGCGCGAGGGCCTTTCCCGGGCAGCCCGTCTATGTCGCGACGGCCGAGGCGCTCGATGCCGAAATGGAGACGCGCATCGCCACGCATCGTGCGCGGCGCGGAACTGACTGGATCGAGCGCGAGGTGCCGCTTGATCTCGTGCCGGTGCTGGTCGCAAGCGATGGCGGCGGCGCAAGGCTGGTGGATTGCCTGACGCTGTGGCTCTCGAATCTGATGCATGCGGAGCGCGATTGGGAGAGCGAGGTAAAAGAGCTTGCCGGCACCCTGCCCAAGCTGAAAAGCCCGGTTGTTCTCGTCACCAACGAGGTCGGTCTCGGCATCGTTCCTGACAACGCCCTGGCACGCAGCTTTCGCGACGCCGCCGGCCTCATGAATCAGACTATCGCGGTGGCTGCCGACGAGGTCGAGTTCGTCGTCGCCGGCCTGCCGATGAAACTGAAATGATGCCGCGCGCCGAATTTCTGCGAGACGTCATCGCCGATCTCAGGATGGCGGCATCGTTCGTCACGATCCTGCCGGCGGCATCGTCGAAGCCTGCAGGCGACGGCGCCATCGCGCGTGCAACCTGGGCGCTGCCCGTCGCGGGACTGCTGGTCGGACTTGCCGGCGCGCTGGTCTATAAGATGTGCAGCCGGTTCGGACTGACGCCGAACCTTGCCGCCCTGCTGGCGCTGGCCGCCACCGCCCTCATCACCGGCGCGCTACACGAGGATGGGCTTGCCGATACCGCCGATGGCCTCGGCGGCGGCCGAACGCGCGAGCGCAAGCTCGAGATCATGCGCGACAGCCGGATTGGGACCTATGGCGTCTGCGCGCTGATCCTGTCGTTCGGCCTGCGCTGGAGTGCGCTCGCGGCGATCGCCAATCCATGGACGGTCACGTTGGCGCTGTGCGCGGCGCACATCGCAGCCCGCGCAGGCGTGCCGGCCTTCATGTCGCTTGTCCCGCTGGCGCGACCGGATGGGCTTTCGGCGAGCGCGGGGCCGCCGCCGGGCCGCAGTGTCGCCATCGCCTTCGCACTTGGGACACTCGCTCTCGCCCTCGCGCTCGGGCCGGGCAAGGCGCTGGTCGCCCTGATCCTGCTGTCGCTCGCCGGGTTCATGCTGGCGCGGCTCGCCATCCGCCAAATCGGCGGGCAAACCGGCGATATCCTCGGCGCGTTCGAGCAGACAGGCGAGATCATGATCCTGCTGGTTGCCGCGGCCTTCCAGATCGGACGCTGACCCATGGTCGAGTTCGACGACGCCTTCCGCCGACAATTACGCGAGCTGTTCGTATGGCGCCGGGACGTCCGGCGTTTTCGCAGCGATCCGTTACCACGCGGCGCGGTGGAGCGCCTGATCGAGACCGCCTGTCTCTCGCCATCGGTCGGTCTCAGCCAGCCCTGGCGCTTCGTCACGGTCGACGACGCCGCACGGCGCCAGGCCGTGATCGACGACTTCCAATCGTGCAATGCCGATGCGTTGAACGCCTATACCGGCGAGCGCGCGACCCGCTATGCCACGCTGAAGCTGGCGGGTCTCGAACAGGCTCCTGGCCACCTCGCCGTGTTTGCCGACAAGGCCAGCGACATCGGTCACGGCCTCGGCCGTGCCACCATGCCGGAGACGACGGAATATTCGGTCGTCGCGGCGATCACCGCGATGTGGCTCGCCGCGCGCGCCGAAGGCATCGGGCTCGGCTGGATCTCGATCCTGAATCCTGCGCGCGTTCACGCCATTCTTGACGTGCCGGAATCATGGAAGTTCATCGCCTATCTCTGCATCGGCTATCCGGAAGTCCAATGCGACCAGCCCGAACTGGAGCAGGCGAAATGGGAGCACCGGCGCAGTGCGGACGAGTTTACGCTGAGGCGCTAGTAGAGACCAGCGTATCGAAACGCTCTCGATGCCTGAAGGTGAAGGCCGGAAATCGCGACTCTTCGCGGCGTATCAAATTCGCGGCAGAGCGAATCGAACTTATCCCGATTCATCAATCCGACCCTACCTCAGTATGGTCTCGCCATACCCGCGCACAATAGCGACAACAAAGTGCTCAGTGCTAGCTATGAACGCGAAGTGAAAAGCAACGGAACCGGCCCCGCGAGCCGGCAGTTGCGGGACAAGTCCGGCGGTGTAGCGTCCGCCGGCTTTTTCTCCTAGCGAACGGCGCAATGCCGCTCCAGTACTTGGTGTCTACTGTCACAGTTGGCTGCAGAGAGTACGCCATGAGAAACATCGCCGATGTCCTCGTGCGGTTTTGGCAAGCGAGCCAGCCCGCATCCGATACTCAGGTTGAGGCTATGGCCGAAAACCGAGATCAATCCAGCATGGCCGATTTTGTCCGCATTCTGCAGGCCTACGATCAAAACCAGTGGAGCGACCGCGCCCGCCCGGTTCTTCAGCAGGTCGCCCGGCCGGCAATGTGCCGCCGGCCGGCCAACACGCCACACAAGGGATCAACTTCCTTGGTGTGGGACCTGTGATCATTGCGCTGTCATGAGCCGGACGTTTTAACGACGAGCTTTATGTTTAGCAGGTTGACGCCCTTGAATGGGTTCGGCGCGCTTTCGATTGTGCCCGTACCCGTGGCGTTCGCATAAGCACCTGTGCCCGATAGGATCGTGTATTCGCCCGTTGACTTGCCGTCTTTGGCCGAACCGGTGTAGCGCGCCGTAATCGAGCCTTCCTCGAACGTGTAAGTGCTGTAGCCGAAGAAGGGGCCCGACCCTTTGAGCAAGTCCGAAGTATTGACGAACTCTTTCACTCCGATACGGCCGTCGTTGAAAACGGCGACCCCAAAGAATTTACCTGACACAACCGTCTGTCCTTCGACGTTTGCGGCCTCGATGACCTTGAGATCAATGGGCTTCGTGACCAGCTTGAACTCAAGCACCCGCTCGCCCGCTACAGCGGTTGACGCCGCGACGATCAATGCTACGCCAGAAAGGAAAAAGCTGAGAGACTTCCGCATAGGCTCCTCCTGCGCTTGTTGGAATCAAGTCGAGAAGTGTCGGCGAGCTACACATCACGCCGCCGCTTTTTGCAGCGGCACGAAAGAGAGCCCTCGGCGACGCCCCGGCAGCGGCTGAAGCTCTCTGGTCCTAAGCGCGAAGTCGGGACGCAAGTATGAGTCCTGAGCGATCGGAAGAAAGTTCAGTTTTCGTCACGGTATAATAGTATCCCTAGCCTCCGCACGTCTGCGCCCGCCGGCTTCGTCCTCCTCGCGGCCAAAACGCTCGACCAGGAAGTCGATGAACAGACGCACCTTGACCGACAAGTGCCGCGTCGGCGGATAGACCGCGTAGAGCGCGAGCGGCGGCGCGAAATAGTTGTCCAGCACCGTCCGCAGCTCGCCCTTCTTCAACGCATCCGCGGCGATGAACTCGGGCAGCAGCGCCAGCCCCCTGCCGTTGATCGCGACGTCGCGCAGCACCTCGGCGTTGTTGACGCAGAGCGACCAGGCCGGCTGGATCCAGTGATCGCCATCAGTGCCGGTCAGCTTCCACTGATTGCCGGTGAGCAGGAAGCCGTAGGTTAGCGCGGCGTGCTCGCGCAGATCCTGCGGATGTATAGGCGTGCCGTGACACGCCAGATAATCCGGCGAAGCGCAGATCATGCGCGCCACCGGCATGATCTTGCGCGCGATCAGGCTGGAGGATTCCAGCTCCGCGATCCGCAACGTCACGTCAAATCCGTCCTGGACCGGATCGAGCAAATCGTCGCTGAGCACGATCTGGAGCTGCAACTCGGGATAGCGCGCCATGAAATCGGCGAGCACCGGCCCCAGCCGCATCGTGCCGAACGACATCGGTGCGTTGACGCGCAACAGGCCCCGCGGCGCCGACTGGCCCTGCGTCACCGCCTGGTCGGCAGCCTCGATCTCCGAGAGGATCACCACCGCACGCTCGAAATAGCGCTGGCCGTTCTCGGTCGGGCTCGCGTGCCGCGTGGTCCGGTTCAGGAGCTGGACGCCGAGGCTCTCCTCGAGGTCGGCGATGTATTTGCTGATCGCCGAGCGCGACAGCCGCAACTGGCGGCCGGCTTCCGCAAAGCTGCCGCTTTCGACCACTTTTACGAAGGCCCGCAGGCTGGCCACCTTGTCCAATCGCTCGGCCTATTGTTTCCAATTCATAGACATAGCCGTCATATTTGCATGGATTGTCTCCGATCCAAAGCGGAACGATATTTGCGACCAGAGCAAGACGCTCCCCGAATTTTGGAGGACGACAATGTCTGGACTGCACCATGTCACCGCGATCGCCGGCGATCCCATGAGGAATTTCGGCTTTTACACCCGGGACCTCGGCCTGCGCTTCGTCAAGAAGACGGTCAATTTCGACGACCCTGCCACCTATCACTTTTATTACGGCGACGAGACCGGCCGCCCCGGCACCATCCTGACCTTCTTCCCGTGGGCCGGCGTTTCGGCCGGCCGCCGCGGTGTCGGCGAAACCCATCAGACCGCCTTCCGCGTGCCGCAGCGCTCGCTCGCCTACTGGACGCAGCGCTTCATCGAGAAGGGCATTGCTCACGAGGCCTTGGAGAAGCGCTTCGGTGAGTCCGTGCTGCCGTTCAGCGACCCCGACGGGATGGCGCTCGCGCTAGTCGGCATTCCCGGCGCCGAGAACGAGCCAGGCTGGAGCAATGGCGACGTGCCGGCCGAGCATGCGATCCGCGGCTTCCACGGCGTGACCCTGCTGCTCGACAGCGCAGTGAAGACGGCGGCCGTCCTCACCGACGTGTTCGGCTTCAAGGAGACCGCGCGCGAAGGCTCGGTGATCCGCTTCAAGGCAGCGGGCGATGCCGAAGGCAGCGTCGTCGATATCTACGAAGCCAAGGGCTTCTTGCGGGGACATCAGGGCGGCGGCTCGGTGCATCACATTGCCTTCCGCGCGGCCGACGACGCCGAGCAGGGCCAGATGGCGCAAAAGCTCGTGAGCAATCACGGCCTGCGCCCGACCGAGCAGAGGGACCGCAACTACTTCCGCTCGATCTACTTCCGCGAACCCGGCGGCGTGCTGTTTGAGATCGCGACCGTCATCCCTGGCTTCGCCGTCGACGAACCCGTCGCGACCCTGGGCCGCGACCTGAAGCTGCCTGGCTTCCTCGAAGCGCACCGCAAGCAGATCGAGGAAGTGTTGCCCAACCTTGAAGAGAGTGTGTCATGACCGAGCGTTCATTCATCCATCGTTTCGAGCCCGCGACCAACGCGGGCTCGGCCCCACTCCTGCTGCTGCACGGCACCGGCGGCGACGAGAACGACCTGCTCGGCCTCGGCCGCATGATATCGCCCGGCGCCGCACTGCTCTCGCCGCGCGGCCGCGTGCTCGAGCACGGCATGCCGCGCTTCTTCCGCCGCCTTGCCGAGGGCGTGTTCGACGAGGACGATTTGCGCCGGCGCGCACACGAACTCGCCGACTTCGTCACGGAGGCGCGGCAACGTTACGGCCTCGCAGCGCCCGTCGCGGTCGGCTTCTCCAACGGCGCCAATATCGCTGCCGCGCTGTTGCTGCTGGAGCCGGACGTGCTTGCAGGCGCGATCCTGTTGCGCGCCATGGTGCCGTTGTCGGATCCGCCAAAAGCCAATCTTGCAGGCAAGCCAATCCTGCTGTTGTCCGGGCAAGGCGACCCGATCGTGCCGGCTGGCAATTCGGCCCATCTCGCGGCTCTGCTCTCGCAAGCCGGCGCGAGCGTCACCCACAGGGTCCTGCCCGCAGGCCACCCATTGTCGCAAGCCGACATCACGCTGGCCCGCGACTGGATCGGCAATGTCGACGCCAGGGCAGCATGATCAAAGCAGCGGCGCATCGCTTTCCAACGGTGCGCCGCCGCGTCAATCGAACCAGCCGCGCCGCTTGAACCAGATCAGCGGCAGCACGCCGCTGGCAATCACCGCAAGCCAGGCCAACGGATAGCCGAAGGTCCAGTCCAGCTCTGGTATGTGCTTGAAGTTCATGCCCCAGATGCCGACCAGGATGGTCGGCGGCACGCCGACGACGGAGACGATCGTCAGGATCTTGAACAGCTCGTTCTGCTGGATGTTGACGAAGCCGAGCACCGCATCGAGCAGCAACTGGATCTTGTCGGACAGTCGCGTCTCGTAGTCACTGAGCGAAACGACGTCCTTCGAGACCGCCTCGAGACGTTTCTTCGACGCCGCTTTGATCCATTCACTGCCGACATCGCCGGCAAACGAGGCAACGCGGCCGACCCCGAGCAGGACATCGCGCGCCTTGGCCAGCCGATCGGCCAACTCGCCGATATTCTCCAGCGCCTCGCGCATCCTACGGCTGGAGCGCACCGGCCGTTGGGTGCGAACCAGCCCGCCCCTAAAGACGCCCCGCGAGAGCCGGTCCACCTTCGCGCCGAGATGCTCCAGGACATCGGCGCCACGGTCGATCATGGCCTCGAGCAGGCTGGTGAACACGCACATGCCGTTCTCCAGGCTGTCGTCGGAGCCGATGCGCTCGCCGACCTCGTCGAAGATCGGCAGCTCCGCAAAGCGCACCGTCACCAAGACATGCGGGCCAATGACGAACCCCACCGGCGTGATCTCGGCCTCGTTGTTCTCGCTGGGCCGGAGCGCCGGCGAGCTGAGATAGAGCGTCCCGTGGTCGAGGATCAGGCGGCTCGACGCCTCGATCTCGCTGAGGGACTCTTCCGAGGGAATGCGGATCCCGAGCAGTCGTTCGACGAACTGCTTTTCCTCGTCATTCGCGTTCAAGAGATCGGCCCAGATAATCTCCGAGGGCATTTCCGCGCCGATGCCGTGCCAGTCGTCAGACGGCCACCTGTAAAGCTTAAGCAAGAACCGAACTCCGTGGCCGCGTCGTCATGCCGGATGGTCCATCCGGCCTTCATCCGTGCGGCTAACGCATGAGGGTTCCAAACGTTCAATGCCCTTGCGGCGCAGCTCCTTCGTCGCCGGCCCCACTCTGGACAGTTCGGCTTCCCGGTTGCTCCCTCACTTTGTCACACACGCTTTGGTAGTTACGAAAAAGGTTATTCTTCCAAATGAATCGACTCACGCGCCAACCACTATCCACAGCAGCCTAGCGATGGGTGACCTTACGTCCGCTTCCTGGTCACAACCGGACATAAGGGTTTGCCCGAAAGCGGAGTCGGCGTCGGCGCGGCCCCTCTATTTAGCGCTTGCAGAGCGCGTAGGCGACATCATCGGAATTGCGACGGCTGACGGAGGAAGGATCGCGTCGGCCGCGGCAATCACTCACCTGAAGGGCCCGCCTGTCTGCTTCGGGTCATCCGCGCCGTTTAGCCGCTTGGCCGGCTGCTTCCGGTCCGTCTTCATGAGCCGACGCTAGCGAACCAGCCCGGCGAGGCTATGGAGCAGGATCAGACACCTCGACCGCTCCCTCATGCCAAATCCCTTGGCACCTGCAACTAAATGCGTAGACTGGCCTCGATCGATCCAGGAGGGAAACTTGGCGATCGAGCGGCCAAACCGACGGTTGACCACGATCCTCGCGGCCGATGTAGTCGGCTATAGTCGGCTGGTGGGAACTGACGAGGAAGGTACGCTCGATCGCCTCCGAGTCATCCGCAAGGACTTGATCGATCCTGTCATCGCGGCCCATCGCGGACGCATCGTCAAGACCACTGGAGATGGCTTCCTGGCCGAGTTCGCCTCGGTGGTGGATGCAGTTCGCTCGGCGGTCGATGTGCAACGGGCTATGGTCGACAGCAACGCCGGCCTGGCACCGGATAGGCGTATCGAGTTCCGCATTGGCATCAACCTTGGCGACGTGGTCGTGGAGGACGATGGCGACCTCATGGGCGATGGGGTCAATGTGGCGGCGCGATTGGAGCAGATTGCCGAGCCTGGTGGTATCTGCCTGTCTAGTGCGGCCTATCACCAAGTACGTGGCAAAATGGACGTCGCCGCGCAAGATCGCGGCCAGCAGCAACTGAAGAACATCGCCGAGCCGGTGCAGGTCTACTCGCTTTCACCCATGCGCGCCGCAGCAACGGCGCCGCCCACGGCCATCGCACCGCGGCTCTCCATCGTGGTCCTGCCCTTCGTCAACCTCGATGGCAACAGCGAGCAGGACTACTTCGTCGACGGTATCACTGAAAGTCTCACAACCGACCTGTCGCGCATTCCTGGAGCCTTCGTCATAGCTCGCAACACCGCCTTCACCTTCAAAAGCAAGGCAGTGGACGTCCGCGTAATCGGCCGCGAGCTTGGTGTGCGCTACGTGATGGAAGGCAGCGTGCAGGGCGGCGGCGACCGCGTACGCGTCAACGCGCAGCTCATCGACACGGAAACCGGCGCGCACCTTTGGGCCGAACGTTTCGACAAGCCGCGCGCCGACATCTTCGACATGCAAGATGAGATCACCACGCGCCTCGCCCGGACCGTGGGCATCCAGCTCGTTGCCGCGGAGGGCCGCCGGGCCGAGCGTGAACGGCCGAACAACATGGATGCCGTAGACTTGGCGATGCGCGGCTGGGCAATCCTCAACCAACCCTTGTCGCTGCGCCGCGACCGCGCGGCGTGTGACCTGTTCGACGCGGCGCTCAGGTTGGACCCTCGCAATGTCGAGGCGTTGGTCGGTCTCGCCTTCTATCATGGCAACGAACTTCGCACCTTTGCCTCGACCAATCGCGAGGAACAGCTACGTATCGCCCATACCGCGATCACTCAGGCATTGACGCTTGCTCCCGGCAACGCGCTGGCCCATTTCGTACACGCCAATGTCCTGCATGTCTCGGGCGCGACGGAGCGGTCGCTGCGCGAGCTTGAGTTCGCAATCGCGCTGGATCGCAATCTGGCCTGGGCCCATGCCGACGCAGGCTTCATGAAGGTGCTACTCGGACGCGCGGAAGAGGCAGAAGCCGATCTCATGAACGCAATCCGGCTGAGCCCCCGCGATCCCGGACTGGATCGCTGGCTTGCCCTGCTTGGGATCGCCGACCTCTTCCTCGGCCGGCTCGATTCAGCCCTCGACCGGCTACGTAGATCAGTTGAAATAAATCCTAATGTCGCCATGCCGCATTTCTTCCTGGCCGCGGCCTCAGCGCTCAGCGGTCGCGCTACGGAGGCGCGGGAGGCCCGGAATGCCGGGCTTCGGCTGGACCCGAACTTTACCGTCGCTAGATTTCGCAACGAGCGGCGCAGTGAAAACCCGACCTTCCTGGCCCAGCGCGAGCGCATTTACGAGGGCCTAAGCTTGGCAGGTGTGCCGGAAGGATAGGCTCGCAGCGAGACGGTCCTGTCTGCATCGGGTCAAAGGCGTTGTTCTGGCTGCCCGCTAGTCACTTCCGGTCTGCACCGATAGGCGGACGATTTTGGAGGGTGTCACCATCCACGTGAGGCAGCCGGGGCGAGCGAAGAGCCGCCGGGCTCCTGAACGCAAGATGCGAGACAGAAGCTCTGCGCCAATGTCTCAGTTGGGTCACAAAGGCGGCACCCGCGGACGGGCCCGGTGTCCGCGTTACCATCGAAAGCAGCGATCAAAGTCATCAATGCAAGGCTGATCGCTTGCCTGCCGGTGAGGTCCAAGGCGCCAGCAAACCGGGCGGCGGCTTGCGCTTGTTGGAGGCCTGCTCATAGGCGTAGGCCAGGCGCAGCAGCTTGTGCTCGCTCCAGGCACGGCCTGCGAAGGTGACGCCGAGCGGATAGTCTGGCGTGTCCTTGCCGTCGATCGTTCCCGAGATGAAGCCTCCGGGCACCATGACGCTGGGATAGCCTGCCCTCGCGGCGATCGCGGCGCCGGTGGCGCCTGGGAACAGCACCGCATCGAGCTTGTGCTCGTTCATGTAGGCATCCATGCCGCGCGTCTTGGCCGAGAGCAGATCCATGGCGCGCGCCGATTTGTACTCGCGCTCGCTGAGATCGCCCCTGGTCATGTCGGCGGCGAGGAAATGATCTTGGCCAAAACGCAGCGCCCTCTCCGCGTTCGCTTCGTTGAAGGCCACGATGTCGGCGATGCTCTTGATGTCCGTGTTTGTGGCCCATGTGTTCAAATAGAGATTGAGGTCGTGCTTCAACTCGTAGAGGAAGACGACCGGCGGCCTTGCGACAGTGCCTTTTTGCTCGCTCAACGGATTGCGGTTGAGCACGGCCATGGTGGTGCCCGGTCCGCCGATCCAGCCGAGCGTCGGCATATTGGCGCGCACGATGACGGCGCCAAGATCCTCCAGCACCTTGATCGTCTCGGTCATGACCTTGACCCTGTCGGGCAGCAGCTTGCCGTAGAAGCAATCGTTCAGCGGGTCAGCCGGGTCGCTCGGCACGCCAATGCGCGCACCGTTCATCGCATCCCGCGCGAGCCCCGCAGTGTAATCGGCCGGCCGCCGCTGCTTTTGCGTGGCCGGATCGAGCGGGTCCTTGGCCGCCAGCACGTTCAGCAGCATCGCCGCGTCGCGTACTGTGCGCGTCATCGGCCCTGCAGTGTCCTGGCTGTGCGCGATCGGCACGATGCCGGCACGGCTGAGCAGCCCGACGGTCGGCTTGACGGTGACGAGGCCGTTCAGGCTGGCGGGGAACAGCAGCGAGCCCGAGGTCTCGGTGCCAATAGAAGCTGCGCACAGGCCTGTCGCCACCGCCACCGCCGAACCCGCGCTCGAGCCTCCGGGAGTGAGGATCGGGATGCCATGCTCGCCCATCAGCGCCGGCGCATAAGGATTCTTCACTTGACCACCCAGCGACGAGTAGCCGCCGGGCATGTCGACCGCGAGCATGTTGGAGAACTCGGTCAGGTTCGCCTTGCCGAGGATCACTGCGCCCGCGTCCCGCAGCAGCTTGACGATCGTTGCATCGTCCCGAGCGCGCGCGCCTTCCAGCGCCAGCGCGCCCGCCGTCGTCGGCTGTTTGTCTCCGGTCGCGATGTTGTCCTTCACCAGAATCGGGACGCCCGCCAGCGGCCGCCTGGCCGTCGGTCTGCTGGTGTCCAGCTTGCCCGCGATCGCGAGCGCGTCGGGATTGAGCGCGCGCACGGCGTTGAGCGCAGGCCCGCCGCGATCGTAGGCCTCGATGCGCGCGAGATAGGCTTTGGTCAGCGCCGTCGCGGTGATCTGCCCACTGGCCAGCGCCTGAGCGATATTGCTCAGTGGCGCATCATCGAGCTTCAGAGGGGTCGTTGCCTCGGCGCTAGGGGCAGCCGCGACCATGCCAGCGTCGCGGCAGGATGGCTTCTTCACGGCGTGCCTCGCCTGACGGCGCGTCCCGAACCATGAGGCCGCGATGATGATATATTGCCAGTGTTTTGCCCGACGGGTCAACGTCCGAGCGCATCGCGCCGACCACCGAACCGCGCAACGCGTAAACCATTGAAATGACTATCCACGCCTACTGTGCATGGGGTTGTTTTTCAGGTTTTTGTTTTGGACACGGCAAACGATTGACCTCTTCCCGATGGGGAGAGGTCAAAATGGAAGGGATAGGCTCGACTTCAGCCGGCCCCTACTCCCAATACCAGGTCGAGAAATCATTCTCGTATTGCGGGACGTCCTTCCAGACGCCCTTCAGTTTCTTGTTGGTGATGGTGATCAGCTGCGGCTGGTACAGGTAGGCGGAGACGGCGTCGGTGGCCAGCATGCGCTGGGCGTCGCCGAGAAGTTTTGCACGAGCCGCCTCATCCGGCGTGGACACGATCTGCTTGTAGAGCGCGTTGAAGGTTTCGTTGTTGTAGCCGAGATAGTAGTCCGGCTCGGTGATCTTGACGAGGTCGAACGGCTCGACATGGCTGACGATGGTGAGGTCGAAATTGTGCGGACCATTGCCGGCGAACACCTGCGACAGCCATTGCGCCCATTCGACGTTCTCGATTTTGGCGACGATGCCGACCTTGGCGAGCTGGGCCGCGACGATCTCGCCGCCCTGCCGCGCATAGGACGGCGGCGGCAGCTTCAGCGAAAGCTCCAGCGGCGTGGCGACGCCGGCCTCGGCGAGCAGCTTCTTGGCCTTGTCGGGATCGTAGGGATTGATGCCGGTGGTGTCGACATAGCCGAGCGCGCCCGGCACGTAGAAGCTGCCGATCGGCGTGCCGAAACCGTCGACGGCGCCGTCGATCATCGCTTTGCGGTCGATCGCGGCGAGGATGGCGCGGCGGACGCGGACGTCGTCCAGCGGTTTCTTGCGGTGGTTGATCGCGACGATGGTCTTGGCCCTGGAGCCGCCGACCAGCACCGTGAACCGTGGATCGGCCTTGAACTGGGCGATGCTGCGCTGGGCCGACACGCGCGGGAACGCATCGACGTCGCCCGAGAGCAGCGCGGCGATCTGCGCCGCCGGATCCGAGATGAAGCGGATCGTCACCTTGGACAGCTTGATCGCGGCGGCGTTGCGATAGTCGGCCCACTTGCTCAGGGTGATCGAGGAGCCCTTGGCCCAGGCCGCTAACTGGTAAGGCCCGGTGCCGACCGGCTGTGTGATGTTGGTGGCAGCGCTCTTCGGCTCGACGATCGAACCGCTGGCCTGCCCGAGCAGGAACGGCAGGTTCGGCTCGGAATTCTTCAGCGTGATCACGACCGTGTCGGCGTCGGGCGCGGCAACGGACTCGAAGCTCTGGAACAGGCTCTTGTCTTTATTGGTGCTGGTCGGCACGGCGTTGCGCTCGAACGAAAACTTCACCGCGGCGGAATCGAACGGCTCGCCGTTGTGGAATTTGACGCCCTTGCGCAGCTTGAACGTATAGGTCTTCAGGTCGGGCGAGGCGCTCCAGTTTTCGGCCAGCAGCGGCGAGACGGAGCCGTCCTCGTTGATCTTGGTCAGCGTCTCATAGATGTTGTAGAGCGTGACCTCGGCGATCGCGGCGGCGGCGGCGTTGGTGGGATCGAGGCCCGGCGGCTCCAGCGCCATCGCCATGACGACGCTGTCCTTCTTGCTCTGCGCCAGCACCGGCAACGGCGCTGCGGCAAGCACGGCGGCGAATGCAACGATCGATAATTTCCTGAACATGCGTAACTCCCCGGCCATCTCTGTTCTTCAAGCCTACGCCAATCCTGCCCTGGAGACTAACCTTCCAGGGTCGGCCGGGGCAACGCCATCACCGCCTCCGTCTTGTGGCAGGCGGCAAGGTGCCCCTCGCCTACTTGGCGTAACTCAGGCAGGATCGCGCGGCAATGCTGGTCAGCGAGGGCACAGCGCGCGCCGTAGGGGCATCCGGTCGCCGCCGCCGATTGCGAGGCGATCGCCTGGGCCCCGCGCCGCCGCCGACGGCCGCCGGCGCGTGCCCGCGGCACGGCATCCAAGAGCGCGCGCGTATAGGGATGGGCGCAGTGCTCGAACAGGTCCTGCGGCCGGCCCTGTTCGACGATCCGGCCGAGATACATCACCGCAACCTCGTCGCAGAGATAGTCGACGACGGCGAGATCGTGGCTGATCAGGATGTAGCTGAGACCGAACTGCTCCTGGAGGTCCTGCATCAGGTTCAACACCTGCGCCTGCACGGAGACGTCGAGCGCGGAGACCGGCTCGTCGGCGACGATCAGCTTCGGCTGGGTGATCAGCGCACGCGCAATGGCGATGCGCTGGCGCTGGCCGCCGGAGAATTCGTGCGGATATTTGTCCATGTCGGCGTCGCGCAAGCCGACCTGGCGCAGCACTGCGGCGACGCGTTCGCGGAATTTGGTGCGATCGGCCTCCTCCAGCACGGTGAGGGGCTCGGCGACGATGCGGGCGATGGTTTGGCGCGGATCCAGCGAGCCGTAAGGGTCCTGGAACACCATCTGGAAATCACGCCTGGCACGGCGCAGTTCATCGGCAGAGATGCGGTTGAGATCGCGGCCGAGCAGCGCGACCTGCCCTGACGTCGGCCGCTCCAGCGCCATCACCAGCCGCGCGAAGGTCGACTTGCCGGAACCGGATTCGCCGACGACGCCGAGGCTCTTGCCCGCGGCGACCTGCACGCTGACGCCGTTCAGCGCGCGCACCTGCCCCGGCGGGCGAAACAGGCTTTCGCGCGGCAGCGTATAGCGCTGCTCGAGATCCTTCACCTCGAGAAGCAATCCGGCGGCGGTCATGCGGTCAGCGCTCCGACACGTTCGCCCATCGATACGTCGGTCCTGATGCAACGCACGCCATGGCCAGGTCCGACGTCCACCATCGGCGGCAACGCGGCACGACACTGATCGATCACCAGGGGACAGCGATCGGAGAAGGTGCAGCCGGACGGCAAATCGGCGAGCTCCGGCACTGTGCCCGAGATCGTGTTCAGCCGCGTCCCCTTGCGCGCACCGAGCTTCGGCCGGGCGCGGAACAGGCCCTGCGTATAGGGATGCCCCATGCGCCGGAACACCTCGTCGGTCGGCCCGCTCTCGACGACGGTGCCGCCATACATCACCATCATGCGCTGCACGTTCTCGGCGATGACACCGAGATCGTGCGAGATCAGGATCATCGACATGCCGCGCTCCTCGACGAGATCAGCGATGAGGTCGAGGATCTGGCCTTGGATGGTGACGTCGAGCGCGGTGGTCGGCTCGTCCGCGATCAAGAGGTCCGGCTCGCAGGCGAGCGCCATCGCAATGGTGACACGCTGGCGCTGGCCGCCGGAAAACTGGTGCGGATAGGCGTCGACGCGCCTGATAGCATCGGGCAGGCCGACCCGGTCGAGCAAGGCGATGGTCTCGCGCCGCGCCTGTGAGGCCGAATATTTCTTATGACGCCGCAGCGGCTCGGCGACCTGATGGCCGATCGTGTGCATCGGATTGAGCGCGGTCATCGGCTCCTGGAAGATCATGCTGATGCGGTTGCCGCGCAGGCGGCAATAATCCGCATCCGAAAGCCCGACGAGCTCGTTGCCATCCAACTTGATGCTGCCGCCGACCACTGCGCTGTCCGGCAGCAGCCCCATCAGCGATAACGCCGTGACCGACTTGCCGCAGCCGGATTCGCCGACGAGCCCGAGCGTCTCGCCGCGCTTGAGGGCAAAGCTGACGCCACGCACGGCCTGCGCCGGCCCGCGGCTGGTGTTGAGGCGCACGCCGAGATCAGCGACCTCGATCAGTGGCATGGTTGCGGAATCAGCCATCGTTACCGCTCCCGCGCCAGTCTGGGATCGAGCAGGTCGCGCAATCCGTCACCAAGCAGATTGAGACCGAGCACCGCGACGGCGATCGCAGCGCCGGGATAGACCGCGAGCATCGGCGACTGGAACAGCAGCGTCTGCGCGTCGTTCAGCATGCGGCCCCATGACGGCTGCGGCGGCTGAGTGCCGAGGCCGAGATAGGACAGTGCGGCTTCGGCGAGAATGGCAAGCGCGAACTGGATGGTGACCTGCACGATCAGGATCGACAGGATGTTGGGCAGCACGTGCTCGATCGTGATGCGGAAGCGCCCCTTGCCCGCCGCGCGCGCGGCCAGCACGAATTCGCGCGCCCAGATCGCGTTGGCCGAACCGCGCGTCAGCCGCGTCAGCGTCGGGATCTGGAAGATACCGATCGCGACGATCGAGGTCACCATGCCCGGTCCCACCACGGCCGCGAGCATAATCGCCGAGAGCACGGCCGGAAAGGCGAAGCTGAAATCCGCAAAGCGCATGATGATCTCTTCGGTCCAGCCGCGCCTGGCCGAGGCGATCAAGCCGAGGCAGACGCCGAAGCTGAGACCGATGCTCACCGCGATGATGCCGACCATGATGGTCGAACGCGCGCCGGCGAGCAGCAGCGAGACGATGTCTCGGCCGAAGGAATCGGTGCCGAGCCAGTGCGATGCCGACGGCGGCCGGAGTTTCGAGGCGATGTCGATCTCATAGGGCGACCACGGCGTCCACACCAGCGACAACAGCGCTGAGGCGAGCACCAGCAGGCTCAGCGCGCCGCCAAGCGCGAAGCTGCGATGCCGCAGCGCGCGGCGCCAGAACGTCCGAGCAGGCAGCGGCCGCGTCGCAATCGGCGCGTCGATGGTCAGGGGGTCGCTCACAGGTCGTGGACCTTGATGCGGGGATCGATGAAGGCATAGAGCACGTCGACCACGAAATTGACGATGACGACCATGGCCGCGAGCAGCATCACGCAGTTGCGCACGACGATGAGGTCGCGGTTGGCGATCGACTGGAAGATCAGGCGGCCGAGGCCCGGCAGGTAGAACACGTTCTCGATCACGATGGTGCCGGCGAGCAGATTGGCGAATTGCAGCCCCATCACGGTCATCACAGGGATCATGGCGTTACGCAGCACATGGCGCCACAGCACCTCGCGCTTGCCGAGGCCCTTCGCACGGGCCGTGCGGACGAAGTCCTCACGCAGCACCTCGAGCACGGCCGAGCGGGTGACCCGCGCGAGAATCGCGGCCTGCACCACCGCGAGCGAGATCGCCGGCAGCAGCAGCGACTTGATGCCCGACCAGAGGCCATCGTCCCAGCCGCCAAAGCCGCCCGCCGAGAGCCATTGCAGCCGCACCGAGAACAACAGGACCAAGAGGATCGCGAACCAGAAATTCGGCAGCGCGATGCCCACCTGCGTCAGTGACATCACGCCGACGTCGCCAAGCTTGTTGTGGTTGGCGGCGGTGTAGATGCCGGCGGAGAGCGCCAGCGTCACCGTGATCGTCATGGCCATGATCGCGAGCGGAATGGTCAGCACCAGCCGCTCCGCGATGAGGCTCGCGACCGGCGTGCCGTAGACATAGGAGTTGCCGAGATCTCCGACGAGGAGGCCCTTGATCCATTGCAGGTAGCGAACCGCCAGCGGCTGGTCGAGCCCGAGCTTGACGGTGAGCGCGCGGACTGCGTCCGGCGAGGCGTCGGCGCCCATCAGCATCTGCGCGGCGTTGCCGGGAAGCGCGTCGAGCACCAGGAAGATGATCAGCGATGCGCCGACCAGCGTCGCCAGCAAGGTCAACAGACGTCGGAGGACAAAGACGCTCATGCGCGCTCGGCTTCAGGGCTACCAGGCACGATCAACATGTCCGGGCGCCGGAGGCAAGCCCTTTGCTGCATGCCCGTCGGCTCAGGCCGGCCAGCGGGACAGAAGGTCACTTGAAGCCTCGAACAGCGCGCTCACGCGCAGCAATTCGGCATCGCCGCGGAAGCGGCCGACGAGCTGCAGCCCGATCGGCAGGCCGTCGCGGCCGAAGCCGCAGGGTAGGCTGACGGCGGGATGCCCGGTCATGTTGAATAGCATGGTCCAGGGGAACCAATGCGGCCGGACGCTGTCGAAAAGCGCCCCGTCGATTTCGATGGTGCCAAACAAATCCTGCTCGATCGGCAGCGCCGTGCGCGTCAGTGTCGGCATTGCCAGCAGGTGCCCGCGCGCAAGCAGCGATTGCACCCGGCGGAACAGCGCGGTGCGCACGAACATCGCCTCCTGGTATTCGACGCCGCTGACCTCGCTTGCGAGCGCAAGCTGCTTGAGAAAGGCCTCGCTCAGCTCGTCCCCATGCTCGGCGGCGAGCTTTGCAAAGCGCGTGCGCCAGACCGTGTGGTTGATGGCGCGCCAGATCGGCTCTATGTCGAAGCCGTCGCCGGAGAACTCTTCAAGCTCGGCACCGAGCTCCGCCAGCCGATCAAGGCTCGCCTTGAAGCTGGCCGCGACGTCTAACGACACTGGACGTCCGGGCGGCGAAGCACAGAATAGGATTTTCTGCCCGCGTAGATCGCCGCGCGGGGCGGCGGTGCCGATGAAATCAGGCACGGGGACGCCGATCGACCAGGGATCGCAAGCATCCTCGCCGGCCATCGCCTGCATCATCAGTGCTGTGTCGGCCACCGTGCGGGTGGTCGGCGTGACATAGGTTTGGTTACCGAACACATCGAGCGCCTGGCTGTGCGGGATCACGCCGTTGCTCTGCTTCAATCCGACCACGCCGTTGCAGGCGGCCGGAATCCGCGTCGAGCCGCCACCGTCCGTCGCGATTGCAAGCGGCGCGATGCCGCTCGCAACGGCAACCGCCGCGCCGCCGCTGGAGCCGCCGGAGGAACGGCGCGCATCCCACGCGTTGCGGGTGCGGCCGAACAAGGGCGAGTCCGTCAGGCACTTGCTGCCGAATTCCGCCGTCGTGGTCTTGCCGATCAGGATCGCGCCTCCACTGCGCAGCCGCGCCACCGCGACGGCATCCTCGTTCGGCACATTGTCCTTGTAGGGAACGGCGCCGAAGGTGGTCTTCACACCCTTGGTGTTGACGATATCCTTGACGGTGACGGGGATGCCGTGCAGCAGGCCGAGGGGCTCGCCGGCCATCATCTTGCGCTCGGCTTCGCGCGCCTCTGCGATCGCCTGGTCGCCGCACAGGGTGATGAAGCAGTTCAATTCGCCCTGGAGCGCCTCGGCGCGCGCAAGCACGGCGCGGACGATCTCGACCGGCGAGATCCGCTTCCCGGCAATGAGGCCGCGCAGTTCAGTGGCAGACAAAAAACAGGGATCATTGCTCATATCGAAGGCCCGCGTCATGGACGCTCGGACCTTGCCAGCTCGGGTCTATCCTGTCCATTTCCGCGGGCGCATAACCATTGTCCACCGAATCGCGGCAACCGCAGGGCTGGCATTCGCTACAAGCTCCAACTCACCTCGTGGCTCCAGGGCGGATCGGCGCCCGGACGGGTGCAAGTGAGGCCGGCGCAATTGGCGGCGAAGGACAGCGCGCGGCGGAGCTCGTCGGCACGGATGTCCTTCAACGTTTGCCGGGCAATGCGACCCTGCTTGTGCAGAGCGAACAGCAGCGCCGCCTGAAAGCTGTCGCCGGCCCCGATCGTGTCGGCCACCTCGACCTTGGGCGCGGCGACCTCGATCTGTCCTGCGCCCGCGTGCCAGGCGACCGCGCCGTCGTTGCCGCGGGTGATGACGACGAGGCTCGTACCCTGCCCCAGCAGCGCGCTCGCGCGTTGTTGATATGGCTCGTCTCCGAAGAGATAGGTGAAGTCGACGTCGGACATCTTGATGAGATCGGCGCTGGCAGCGAAGCCGGCCATGCGCGCGAGATAGGCCGGCTTCTCCTTAACCAGATTAGGGCGGCAGTTCGGATCGAAGGAGATGGTTGATGACGCCCGCGCGTCCGCGACCAATGCAGTCGTCTCCGCCGCGCCGTGGTCGTTGACCAGCGTCGTCGAACCGACATGAAGGGCTTCGACCTTACCGAACGGAATCGATCCGCGCCGATAGCTCCAGTTCCGCGTCGCAGTCTCGGCATCATAGAACGCATAATGCGACTCGCCCGCGACGATGCGGACGAAGGCAAGCGTGGTCTGGTGATCGCTGCGGGTGGCGAAGCTGAGATCCACATGCGAGGCCGCGGTATGGTCTGCGATCATGCGGCCGAACAAGTCGGTCGAGATGCCTCCGACGAAACTTGTCGGCGCCCCCAGCCGCGCCATGCCGATGGCGACGTTGAGGCAGGCGCCGCCGACCGCGGGTATTACCGCTTCACGTCCCTCAGTGCTTCGCGTCGGCACGAAATCGATCAGCGCATCGCCACAGGCAATCAGCATCCGTTTCAACCCCTCGCGATGTCGCGCATCGCCGCGCGGCTGCCGCGATCGACGTCGCGCAGCAGCTTGTAGATCTCGCGCTTGCGGGCGTGAAACGCCGCCATGTCGGGAGCGGTCGGCTCGCTCTTGCGTCCCAACGCCGACATTTTTGCCATGGTCTCGCCGATCGAGGCATAGGCGCCGCCGGCCACTGCGCCGAGCATCGCGGCGCCCAGCAGCACCGGCTCCTTGGTCTGTGGCAGCGCGACCGTGAGGCCGGTCGTATCGGCCATGATCTGGCGCACCAGCGGGCTACGGCTGGCCCCGCCGCCCATGATCATCATGCTGGAGCGAACGCCATGCGCGGCAAAGGCCTCGATCACCTCGGCAAGCCCATAGGCGAGCCCGCACAGGCCGGCGACGAATAGCCGCTCCATCGAAGCGATGTCGGTGTCGAGATCGAGGCCGGCGATCACCGCGCGCGTGTCAGGATCAGCGTAGGGCGAACGGTTGCCGATGAATTCGGGAAGCACATGCACGTCACGCGCGAGCAGCGCGGCGCGGCTGGCATCGCCTGCGCGCGCGATGATGCGGCGCTCGAGGAAGTCGATGAGGTCGAGGCGCTCGTTACGCGCCGCCGCGCTCGCCTCGCCAAAACCCGGATGCGACCTGAGGAGGTGATCGATCGCGGCGCCCGCGGCCGACTGGCCGCCCTCGTTGAGCCATAAGTTCGGCACCATGCCGGAGTAGTAAGGTCCCCATACGCCGGGCACGAAACAGGGTTCCTTCGTGGTCGCCATGATGCAGGCCGACGTCCCCATGATGTAGGCGAGGCGATCGCATGCGTCTGCTGCTCCGCCCGAGCCGTCGCGGCCGCCGATCGCACCGATGCCGCCCGCATGCGCGTCGATCAGCGACGCCCCGACCGGCGTGCCCGGCGACAGGCCCAGTTCGGCCGCCGCGGCGGGGGTGAGACCGGCACCGAGCCGCGTGCCGGGGGCGACCATCTCGGTGCCAATGCGCGCGTAGGTCTCGCTGACGAAGTCCGACAGGCCGATGCGCTTGAAGAATGGCGCGCTCCAGCCGCCATCATGTGCGAGGTAGTTCCACTTGCAGGTGACGGTGCAAGTCGAGCGCTGGAGCGAGCCGGTCGCGCGCCAGGCCAGGTAATCAGCCAGATCGAAGAAGTGACCCGCGGCGTCGAAACTCGCGCGAAGATGCCGCTTCAGCCACAGCAGCTTCGGCATCTGCATCTCGGGCGAGATCGAGCCGCCGACATAGCGCAGCACGGCATCCTCGGTCTCGTTGATCAGCCTCGCCTCGGCGGTGGCGCGGTGGTCCATCCAGACGATGACGTTGCGCTGCTTATCCCCGGAGCCACTGACCGTGAGTGGCTCGCCTTGCCTATCGAGGACCACTAGGGAACAGGTGGCATCGAAACCGATGCCACGGACGCTATCGGGCGTGATGCCAACTTCCGTCATCGCCGCGCGTACCGATGTCGCGCAGGCGTCCCAGATGTCCTGGGACGACTGCTCAACGATATCGCCGGCCTCGTGCCAGGTCCGGATCGGATGTCGCGCCATAGCGAGCAGCGTGCCCGCTTCGTCAAACACCCCTGCCCGCGTGCTTGTGGTCCCCACGTCGACGCCGATATACGCTCGCGGCATTGTCGCTCCGGTCGCTTCGTCAGTCTTGACGCAAGCCTACCAGCAAGTGTAGCCGCCATCCACCAGCACGATGCTGCCGGTCATCAGGCTTGCGGCCTCGGACGAGAGGAACAGCACGACGGAGGCGATTTCCTCGACCTGCCCCATCCGCGCCATCGGGGTTCCGCCGATCCAGGCGTCGTACATTTTCGGGTTGCTCTTCACGAAGGCGTTGAGCGGCGTTTCAATATAGGTCGGCGCCACCGCGTTGACGCGGATGCCGCGGGCGCCCCATTCGGCGGCGAGCGACTTGGTGAGATGGTGCACACCGGCCTTGGAGGCGTTGTAGAAGCACTGCTCCTGCGGCTTGTTGACGATGAAGCCAGACATCGAGCCGACATTGACGATGGCACCGCTTCTGGCCTTCAACATGTGCTTGCCGAACTCGCGGCAGCACCAGAAGGTGCCGTTGAGGTTGACGTCGATGACGTTGAGCCAGTGCTCGTCGGTGACGGTCTCGGCCGGCGTCTCGCTGCGCGCGATGCCGGCATTGTTGACGAGGATGTCGACTTTGCCGTGGCGGGCGACGAGGTCGTTTGCGACCTCCGCGACGCGCTTGGTATCGGTGACGTCCATGATCGCGGTCTCGATGTCGTAGCCCTTGGCCTTCAGGGTGGCTTTGGCGCTGTCGGCGACCTTGCTGTCGCGATCACCGATCACGACCCTGGCGCCGGCCTCAGCCAGCGCTTCGGCGCAAGCAAGGCCAATGCCCTGCCCGCCGCCGGTGATGAACGCGCTCTTGCCGTTCAGCTTGAATTTGTCCAGGTACATGATCGTCTTCCCGTTTTCTTGCCGTTTCTTGTTAGCTTCGAAGCGCGTTGCCGCCATCGTCGAAGCGGTGGATGCGCGCGGGGTCCGGCACCAGCGACACGCGATCACCGGCGTGCAGGCTCAATTCGCCGATGTAGCGCGCCGTCAGCATGCCGAGCGACCCGGCATCGACGTAGAGAAAGGTATCGCTGCCGAGATGCTCGGCGACCGAGATCGTTCCTTGCCAGCCGCCGGCGCCGTCGCGCTCGATCTTGAGGTGCTCCGGACGCACGCCAATGGTGGCCGCGCCTTGCTGCTTGGCGAGCTCGCCGGTTACGAAATTCATCTTGGGCGAGCCGATGAAGCCGGCGACAAAGAGATTGGCCGGCCGCTCATAAAGCTCCAGCGGCGAGCCATATTGCTCGATCTTGCCGCCGTTGAGCACGACAATCTTGTCGGCCATGGTCATGGCCTCGACCTGATCGTGGGTGACGTAAATCGCGGTGGTGCCGAGCTGCTTCTGGAGCCGTGTCACCTCGATGCGCATCTGCACCCGCAGCGCTGCATCGAGGTTCGAGAGCGGCTCGTCGAACAGGAACGCCTTGGGCTCGCGGACGATGGCGCGGCCGATCGCGACGCGCTGGCGTTGGCCGCCGGAGAGCTCGCGCGGCTTGCGGTCGAGATAGGGCGTGAGATTCAGCGTCGCGGCCGCCGCCTCGACCTTGCGGTTGATCTCATCCTTGGCAAGGCCCGCCATCTTCAGGCCGAAGCCGATATTGCCGCGCACGCTCATATGCGGATAGAGCGCGTAGGACTGGAACACCATCGAGAGACCGCGCTTGGCAGGCGGCGTGTCGACCACGTTCTTGCCGTCGATCAGGATCTTGCCGCCGGAGACGTCCTCGAGCCCGGCAATCAGGCGCAAGAGCGTGGTCTTGCCGCAGCCGGAGGGACCGACGAACACCACGAAGGAGCCGTCGGCGATGTCCAGATCGGCGCCCTTGATGATGTGCACGGGGCCGAAGGATTTTTGCACGCCCTGAAGTGTGATCTGACCCATGATCCGGCAGTCCCTCTACTTCACCGCGCCGAAGGTGAGCCCGCGCACGAGCTGCTTCTGGCTGAACCAACCGAGGACGAGAATGGGCGCGATCGCCAGCGTGGAGGCCGCCGACAGCTTTGCCCAGAACAGCCCTTCCGGGCTCGAATAGGACGCGATGAACGTGGTGAGCGGCGCGGCGTTCGAGGTCGACAGGTTGAGCGTCCAGAACGCCTCGTTCCAGGCGAGGATCAGGTTGAGCAGCAGCGTCGATGCGAGCCCCGGGATCGCCATCGGCGTCAGCACGTAGACGAGTTCGCGGCCGATGGTGGCGCCGTCCATGCGCGCGGCCTCGAGGATATCGCGCGGGATCTCCTTGAAATAGGTGAACAGCATCCAGATGACGATCGGCAGATTGCCGAGGCAGAGGATGAAGACGAGGCCGATGCGGGAATCGAGCAGGCCGAAGGACTTGTAGATCAGGTAGATCGGCACCAGCACGCCGACCGGCGGCATCATCTTGGTCGAGAGCATCCAGAGCAGGATGTCCTTGGTGCGCTTGGTCGGCGAGAACGCCATCGACCAAGCCGCAGGGATGGCAATCAAAAGCGCAATCAACGTCGAGCCGCCAGCGATGATGATCGAGTTCAGCGCGTGGAGAAGATAGTCGCTGCGCTCCTGCACGGTCGCATAGTTTTCCGTGGTCCAGTGGAAGAACAGGAAGGACGGCGGGATGGCGAAGGCCTCGAGCTCGGTCTTGAAGCTCGCCAGCACCATCCACAGGATCGGGAAGAAGATCAGAAATCCGAACAGCCAGGCCGCTGCCGTCGATATCGCCACTCGCCGCGTCGTCGCCATCCGTGCCATGTCAGGCCTCCAAATTGCGACCGACGATGCGGACCAGGAAGAAAGCGACGACGTTGGCGATCGCCACGGCAACGAGGCCGCCTGCCGAGGCGCTGCCGACGTCGAACTGGATCAGCGCCTGCGAATAGATCAGGAAGGCGATGTTGGTGGTTTGCAGGCCCGGTCCGCCGCCGGTGGTGACGAAGATCTCGGCAAACACCGTCAGCAGGAAGATGGTCTCGATCAGGATCACCACCGTGATGGGACGGGCCAGATGCGGCAGCGTGATGTAGATGAACGTCGAGAGGGCGCTCGCGCCATCCATCTCGGCGGCTTCCTTCTGCTCCTCGTCGAGCGATTGCAGCGCGGTGAGCAGGATCAGCGTCGCGAACGGCAGCCATTGCCACGTCACGATCAGGATGACCGCAAACAGCGGCACATCGTTGAACCAATCGATCGGCGTCAGGCCGAACAGTGAAGCGAGCCAGGCGAACAATCCCGACACCGGATGCATCAGCAGGTTCTTCCAGACCAGCGCGCTCACCGTCGGCATCACAAAGAACGGCGCGATCACCATCAGCCGCACGAAATTGCGTCCGATCACCGGCTGGTCCATCAACAGCGCAAGGGGGATACCGAGCAGGATGGTCAGCGCCAGCACCGAGCCGACCAGCACCAGCGTGTTCTGGAGCGAGGCGAGGAAGGCGGGATCGGTGAGGAAGTAGCGGAAATTCTCCAGCCCGACGAACGATTCCGAGCCGGGATCGAGCAGGCTGTAATGCAGGGTCGAGAAGTAGATCGTCAGCGCCAGCGGGACGATCATCCAGATGAATAGCAGCCCAACCGCCGGCGTCAGAAGCGAGCGCGCAAGAAATCGCGTCTGCCGGGTTGCCATCCCTGACTTCTCCTTTCGGGAAGTAAGGCGGCCATCCATCCGGGGATGGGCGGATGGCCGCCAGTTTGAGCTCAGGTGGGAGAGCTCGGGTTCATTTGATGTAGCCGGCGCGCTTCATCTCGCGCTCGGTCGCGGATTGCGCGGCGGTGAGCGCGGCATCGACGGTCATCGATCCCGCAAGCGCGGCCGAGAATTGCTGGCCCACCTGGGTGCCAATGCCTTGGAATTCGGGGATCGCGGCGTATTGCACGCCGACGTATGGCACCGGCTTCACCGTCGGCTTGTTCGGGTCGGCCGCGTCGATCGAGGCCAGCGTCAGCTTGGCGAAGGGGGCGACTTTCAGATAGTCCTCGTTCTGGTAGAGCGAGGTCCGCGTGCCCGGCGGCACGTTGGCCCAGCCCTCCTTCGACGCGACGAGCTTGGTGTAGTCCTTGCTCGTGGCCCAGGCGATGAACTTCTCGGCCGCTTCCGTCTTCTTGGAGCCGGCGGGGATCGCGAGATTCCAGGCCCACAGCCAGTTGGCATTCTTGCCGAGCCCGGTGTTGGGCGCGAGCGCGAAGCCGACCTTGTCGGCGACCTTGGACTCCTTCGGATTGGTGACGAAAGATGCCGCGACCGTGGCGTCGATCCACATCGCGCACTTGCCGGCGTTGAACAGCGCCAGGTTCTCGTTGAAGCCGTTGGAGCTTGCGCCGGGAGGACCGGCTTCCTTCATGAGATTGACGTAGGTGGTCAGCGTCGCCTTCCATTCCGGCGTATTGAACTGCGGCTCCCACTTCTCGTCGAACCAGCGCGCGCCGTAGGAATTGGCCATGGCCGACAGGAACGCCATGTTCTCGCCCCAGCCGGCCTTGCCGCGCAGGCAGATGCCGTAGACGCCGGCGCTCTTGTCGGTGAGCTTCTTGGCGGCATCAATGACGAAATCCCAGCTCGGCTTTTCCGGCATCTTCAGGCCGGCCTTCTCGAACAGATCGGTGCGGTACATCACCATCGAGCTCTCGCCGTAGAACGGCGCGGCGTAGAGCTTGCCGTCGGCGGAGACCGCATCCTTGATCTTCGGCAGCAGGTCGGCGATGTCGTAATCGGCGCCGAGATTGGCGAGCGGCACCAGCCAGCCCTTCTTGGCCCAGATCGGCACCTCGTAGGTGCCGATGGTCAGCACGTCGAACTGACCGCCCTTGGTGGCGATGTCGGTGGTGACGCGCTGGCGCAGCACGTTCTCCTCCAGCGTCACCCATTTCACGGTGATGTCAGGGTTCTTCTTGGTGAACTCACCCGTCAGCCCCTGCATGCGGATCATGTCGCCATTGTTGACGGTGGCGATGGTCAGGGTCGTTTCGGCCATCGCGGGGATGGCCAGCAGCAGGCAAGACGCGCCGCAGACGGCGCCGAGGACGTGTTTCACGGAGACCTCCCTAGAGTCGCGCTTTTGAGTATATGCCCACGCGTTGGGCGTATGTTCAACGGACGCGCGGTGCTTGTCAAGCAGGCGCACGAGAGTTTCGGCAACTTATGAGTGCTGCGGTGCGGGAGGGGTGCGAGGTGTCGCTTCACTCTCAGCTGTCATTCCCCGCGAAGGCGGGGCATCTATGTCTCCGAACACCTGTCAGTGATCTGTCCGGTCTAAACACTGCGCGGACGATGACAGGGGTGTGGGCGGAGAGAGCGGCCGCTTCGCTGACGCGAGAGGGCCGAGCCGCCTACCGCTCCAAGATCGCCCTTGCCGTCGCCTCGTCCGTGATCAGGCCGTTGATCAGCCGTCCGTTCATCGCGGCCGCGATCGCCGGCACCTTGGGGGCGCCGATCGCGGCGCCGATCGTCGTGGTCTTGGCCGGGACTTCCGGCGGGATGCTGGTCAGGCGCTTGTTGGTGCCGGATTTGAGCAGGCGACCGTTGGAATCATAGGCCCAGCCGGTGATCTCGCCGATGGCACCTAACCGCATCATCTCGAACAATTCATCGCGGGTGACGAAGCCATCGACATGGACCTGCGCCTTCTGGTCCATCTGGCCGATGCCGACGAGGCGAAGGTCCGCCTTGGCCGCGACCGCCTTCACCTTGGCGATCGGCTCGATGCGGACCATCTTGTTGCGCTCGTCCTCCGACGACATCAGGAACGGCAACGGCATCGGATAATGCCGCGCGCCAGTACGGTCGGCGAGCCGGCCGACGGTGTCGTAGAAGCTCGCCGACCCGTCGGCGGAGATGTTGCCGACCAGCGAGACGATCTGATGATTGGGCCGGTCGATCGGCGTGACGCGCTCCACCGCGGCGCGCACCGCCCGTCCGGTGCCGAGGGCGACGATGACCGGCGTCTCCGAGCGCAGCGTGGAATCGAGCAGGTTGGCGCAACGCTCGGCGATGCCTGCGGTAGCCTGCGGCGCCGCAGGGTCGGCCGGCACCACCTCGCAATGAACCAGATCAAAGCGCTGCTTCAGGCGCGCCGCCAGTTCCATGCAGGCGGCGATGGGATGCTCGAGCCGAAACGTGATCAGCCGCTCGGCGAGGCAGAGCGAGACCAGCCGCTGCGCCGAGGCACGCGAGACCTGGAGCATCTTTGCGATCTCGTCCTGGGTATGACCGGCAATGAAATAGAGCCAGCCGGCGCGCGCGGCGTCGTCGAGCCTCGATTTCTCATTCTCGGCGGCCATGGCAGGCGTCAGACGTCCTTCCAGAAATCGCTCATGCGCTCGAAAACCCGATCGGCCCCGGCGGCCGACAATATAGCCTGCCCGTCCCGGGTGCTGTAATGGCCTCCGCCAACAAATCCCCAGACGGTCATGCCCGCCGCCTTGCCCGCCTGCAGGCCGCTGACGCTGTCCTCGATCACCAATGTGCGCGCGGGCGGTATGCGCATCTTCTCGGCCGCGTGGAGGAAAAGGTCGGGCGCCGGTTTGCCGCGCTTAACCATCTGGGCCGTGTAGATGCGATCGTCGAACAGCGGCTTGAGGCCGGTGACGTCGAGCGAGAGCGATACGCGATCGATATCGCTCGAGGAAGCCACGCAGAACGGCACCGTCAGGTCCGACACCACCGCCCCAACCCCGGGGATCGGTTCGAGCGAGGCGGCAAACGTCTCGAGCACGCGCGACTTCAATCGCGGCAGGAAGCCGTCCGGCACGGTTTGCCCGAGATCGTGGTAATGCTGCTCGATCGCCTTGGTGCTCCGCCCGAGAAAGAGTTCGAGTGCCTGCGCCTCACTGAGCGCGAAGCCGAATTCGGCCAGCACTTCGGACAGGCAGCGGCAGCTCAACAGCTCGCTGTCGACGAGCACGCCGTCGCAGTCGAAGATGATCAGATCGGGTTTCGGCCGGCCCTGGTGCATCCAGCCATTCGATCATATACCCACCGGATGAGCAATAGCTCAGCTGCAAACCCTCCCGGCGCGGTCGGCGCCTCAATGCGCCACCTGCCGGTCGATCGCCGGCAGCGCGCCGCCGGCAAACGCTTGATGCTGCCGAGGATACGCAGCCGCCGCGGCGGAACAGGGTCGGGACGTAGGATTGCGCAATTGCGTCACCCAGATCATGGGATCGCCAGAGCGCTTTGGCCCATTGCCGGAACGCGGTAAGGTTCGCGACCGCACACGACCCAATGAGTTTGCCATGCCTGAGATCATCAATCTTGGTGCGCTGCAGCTAATCTTTCTGCGGAGCAAGGACGACACCGCCGGCAGCCTCGATCTGTTCGAAATGACCCTCCAACCGAACGCGCGCATGCCGATCCCTCACTATCACGATCGCTGGGACTAAACGATCTATGGACTCAGCGGCATCTCGACCTGGCGGATCGACGGAACGGAGGTCGACGTGGCGCCGGGCGAGACCGCGTTCATCAAGCGCGGAGTGGTGCACAGCTTCACCAACCGTTCACCCCGGCCGGCGACCTGCCTGTGCACACTCACCCCCGGCGTGCTTGGCCCGCAATATTTCAAGGAAATGGCGGCCCTGCTCGCCGCCGGCACACCCGATCCGGCAAAGATGAAGGAGACGATGCTGCGCTACGGATTGGTACCGGTGCTGCAGTCCTGATCGATCGCGAGAATCGTTGGCATTGGCTTTGGCGCCATTTGCCCACCCAACGTTCTTCGCCGCGAGCTTACCGCCGCTGATTATACACGTCGATGCACACCGCCCCGAGCAGCACTAGGCCCTTGATGACCTGCTGGTAGTCGATACCGATGCCGAGGATCGACATGCCGTTGTTCATCACACCCATGATCATGGCGCCGACCACGGCACCGCCGACGCGGCCCACCCCGCCATAGGCCGAGGCGCCGCCGATGAAGCAGGCGGCAATGACGTCGAGCTCGAAGCCGAGACCGGCCTTCGGGGTCGCGGTGTTGAGGCGCGCGGCGAAGACGAGGCCGGCGAGCGCGGCGAGCACGCCCATGTTGACGAAGGTGAGGAAGGTCAGCCGCTCGGTCTTGATGCCCGACAGGCTTGCCGCCTTGGCGTTGCCGCCGACGGCATAGATCTGCCGGCCGATCACGGTGCGCCGGGTCACGAAGCCGTAGAGCGCGATCAACGCCGTCATAATGACCAGCACATTCGGCAGACCGCGATGCGAGGCGATCAGATAGGTGAAATAGAGCACGGCGCAGGCCAAGAGAACGCTCTTGCCCAGGAAGAACGCATAAGGTTCGACCTCAATGCCATGCAATTGCTCGCGCGACCGTCCCTTGGCGCTGGCATAGACCAGGCCGAGCGCGAGCACCGCACCGATCAGCATGGAGGTCGGATGCAGCGTGCCGGCCTCCGGAAGCAGTTCAGGAATGAACCCCGACGACAATTTCTGGAAGGTCGCCGGGAACGGTCCAAGCGACTGGCCCTGCAAGACCGCGAGCGCGAGGCCCTTGAACACCAGCATGCCCGCCAAGGTGACGATGAAGGACGGGATCTTGAAATAGGCCACCCAATAGCCCTGCGCCGCGCCGATGGCGGCGCCAATCAGGAGGCAGGCAATGAAGGCGAGCGTGTAGTCGATCTTGTAGGTCACCATGAGCACGGCGGCCACCGCGCCGATGAAGCCCGCGACCGAGCCGACTGAAAGGTCGATATGGCCGGTGACGATCACCAGCAGCATGCCCAGCGCCATGATGACGATGTAGCTGTTCTGGAGCACCAGATTGGTCAGGTTGAGCGGCTGGAGCAGCGTGCCGCCAGTGACGACCTGGAAGAACAGCATGATCGCCACCAGCGAGATCAGCATGCCGTAGCTGCGCAAGTTGTTCTTGATGAAGCTGCCGTGCCGGCGCTCCTCGGGCAGCGACACCGTCTTGTCGGTCATGGCTGCGATCCTCCCATCTCCGCGGCCGCACGAGCGCCGCTCCCGTTGCTTCTCTCGTTGCGCATGATGGCGCGCATGATCTTTTCCTGCGTCGCCTCGGATCCCCCAAACTCCCCGACAAAGGCGCCGTCGTTCATGACGCAGATGCGGTCGCAGATGCCGAGCAGCTCGGGCATTTCCGAGGAGATCACGACGACGCCGCGACCGGCTTCCGCCAGTTCGTTGATGATACAGTAAATCTCGTACTTGGCGCCGACGTCGATGCCCCGCGTCGGTTCGTCCAGGATCAGCACCTTCGGATCGGTCATCAGCCATTTCGACAGCACCACTTTCTGCTGATTGCCGCCGGAGAGCTGGCCTGTCTCCTGGTAGACGTCGGAGCAGCGAATCCGCATCCGGTTGCGGTAGTCGCTGGCGACCTTGAGCTCTGCGATGTCGTCGATCACACGGCCAGGCGCGACCTGGTCGAGGCTCGCCAGCGTAATGTTCTTGCGAACGTCGTCGGCGAGGATGAGGCCGAGCTGCTTGCGATCCTCGGTGACATAGGCAAGGCCGGCATCGATCGCGGCCGCGACGTTTGGCAGCATCATCTCCCTGCCCTCGAGCCGGAGACTGCCGCTGATGGTGGTGCCCCAGGAGCGGCCGAACAGGCTCATGGCGAATTCAGTGCGGCCGGCTCCCATCAGGCCGGCGATGCCTACGACCTCGCCTCGCTTGACACTGAAATTGACGGTCTTGATCACCTGCCGTTCGGGATGGACGGGATGATAGACCGACCAGTTCTCGACGGTGAGCACGGGTTCCCCGATTTTCGCGCTGCGCTCCGGAAAGCGATGGGCAAGATCGCGGTTGACCATGCTGCGGATGATGCGATCCTCCTGGATCGCCTCGGCATGGCAATCGATGCTGTCGACCGTGCGGCCGTCGCGCAGCACAGTGATGTGGTCGGCGACCTTTGCGACCTCGTTCAGCTTGTGCGAGATCAGGATCGAGCCGATACCCTGCTCGCGAAATGTCATCAGCCGTTCGAGCAGCGCGGCGCTATCGGCCTCATTGAGGCTCGCGGTCGGCTCGTCCAGGATCAGCATCCGCACCCGCTTGGACAGCGCCTTCGCGATCTCGACCAGCTGCTGCTTGCCAACGCCGAGATCCGTGATCAGCGTATCCGGCGATTCCTTCAAGCCGACCTGCGCAAGCAGTTCCCGCGTGCGCCGGTAGACCTCGTCGCGATCGATCACCCCCAGCTTCGACGGCGGATGCGACAGGAAGATGTTCTCGGCGATCGACATCAGCGGGATCAGCGCCAGCTCCTGATGGATGATGATGATGCCAAGCGCCTCGGAATCGTTGATGTCGCGGAAGCGCCGCTCCTCGCCCTCGAAGACGATAGTCCCCTCGTAGCTGCCGTGCGGATAGACCCCGCTCAGCACTTTCATCAGCGTCGACTTGCCGGCGCCGTTCTCGCCCACGAGCGCGTGGATCTGCCCGGCGTGAACCGCGAAATTGACGTCGCGCAGCGCCTGAACACCGGCAAAGCTCTTGCTGACGTTGCGCATCTCCAGCATGGCGGTCATCGGATAGTGTCCTTGGAAAGTTCACCGTCGTTCCGGGGCAGCCCAAAGGGCGAACCCGGAACCTCGAGATTCCGGGTACGATGCTTCGCATCGCCCCGGAATGACTGAGCAAGCCAGAGCCTACTGGAACTGCGACTTCTTGTAGTAGCCGCTGTCGACCAGCACCTTCTCCCAATTGTCCTTGTAGACCACGACCGGCTTAAGCAGATAGGACGGCACCGTCTTGACGCCGTTCTCGTAGGTCTTGGTGTCGTTGACGGTGACCTGCTTGCCGGCGAGCGCCGCGTCGACCATATCGGCGGTCACCTTGGCGAGGTCGCGGGTGTCCTTGAAGATGGTCGAATACTGGTCGCCGCGCAGCATCGCCTTGATCGAGGGCACCTCGGCGTCCTGGCCGGAGATGATGGGCATCGGCTGGTCCGCGCTGCCGTACCCGACGCCCTTCAGCGAGGAGATGATGCCGATTGAGATGCCGTCATAGGGCGACAGCACAGCATTGATCTTCTTGTTGCCGTAATAGGCGCTGAGCAGATTGTCCATGCGGGCCTGCGCGGTGGCGCCATCCCAGCGCAGCGTCGCCACCTTGTCCATGCCCATCTGGCCGGAGACGACGACGAGCTTGCCGCTATCGATGTAGGGCTTCAGAACGCTCATGGCGCCGTTGTAGAAGAAGTAGGCGTTGTTATCGTCGGGCGAGCCGCCGAACAGCTCGATGTTGAAGGGTCCCTTGCCTTCCTTGAGGCCGAGCCCCTGCTCGATCGACTGCGCCTGGAGCACGCCAACCTGGAAATTGTCGAAAGTCGCGTAGTAGTCGACATCCGGCGTGCCGCGGATCAGGCGGTCATAGGCGATCACGGTGATGCCCTTGGCTTTGGCCTGCTTGAGCACGTCGGAGAGCGTGGTACCGTCGATCGCGGCGATCACCAGCGCCTTCGCGCCTTTGGTCACCATGTTCTCGACCTGCGAGAGCTGGTTCGGAATGTCGTCCTCGGCATATTGCAGGTCGGTGTTGTAGCCGCGCTCCTTCAGCACCTTGACCATGTTGTTGCCGTCGTCGATCCAACGCGCCGAGGATTTGGTCGGCATGGCGATGCCGACTGTCGCCTTCTGAGCAAAGGCGGCGACGCCTGTGGCCATCGTGGCAGCGCCGGCCAGCGCGAGCGCGAGGAATGTCGTCTTCAGTTTCAGCATGTTTCACTCCCTTTGGGTGTCAGACTGTTCTTTCGTTTCGAGGACAGAGGTCGGTTGCTTCGGGTCTCCTATGCGAGCTTGACGTCGGGCTCCGCGCGACCACGCGCGGACGCCTCCAGCAGAAAGGTGTGGCCTGCTTGCGGATCGGCAGCACGCGCCGCCGTGTCCATGTCCTGCCAGGCGGAGGTAACGAGGAGACGCGACAGATCGGGGCCGACGAAAGCCGGGCAACTCGCCTGTTTCGCTGGAACGCTCAAGGAGCGCAGGCGCTCGCCCTGCGGAGAGTAAATATCGATGCGGCCCGCGCCCCAGCAGGCGTTCCAGATCTGCCCGTCGGCGTCGCACACCGAACCGTCGAGGCCGCCGATGCCGGTGTGGCGCAGCAGCACCTCCGGCTCGCCGCGCGGCAGGCCGGTCCCGGGATTGAGCGGCACGGCGTAGAGCACAGCCCGCGCGCTGTCGGCGAAATAGCCAATGGTGCCCTCCGGCGAGAAGCAGATCGAGTTGGGAATGCTGATGCGGGGGAACAGCAGCGAGATCTTGCCGCGATGAAACGCGTAGATCGCGCCTGCCCCCGGCTCCGCCTTGCGGCCCATGGTGCCGATCCAGAACGTGCCGGACTGATGCACCCGCGCGTCATTGGAGCGCGTCGCCGGATTGTCGGCTTCGAGCGGGCAGAGCAGCGTCATCATGCCGTCAGCGAGCTCGCGGACGTAGAGGCCGTCTTCCGCGACGATCAGCTGACGCTCGGCGTCGATCCTGCCGAGCGCACTCGCCATCCGGCCGAGCGCATGGACGCGGACGCCACCTCCGCCGAGCTGCGCCTCGAACAGCAGCCCTTCGCGGATGTCGAACCACCAGGCCGTGTCGGTGGTCGCGTCGTAGGTTGGCCCCTCGCCGAGATGGCAAGGATGATCCGAGAGCACAGACGTCGGCACCTCTTCCATCATGGCGTCCTCACCGAAAAGCGATAGACCGTGTGATGGCGATAGACCTCGCCGGGTGAGAGCCGCGGGTTCGGGAAATCCGGCCGGTTCGGCGCGTCAGGCCAGATGTGCGGCTCCAGGCATATCGCGTCCGACTGCCGGACGAGCTTGCCACCCTTCCCGGAGATCGTGCCATCGAGATAATTGCCGGAATAGACCTGCAGGCCGGGCTGATCGGTGAACAACTCCATGATGCGCCCCGAGCGCGGCGCCTCCAGCCGGGCCGCGAAAGCAAGCTTGCCGTCACGCGCGAGACAGTACGTGTGATCGTAGCCTCTGCCGTTGCGCAATTGCTGATCGCTGTCGCGGATGCGCTCGCCGACGCGTCGGGCTTCGCGGAAGTCGAACGGCGTGCCGGCAACGCGACGCGGCGGCTCCGGCAGCGGAATGGCCGTGGGATCGATCGCGAGAAAATGCTCGGCGGCGACCGTCAGCTCATGATCAAGGATGGGCGTACCCGACGTCGCACCCTCCAGATTGAAGAAGCTATGGTTGGTGAGATTGACGATCGTCGGCCGGTCCGTGCAGGCCTCCATGCTCAGCGACAGCTCGGTCGGACCGGTGATGCGATAGGTCAGGCGCACATCGAGCCGGCCCGGATAATTTTCTTCGCCATGCGGGCTGACATAGGTGAGCGTCACCGCGGGCTCGGCGCTCTCGTCGATCTCCGCAATCTCCCAGAGCTTGCGGTCGAAGCCATCGAGGCCACCGTGCAGCGCATGAGGGCCGTTGTTGACGGCGAGCTGCACAGTCTCGCCGTCAAGCGAGAACTGCCCGTTGGCGATGCGGTTGGCGTAGCGGCCGACCGTGGCGCCGAGGAACTTTCGTTCGGCGAGATAGCCAGGGAAGGCATCGTGGCCGAGCACGACATCGTCATAGCCGCCCTTAGCGTCCGGCGCGATCAACGCCTGGATCACCGCGCCATGAGTGATGATGCGCGCTTCGAAGCCGCCCTCCCCGCGCAGCACGACGCGCTCGACCGCGCGACCGTCCGGCAGTGTTCCGAAAGCGTCTCTTGTGATTCTCGAGCCAGCCATTGTCAGTCCACAAATGGTTCGACGATCGACCGCTTGCCGAGCAGGAAGGCATCGGCGACGAGACGCAATGGCGCCAGGTCAACATCGCTCGCGCCGGTCGCAGCGAGATCGACGAAGCGCCGGTACAGCTCCCGATATTCCTCATCGGGCGCCTCGGCAACGGTCTTGCCGTCGATCGCCATCCGCCTGCCACCACCGGACAGCGTCAACTGGCCCTGATCGGTTTCCACGAGGATATCCCAGCTCTGCGGCCCGGTCTGGCGGAAGTCGAATTCGGCACTGATAGGCAGGCCGTCGATGTCAGTCAGCGTCAGGTTCGCCGCGATCGGTGCCTGGCAGTTGGCCGGAAAGGCCAGCTCGGCCGCGGTGACGAACACGGGTTGCGGAAGGATTGTGGTCAGGATCGACAGCGCATTGATGCCGGGATCGAACACGCCGAGGCCGCCCGGCTCCCAGATCCAGCCCTGCCCGGGATGCCAGACGCGGACGTCTTCCTTCCAGCTGATGTGCACGGTGGCGATGCGGCGCTCGGCGAGCCATTGCCGCGCCGGCTCGACCGCCGGCGCGTAGCGCGAATGCCAGGTTGCAAACAACGTCCGCTTCGCCGCCGCTGCCATCGCGATCAGCGGATCGAGCTCGGCGACGCCGGTGCCGGGCGGCTTCTCCAGCATGATATGCTTGCCGGCGGCGAGCGCCGCGGCCGCCTGGGCGCGGCGCACCTGCGGCGGCGTGCAGAGCGACACTGCGTCGATCGGCGGCCCCTTCTCCAGCAATTCCTCGATGGTGGCGAAATGCGGCAGCCCCGGCAGCGAGGCGCTGCGGCTGGCGACAGCCGCGAGCGTCGCATCCGGTGTCGCGGCGATTGCATCGAGGTGCTGGTCGCGCGCGATCTTGCCGAAGCCGACGATGGCGATGCGAAGTTCGGTCACGCTTGCTCTCCAGTATTCGCAGGTGGCAGCGGATCCGCCGGCGCGGCCTCGATCACAGTGTGTTCGTGCCGGCTCATGCCGTTGTGAATGACGTAGACCATCGCCTCCGAGGCGCCGTCAGCATCCCCCGCTGCAATGGCATCGACGATCTTTTGATGCCAGAGCAGCACGGTGTCGCGGTCCTCCGGCGCGACCGGGGCGCTCAGCAGGAACGAGGCGCGCAGCGCTGCCTCGATGACATGCCCGATCGAGCGCATGAACAGATTGCCGGAGGCGCGCGCCACCCCAACATGGAGCGCGAGGTCGGCATCGGCAAAGCCGACGGAGTCCGACGCTTCAAGCCGCATGCGATCCATGCAGCGACGGAGCTCAGCGACGTCGTCTTCGGACCGGTGCATAGCTGCGAGAACGGCGGCGCGCGGCTCGACGGCGAGACGGATCTCGGCGAGGTCGTTGAGGAAGCGCTTGTCGATGCCGGCGTCCAGATGCCAGGCCAGCACGTCGGCGTCGAACATGTTCCAGGCGCCGCGCTCGCGCACGACGGTGCCGACGCGCGCCTTGGTGGTGAGCAGCCCCTTGGCCACCAGCGTCTTGACGCTCTCGCGCAGCACCGGCCGCGACACGCCGAACATCGCGATCATCTCGGCATCGCCGGGCAGCCGCGTTCCCTCCGCATAGCGGCCGGCGATGATATCGACGCCGATCGAGCGGGCCACCTCCGCATGGTTGGAGTGGGCCCGCCGCGTCGGGATGACGACGATGCGTGAGGTCATGAGGTTGCTCCTGCACTCTTCCTCACCGGCCGTCGTGCCAGCGCGACCAGTCCCTGCTGCAAGGCGATGAAGGCGAACAGCAGAATGCCGGTCGCGATCTTGGTCCACCAGCTCGACAGCGTGCCGTCGAAATTGATGTAGGTCTGAATCAAGCCCTGGATCAGCACGCCGAGGAAGGTGCCGAACACCGATCCCTGGCCGCCCGTGAGCAGCGTGCCGCCGATCACGACGGCCGCGATGGTATCGAGCTCGACGCCGACCGCGGAGAGCGAATAGCCGGCGCTGGTGTAGAAGGAGAAGACAATGCCGGCGATGCCAGCGAGCAGGCTCGACAGCATGTAGATCTTCACCGTCATCTTGCCGACTGCAACGCCCATCAGGCTCGCGGTGGCCCGGCTGCCGCCGAGCGCATAGACATTGGCGCCGAAGCGGGTGAGATGCAGCAGCAGGGCGCCGCCGATCACGATCACCAGCATGATGATCGCGATGGCCGTCAGCCGTCCGCCGCCGGGCATCCGCAGCGCGAAGTCCGACATGGTGGAGTAGACCGGCGCGGTGATCGGTACCGATTCCGTCGAGAGCAGGAAGCTCGCACCGCGCGCGAGGAACATGCCGGCGAGCGTGACGATGAAGGGCGGCAGGTCGAAGACGTGGATCACGGCGCCCATTGCAGCCCCGAACCCTGCCGATAGTACGAGGATGGCGACGAAGGCCACCAGCGGCGGCACGCCCCAGCGCTCGATGGCCAGCGCCACGAACACGGTCGTGAAACCGATCACCGAGCCGACCGAGAGATCGATGCCGCCGGAGATGATGACGAAGGTCATGCCGGTCGCGACGATGCCGAGAAAGGCGTTGTCGGTGAGGAGATTGCCGACCACGCGGGTCGAGGCAATGTTGGGGAATTGCATCGCGCAGAGCGCAAAGCCGGCGACCAGCACGATGGCGGTGATGAGGACGGGCGGCAGGCCTTTCATGCTTTGGACCTCCGCAGTCGCGCGGCTGTCCCGGCAATGCCGGCGAATTTCGGCGATTGCAGCAAGAGCACCGCGAGCACCACCACCGCCTTGACCAGCAAATTGAACTCCGGCGGATAGCCGGACAATAAGATGCCGGTGTTCATGGTTTGGATGATCAGCGCACCCAACACGGCCAGTACCAGGCTGAAGCGGCCGCCGAACAGCGAGGTGCCGCCGATCACGACCGCGAGGATGGCGTCGAGCTCGAGCCAGAGGCCGGCATTGTTGGCATCCGCACCCATAATATCAGCGGCTGCAATCACGCCCGCGAGCGCGGCGCAGACGCCGCACCAGACATAAACCGACAATATCATGGCGCGCGTGCCGACGCCGGCGAGCTCGCTCGCCCGCGCATTGCCACCGGTCGCCTCGATCAGCAGCCCCAGCGCCGAGCCGCGCACCACCGCGCCGGTGAGGATCAGCATGCCAAGGGCAATCGCGACCGGCACCGGCAGGCCGAGCACAGCGCCATTGCCGAGCCACACCAAATCGGGCGAGGAGAAAGTTACGATGCGCCCCTCGGTAATCAGCTGGGCGATGCCGCGGCCCGCCACCATCAGGATCAGCGTCGCCACGATCGGCTGCATGCCGAGCACGGCGACGAGGAAGCCGTTCCAGAGGCCGCAGACGAGTCCGGCACCAAGCGCAGCCCCCAGCACGATCGGCAGACCGTGGCTGTCGGCGAGGCTCGCCGCAATCGCGCCCGAGATCGCCATGACCGCACCCACCGACAAATCGATGCCGCGCGTGGCGATCACCAGCACCATGCCGAGCGAGAGCAGCGCCACCGGCGTGCCGCGGTTGAGCACGTCGATCAGGCTGCCGAACAGCCGGCCGTCCTGAAGACGCAGGTCGAAGAATTGCGGCGACACCACGCGATCGACCGCCAGGATGACGATCAGCGCGAGGATCTGGGCAAGGCCGCGGCGCGGCAACAGCGCTGTCATGCCCGCCCCTCATGCGCGATCGCGGCGCCATCGGCGGCGATGGCCGCGAGAATGCTGCCGACGTCGATCGCCTCGCCCGCGAGCTCCTCGACATGGGCGCGGTCGCGCAGCACCACGACGCGATCGGAATAGGTCACGATCTCATCGAGTTCAGAGGAGATCACGAGCAGTGCCAGCCCATCGTCGCAGAGTTCGCGGATCAGGCGGATGATCTCGGCATGCGCGCCGACATCGATGCCGCGGGTCGGCTCGTCCAACACGAGCAGCCGCGGCGAGGTCGCAAGCCAGCGCGCCAGCAGCACTTTCTGCTGATTGCCGCCGGAGAGCAGGCCGACCGGGCGTTCGGCATCTGCCGGGCGGATGTCGAGCATCTTGACGTAACGACGCGCGATCTCGTCCTGCTCGCGCCGCGACAGCGGCCGATGCAGCCCGCGCTTGGCCTGGAGCGCGAGCACGATGTTCTCGCGCACGCTGAGCTCGGCGACGATACCGTCGGTCTTGCGCTCCTCCGGGCAATAGCCAAAGCCGTGGCGGACACCGTCGCGCGGCGACTGGAGCCGCACCGGTGCGCCCTCCACCGTCGCCTGGCCGCGATCGGCGCGTTCGGCGCCGAACACCAGCCGCGCCGTCTCGGTCCGGCCCGAGCCGAGCAGGCCGGCGAGACCAACGACCTCACCATGTCGCAGCTCGAGATTGAACGGCGCGACGTAGCCGGCTTTGCCGTAATTCTCGAAGCTCGCGCAGATCTCGCGCGCCTTGTGCTCAGTGGCAGACGCCCGTGCGCGGGTGGTCTCGGCCAGCTCGCGGCCGAGCATCATCCGGATCAATTCCAGCCGCGGCAGCGAAGCGGTTTCGCGCTCGCCGACCAGGCGGCCGTTGCGCAGGACGGTGATGCGGTCGGAGATCTCGTAGACCTGGTCCAGGAAGTGGCTGACGAAGACGATACCGATGCCACGTTTGGCGAGCTGGCGCATGATGCCGAAAAGGATGTCGACCTCGTGGCGGTCGAGGCTCGCGGTCGGCTCGTCCAGGATCAGCACGCGCGCGGAGAGATCGACGGCCCGCGCGATCGCGGTGACGTGTTGCACGGCGACAGAATAGCTGCCGAGCGGCGCGGCGACATCGATATCGAGGCCAAAGTCCGCGAGCAAGGCGTTGGCGCGGCGACGCATCTCGCCCTCGCGGACAATGCCGAAACGCATCGGCTGGCGGTCGAGAAACAGATTTTGTGCCACCGAGAGGTTCGGCAGCAGGTTGACTTCCTGGTAGACGGTGGCGATGCCGGCCTGAAGCGCCGCCTTGGCCGAGCGCGGCGCGACCTCTTCACCGCCGAGCCTGACGATGCCGGTATCGCGTGGGAACACGCCGGTGACCGCCTTGATCAGCGTGGATTTGCCGGCGCCGTTCTCGCCGAGCAGCGCATGGATCTCGCCGGCGCGAAGCGTGAAGTCGACCTCTTGCAACGCTCGCACAGCACCGAAGCTTTTGCTGATCCCGCGCACCTCCAGAAGGGCCGGAGCAGGATCGGGGCTGTTCTCCATGACAACGTCACTCCCGGCAATGCCCGCTAACGATGCGGTCACCCAGCCTATTCGTTCGCGCAGCAGATTCGAAGCGCGCGGTCGGACCGCAAGACGCGGTCCGACCGGCATCCGCCTCAGTAACCGAGGCCCTTCTTGCTGTCATAGATCTTCTGCGGATCGTCGGCGGCGGTATAGAGCTTGGATTCGGTCTGGATCCACTTCGGCGGAACCGTGCCCTTGTCCTTGAAAGCCGCAATCGCATCGAGCGCGGGGCCGGCCATGTTCGGCGTCAGCTCGACAGTCGCATTGGCCTCGCCCGCGGCCATCGCCTTGAAGATATCGGGGACGGCATCGATGGAGACCGTGAGAATCTCCTTGCCGGGCTTGAGGCCGGCTTCCTTCATCGCCTGGATCGCGCCGACCATCATGTCATCATTATGCGCGTAGACCGCGCAGATCGACTTGCCGCCGCCTTCGGCCTTGATGAAGCTCTCCATCACCTCCTTGCCCTTGGCGCGGGTGAAGTCGCCGGTCTGGCTGCGCACCACCTTCAGGTTCGCGTGCTTGGCGATGGCGGTGTCGAAACCCTTCTTGCGGTTGGCGGCGACGCTCGCGCCGACCGTGCCCTGCAATTCGACGATGTTGCAGGCTTTCGTCCCCACAGTCTTGGCCAGCCAGTCGCCGGCCACCTCGCCTTCGTGCACGCTGTCGGAGGTGACAGCGGTGAGATAAAGATCCTTGCCCGAGGGATCGATGTCGCGGTCGAGCAGCACGACCGGGATCTTGGCCTCCTTGGCTTCCTTCAACACCGAATCCCAGCCCGTCGAGACGACAGGCGCAAGGAAGATCGCATCGACATTCTGCGCGATGAAGGAGCGGATCGCCTTGATCTGGTTCTCCTGCTTCTGCTGCGCGTCGGCGATCTTGAGATTGACCTTTCGCTTGGCGGCTTCCTGCTTGGAGACCGAGGTCTCGGCCGCGCGCCAGCCGGATTCCGATCCGATCTGCGAGAAGCCGATGGTGAGCTCGGCGGCATTCGCCGGCAGGGCGAGCAGCAACGCGGTCGTGGCGCTGGCCGCAAAGAGGGCTTTGAGGGTCATCAGGCGTGTCTCCCAAGATGTTTATCTGGGGGGGCCGGTTGGTAGCATGGCACCCGCAGGCCAGCCTTCGAGCCAGCGACAGGCACTATTTCACGGAAATCTAGCCCCGTATAGTCATATTATTTTACTATTGGGATGAAGGAGGAGGGATGCGGGCTTTGCGCAGACGACACGCTCAGCGGGATTTTGTTCCGCCGATACAACGGGTAGATGAAGGAAATTATACGGCTCGGCTGCCGCCGCCGGGCCTGTGCGGACCATCCACGCCTGACCCACCGGGACAAAGGACGTGAATGCCCGGGATAAGCCCGGGCATGACGACCTTCTGCAAATTCGCTTATGCGAAATCGAAACGCAGGGGCGCTAAATCAGCTTCCGCTGCGCCAGGTTCTTCATCAGCGCACCGATTCCAAACGTCCACGGCTCGCACTCGTCGCTGGTGCGCATGCGGTTGACGAGCTTGCCGAGCTGGGGCGCGGCGATCGTGACGATGTCATCGCGCTTGTGGGTGAAGCCCTGTCCCGGCGCATCGCGATCCTCGACGGGAGCGAACATCGTGCCGAGGAACAGCACGAAACCATCTGGATATTGATGCACCTTGCCGATGGTCTGTTCGACGAGATCTGTCGGATCGCGGCTGATCTTGCTGATCGAGGAATGGCCGTTGAGGACGAAACCGTCCTGTCCCTTGACGTTCAGACTGATGTCCAGCTTGCGCGCATCGTCGAGCGAGAACGTATCGTCGAACAGGCGCAGCAGCGGGCCGATCGCGCAGGAGGCGTTGTTGTCCTTGGCCTTCGACAACAGCAGCGCCGAGCGGCCCTCGAAGTCGCGCAGGTTCACGTCGTTGCCGAGCGCGCCGCCGACGATTTTGCCGCGGCTCGAGACGAACAGCACGAGCTCCGGCTCGGGGTTGTTCCAGGTCGATTTCGGATGCAGGCCCGCATCCATGCCCGTGCCGACCGACGACAATGTCGGCGCCTTGGTGAAGACCTCGGCATCGGGACCGATGCCGACCTCGAGATACTGGCTCCAGGCGTTCTGGTCGATCAGCACCTGCTTCAGATGCATCGCCTGGTCGGAGCCGGGCTTGAGCTTCGAAAGATCATCGCCGATCAGCCGCGTCACTTCTTTGCGGATTGCTTCGGCCGAAGCCGGATTGCCCTTGGCGCGCTCCTCGATCACGCGCTCCAGCATCGAGATCGCAAAGGTGACGCCGGCGGCTTTCAGAGTCTGGAGGTCGACGGGAGCAAGCAGCCACGGTTTTTGAGGATCGCGCTGGTCCGGCGGCGTATTGGTGACGATCGCCTCGAGATCGCCGATCCTCTCACCCTTGGCCGCCCTAAGCGCGTTGGCTGGATCGTCCGCTTCGCAAAGCGTACTGATGGTGGGAAACTCTGCGGTAACATCGAAGACGCCGTCACCACGTACAGCGACGACGGCGGGGCCATTCACCTGCGGCAGCCAGACGCGGCCGGCCAGCGTTCCCCGCGTGCCGTCCTCGGGGAGAAGGTCTTTAACCGTTAATGTCGTCATGGCCGCGTCCTCGCTGTTTTCGGATCGGCCGCGTTGAACGCTGGCCGGTCACATTAGCGAAGACCAATAAACGTCTGGCGCGGGATGTCCAGAGAGGCGGCACGCGCTGTCACTTGAACCAATGCACCAGTGCAATGCTGACGCCAAGCAACAGCATCAGCGACAGCGTCACGGCTGCTGTCACCCTGCCCCCGACATTCGCCAACACGCGCACGTCGACGCCGAGGCCGAGGGCGGCCATGGAGACCACGGTGAGAAAGCCGGTGATCTTCGTCACCGGTCCGACCACCGTGGCCGGCACGATCTCCAGGGAGCGCAGGGTCGCCAGCGCGAGGAAGCCGAGGATGAACCACGGCACAAGCCGAAAGAAGCCGACATTGGTCTTCTTGGCATCGCTGTGCCAGCGCGAGGCAACCAACGAGAGGCCGACGACGACCGGCCCAAGCATCAATACGCGCATCAATTTCACGAGCGTGCCGATTTGCGTGGAGACGAGTCCGGCCGGCACCGTCGCCGCCAGCACCTGCGGGACCGCATAGACGGTCAGGCCAGCGAGAATGCCGTATTGCGTGGCGGACAATTGCAGAAGCGGAATCAACAGCGGCAGGCCCAGCACCATCATCACGCCCAGGATGGCAGTGAAGGAGATGGAGGATGCGATCTCGTCGTTATTGGCACCTATGATCGGCGCCACAGCCGCAATCGCCGAATTGCCGCAGATCGAATTGCCGCAGGCGATCAGGATCGACAGCCGTGTCGACAGTCCGAGCATGCGGCTGAGCCCGAAGGAGACGCAGAGCGCGATCACGACGACGGCCGCGATCGACGCGAGCAGCGCGATGCCTGAGGCGGCAATGGCGGCAAAACTGATGGAGGCCCCCAACAGCATGACCGCGACTTCGAGGAGCTGTTTGGCGCTAAAGGCGATGCCGGCCTGCCAACGCGGCGCGGGCTTCCAGAAGCTGCGCAAGGCCATCCCGAGCAGGATCGCCATCACCAGCGCCTCGACATAAGGATGCTCGAAGACGCCGAGTTCCGCCCGCTCGAGCAGCGCCGAAATACCGGCGACCAAAACGCAGAGGAGAATGCCGGGAATCAGTGCCGCAATACGGCTCGCGGCGGTGGCCGGTTTGGCATCGGCCGGGCTGGATGCTTGATTCTGCGACACAAATCTCTCCCAGAGGAGAAGATTTATACGCAGCGCGCTTCCGTTGGGAAATAAGTTTTCGACATATCAGGCCCGAGGGAGATTCTATCCTCAGCCCGGAATAATCGGCCCTAGAAAATCAGGCTCTTGGCCAGCGAAGCGACGCGGCTGAAGCCGTCATAGATGCCGGGCTCGAAGAAGGCAGCGCGGGCAAGCACGATACCCGCAATCAGCGACCAGAACAGGCCGGTGCCGGCCCGCAGCAGAAGCTTTGACGTACGCGACCGCGGCTGGGTGTCCGTCGCGGACACCAATTGCTCGCCGAAGGGTTCAAATCCGGTACGTTCCATGGCTCTGGCCAACCCATCAAATTCTGATGGGAATGTCGTCTTTTCGGCCCCAAACGGCAATGGAAGCGATTGGCGTTTTTGCCCTCCGGAGGGAAAACTCCTTCCGTTCGACAACCCCGGCACAATAGTTTTCTTCTTCGGCCTATTGAGACACCGGCGGGCTACAGGGCCAGATACCTGCGCCGGATCGCCTCATTGGCCTTCAGCTCGTCGATTCCGGCGGCATAGACGATCTGGCCCTTGTCGATGATCGTGGCGTGACTCGCCAGCCCCAGGCAGAAATGCATGTTCTGCTCGGCGATCAGCACCGTCGATCCGAGCGAACGGAGCTGCCGCAACAATTCGCCGATCCGTTGCACGATGATCGGCGCGAGGCCCTCGCTCGGCTCGTCGAGCAGCAGGAGCGCGGGATTGCCCATCAGCGTGCGCGCGATCGCGAGCATCTGCTGCTCACCGCCCGAAAGACGCCCGGCGATGCGATTGCGCAGCGGCTCCAGAAGCGGGAAGACCTCGTAGATGCGTTTGATCGGCCACTCGTCCTGGCCCTCCGGTCCCTTCTTCTTCCCGATGACCAGATTGTCCTCGACCGTGTGCTCCGGAAAGATCTGGCGGTCCTCCGGCACGAAGCCGAGGCCGGCGCGCGCGATGGTGTGCGGCTTCAGGCCCGAGATCACCGCGCCGCGCAGGTTGACCCTGCCCCTCCGCGGCGGCGCCAGCCCCATGATTGCCTTCATGGTCGTCGATTTGCCGGCGCCATTGCGGCCCAACAGCGCCATGGTCTCGCCTTGCCGCACCGACAGATTGACGCCGAACAGGATCTGGCTGGTGCCGTAATAGACATCGAGATCGGCGACTTCGATGACGGCTGCGTTCATGCCGCAGCTCCCGCATGCTCGGTGCCCAGATAGGCCTCGATCACCGCGCTGTTGTTGCGGATCTCGTCGGGCGTGCCGGTGGCCAGGATGCGGCCGTAGCAAAGCACGACGATTTTTGGCGCGATCTTGAACACGATGTCCATGTCGTGCTCGATGAAGACGACGGTGATCTTCTGCGTCTCCCAGAGCTCACGCACCTTGTCGATCATGCGCCAGCGCTCCTCCGGGCCCATCCCGGCGGTTGGCTCGTCCAGCAGCAGCACCTTTGGATCGAGCACCAGCGCGAGCGCGATGTCGAGCAGCTTCTGATCGCCGTGCGACAGCGTCGCGGCGGGGCGATGGCGTTTGCCGGCGAGGCCCAGCAGCTCCATCACATGCTCAGCGCGGTCGCGCGTCTCCGGCAGCGGAAAGCGCTTGTGCAGCACCGCCGAGGTGCGCTGGTCGGCGCTGACGGCGGCGAGCATGGTCTCCTGCACGGTGAGCGATTTGAAGATGCTGGCAACCTGGAAGGCGCGGCCGATACCGTGGCGCACGATCTCCGGTGGCGAGCGGCCGGCGAGATCGACGCCGTCGAGCAGCACCTGGCCGGAATCCGGCCTCAAGGCGCCGGTGATCAGGTTGAAGAAGGTGCTCTTGCCGGCGCCGTTCGGGCCGATCACCGCGGTCAGCGAGCCGTCGGGGAAGTCGAGCGAGACGTCGTTGGTCGCCTTCACGCCGCCGAACGATTTTGCGAGGTTGCGGATCTCGAGCATCGCTAGCGCCCCTCGCCAGCGTCGCGCCGCTGCGCAAGCCATTCGGCGGCGAAATCCAGGAGACCTTTGCGCAGGCCCAGCGCGAAGAACAGGATGACGACGCCAAGCACGATGCCGTGATACTCGGTGAAACGTGTGACGGTATCGTTGAGCAGAAGCAGCAGCGCGGTGCCGACCATCGGCCCGAGGAAGGTCGAGACGCCGCCAAGCATGTTGATGAAAATGCCCTCGCCCGAGATCGTCCAATAGGCGAATTCCGGATAGGCGCCGGACACGAACAGCGCCATCACCATGCCGCCCATCGACGCGAACAAAGCCGCCAGCACGAACACGGTGAGCTTGGCGCGCCAGACGTCGATGCCGACGAAGCTCGCGCGCGCGGCGTTGTCGCGGATCATGCGCAGCGTGTAGCCGAACGGTGATTGCGCGATCTGGCGCATCGCGAGCAGGCCGAGAATCAGCAGCGCGCAGCTCGCGACATAGAGATGGACGTGATTGGCAAGGTCAATTCCGAGGAACGGCGGTCGCGGAATGCCGCCGCGCAGACCCTGGTCGCCGCCGGTGAAGGAGGCCCAGGACAAAATGGTCGAGTGGATCAGCATCTGGAATGCGAGCGTCACGAAGGCGAAGTAAATCTCCTTCAGCCGCACGCAGATGGCGCCGATGATCGCGGAGACCATTGCGGTGATCGCCAGCGTCGCGACGAAGGCGACGGGAATCGGCACGCCGAGCTTCTGCATGATGAGGCCAAAACTGTAGGCGCCAAGCCCGAAGAACATGCCGTGGCCGAACGAGGTCAGGCCGGTATAGCCGACCAGCAGATTGAGCGACGTCGCAAACAGGCCGTAGGCCGAGCAGCGGATGACGAAATCGAGCAGGGCCTTGCTGCCGGTGAAGAGCGGCAGGCTCGCCAGCACGGCAAAGGCGATCAGCGCGATCAGGACGTCACGGTAGCGTCGCAGTACGGCACCGCTGCGCACCGGCGCCAGCGTTTCGGCGCGACCGGCCTCGAGCTCGGTCATACCGCCTCCCTGCCGAACAGGCCGGTAGGTTTGGAGACCAGCACGATCACCATGAAAAGATACATCAGGCCTTCGGTAAACAGGGGAAAGCCGAGCGAGCCGAACGAGCGGATCAGCCCGAGCAGCAGCGCGCCGATCAGCGCGCCCAGGATCGAGCCCATGCCGCCGATCACGGTGACGATGAAGGACTCGATCAGCACGGAAAATCCCATGCCCGGCGTCAGCGACCGCACAGGAGCCGCGAGCGCACCGGCAAGACCCGCCAGCATGCCGCCGAGCGCGAACACGCCGCCATAGATCAGGCCGGTGTTGATGCCGAGCGCCGAGACCATGCCGGGATTGTGCGCGGCCGCGCGGATCACCTTGCCGATGCGGCTGCGCGACAATCCTATACCGAGCACGACGGCCGCAAGAAGCGCGACACCGATCAGCAATAGATAATAAGGCGGCACCACGCCACCGGCGATGAATAGCGGCATCACCTGGAACGCGGACGGCATGCCCATCGACTTGAACTCCGGTCCCCAGATGATGCGCGCGACATCGTCGAAGATCAGCACGAAGGCATAGCAGACAAGCAGCTGCATCAGCACGTCGGCGCCATAGACGCGGCTCATGAAGACGCGCTCGAAGATCAGGCCGAGGATCGCGGTGCCGGCCGCGCCCGCCAGCATGGCGAGCGCAAAACTGCCGGTGAGCTGGTAGGCCGTCATCGCGAAGTAGGCGCCGAACATGTAGAAGGCGCCATGGCTGAAATTGACGACCTTGAGCACACCGAAGATCAGGGTCAGCCCGACCGCGACGAGAAACAGAAGCATGCCGATGATGAGGCCGCTGGTGGTTTGCGTCACCAAGCAGGCGGAGCTGGCGAGGCAGCCGGCGAGCGCGTCGAGATCCACGAGAGCACTTTCATTGCGGCGCGCCTGATACGGCGCGGAAAACGAAAACGGCGGAGAGGGTCCCCCCTCTCCGCCGCGGCGTTAGGTGTAGCCCTTGCTCTTCTTCCATTCGGCCTCTAACTCGAAGATGGTCTTCCAGTCGCCGGCCTTGACCTCCGGTACATACGGCTCCTGCGGGATGGTGGTGCCCCAGCCGATGGCGTAGCCGACCAGGGTGTGGTCGTCGCCGCGCATCGTCACGGTGCCGTCGGCGCCGAACGGACACTTGATGGTGAGGCCCTTCAGCACCTCCGCGATCTTCTTGCCGTCGGCGGAGTTCGCCTTTTTCGCGGCTTCACTGAGGAACATCACCGCGGTGGCGTTCTGCCACGACCAGTTGGTCGGATACTCGTTGTACTTGGCCTTGTAGGCATCCCCCCAGGCTGCGTTCTCCGGCGTGGCCGGGAACGTCTTGATGTAGCGATTACCGGAATGGATGCCCTTCGGCAGGTTCTTCACCACCGTGAGCGCTGTGTAGTCGGCCATGTTGACTGCGAACACCTCCATCTGGCTGAACATCGCGTAGATGTTGGCTTGGTCGATGTAGGAGGTGAGATCGCCGCCCCAGAGGCAGGAATACAGCGCCTGCGGCTTGGCCTGGAGGATCTTCGTCACCACTTCGGTGTAGTCGGGCTGGAACAGCTTTGGCCAGGACTCGCTGACGATTTCGACCTCGGGCGCAAAGCGCTTCAGATACAGTGTGAACTCTCCGGTGGTATCGCGGCCGTAGGCGTAGTCGGGCGAACACGTCGCCCACTTCTTCAGGCCCTTGGCTTTCGCGATCGAGGCGGCATAGCTGCCGCCGACGATGGAATCGTGGATGCCCTGGCGCACGCAGCGGAACGCATTCGGGATGTGCTGCTTGGGATCGGCCGTCAGCGAAGATGCTTCCGAGCAGGTGTGGACGCAGAGCACGCCGAGATCGCGCGCGACTTCATGCACCGCGAACGATCCGGAGGACGCCTCGCCGTCGAGCAGCAACTCGCAGCCGTCGGTGTTGACGAGTTCGCGCGCGACGCGCGCGGCTTCCTGCGGCTGGCCCTTGGAGTCGCGGATCACCATCTCGATCTGCCGGCCGGCGAGGCCGCCGGCGGCGTTGACCTTCTCGACCTCCAGCATCACCGCATTGCGCGAGGACGTGCCGAGCTGCGCGACACGGCCCGACAGGATCGTCGGCATGCCGATCTTGATGGTCTTGGCTTGCGCACGCGCCACCCAGGGCGCGGCAAACGTTATCGCGCCGGCGCCCATCAGCGCCAGCGTGGAACGGCGGCTGATGCCCGGCGTGCGGGTTCTCATCATTTTCCCTCCCTCTTTCGGGTCGGCGTGTCCTGATCCCTGCCGGAGATCGTCTCGTCTCCGTGATCCCAAGGATTTCAGAGGGGCGGGGGTGACGTCAAGCCAAAGATGAATTACGAGTCAGAATTCATCAAGGGAGGAAGTGAGGTCGGTAACCGGCCCAAACCCGGCAAATGATCAACCTTTCGAGCTTCATCGCCTTCCATGCCCGGCGCACGCCGGACCGGCCCGCGCTGAAATACCGCGGCGAGGAGATCGCTTACGCGATGTTCGACGTGCGCATCCGGCAGATCGCCGGCTGGCTCGCCGCGCAGGGCATCGGCGCCGGCGATGTCGTCGCCGTGCTGATGAAGAACAGCGCGGCATTCCTGGAGCTCGTCTTCACCACCAGCCATCTCGGCGCGGTGTTCCTGCCGATCAATTTTCGCCTGTCCCGCAACGAGGTCGACTACATCGCCAGCAATGCCGGCGCGCGCCTTCTGATCGTCGATGAGGAATTGGCTGCGAATGCAGCGGGCGCGAACATCGTCGTGCTGAACGAGGCCGCGCAGCAGAGCGTCACCCATCTCACAGGCAATGCTACAGCTGCGCCGATGCATGTGCGCCAGCCTTCCGACCTGATGCGGCTGATGTACACATCTGGCACGACAGACCGCCCCAAGGGCGTGATGCTCACTTACGACAATTTCTACTGGAAGTCGGCCGACCAGACGATTGCGCTGGGCTTAAGCGCCGATACGCGTCTTCTCGTCATCGGTCCGCTCTATCACGTCGGCGCGCTCGACCTGCCAGGCATCGCAGTGCTCTGGCATGGCGGCTTCATTCGCATCGAGCGCAATTTCGAACCGGAGGCGGCGCTTGCTTCTATCGCAGAAGACAAGCTCAACGCTGCCTGGTTCGCGCCCGTCATGACCACCGCGATGCTCACCTGCCCCACCCGCGACCGCTACGACGTCTCCAGCCTGCAATGGGCAATCGGCGGCGGCGAGAAGACGCCGGAGGCACGCATCCGCGCCTTCTCCGAATATTTCCGCAATGCGCGCTACATCGACGCCTATGGACTCACCGAGACCGTCGGCGGCGACACCTTTATGGAGAAAGGTCGCGAGATCGAGAAGATCGGTTCGACCGGTCGCGCCATTGCCCATGTCGAGATCGAAATCTGCGACGAGAACGGCAACAAGCTGCCGCCGAACGTCAATGGCGAGATCTGCCTGCGCGGTCCGAAGATCACGCGCGGCTATTGGAGGGATCCGGAGAAGACGGCGTCGGCCTTCTTCGGCGGCTGGTTCCGCAGCGGCGACGTCGGCTATCTCGACGACGAAGGCTTCCTCTACCTGACCGACCGCAAGAAGGACATGATCATCTCCGGTGGCGAGAACATCGCCTCCTCCGAGGTCGAGCGCATCATCTACGATTTGCCCGAAGTGCGCGAAGTCGCCGTGATCGGCCTACGCGATGCGCGCTGGGGCGAGCGGCCGGTCGCGGTTGTCGTGCTGACTGAGGGCGCGAGCCTCGACCTCGCCGCCCTCACCGAGCATTGCCGCGCGCGGCTGGCGAGTTTCAAGGTGCCGAAGCAGCTGGTTATCCGCGGCAGCCTGCCGCGCAATCCGTCAGGCAAGATCCTCAAGCGCGTGCTGCGCGCCGAGCTGGAGACCCCCGAATGACGCAAGCGACTGCAAAGGTTACCAAGCTGAACCGCATCGAGCGCAACGCCTGGACCAAGCAGAAGATCTTTGAGGCTGCCACGAAAGTCGTCGGCAAGCATGGCTATGCCGAGGCCTCGGTCGCGCGCATCACCGAAGAAGCCGGTGTCGCGCAGGGTACCTTCTACAATCATTTCGAGAATCGCCAGGAACTGCTCGACCAGCTCCTACCAAAAATCGGCCTCGACATGGTCGAGTTCATCCGCGTGCGTACCGGCAATGCGCACGCGGCGCGGCAGGAGATCGAGCGCTTTGCCGCCTTCTTCGACTTCATCCGCGAGGTGCCTGAATTCTTGCGCATCCTCAACGAGGCCGAGTTCTTCGCGCCCATCGGTTACCAGAAGCACCTCGACAACATCTCGACCGCTTATGTGCGCATTTTGCGCCGCGCACGGCTTGCCGGCGCGATCGAAGATTACAGCGACGAGGAGTTCGAGGCCATCGTTCACATGCTGATGGGCGCGCGCGGCTATCTCAGCCGCCGCTACTCCTATTCGGGAGGCGGCGTCACCGCTGTACCCGATCACGTCTTCTCCGCCTATCGCAAGCTGATGACCCGCGGCCTCTTCAGGGCCTGCGGAGATCAGGACACGCCATGAACATCGAATCTCCGCACAAGCCGCTCGACCTCGCCTCCGCAATCGCCGAGGGCGATATCCGCTGCCTTCTGATGGTGCTGGTGCACATGACCGGCGACGAGAAGTGGCTCGAACCGCCCTATCTGCCCAAACGCGACATCCGCCTCATTCCCGATCCCGAGGCCGGCGTGCCCCGGGAGATCCAGGACGAGATCCGCACCGCCGTGGTCAGGCTCTTCGCCAATGGCACGCCAAAACCCGTGATCACCGATCCGGGCGAGGAGCTGCTGCTGAGGATGATGCGCGCTTGCCTCGGCGAGAATGTCGCGCCGGAATATGCACCTTTGATGCGCGAGGAGATGGGTTTTGTGCCGCGCGAGGCGTGCTGGACGAGGCGCCCCTCCGACGAAAAGCTTGCCGAGCAGCACGTGCTGATCGTCGGCGCCGGCGTCTGCGCCATCGCGCTCGGCGTGGCACTCAGCCATTTCGGCATCCCCTACACCATCGTCGAGAAGAATGCCGAGCTCGGCGGCACCTGGTGGATCAACCGCTATCCCGGCTGCGGCGTCGACACGCCGAACCACTCCTATTCCTACTCTTTCGGCTCTCGCAACGCATGGACGCGCTATTTCTGCCAGCGTGAGGAGCTACTCGGCTATCTGCAGAAGGTCGCGGACGAATACGGCATTCGCAAGCATTTGCGCGTCAACACCGAGCTGACATCATCACGCTGGGATGAAGAAAGGCAACGCTGGATTTCGACGCTCAAGACCGAGAACGGAGTGGAGACTTTCGAATCCACCGCGCTGGTCTCGGCCATCGGCCAGCTCAACGATCCCTCGCGCGCCCGCTTCAAAGGCGAAGTAGAATTCAAGGGCACGATCCTGCACTCGGCACTATGGTCCGGCGACATCAACATCGACGGCAAGCATGTCGCCGTGATCGGCACCGGCGCGACCTCGATGCAGCTGGTTCCGTCGATCGCCAGCCGTGTGGCCTCAGTCACCGTCTACCAGCGCAGCGCGCAATGGGCGCGGCCGGTGAAGGGCTATGCCGATCAGATCAGTGACGGCGCGCGCTGGCTGCTGGCGCACCTGCCGTTCTATGTGCAGTGGTATCGCTTCAACATGTTTTGGCGCTATGGCGATGGCCTCTTGCCCTTCCTGCGCAAGGACCCGGCCTGGCCGCATCCCGAACGCGCCGTCAACAAGGGCAACGACCGGCACCGCCAGGAGCTGACCGACTTCATCCTGTCCGAGCTGAAAGATCGACCCGACCTGATCGAAAAATGCGTGCCGACCTATCCGCCTTACGGCAAGCGCATTCTGCTCGATAACAACTGGTTCAAGACTTTGACGCGGGACAATGTCGAACTCGTCACCGACGCAATCGACCATTTCGACCGGGACGGCATCGTCACCGCCGACGGCACACACCGCCACGCCGACATCATCGTGGTCGCGACCGGCTTCAAGGTCACGGAGATGGCGGCGCGCCTCAACATCAGCGGCCGCGACGGCAAAGATTTGCGCGACGCCTGGGCCAACGACAATCCGACGGCATTTCTCGGCCTCACCGTGCCGGGCTTCCCGAATTTCTTCTGCATGCTCGGTCCCAATTCCGGTCCTGCCCACGGCGGCAGCGTCATCTTCCAGTCGGAGTGCCAGAGCCGCTACATCTCCGCCTGCCTCGCCGACATGATCGAGCGAGATATCGCGGCCATCGAGGTTCGCCAGGACGTGCTCGATGACTATCTCCGCAAGGTCGATGCCGAGCACGAGGCCATGATCTGGACCCATCCCGGCATGAGCACCTATTACCGCAATGCAAGCGGCCGCGTATTCTCCGCGATGCCGTGGCGGTTCGTAGACTACTGGCGCATGACCCACGATCCGGATCTGAGGCAATACAAGCTGACGAAAGCGTGACTCTTCTGCGGAGGCAGATTAGGCGTCAGCGCAACCACTTCCCACGTCGTCATTGCGCGCGTAGCGAAGCAAATCCAGAATCGTTCCTCGGAGACACTCTGGCTTGCTTCGCTGCGCTCGCAATCAGAAAACCACTCAGGCCGCCAGCCCAGACTCCACCGGAGCGAATTCCAGCCCCAGACTCTCCGCCACCGCTTTGTTCGTAATCCGGCCGCGATGCACGTTGAGCCCGTTGCGCAAGTGCGGATTTTCCAACACCGCGGCAAAGCCCTTGTTCGCGAGCATCAGGCCGAACGGCAGCGTCGCGTTGTTCAGCGCCTGGCTCGATGTCACCGGCACTGCGCCCGGCATGTTGGCGACGCAATAATGCACCACGCCGTCGACCTCATAGGTCGGCTCCGCGTGGGTGGTCGGATGCGAGGTCTCGAAACAGCCGCCCTGGTCGATCGCGACGTCGACCAGCACCGCGCCCGGCCGCATCGATGTCAGCATCGCGCGCGTGACGAGCTTCGGCGCGCTGGCACCCGGCACGAGCACCGCGCCGATCACGACGTCGGCAGCGAACAACTCCTCCTCGACCGACTCGATCGTCGAGAAGCGGGTGCGCACGCGTCCGGTAAAGAGATCGTCCAGTTGGCGCAGACGAGGAATCGAGCGATCGATCACCGTGACTTCCGCACCGAGCCCTGCGGCCATCCGTGCCGCCTGCGTTCCCACCACGCCGCCGCCGAGCACGACCACCCGCGCCGGCTGCACGCCGGGAACACCGCCGAGCAGCAGCCCGCGGCCGCCGGCCGACCGCCTGAGCGCGGCGCCGGCGGCCTCGATGGCGAGGCGGCCGGCGACTTCGCTCATCGGCGCGAGCAGCGGGAGGTGACCGCTCGCGTCCGTGACGGTCTCATAGGCGATCGCGGTGCAGCCCGAGGCAAGCAGGCCCTTGGCCTGCTCCGGGTCGGGTGCAAGATGGAGATAGGTAAACAGGACCTGGCCTTCGCGGAGCTGGGCCCATTCGCTTTTCTGCGGCTCCTTCACCTTCACGATCATGTCGGACTTGGCGAAGACGTCACGGGCGCTTTCGGCGATCGTGGCGCCTGCCCGCCGATACACGTCGTCTGAGGCGCCGATGCCGCTGCCGGCGCCGGTCTCGACCGTCACCCGGTGGCCGGCCGCGACATATTCACGAACCGCGCCCGGAGTGAGCCCGACGCGATATTCCTGCACCTTGATCTCCTTGGGCACACCGACGCGCATCTTCAGCTCCTTCCCCAACGCCTTGATTCTGCTCATCATCGTAGCGATGGCGGCGGTTTGGTTTCGTGCAAATATCCGCTAGGTTCACGCCTAGCGCGCCGGTTTCCGGCGCGGAAATGCCCTTTCACGCTGGAAACGAAACCTTGGCCCTCGACCGGAAAGACCTCGCCATCCTCGCCGAACTCACGACCAATGCGCGGGCCAGCCACACCGAACTTGCCAACAAGGTCGGACTATCGAGCACTGCGCTGGCACGGCGGCAGAAGGCCCTGGAAGACGAGGGCTACATCCAGGCCTACCAAGCCGCGCTCGATCTTGCGCAGTTCGGCCTCACGACAACGGTGCTGGTCCGGATCGCGCTGGAGAGCCAGAGCGACGATGCGCTCAAGGCATTCGAGGCGGAGGTGGTGAAGTGCCCGTCCGTCGTGCGCTGCTTCCTGATGTCGGGCACCGACGACTACATCCTGATCGTTCTCGCCCGCGACATCCAGGATTTCGAACGCATCCACCGTACCGAGCTGTCGCGCCTGCCGCGCGTCGCCCGGGTGCAATCGAGCTTCGCGCTGCGCGAGATCGTCAATCGCGCCGTACCGACTGTGGTGTTCGGCGAGGCGAAGCGCTGATCTCGTCCGGGCGACGGGGTAGCCGGCCGGGAACCAAGCACCCCGTCATCCGTTGGGCGCTATTGGCCAGCGGCGGCAATGCATCCTCGACTCGGCATCCAAACTTGCTCAGCTCGGCCTCTCCGCAGGGAACAGAACATGGCCGATATCACGGATCAGATCCCCGAACGCATTCCGATCAGCCTTGTCGTCAATGGCGTCAGGCGCACACTCGAGGTCGTGCCGTGGACCACGCTTCTGGATGCCCTGCGTGACCGTCTGGAATTGACCGGCACCAAAAAAGGCTGCGATCACGGCCAATGCGGCGCCTGCACCGTCTTAATTGAGGGAAGACGGGTCAATTCGTGCCTGACGCTCGCCGTCATGAAGGATGGCGCCGAAATCACGACGATCGAAGGCCTTGCCAAGGACGGCGCCCTGCATCCTCTGCAACAAGCCTTCATCGATCACGACGCATTCCAATGTGGCTATTGCACGCCGGGACAGATTTGCTCGGCGGCCGGCCTCCTGGCCGAAGGCCACGCCAGGGACGCCGACGAGATCCGGGAATTGATGAGCGGAAATCTCTGCCGCTGCGGCGCCTACCCCAACATCGTGGCTGCGATCGAGCAGGCAATGAGCCGATCATGAACAACTTCCAGTATTCCCGCGCAAGCGATGTCGCCGACGCCATTCGCCTGCTGGCCGCCGATCCGAACGCGAAGGTGATTGCCGGCGGCACCAATCTTATCGACCTGATGAAGGAGAATGTCGAACGGCCATCCCGGTTGATCGACATTTCCCGCCTGCCGCTCCGCGACATCGAGGAGACTGCCGACGGCGGCCTGCGCATCGGCGCCTTGGTGCCCAATTCGGATCTCGCCTACCATCCGCTGATCGAGCAGCGCTATCCCCTGCTCGCCAGCGCCATCCTGGCCGGTGCCTCCGCGCAACTGCGCAACATGGCCTCGGTCGGCGGCAATCTGATGCAGCGAACGCGCTGCGCCTACTTCTATGACACGACCACGCCTTGCAACAAGCGAAGCCCGGGCACCGGCTGCTCGGCACTCGATGGCCTCAACCGCAACCACGCAATCCTCGGCACCAGCCCGTCCTGCATCGCGACCAATCCATCCGACATGAGTGTGGCGCTGGCCGCGCTCGGCGCGCTCGTGCATATCGCAGGCTCGACCGGTGAGCGCACAATCGCCCTGACCGATTTCCATCGGCTTCCGAACGACAAGGCTCACGTCGACACAAATCTCGGCAGCGGCGAGATCATCACCGCAATCGAGCTGCCGCCGCGCGGCTTTGCCAGGAACTACAGCTATCTGAAGATCCGCGACCGGCTGTCCTACGCCTTTGCCCTGGTCTCGGTCGCGGCCGCGCTTGAACTGGAGGGCAACGCAATCATCGAATCGCGCCTGGCGCTCGGCGGCGTAGCCCACAAGCCCTGGCGAAGCCTCGAAGCCGAGGCGGCGTTGCGCGGCCAGGCGGCAACGCCGGATCATTTTGGACGCGCCGCCGATCTGCTGCTGCAGGGAGCAACCGCTCGTTCGCATAACGGATTCAAGATCGAGCTCGCCCGCCGAGCCGTCGTTCGCACGCTTATGCAGGCGACAAGCGCCACGCCGCAATCACAAGCTCACAAGAAGATCGCATGAGGGCCCGATGAACGCTTATGTCGGAACACCAACGTCGCGTGTCGACGGCCGGGCCAAGGTCACTGGCGCCGCCAAATATGCCGGCGAGTTCGCAGCAGACCGTCTCCTCCATGGCTTCGTCGTCGAGGCCACCATTCCGCGGGGACGCATCGTTCGCCTCGACAGCAGCGACGCACTGAAGGTGAAGGGCGTGGTCGACGTGCTCACCCACACGCATCGCCCGCCACTCGCCGACAAGGACGAGGCCTGGAAGGACGAGGTGGCGCCGGAGAAAGGCTCGCCGTTCCGCCCACTCTATGACGACAGGATCAGATTCAACGGCCAGCCGATCGCGCTGGTCGTGGCGGAGGACTGGGAAACCGCCAAATTCGCCGCAACTCGCATTCGCGTTGAATACGAGCAGGAGGCGTTTGCGACCGATCTCGAATCCGAACGCGGCACGGCTGCCAAAGTGGATCAGCCACACAAGCCGCGCGGCGACGCCGCAGCAGCGCTGACGCGGGCGGCCGTCCGTCACGAAGCGGACTATGTCATTCCGAGCGAGCATCACAACCCGATGGAGCTCTACGCCACAACGGCCGTCTGGGAGGGCAACGGCGGGCTTACAGTCTATGACAAGACCCAAGGCGTCCAGAACGTCCAGAAGTTTCTCTGCGGTGTCTTCAGAAAGAAGCCGGAAGACATCCGCGTGATCTCGCCCTATGTCGGCGGAGCGTTCGGCTCGGGCCTGCGGCCGCAGCACCAGGTGGTCCTGGCAACACTTGGTGCGCTCGCGCTGAAACGATCGGTCCGTGTCGTCCTGACACGACAGCAGATGTACAGCCTGGGCTATCGTCCCATGACCATCGAGCACGTTGCGCTCGGCGCAAAGCCCGACGGCACACTCGATGCCGTTACCCACGAAGCCATCGCCGTCACCTCGCGGTTTGAGGATTTCTCGCGCAACGATACCGGCTGGGGGGAGCAGCTCTACAAGAGTCCCAACAGCCGCCTCTCCCACAAGCTGGTCCACCTCGACCTCGCCACGCCCTGCGACATGCGCGCGCCGGGCGCAGCAACGGGCGTCTGCGCGCTCGAATGCGCCATGGACGAATTGGCCGTCGCGCTCAAGTTCGACCCGATCGAGCTGCGGCTGAAGTGCTACTCGGATCGCGACCAGAGCGGGGACCTCCCCTACACCAGCAAGCAGCTGCGCGAATGCTACGCCAGGGGCGCGGAAGCCTTCGGCTGGGCCCGGCGCAATCCCGCGCCGCGCTCCATGCGCGACGGCAAGGACCTGGTCGGCTGGGGCATGGCGACAGGCGTCTGGGAGGCGCTGCAGATGCCGGTCGCCGTTCGCATCGTCCTGACATCGAACGGCCACGCGGAGGTCTCCTGCGCCGCGTCCGACATCGGCACCGGCACCTACACCATTATGGCGCAGGTGGCGGCCGATGCTCTCGGGCTGCCGATCGAGAACATCAGCGTCAGGCTCGCCGATTCGACCTTGCCGCAAGCCCCCGTCGAGGGCGGCTCCTGGATGGCGGCGTCCAGTGCGCACGCCGTGTTGGGAGCGGCCGAAGACATTCGCCAGGAGCTCGCCCGGCTCGCCAAGGCGATGCCCGGCTCGCCGCTCGCCGACGTCGATGCCGCCACCGTCACCTTGGTCGACGGCATGATCGCCAGCAACGGCAGGAACGGCCCCGCCCTTTCGATTGCGGATGTCATGCGCCACAGCAAGCTCGAGCGGATCGAAAAGGAGAAGCTCAACCAGTTCGCGGAGGACAAGTCGCATGCCCCCAATACGCATTCCGCCGTCTTCGCCGAGGTGAAGGTCGACGAGGAGCTCGGCGTCATCCGCGTCACGCGGGTCGTGAGCGCGGTCGCGGCCGGGCGCATCCTGAACACCAAGACCGGCCGCAGCCAGATCATGGGCGGCGTGGTCTGGGGAATCGGGATGGCGCTGCATGAGGAGACGGTGATGGATCACCGCTTCGGTCGCATCATGAACGCGAACATCGCCGAGTACCACATTCCCGTGAATGCCGACATTCACGATATCGACGTCATTTTCGTCGACGAGCCCGACGACCGGATCAACAAGCTTGGTGTCAAGGGTCTCGGCGAAATCGGCATCGTCGGCGTGCCTGCGGCGATTGCGAACGCCGTCTATCATGCCACCGGCAAGCGCATTCGGCGCTTCCCGATCACGCTGGACAAGCTACTGGACTGAGCGCCTCGCCGCACCTGTGTTCGAGGCGAACGAGACCTGCTTCAACACGTTGTCGCTCGGCGCACGAGCGACGGCGCCGCCGCCCGTCACGGCTGCCTCCCGGTGGGCTTCACGACGGAAGATCGGCCGGTCGGATCTGGATGCGATCGGCGTGCAGCGACCAGTGGTGCAAGGCTTGATCCTTGCAAAACTTCGCCTTGGCCCGCTCTCTGGCTTCGTCCTCATCGGAGGCGTCGATCTCGAGCGTGCCCTGGCACACCTCGATCTGCCGGCCATACTGGCCAAGCACGTCCTTCATGAACCTGACGACATAAGTTGACATGGGACCTCCTGCCTGCCCCGGCGGCACTCTAATCCCATTTGGGCGGGATGCGGGAGAGAGATTTTGACGCGGATGAAGGTTGGGCCGCGGTTTCTTCGCTCCGTCATTTCCGGGGCGGCTCGAAAGGCCGAACCCGGAAATGACGAGAAAAAGGGCAGCTGTCCTATCCCGGCGTCACGCCGAACGCCTGCTTGAAGCGCTCGGCATAATGCGGCCAGACCTCCGGATTGATGATGCGCGGTGGACGTTTCCCGTCGAGCGTCTCCAGCACCTGCTCGGCAGCGATGCGGCCCATGTTCTGGCGCGCCTCGATCGTAACGCCCGCGGTATGGGGGCTTGCCAGCACGTTGTCGAGCTGGAGCAGCGGATGCTCCGGCGGCGGCGGTTCCTTGGACCAGACATCGAGGCCCGCGCCGGCGATGCGCTTGTCGCGCAACGCCTGGAGCAGCGCGTCCTCGTCGTGGATGAAGCCGCGCGCCGTGGTGATGAAATAGGCATGCGGCTGCATCAGGGCGAATTCGCGTACGCTGATCATGTTGCGGCTGCCCTTGTTGAGCGGACATGAGATCGAGACGAAATCGGCGCGGCGCAGGAGCTCGTCGAGCTCGACCTTCTCCCCGCCCCGCTCAGCCATCACCTCGGCCGACAGATACGGGTCATAGGCCAGCACCTTCATGCCAAGCAGGCCCTTGCACAGCGCGGCGATGCGGCGGCCGACATTGCCGAGCCCGATGATGCCGACGCTCTTGCCCTCGACCTCGTTGCCGACGAGCTCGTTGCGGTTGACGTCGCGCTCGCGGCGCAGCCGGCGGTCCGACTGGATGATGCGCTTGGACAGCGTCAACATCATCGCCAGCGCATGCTCGGCGACCGAATGGGCATTGCCGCCGGACTGGTTGACGACCACGACGCCGGCGGCCGTACAGGCCTCGACGTCGACCGGATCGAAGCCGGCGCCGTTGCTGGAGACGAGCAGCAAATTCGGCGCGCGCTTCAGGAAAGCCGCATCGACATGGAAATGCGGGGCGAGCTCGTCGCGGGCAGCGCCGACCTGGTAGACATGGGCAGCGCCGAGGAGCGGCGCATAGACGTCTTCGGGGCTCCCGTTCTCGATGCGATCGAGCCGGACGTCAGGCCGCGCCTTGAGGATGTCGATATAGATCGGATTGGCCAAGTAATTGGAATAGACGACACGCTTGCTGTTGACCGACATCAGGACCCTTCCGGCTCTCCAGGGATCAGCAAGGCCAGCGCAGCGCGCGCCTCTCCGTGCTTCCTCCCATATTTCGTTGTCCACATATGACATGGCCGTGCCAGCCACGGCAGGCCATCTGGCGCAGATCACGGTGCCGGCCTGAACATGTTGACAATCCGGCCCGCTGCGTCAAGTTCAGCAGGGTGCCGCGACGGCCGAAGACCAATAAGCATGCGACGCGGCTCAAGGGAGAACGCAATGGCGATTGCGGAGCAGCAGACCTCGCCGCAGGCGACGCAGGCGGCCGGTGAAAGGAGCTGGCACGGCATCATCCTGCAAACCCTGAAGCGGAACGAGATCAGCCTCGTCCCTTACGTGCCGGATCGCGTGCTGACGCCGCTGATCAGGAACCTGCACGCCGATCCTTTCTTCACCACCTTTGCCACCGCCCGCGAGGAGGAAGCGGTCGGCATTGTCTCGGGCGCCTGGATGGCCGGCCGCCGCGGCGCGGTGCTAATGCAGACCTCGGGTTTTGCGACGCTCGCCAACGTGCTGGCCTCGCTCGCAGTGCCTTACCAAATCCCGCTGATCATGTTCGTGTCCGAGCGTGGCACGCTCGGCGAGTTCAATTACGGCCAGTCGCTGGTCTGCCGCACCATGCGTCCCGTGCTGGATTCGCTGGCGCTAGAGCATCACACCATCACTCGGCTCGATGAGCTCGAATTCATCACGGACCGCTCGATCAAGCAGGCCGTCACCACGCAGGCGCCGGTGGCGCTAATCCTCAACCCGCTGCTCACCGGCGGCAAGGTGTTTGACAAGTGAGGCCGGCCAAATGAGCTCAAATCTGAATGCGCGCAACACCAAGGTGATGAACCGTTTCGACGTGACCTCGCGCCTGATCGCGAAGCTCAAGCACGAAGAGGCCGTGATCGCCGGCATCGGCAACACCAATTTCGATCTCTGGGCTGCCGGCCACCGCCCGCAGAACTTCTACATGCTGGGCAGCATGGGCCTCGCCTTCCCCATCGCGCTCGGCGTGGCGCTGGCGCAGCCCGACCGCCGCGTCTTCGCGCTTGAAGGCGACGGCTCGCTGCTGATGCAACTCGGCGCGCTCTCAACGATTGCGGCCCTGAAGCCGAAGAACCTTACGATGATCGTGATGGACAATGGCATCTACCAGATTACCGGCGCGCAACCGACACCGGCCGCGCACGTCGCCGACATCGTCGCCATCGCCATCGGCTCCGGCCTCGCCAACAGCGCCTGGGCTGCGGACGAGGAGGATTTCCAGCGGCTGGTCGAGGGCGCGATGGCCGCTGCCGAGCCGAGCCTGATCGCCGTCCGGATCGACGACAAGCCGGGCGTCGGCACCACTCGCCGCGACCCCGTGCAGATCCGGGAACGATTCATGCATGGCCTCGGCGTGCGCGAACCACTTTAAGGTTTCGTCATTAACTACACGTCGATCTGATGGCGGGACTATACGGCCCGTTGCAAATCTGTGCTAAGCGAGGCGCATGTCCATTTTGGTTCGTTCCTTTGCCTGGCTGCTGGCAGCCGCCGTCACATTCGCAACTCTCGGTCCACCGGGCCTGCGGCCCCATTCCGACTTCGGCCAGGACGGCGAACATGCGCTCGCCTTTGTCTTGGTGGGATTGGCCTTTGGCATCGCCTATCGGCAGCGGCGGCTGCTGACCGCAACGGCCGCGATCGTGCTGATCGGCGTGCTCGAACTGATGCAATTTTGGGCACCCGGCCGCCATGCGCGGCTGGAGGATTTTCTGGTGGACGCGCTCACGGCCTGCCTCGGCTTTGCGCTCGCGGCCGCCGCCGATTGGGCCATGGCCCGGCTTCGCACCAATTCGGTCCTGACGAGCGAAGGCCCCGCGGAGTGACGCTCCGCAGGGCCCGGTTTGTCAGCGGCTAGGTTGCACAGATCAGTCGATGATCTTGACGACCCGGCGCGTGCGCGGCTCGACGATCACGCGGCGGTCGTTCACGACCGCGTAGCGATACTCCGTGTAGTTCGGCACCGGACGCAGCACCACGGTCGGCGGCAACGGCTCGCCAACCACGACGCGCTCGCGGACCACCACTGACTCATCCCGCGGAAGTCCGCCTAGAATCGCATTCGGAATCTCCAAACCGGCGCCAACGGCCGCACCGACAGTGCCGCCGACCATCGCGCCGACCGGGCCGCCGATGTCGCCGCCCGCGCGCGCGCCGTCCGCAGCGCCCTGGGCGGTCGTCGACTGAGCAAAGGCTGCACTCGACGCCAGCAGCGAGGCGGCAGCCAACGAAATCGCAAGACGGGTTTTCATGTCCTTATGTCTCCAGTGATTGTCATGCGCCTTCAACCGCGGGGCCGGAGCATTGTTCCGGTTCCGCGGCGGCGAAAGACGCTTCAAGGCTGGAAACTGTTACCTCGTAACACTTACGCTGCGGCGATTTCGTGCCCTGCCATCAGTTCCAGTGCACGTACCATCGCGGAATGATCCCAACCCTTGCCGCCATGAGCGGTGCAGGATGAGAACAATTGCTGCGCCACAGCCGTGCTCGGCAGCGAGAGGCCGAGCGTACGCGCGCCTTCGAGCGCGAGGTTGAGATCCTTCTGGTGCAGCTCGATGCGGAAGCCCGGATCGAAATTGCGCTTCACCATGCGCTCGCCATGGACTTCGAGGATCCGCGAGGATGCAAAGCCACCCATCAGCGCCTGCCGCACCAGCGCCGGGTCGGCGCCGGCCTTCGACGCAAACAACAGCGCCTCGCTTACTGCCTCGATCGTCAGCGCCACGATGATCTGGTTGGCGACTTTCGTCGTTTGCCCGTCGCCATTGGCCCCGACCCTGGTGACGTTCTTGCCCATCTTGTCGAACACCGGCTTCATGGTGTTGAAGGCGCGCTCGGGCCCGCCGACCATGATGGTGAGGCTCGCCGCCTTGGCGCCGACCTCGCCTCCCGACACCGGCGCGTCGAGATAATCGGCGCCGAGTGCCTCGATCTTCTTGGCAAACTCCTTCGTCGCGAGCGGCGAGATCGAGCTCATGTCGACCACGATCTTGCCCTTGGAGATGCCGCTCGCCACACCGTCCTTGCTGAACAACACGGCTTCCACATGCGGCGTATCCGGCACCATGATGATCACCGCGCCCGCCTCCTCCGCGACCTGCTTGCTGGACTTGCAGACGACGCCGCCGGCGGCGATCAGATCGGGCGCGACCGGTGCGACGTCATGCAGGAGAACCCGATAGCCGGCCGCCAGGAGATGCCCGGCCATCGGCCGTCCCATGGTGCCAAGTCCGATGAAGCCGATATTGGTCATGTCTCTAACTTTCTCTCAGTTGCATAAGCGGAATTCATCCGTGTGCTCGGTGCAACCTCTCCCGCTTGCGGGAGAGGTCGGCGCGGAGCGCCGGGTGAGGGCTTTATCCCCTTGGGGATATTCTCGGTGCACCTCAACAGTCCCAACGCGGAAACACCCTCTCCCCAACCCTCTCCCGCAAGCGGGAGAGGGAGGGCACTGTCATCGCTGCCGCATCTGGTCCCCGACGCTCACGTCTCAAACGTCTGCGCCGCGTGCCATGAGAGTCCTTCCAACGTCGTGGTGCGCGGCTTGTATTCGCAGCCGATCCAGCCGCGATAGCCGATCGCGTCGAGGTGGCGGAACAGGAAGGGATAGTTGATCTCGCCGGTGCCGGGCTCATGGCGCCCGGGATTGTCGGCAAGCTGGATGTGCGCGATCTGGGGAAGGTATTCCTGCATGGTGCGGGCGAGATCGCCCTCCATGATCTGCATGTGATAGATGTCGTACTGGATGAACAGGTTGTTCGATCGCACCTCTGAGATCAGCTGCACCGCCTGCTCGGTCCCGTTGAGATGGAAGCCGGGAATGTCGAGCGTGTTGATCGGCTCGATCAGCAGCTTGATGTTCTCCCGCGCCAGCGTCGAGGCGGCAAAGCGCAGATTGCCCACCAGCGTCTCGTTGAGCTCGCGCCGGTCGGCATCGGCAGGCGCGATGCCGACGAGGCAGTTGAGCTGCTCGCAATCGAGCGCCTTGGCGTAGTCGATGGCGCGGAATACGCCGTCGCGAAATTCGGCGGTGCGATCGGGCAGGATCGCGATGCCGCGCTCACCCGCTGCCCAATTGCCGGCCGGCAGGTTGTGCAGCACCTGCGTCAAGCCGTGGGCCTCGAGCTGCTCGCGCACCTGCGCCTTATCGAAATCGTAGGGAAAGAGATATTCGACCCCGGAAAATCCCGCCGCCTTCGCAGCGGCGAAGCGGTCGAGGAACGGCATCTCGTTGAAGAGCATGGTGAGGTTGGCGGCGAATTTCGGCATGATGCTGTCCTCCCTATTCGGCCGGCTGAAGCACGCCGGGTCGCGCCGCCTCGACCTCGTCAAGTGGCAGGTCCAGCACCTCCTCGAACTCGACGATGTTGTCGATCTCCGTGCCCATGGCGATGTTGGTGACGCGTTCGAGGATGAACTCGACCACGACGGGCACGCGGTGCTTGGCCATCAATTCACGCGCCGTCGCGAACGCCGCTTGCGTGTCCTTCGGGTCGGTGACGCGGATCGCCTTGCAGCCGAGACCTTCGGCGACGGCGACATGATCGACGCCGTAGACGCCGATCTCGGGCGCGTTGATGTTCTCGAAGGAGAGCTGAACGTGATAGTCCATGTCGAAGCCGCGCTGAGCCTGGCGGATCAGCCCGAGATAGGAATTGTTCACGACGACGTGGATGTAGGGCAGATTGAACTGCGCGCCGACCGCGAGCTCCTCGATCAAGAACTGGAAGTCGTAGTCGCCTGACAGCGCGACGATCTCTCGCTCGGGACACGCAGCGCGCACGCCGAGTGCGGCGGGCAGCGTCCACCCGAGCGGCCCGGCCTGGCCTGCATTGATCCAGTTGCGCGGCTTGTAGACGCCGAGGAATTGCGCGCCGGCGATCTGCGACAGGCCGATCACGGTGACATAAATGGTGTCGCGGCCGAACGCCTTATTCATCTCTTCATAGACGCGCTGCGGCTTGATCGGCACGTTGTCGAAATGGCTCTTGCGCAGCATCGTCCCCTTGCGATCGCGGCATGACGCTGGCCACGCCTGGCGCTCGCGGAGCCTGCCTGACCGGCGCCACTCCCTCGCGACAGTGACGAACAATTCGAGCGCAGCCTTCGCGTCCGAGACGATGCCGAGATCGGGATTGAACACGCGCCCGATCTGCGTCGGCTCGATGTCCACGTGAACGAATTTACGGCCCTTGGTGTAGGTCTCGACCGAGCCGGTGTGACGATTGGCCCAGCGGTTGCCGATGCCGAGCACGAAATCCGACTCCAGCAGCGTCGCGTTGCCATAGCGGTGGCTGGTTTGAAGCCCGACCATCCCGGCCATCAGCACGTGATCGTCGGGGATCGCGCCCCACCCCATGAGCGTCGGCACGACAGGCACGTTCGCGATCTCGGCGAATTCGACCAGCAGATCGGAGGCATCGGCGTTGATGATGCCGCCGCCCGCGACGATCAACGGCCGCTCGGCGGCATTGAGCATCTCCAGCGCCTTCTCGACCTGCTTGCGCGAAGCAGCCGGCTTGTAGACCGGTAGCGGCTCGTAGGTCTCGTCGTCGAACTCGATTTCGGCGAGCTGCACGTCGAGGGGCATGTCGATCAGCACCGGACCCGGCCTTCCAGAGCGCATCACGTGAAACGCCTGGCTGAACACGCGCGGCACCAGCGCCGGCTCGCGCACCGTCACCGCCCATTTGGTCACGGGCTTTGCGATCGACTCGATATCGACGGCCTGAAAGTCCTCCTTGTAGAGCCGCGCCCGGGGGGCCTGTCCGGTGATGCAGAGGATCGGAATGGAATCGGCAATGGCTGAATACAGCCCGGTGATCATGTCGGTGCCAGCCGGTCCCGAAGTGCCGATGCAGACGCCGATATTGCCCGCCTTGGCCCGCGTGTACCCTTCAGCCATGTGCGAAGCGCCCTCGACATGGCGCGCAAGGATATGGCGGATCGAGCCGCGCTTCTTCAGCGCCGAGTAAAGCGGATTGATCGCTGCCCCGGGAACCCCGAAGGCGGTGGAGATGCCTTCCTTCTCCAGAATTCGTACGGCTGCATCGACGGCTCGCATCTTCGCCATATCGGACCTCGCTTGGTTGCGTCAGCGAGCGAGATCATCCAGCGTGCAAGATGCGATCTCAACGAGATCGATTTTATTTTCCACGATGCGGCAGCCGCGGAAAAATAGCGGCGGTCTCAATCGGTTAGATCGAGATGCAAGTGAAAGGAGATCACTCGAACAGCGGCGCCAGCTCCATCTGCGGCACGAGAACGATGCCCTTGTCGGTGATACGAATTTCCGGAATGACCGATAGCGGAATCAAATTGAAGCCCATGTAGGGGATGGTGCAGCCGGCCTCCGCCCATTCCTTCTTGAGCTCCTTGACCTCTTCGGCCACCTCGGTGACGCGCTTGTCAGAGAGCAAGCCTGCGATCGGCAGCGGAACCAACGCCCTCACCTCGCCGTCGGCCACCACACAGACGCCGCCCTGGCGCTCCCTGATCGCCGATACCGCCACCTGCATGTCGCCCTCGTTGGTCCCAGCGACGATGATGTTGTGGCTATCGTGGCCGACGCTGGAGGCCACCGCACCGCGCTTCAGGCCAAAATCCTTCAACAGGCCGTACGCGACGTTGCCGGCGGACTTGCCGTGGCGCTCGACCACCGTGACGAAGCACAGGCCATAGCGCGCAAACAGCTCCGGCCAGTCATTGGCGGGCTCGACCCTGACCTTCTCGTGGATCAGCGTAATGCCCGGCAGCGCAGTCTTGATCGCATTGACGGTGCAAGCCTTTGCCGGCAGTTCCGGCGTCAACTTGACCTTCTCGGGCAAGTTCACGGTGGCGTAAGCGGCTTTCGGATATTGGTAGCGCTGTGACAGCGCCTGATCGAGCCGTGAGGTGATCTTGCGGTGCTCGACCACGAGCTCGCCGCCATACCAGGTGCATTGCGGCTTGAGATTGTCATCCATCAGCACGAGATCGGCGCGGCGGCCGCCGCCGAGCCCGCCGATATCGCCCTCCATGCCGAAGCGCGTCGCGCCATGTAGCGAGCCCATCGACCAGGCCTGCTCCGGCGACATCCCCGCCTTCACGGCTTCGCGTACCACCCAGTCGAGACCGAACAGCAGCAGATCGTCAGCATCCCGGTCGTCGGTGCACACGGCCGTGCGCTTGTGCGAGGCCCCGAGCTCGGTGATGGTGCGGATCGCCTGCGGCAGCGAGTGCCAGGGCGTCGTTGGCGGACCGCCGCGCAGGAACACCCAGACGCCGGCGTCGAGCAGGTCGTCGGCGATGTCGCGGTCGATCGCCTCGTGCGTGTCGGTGACGCCACTCGCCGCATAGGCGGCGACGAATTCGCGACCATAGACGTGACCGGACACCGGCCGTCCCCGCTTCAACGCTGCCGCCAGAATGGCATGGCTGCGCTCGTCGCCCATCGTCACCGGAACAAAGTCCATCTTCTCGCCGAGCGCCACCGCTTCGGGCCAGCGGTCGAACAGGCCCGCGATCTTCTCCGGCGTGAGATCGCCGCCGGCGGTCTCCAACTCCGCAGACGTTGCCGGCACGGTGCTCGGCACCGTCAGGAAGATCGAGAGCGGCGCCTCGCGTGCATCCTCGAGCATCGCCTCGATGCCGGCCACGTCCATGACGTTGCCGATCTCATGGCTGTCGCAGAAGATCGTGGTGGTGCCGTTGAGCAGCGCGGCTTCCGCGTAGGCGCAGGCCGTCACCATCGAGGATTCGATATGGATGTGCGGATCGACCAGGCCCGGCGCGATGATGCCGCCGGCCGCATCGTAAAGAGGAACATCGCTCCAAACAGTTTTCGCCGCCCCGGCCGGCTTCACCGCCGCGATGCGGCCGCCGGTGATCCAGACCTCGCGGCTCGCTTGGATGCGCTCCGAATAGGTCGAGAGCACCCGCGCGCCGGTGACGACCAGATCCGGCGTGGCGCGTGCGGATGCGACGTCGGCGAGGCATCGCGTCATGCTGTGCAGCGGCGCGACGGCAAAACGAGTGAGTTTGGTCATGGGGCTCTCGCGTGGGAATGGACAGCCCAGTGATGGTTGCCCCCGACGGCGGCAGGGGCAACTCAAATAATGCGGCATCCGTGCTTACGCATCGGGCAGACGCGCTCCACCTTCTAGGCTCCGCTAATCCTCGTTCGCCCTAAATCGCCCGAGTCCCTTCAGGACGAAGGGTGCCAGCAGCGCGATCAGCGCGACGCCGAGCAGGGTCGCCGAGATCGGGCTCTGAACCAGCGTCATGGGATCGCCGAGGCTGATCGCGAGTGCCCTGCGCAATTGGCTCTCGGCGATCGGACCGAGGATCAGGCCGACGACCACGGGCGCGATCGGAAAATCGAAGCGGCGCATCAGGAAACCGAGCACGCCAAAGCCGGCCAGCATCGACAACTCGACCACCGACGGCTTTGCGGCGATGGTGCCCATGGTTGCGAACACGAGGATGCCGGCATAGAGCCAGGGCTGCGGGATCGCGAGCAGCCGCACCCACAGGCCGACCAGCGGCAGATTGAGCACCAGCAGCATCGCATTGGCGATGAAGAGGCTGGCGATGAGGCCCCACACCAGGTCGGGCCGTTCGGCGAACAGCAACGGTCCCGGGTTGAGACCGTATTGCTGGAAACCTGCGAGCATCATCGCGGCCGTCGCCGAGGTCGGCAGCCCGAGCGTGAGCAGCGGCACCAGCGTGCCCGCGGCGGAGGCATTGTTGGCGGCCTCCGGTCCCGCAACGCCTTCGATCGCGCCCTTGCCGAACTCTTCCGGATGTTTTGTCAGCCGCTTCTCGGTCGAGTAGGACAGGAAGGTCGGAATCTCCGCACCGCCCGCAGGCAACGCGCCGATCGGGAAGCCGAACATGGTGCCGCGGAGCCACGGCTTCCACGAGCGCTTCCAGTCCTCCTTCGTCATCCACAGCGAGCCACGCACCGGCTCGAGCTTCTCCTCGGTGTGGTGGCGGCGCGATGCGACGTAGAGCGCCTCGCCCACCGCGAACAGACCAACCGCAAGCGTCGTCACCTCGACGCCATCGAGCAGCTCGGGGATGCCGAACGCAAGCCGCGCCTGGCCGGTCAGCTTGTCGATGCCGATAAGACCGAGCGTCAGGCCGATGAACAGGCTGGTCAGGCCGCGGATCGGGGAATCGCCGAAAGTAGCCGACACCGTGACAAAGGCGACGCACATCAGCGCGAAATAATCCTCCGGGCCAAAGCGCACGGCGAAATCGACCAGCCACGGCGCGAGGAACGCCAGACCGATAGTGGCGATGGTGCCGGCGACGAAGGAGCCGATTGCGGAGGTCGCAAGCGCCGGCCCGCCGCGGCCGGCCTTGGCCATCTTGTTGCCTTCGAGCGCGGTCGCCATCGAGGCGCTCTCGCCGGGCGTGTTGATGAGGATCGCGGTGGTCGAGCCGCCATACATGCCGCCGTAATAAATGCCGGCGAACATGATCAGCGAGCCGCCTGGATCGAGCTTGTAGGTGACCGGCAAGAGCAGTGCGACCGTGAGCGCCGGCCCGATGCCGGGCAGCACGCCAACGGCGGTGCCGAGGAACACGCCAATCAGCGCATAGAGCAGATTCATCGGCTGGATGGCGACTGCCATGCCATGAGCGAGCGCGGCAAAAGTGTCGATCACAGCAGTCGCTCCAGAGGGCCAGCCGGAAGGCTCAGCGTCAGCAGCCGATCAAATGCGAGATAGATGAGCGTCGACATCACGAGGGCGATGATGGAATCGGCAAGGATGGCACGGCGTCCGAACGCGGCTGAGGTCGTGACGAACAGTGCCGAGGTCGACAGGATGAACCCGCCACCGAAGCCGATGATGGCGATCAGCAGCGCAAGGCCGACGAGGATCAGAACCACGGGGACGGGATCGGCACTCTCGCGCGCCGGCAGATTGCCACGTAGCGCGTCGATGAAATTGCCGATCGCCAGCAGCGTAAGCCCGGAGGCGACCACGACGGGCATCGCTTCGGGCCCCATCCCGTACATCCCGGTGGACGGCAGGCCGCGTGCGTCCCAGACCAGCACCGCGGCGAGAGCTGCGAGCAGTGCGGCGATGACCAGACCGGCACGATCGACGTGCCGCCGCGAGTGGGCCGGATCGACTGAGGTCATGACTTGACCAGGCCGACCGATTTCAGCACGTCGGTGACGCGTGTCGTCTCCTTTTTCAGGAAGTCGGCGAATGCGTCGCCACCGAGATAGGCATCCTCCCAGCCCTTCTGCTTGAGGATCTCCTTCCAGGCGTCCGATTTCACCATCTTCTCGACCGCATCGCTCAAAATCTTGCGCTGCTCCGGCGTGATGCCGGGAGGTGCGACCACCGAGCGCCAGTTGGCGATCACGAGATCGATGCCCTGCTCCTTGAAAGTCGGGATGTCGCTGCCGGCGATGCGCTTCTCCGAGGTTACGCCGATCGCACGCAGCTTGCCGGACTTGATCTGCCCTTCATATTCACTCAGCCCCGAAATGCCCGCATTGACCTTGCCGCCGAGAATCGCCGCCAGCGACTCGCCGCCGCCGGAGAACGGGATGTAGTTGATCTTCTTCGCGTCGGCCCCGACGGCGCCGGCGAACAGCGCCGCCATCACGTGGTCGACGCCGCCGGCCGAGCCGCCGGCGAAGGTCACCTTGGCGATATCGGCCTTCACCGCGGCGGCGAGATCCTGCGCATTCTTGATCGGCGAATTGGCGGGCACCACGATCACCTGGATTTCCTCGGTGAGGCGCGCGATCGGCGTCACCTGCTCGAGCGTGACGGGCGACTTGTTCATGGCGAGGGCGCCCACCATGACGAAGCCGTTGACCATCATCTGGTTGCCGTCGCCCTTGGCCCCGTTGACGAACTGGGCGATGCCGACGCTACCGCCGGCGCCGGGAACGTTGGTGACCTGCACGCTGCGCGCGACGCCGGAGGCCACCAGCGCCTGCTGCATCGAGCGCGCAGTCTGGTCCCAGCCGCCGCCCGGCGCCGCCGGCGCCATCAGCTTGAGCTCGAGCTGCTGGGCAAAAGCCGGATTGGCTGCCGCGAGGGTCAACGCGACGGCTGCGCCGATAACGCGCGCGGGAAATTGAAACATGGGGGCATCTCCAGGCTCATGCGGACGTTTGCCGCATTGTGTCGTTTGGTCGCATATCAGCCAAAACGGCCGATGCTGTCCAGTGACATCACCCCGGTGGTTCTGGTTAGAGGGGCGTCGGGATGACCCCGCCGAGCGCTGCCGTCAGTTCGGCGGCGACATCTCGCACGATTTGTCCGATTTCCGGCAACCTCTGGTCGGTCAGCCGGCTCGTCATGCCGGAGACCGAAATCGCCGCGAGCGGCTCGGCGCAGTCATTGTAGACGACCGCGGCGACACAGCGCAGACCCATGCAGGCCTCTTCATCGTCGAGCGCGTAGCCCTGCTTGCGGATCTTTTCGAGCTCTTTGAACAGGTCGCTCGGCCGCACGATCGACTTCTCGGTCAGGCGGGGCATGCCGTGGTGGCGAATGACGGCGCCGACGTCCTCGTCGGAATAGGTCGCGAGCACCGCCTTGCCGACACCGGAAGTCACCATGGGGACACGGCCGCCGACCTGGGTCAGCGATCGCATGATCTCGCGGCTCTCCATGCGGGTTAGGACGATGATGAACTCGTCGTCGACGACGGCGAGATTGGCGGTCTCGCGGGTAAGATCGCGCAGCTTGCGCAAGTAAGGGATCGCCTGCGTGGAGAAATTGCGCCGCCGCGCGAAGCTCGCGCCGACTGTGAAGCTGCGCACGCCGACATGCCATTTGGATTCGGCGCGGTCGAACTGCACGAAGCGTCGGCTTTCCAGCGTCGCCAGCAGGCGGTGCACGGTGGAGGCCGACAGGCCGGTGCGGACGGCGAGATCGCTGAGGCGATAGCCTTCATCGTCCTCGGCGAGCGTTTCAAGGATCGATAGCGCGCGGTCGACGGACTGCACGCCGCCGTCGCGCACCTCGTGGTCGGCCTCTGCGGTCGACCTTGGCTCGAGCGATTTGCGCCGGATCACGTTCTTGCTCATCGCGACCTGCCGCTTATGCGTCCGTCATTCCGGGATGGTGCGCCGGGACTGCGCGCAGCGCGAGCCTGGCGTACCAGACCCGGAATCTCGAGATCCCGGGGACCCTCCGGGCCGCGCTTGCGCGGTCCCGTCGCGTCGCCCCGGGATGACAGATAACGCTCAGAGCAGCCCTGCCCCGCGCGCCCATTTGTACTTGGCGCCCAGCACCTCGACCGGCAGCTCGGTCGAATAGGCATAGGCCGGGATGCCGTTCTGGTAGAGATATTCGGCGGCTTCCTCGACCTCGACGTCGCCGGCGAGCGAGGCGACCATCGGCTTCACGAAACCCTTGGCCTCCATCTCCTTCTTCACCTCGACCATGTTGCGGGCGAACACCATCGGCGGGGTGACGATGGTGTGCCAGTAGCCGAGGATCAGCGCATGGATGCGCTCATCCGACAGGCCGAGCTTGACGGTGTTGACGTAGGTGATCGGCGGCTCGCCGCCGGTGATATCCACAGGGTTTCCGGCCGCGCCGAACGGCGGGATGAACTTGCGGAACGCCGCATCGAGGTCCGGCGGCATCGACATCAGCGACAGGCCGTTGTCGACGCAGGAGTCCGACAGCAGCACGCCCGAGCCGCCGGCACCGGTGATGATCAGTACGTTCTCACCCTTGGGCGTCGGCAGCACCGGAACGCCGCGGGCGAATTCGAGCAACTGGCGCAGGGACCGCGCGCGGATCACGCCGGACTGCTTGAACACGTCTTCGTAGATCCGGTCGTTACCGGCGAGCGCGCCGGTGTGCGAGGACGCCGCCTTCGCGCCTGCCGAGGTACGGCCGGCCTTGAGCACGACGACCGGCTTCTTCTTGGAGACGCGTTTTGCGGCTTCCGCGAATGCGCGGCCGTCCTTGAGGTCTTCGCAGTGCTGCGCGATCAAATTGGTGTTCGGATCCTGCTCGAAGAAGGCGAGCAGATCGTCCTCGTCGATGTCCGACTTGTTGCCGAGGCCGACGATCGCCGACACGCCCATCTTGGCCGAGCGAGAGAAGCCGATGATGGCCATGCCGATCCCGCCCGACTGCGACGACAGCGCCGCGTGACCCTTGACGTCATAAGCCGTGCAGAAGGTCGCGCAGAGGTTGGCCGGGGTATAGTAGAAGCCGTAGATGTTCGGCCCCATCAGGCGAATGTCGTACTTCTTGCCGACCTCGACGATCTCGGCCTGGAGCTCGGGCGCGCCGGCCTCCGCAAAGCCCGACGGAATCAGCACCGCGCCCGGGATTTTCTTCTCTCCGCATTCGATCAGCGCCGCCGCCACGAACTTCGCGGGGATCGCGAACACCGCGACGTCGATCACGCCGGGCACGTCCTTGACGCTCTTATAGGCTTTGTAGCCAAGGATCTCGGCGGCCTTGGGATGGATCGGATAGATCTCACCCTTGTAGCCGCCGTTGATCAGATTCTTCATCACGGAGTTGCCGATCTTGCCGTCTTCGGCGGAGGCGCCGACCACCGCGACCGCTTTCGGCTGCATGATGCGGTTCATCGCCGCGACGATCTCTTCGGTCGGGCGCGGCTTCGGCTTGGGAACGTAGGCGAAGTCGACGACGATACGAACGTCGGCGGCGGTTGCGCCCTTCGCCGTCGCGAACACCGGGTTGAGGTCGAGTTCGACGATCTCAGGGAAGTCGGTGACGAGCTGCGAGACCTTGACGATGACGTCGGCGAGCGCCGTGCGGTTCACCGCCTCGCCGCCGCGCACGCCCTTTAGGATCTCATGCGCCTGGATGCCATCGAGCATCGAGAGCGCGTCTTCCTTGGTCGCAGGTGCGAGGCGGAAGGTGATGTCCTTCAAGACTTCGACCAGCACGCCACCGAGGCCGAAGGCGACCAGCTTGCCGAACGAGCCGTCGGTGATCGAGCCGACGATGACTTCGGTGCCGCCGGCCAGCATCTGCTGCACCTGAATGCCCTCGATCTTGGCATCGGACTTGTATTTCTTGGCGTTGGAAAGAATGGTCTCGTAGGCCTTTTCGGCCTCCTCGGCCGTCTTGAGGCCAACGATGACGCCGCCGGCTTCGGTCTTGTGGAGAATGTCCGGCGAGACGATCTTCATCACGACGGGGAAGCCCATCGCGGACGCCATCTTGCCGGCTTCGCCCGCCGACTTGGCCACGCCCTCCTTCGGCACCGGAATGCCGTAGGCGTCACAGACCAGCTTGCCTTCCGGCGCCGTCAGGCTGGTGCGGTTGTCCGCCTTGACCTGGTCAAGCACCTTGCGGACGGCATCTTTGGAATTGGACATGTGGCTTCTCCCTTGACCTTAGTTCGTTCTTTGCAAAGCGCGCGCGTGGTTAGCGGCTGCCGGTGATGCGTGCCATTCGCCGCGCTCTGTTCCAGGGCGGAACGGAGTGGCATAAGCCCAAGACTACTCCGCCGGCTTGGATCAAAAATGGCTGGCGATGGCATTTGGTATGCCAGAAGCCAACTTGTCAAGCCAGTGCACCCCTTAGAACGCCGCAAAAAATCGCCAGCTTGACATTCTGGCATGTGGTATGCCAAAAACTTTCCCGTTAATATTCCTGTAAAAGACGACTCCCACTGGAGGAGATTCGTCGTGTCACTACGGAAACCAACCAAGGCGTTGCCGAATATGGCCGAGGCAGACATCGCAATCGTTCGCATTGCCCCGGAGAGCAGCTTCAAGAACAAGGCGTATGACGCCTTGAAGGAAGCCATCCTCAAGATGGACATCTACTCGACGCCCGAGCCGGTGATGCTCGACGAGCGCGCGCTGTCCGAACGGCTGGGCGTCAGCCGCACGCCGATCCGCGAAGCCATCGCCATGCTCGAGCAGGACGGATTCGTGAAGACGGTGCCGCGCCGCGGCATCATGGTGGTGCGCAGGACCAAGACCGAGATCGTCGACATGATCCGCGCCTGGGCAGCGCTGGAAAGCATGGCCGCCCGCCTCATCACCACCACCGCGCGCAAGAAGGACATCACCGCGCTGCGCGACTTCTTCAAGGACTTTGGCAAGGACCGCCTGCCCGAGGATCATGTCGAGGAATATTCGCGCGCCAACATCGCCTTCCACCAGGCGCTGATCTCGCTGTCGGAATCCCCCGTGCTGGTCGATCTCACCAACGACCTGTTGCTGCACGTGCGCGGCTATCGCCAGCTGACCATCGGACGCAAGGACCGCACCGCGACGTCACTGCCCGAGCACCTCGGCATCATCGAAGCGCTGGAAGCGCGCGACACCGAGCTCGCCGAGAAGCGCGCCCGCGATCACACCCTTGGCCTTGCCGCGTACGTCGAAGCGCACGGCCAGGAACTATTCACGTAGCTCTTTACCTAGCAAACGTTCACCAGAAGGGCGAAGCACTCGCCCCACTACGAGAGACCAGGGAGACAAGGCCCATGCTGAATACCGCGACCAAGTCCGAAGCACCGGGCACCGAGCAGGAACTGACGGATGGCTTCCATCTCGTTATCGACGCGCTCAAGCTGAACGGCATCAACACCATCTATAATGTGCCGGGTATCCCGATCACGGATTTGGGCCGCATGGCGCAGGCCGCCGGTATTCGCGTGATCTCCTTCCGTCACGAGCAGAACGCCGGCTACGCCGCAGGCATCGCCGGCTACCTCACCAAGAAGCCCGGCGTGTGCCTCACGGTCTCCGCGCCCGGCTTCCTCAACGGTCTCACCGCGCTCGCGCATGCCACCACCAATTGCTATCCGATGATCCTGATCTCGGGCTCCTCCGAGCGCGAGATCGTCGACCTCCAGCAGGGCGACTACGAGGAAATGGACCAGCTCGCGATCGCAAAGCCGCTGTGCAAGGCAGCCTATCGCGTGCTGCACGCCCAGGACATCGGCATCGGCTTTGCCCGCGCCATCCGCGCCGCAGTCTCCGGCCGTCCCGGCGGTGTCTATCTCGATCTGCCGGCAAAGCTGTTCGGCCAGGTGATGAACGCCGATGCCGGCCAGAAGTCGCTGGTCAAGGTGATTGACGCTGCACCCGCACAGATCCCCTCGCCCGCTTCGGTGAAGCGCGCGCTCGATGTGCTCAAGAGCGCCAAGCGCCCGCTCATCATCCTCGGCAAGGGCGCGGCCTACGCGCAGGCCGATGAGGAGATCAAGAGCTTCGTCGAGAAGAGCGGCGTGCCGTTCCTGCCGATGAGCATGGCCAAGGGCCTCCTCCCCGACACGCATCCGCAATGCGCCGGCGCCGCCCGTTCGACGGTGCTGAAAGAGTCCGACGTCGTCATGCTGATCGGCGCGCGGCTGAACTGGCTGCTGTCGCACGGCAAGGGCAAGAGCTGGGGCGAAGCGCCGAAGAAGTTCATCCAGGTCGACATCGAGCCGAAGGAGATGGACTCCAACGTCGAGATCGTCGCGCCCGTGGTCGGCGACATCGGCTCGGTCGTCTCCGCCTTCAACCAGGCGATGGGCTCAAGCTGGACCGCTCCGCCCGCCGAATGGACCAAGGCGATCACGTCCAAGCGCGAGGAGAACGTCGCCAAGATGGCGCCGAAGCTCATGAACAACAAGTCGCCGATGGATTATCACGGCGCACTCGGCGTGTTGAAGAACGTGATCAAGGAGCACCCCGAGGCGATCCTCGTCAACGAAGGCGCCAACACGCTCGACCTCGCGCGCGGCGTCATCGACATGTATCGCCCGCGCAAGCGTCTCGACGTCGGCACCTGGGGCGTGATGGGCATCGGCATGGGCCAGGCGATCGCGGCCGCACTCGAGACCGGTCATCCCGTACTCGCAGTGGAAGGCGACAGCGCGTTCGGCTTCTCCGGCATGGAGGTCGAGACCATCTGCCGCTACAACCTTCCGATCTGCGTCGTCATCTTCAACAATGACGGCATCTATCGCGGCACCGACGTCAACGGCGCCAACTCCGATCCCGCGACGACGGTGTTCGTCAAGGGCGCGCGCTACGACAAGATGATGGAAGCTTTCGGCGGCGTCGGCGTGAATGCCACCTCGCCCGACGAGCTCAAGCGCGCGGTCAATGAGGCGATGGAGTCCGGCAAGCCGACGCTCATCAACGCGGTGATCGATCCGGCCGCGGGCTCGGAGAGCGGCCGCATCGGCAACCTCAATCCGCAGAGCGTTCTGCAGAAGAAGAAGTAACTGCGGGTCATTCCCCGCGCAGGCGGGGAATCCAGTATTCGCCGGACCATCCATTGTGGCGAGCACTGAGCCCAACCGAAACGATAGCGAATACTGGATGCCCGCCTTCGCGGGCATGACGGAAACAGAGTGGTAACAGGAGCAACACGATGACCAAAGCGCTCGAGGGCGTTCGCATTCTCGACTTCACCCACGTCCAGTCCGGACCGACCTGCACGCAGCTGCTCGCCTGGTTCGGCGCCGACGTGATCAAGGTGGAGCGTCCGGGCGTGGGTGATATCACCCGCGGCCAGCTGCAGGACATCCCGAACGTGGACAGCCTGTATTTCACCATGCTCAACCACAACAAGCGCTCGATCACGCTCGACACCAAGAACCCCAAGGGCAAAGAGGTCCTGACCGAGCTGATCAAGAAGTGCGACGTGCTGGTGGAAAACTTCGGCCCCGGCGTGCTCGATCGCATGGGCTTCCCCTGGGAGAAGATCCAGCAGATCAATCCCAAGATGATCGTCGCCTCGATCAAGGGCTTTGGCCCTGGCCCATACGAAGACTGCAAGGTCTATGAGAACGTCGCGCAGTGCACCGGCGGCGCCGCCTCCACCACCGGCTTCCGCGACGGCCTGCCGCTCGTCACCGGCGCACAGATCGGCGATTCCGGCACCGGCCTGCATCTGGCGCTCGGCATCGTCACCGCGCTCTATCAGCGCACCCACACCGGCAAGGGCCAGCGCGTCACGGCAGCGATGCAGGACGGCGTGCTCAACCTCTGCCGCGTCAAGCTGCGCGATCAGCAGCGCCTCGCCCACGGCCCGCTCAAGGAATACAGCCAGTTCGGCGAAGGCATTCCGTTCGGCGATGCCGTGCCGCGCGCCGGCAACGATTCCGGCGGCGGCCAGCCCGGCCGCATCCTGAAGTGCAAGGGCTGGGAGACCGATCCCAACGCCTACATCTACTTCATCACGCAAGCCCCGGTCTGGGAGAAGATCTGCGACGTGATCGGCGAGCCGACCTGGAAGACCGATCCGAACTACGCCAAGCCGGCGGCCCGCCTGCCGCGCCTCAACGAGATCTTCGCCCGCATCGAGCAGTGGACGATGACCAAGACCAAGTTCGAGGCGATGGAAATCCTCAACAAGGACGACATCCCCTGCGGCCCGATCCTGTCGATGAAGGAGATCGCCGAGGACCAGTCGCTGCGCGCGACCGGCACCGTGGTCGAGGTCGATCACCCCACCCGCGGCAAATACATCTCGGTCGGCAACCCGATCAAGCTGTCGGATAGCCCGGCGGACGTGACCCGCTCGCCCTTGCTCGGCGAGCACACCGACGAGATCCTGCGCTCGGTGCTCGGCTTCAGCGACCACCAGGTCGCCGATATCCACAAGTCCGGCGCACTCGATCCGCCGCAGAAGCAGGCCGCGGAGTAAGCGGAAAGCAGTTCGCCGCGAGACAAAGGGCCGCCCGTCGAGGCGGCCCTTTTTGCATGAGAATGCCTGCCATCACGGGGCATCAACGCAAAAAGTCGAAAAACAACCCCATGCACAGTAGCTAACTCCTTGGTCGAAAAGGGATTGCTGATTTTTCGAAACATTCTTTGACCCGTCGGGCAAAACAGGAGTATTATGCCATGGTCCAAAGCTACGGAATCAGGCTCGGGGCTTGCACCCTTCACCCGCCCTTCGCCCTCGTCTGAACGACACTGCGAGTGTCCGAACGACTTCGCCGAGCAGTTGCAGCGTCTTGGCTTTGAATCCGCGGAATGTTCGGCCAAACCAACGTTGAATTCAGATTGGTCATCGAGGAACCCATACGGTGACCCACGGTTATGATCCTGACCGGTGCGCTCTCAGAAGTGCGGGCGCACCTCCTTCACGGCGAGTGACTGAGCGCCTCGCAAGAGATCTGTTCAACGCTGAAGACTTGGCCGCCTTTCTCGTCCGGAGGGTGTCTATCCTTGTCAGCGTGGGCGCCGGAGGCGTGGCATTCAGCTATCGTCCGGACCACGCTCGTTGATCAAATCGAGGTCGAAATGTTGAAAGATCAATCCTCTGATCGCGCCAAGCGCGAAGCCAACAAGGCGTTCAAGCCTGTCAAAACCCAAAAGCCGATGAATGACTATGCGAAGGACCAGCAATCCTTCAACGAGAATCGCGAGCGATTGAAAGCGGAGCGATTGGCCCGCGAGGCCAAGCCCAAGAGCCACTCCGAATAGCAGCGTTGTGGACCAGTTCCGGATCGCACTGGACGAGCTGCATCGAAATGGGCGCCCGACGCCGGCCTAGAGCAAGATCCGGACCCGAAGCGCCGCGTTAGCGCAAGTGTGAACCGGTTTTCCGAAAAGATCACGGTCAAACAATGACCTAGGCGCGATGGCGTTTCATCCCGATCTCATCGCACTTTAGAGCATCGAGAGCACGACGACCCCGTCCTCGAGCTCCCCCGAAGCGAGCCGCGTTCGCGCGATGCGCTCGAATTCCGTCCGGTATTTCTGAAGATAGCTGAAGGCCTGCTTCTGCGTCTGAAACGTGGTGGCCAGTCGGCACATCTGCCGGCCCGCGCCGAGCGCGAGAAAGAAAGTGATGGTGCCACCGCCGTCCGATTTAATTCTAGGCACGACCCGCATCCTTTGCATGTGACCGGCCCTCCGGATGTCGTCGGCAGTATGGAGACGACTATCGCCGCAGCTTCTTGTTGCGCTTGGCCGTTACAGGCGCCGGCAACGATGCTTGAAGGGTTGCGTCGGCGACTTCCTTGGCTTCGCGCAGCTCTCGAAGCCGCGCCATGTTCTTGCGAACGTCCACGGCCTGCTTTTCGGCGTCCGCCATGGCGCGCGCGCCTTCTTCAGCGGCCAAACGCTGGCGATTGGAGCGTGCGACGGCTTCAGGCGACGGTTCAGCCGATCTCTTGGCGCTCATTGTTCACCTGCTCGACAACGGACAAAACCCGCTCAATCGGGGGATCGAGCGGGTAGCGTGGCCGTTTCAGTACATCCGTGAAACGGCGCCAGGGCCTTTATGCCAGCGAGAGATTCTCTGCGCTGACCTTGCCCCGCATCTTGTCGGTCTTGAGCTCGAAGTTGACCTTCTGGCCCTCAGCGAGACCCGCAAGACCAGCCCGCTCGACCGCGCTGATGTGAACGAACACATCATTCCCGCCGTCGTTAGGCTGAATGAATCCAAAGCCCTTTTGGCCGTTGAACCACTTCACAGTACCTGTCGTCATGTTCTTCTCCAAAGCGCACACGCGCACATTCCGCGTGAACGTCACGCAGAAAAAATTCATTTCGTCGATGTCTCTGGAAAAGGAGCCCGCAGGCGCATTCAACAAGGCACAGCGGCTGAACGAACAGCCTCAACATATACCTCATCATCGTCAATTGCAAGGCTTGGCGGAATTTAATGCGCCCATGAGATCGGCGGACGTTTCCGGCTTTGAAGATTGACGCCCGCACGAATGTCCGCGGCGAAGTGAGCTACGCCATTCGCAAGCGTCGATCTGACGCTAGCAGGCTCTATTGGCCGAGAGTGTCAATGGATGGACCGCTATCGAGCGCCCACCGCGCGGCCGGCAAGCTGTTCACCGAAGAACTTCACCACGTCTGCCTCTCCCGCGGCCTGCGCTGGCGAACCGAGACAAACGAGAACGACGGTGACAGCCCAAAGCGTGCGCAAAGGAAGCCCTAGGGTGCGTACTCATAAAATCTGCTGCTAAGAGTAGGCGCGGGTGATGTCCGCTGTCCTCCAACAGCGGCGCGAAAGCGGACGTTGTCGGACTTCCGAGAAGGGCCAGAAGCGGTCGTAGCGTCCAATCAATCTACCAGCAACCATAGGTAACAGACGCGAGCGGCTCCATCTAAACAAGAATGGATTGCTTCTCCATCTCTGGGTAGTCTCGGCCGATTTTGAGAAGGCGGAAAGCATGATGTCAGCAGACTACGTCTTTGGCTTCGCTATCGCGTTGGTCGTCGGGTTGAACCTGTATCGTGGCCCGCGCATCGCAAGCGAGCGTGTTGCCATGCAATGGGGTCGCAACGGCGAGCCGACTTGGTACGCCCCAAAATGGCTCGCAATGTGGGGGATGATTGCCTTCATGGCCGCCGTCCGTCTCTTCATTTGGGCGGCTTCAACATATGCGCCGCAGCATGTGCACGGTGCTGAATTGGGAATAGTAATTTTCTCGTTGATCGCCGCCGGTTCTCACATGTTCGTTTTGATGAAGGTGAGAGGGCCCCTCTGAAAAGCTAGCGCAAGTCTGCTTCGGGTCAAAGGCTGACCGTTGGCAGCAATGGAGCAGGTCGGCAACGGGCCAATATCAGACCCGGCTGGGTGCCGACGCCAGCGAAGTGTATGACACTACCTACTCTTCAGCGCGCCCGCTGCGAGCGTCGGTCTTCTTTGGGATCGGTGCTGGTCGCGAGATACGCCCAAATCTGGACTTAGGATGGCTAAAGGTTCCGGGGATAGCCTTCTGGTTGCACTCGCCAGACTGAAACCTGAGGCAGTGCAGTTGCTCTTCGAAGGCGCAAGTGCATGGTTGAGGCTTTTTGTTATCGTCTGGCATCGTGCCCTCGCATTGCCGCGATTACCCACGGGTGTAGGTAGGCATTCTTTCGCTCTGATAAGAGATGGTGCTCAAATTGTATCGATTGTCGGAGGCGAAGTCCGCTTTGGGTCATGAACGACAAAACTCAAGGTGAGCATAATAGGTCCGCTTTCGGGTGCATAGCGACCAGTTGAGCCTGCCAGCCGAGCCATGATTCAAGCCATCCATCGGAAGGGGTCGAATCATGCGCTACGAACTCACGGACTATGAGTGGTTTGCGATTAAGCCGATGCTGCCGAATAAGTCGCGCGGCGTGCCACGAGTGAATGACCGTCGTGTCCTCAATGGCATCTTCTGGATCTTGCGATCCGGGGCACCGTGGCGCGACCTGCCGGAAAGCTTCGGTCCGTACACGACCTGCTACAATCGGTTCGTTGGCTGGCGACGGGCGGGCGTGTGGGCCAAGCTCATGAGCGTACCGGCTGGTGCCCATGATGCTGCCGTGCAGATGATCGATACATCCATTGTTCGCGTCCATCAACATGGGGCCTGTATGACAAGGAACCATCGCCAATCGATGGGAAGGTCACGCGGCGGTCTTACAAGCAAAATCCACGCGGTGGTCGATAGCAATCGTCTACCGATACGGCCTGCGTTGAGTCCCGGCTAGGCGCACGACGTTGACTTGCCGGAAAACTGCTGTCTCGTCTCAAATCCGGATCAATGCTGCTTGCCGACCGTGGCTATGACGCCGACTGGATTAGGGAGCTTGCCGTGAAGAAGGGCGCGTGGGCCAACATCCTGCCGAAAAGCAATCGCAGCGATCTGATCTGCTTTAGCCCGTACCTCTATCGCGCTCGCAACCTCGTCGAACGGTTCTTCAACAGGATCAAGCAGTGCCGTCGGGTGGCGACGCGCTACGACAGGGTTGCAGGAAACTACCTTGCCTTCGTCCAACTCGCACCTATCCGCCTATGGCTGGCCGCGCGTTATGAGTCCGCGCCCTAGTCCGTCATGAGATGACGGGAGAACGACAGCGGAATGGTGGCTTCGCTTCGTCAGTGCCGGACTCGCTTCCGGCGCCGGGGCCCGCGCGCCGGTCCCTTTGGTTCTCGACGGCCCTGCCGCGGGGCGAACCGATGAATCGTCGGTGATGATCCGAAGCTAACCAATCGGACTTTCGCCCTAAGCGTCCTTGCCCACGCGGCCTCGGCGCGCCGTGCACGAAACAAAATCCAACGGCGCCCTGGCAAGGGCCTCGATCTCGGCCCGCTCCAGCGGCGTCAGCGCCGGCGCGAAATCGGCCGCCGCAACGCGCTCGCGTAACGCAGCGATGGCGGCCTGATGCTCTGCGGTCGCATACGACCTTGTTGCAACATCGAGACCGGGATCGCCGAAGAAGCGATGAATGACCCCGCTGAGCGTCTTGCGGGATCTGAAATATTTGAGGATCGCCTCGTCGCGGCCGGCGGGCGGCGCTTCGCCGACGTACCGCGCAGCACTGGCGTTCAAGGCCAGATATCTGGGCAATGAGATCGAATTGGCGTCCCGCGGCACTTCGGTGACCTTGTGAAGCCCGCGGTCGCCGACCGAATAGCGCTCGGTCTGGAAACAGCCAGCGCGCCGGACTTCGGCCAGCTGAGCTTCCGCCGTGGCGATATTGCCGAACGTTCCGTTCCACTGGCTGGCGGGCCCGGCCGTCTCCTGGCGGGTCATCGCCGGCCCCGCCGCCATGATCCCGACGAGATTGGACTCGCCGCGATGCGCCCCGAGCATCTTGTCGATCGACGCTTCGTCGCAGCCGACCGGCGCGTTCGCCAGTCCGACGAGCTTGCCGATCCCCTGCATCTGGCAGCGCATTCCCTCGCCGCCCATCGCGAAGAACGTCCGCATCGGCGCAGGGTCGAGAGCCCGGGCGAGCGCCGCAGGCCCGGTGAGGTCCGAGCGGTGGATCCACAGAAACACGGCGATCGCGGCGATTGCGCCCGCCGTCATTTCCCACGTCAGGCCGAGCCTGTTGAAGTCGGAATCGAAAGAGGCTGGCGCAAGCCAAGACCTCGCCGCGCGGGTAGCCGACGGACGGCGACCAAACCCGGCTCCGGACCGGAGCTCGGGCGGCCGCGTGTCCCGCCGTGCAGGCGCGATCAGCGCCATCGATCCCGTGACCGAAACGATCGCCGCCACGCGCTCGGCGATCGTGGGATGGGTCGCGAAAGCCCCCTGGTGCGCGCCATCGATCATCATGGCGTCCTGCCCGGCCGCGAGTCCGGGAATGGCGCTGCGCCCGTCAATACGCTGCAACGCCGAGACGAGCGCGGACGGATTCTGCGTCAAGCGGACGGATTCCGCATCGGCGATGAACTCGCGTGCCGATGCGATCAGCAGACGCGTCAGGTGGCTGCCGTCGAGCGCAAGGCGGCGAAGCAGCGAGACGACGAGGATGAGCACCACCATAATCGGCAACGCGATCGCCAGGATCGGCAGCGAGCAGGCTTCCCAGATCCGGTTGACCTGCCTCTTGTTGCGCCGCGGCTGGAGAAAGCTCAGCGTATCGAGGCAGATGTTGGTCGCCGCGATCAACCGGATGTCTTCGTTGACCACGTGAACGATCTCATGGGCGGCGACGGCGGCCAGTTCGTCGTCGTCCAGGACGTCGATCAGCCCGCGCGTGAAGACCAGCACGGCGTCCTTTCGCCTGATCCCGCAGGCAAATGCATTGAGCGCAGGGCTGTCGATGACGCCGACATAGGCCGTCGGCAGGCCGGCCGCGATCACCAGTGGCTCGACAATGCGGCAGAGCCGCGGCTCATCATTGTCGTCGACGAAGCGGAAGTTGGTCCTGCCGCGCACGGTGCGAACGTGCCAGGCCATCTGCACTGCGAACAGCAGGCCGCCGGCAACGGTGACGATCGGCACCCAGCGCACGAGGTAGCCCGTCCAGCCGTAGAGCGGCGCGTGCTCGGGGTCGAGCATGGCCAGCGGCACCACGAGCGCCAGTATCGCGAGCAGATGGAACGCGACGACGAAACCCGCGAACAATGCGAGCGAGCGCGTGTCATTGCGACGGACGTGGCCGTAGAGCCCGTTCACCCGCATGGCAAACTCTCTTCAATCAGAATTTGACCGCTAGGGGCTCGTCGATCAGGACGCGTTCGATGCCGAGGTCGTACGGCTTTCGTGCGCCCATCCTGAACAGGCGGCCGATGTAGCTGCCGGGAAACTGACGCAGCGTCGTCGCGTATTCCTCGACCGCCAGATTGTAGAAGCGACGCGAGGCGGTGATGCGATTTTCCGCATCGACGAGTTCGCTGCGCAACTCGGCGAAGTGCGTGGATGCCTTGAGCTCGGGATAGCGCTCCGCCATGCCGATCAGGGCGTTGATGTTTTGTGTCAGATCCCGCTCGGCGCTGAGCCGCAGCTCCGGGGTCGCGGCTTGCAGCGCGTCGGCGCGCGCCTGCGTGACGCCCAGCAGAATGTCACTTTCGTGCTTAACGAATGCGCGCACCGTCTCCACCAGGGGAGGAATCAGGTTGTGACGGTGCTTCAGGTGAACGTCGATATCGCCGAACGCCGTGTCACAGCGCTGATCGAGCGCGACCAGGCGGTTATGCGTCGCGTATGCGATGTAGGAAGGTAAGGCAATCAACAAAAGCAGCGTCGCGAGACAGACAACAAGCAATGTCAACAGCATGACCCGCTCTCCCTTGGGTACCTTCCGGAACGGTACCGCAATGCGGTTGCGGATTCGTTGCAAACAATAGCTAAAGTTGTCGAATGGCGTAACAGTGCCTTAAAACAATCCTGTGCCTACTCGGCGCCAATTTCATAAAAGGGGTTCGTCATGGCTGAATCGATTTTCGCGCGCGTGTCCCGTCTGCTCTCGGCAACTGTCGAGGACACCGTTGACCGTATGGAGCAGGCCGGCAGCGATGCCGTCATGCGCGAGGCCATCCGCGAGGCCGATCGCGCAATCGATCAGGTGAAAGCAGAGCTTGAAGCTGCGATGGCGCGTCGGTTGCAAGCGGCACGTCAGCAGAAGATGCTCGCCGAGCGGGCCGACGAGCTGACCGCCAAGGCCAAGTTCGCCTTGAACCAGCAACGGGATGATCTCGCCGAAGCTGCGTTGTCCCGCCAGATCGACTTCGAAGCACAAGCCAAGCAACTCGATGCCGTGCAGCAACAGGCCCGCGAGCTGGAGCAGCGACTTGAAGACAGCCTCACCGCGCTTCAGGCGCGCAAGCGTCAGATGGAGGATACGCTTCAGGCCTTCCTGATGTCACGGCAGGAGGCCGCGCTCGGCGGCGATGGCCCGGCTCGGCCGAACCGTGCTGCGGAGAAGAAAGTCGACGCGGCCGAAAAGGCCTTCGATCGCGCCATGGCCGGAGCGGGCGGTGTTGAATTCACGCGCACTGATGCGAGCACGATAAATCGCGTGGCCGAAATCGACGGCATGCGGAAGAGCGCAACCGTCGCCGAACGGCTGGCGGCACTGAAAGCCGAACAGGCCGCCTGATGATCCGAAAACCCGCCGCGGCATGGACTCAGCGGCACGAAGACGGAGCCGTCCGAACCATCCGCACGGCCTCTGCGCTCGCGAAGACCAGCTACAGCGGGGCACGACGCGCCGGCAAGGCCGTTGTCGGACTGATCTGCTACTTCTTCGCGGCGATCTGGGGCTTTGCCGCGCTTGCTTCGGGCCTTGCCGGCAGCCTTCCAAGCCTAGTCGGCATCGGCGCGATGGCTGCATTCATGTTTTGGGCGGGCCGCCGGTCCTTTGCAGCGGCACGCGCAGCTTGATTTCTACGCCACGCGAAGTGAGTGGCGGTCGGCCCGTTGGCCTCGTGGACGCCGCACGCAGCCCATCGGACTCCCCCAACGAGTCCTTCGAATTGCGGTTCGCGCTCCCTCGTAGACTATAGGAAGACCGCTGAAACCAAGAAGCCCTCGCTGGTTTCGAGGGCTTTCAACTCAATCACTTCCGTGCGCCGCTCTTCTTTGTGGACTGGCCACCTGGAGTGCTGGTGCCTGAGCTGTCGGTCGTGCTGGAAGACGTGCCCGTCGTCATCCCACCCTTCGATTTAGCGGTGCTCTTGGTGGTATCGCTTGTTCCGGCCACTCCGGCCTGCGCGCCCTGCTGGCTCTGACTCGGTTGCGCCAGTGCCGCGGTTCCCATCATCGAGGCGATCATCGTACTCACTAAGAGCTTCGTTATCATTGATCTATCTCCCGTCCTGATCGCGAACAACAGGCCGGCGCGCTCCGCGTTCCTCCGGCGCGGCGGTTCTAGGCCCGAACCGAACCTCATCGCGGGTGGGGCCATTTGAGAGTTCATCTAACTCGCATCGCATCAATTTGATTCAACTGGCTGCGTTGGTCGCAAAGAAGCGTTCTCTGTTCCTGAAGACCGTCTTGACCGGATTCAACTGCCCTTAATGTCTGGCGCTTCAACCTGCCACAAACGGGAGCACGAGCATGCGTCTGTTGGTATTCGGTTTGATCGCCGTTGGCATCGCCGGTTTTGCTGCCTACGACCAGTACGACAAGAAGGCGAATTTTCAACGCGTCGATGCGCGCGTCAGCGCTGTGACCGATCAGTGCTACCTGGAGAAGGTCGAGCGCGGCATTTTCTCCAAGACGACGTCGACCTCTGATCTGCTTCGCTGTGACCAGGCCGAAATCCTGACGCGCGAACACCCGAAATGGCAGGGCTACGAAATCAAGCACAAGATCGAGGTCAAGTTCGCCTATGTGTCTCCGGTCGACGGGACCACGCATTTTTCGAGCCTGAGGATGTCCGGCTTCCCCAACGGTCAGCCTTTGCGCATGGGGGACGTCCTTCCGGTTCTGGCATCGAAGACCAAAGCGGACAAGACACGCCAAGCCTGATTGGCCGGGCCGGCGCGCGAACCATCGCAGGCACCGACGCCCAACAAAAATCTGCAAAGCCGTGTCGGATCGGCAGCCTCCCCGTCGTCCTCGTGACATGAATGGGCCATAGACGCCAAACTCGGGCCCATCAATTCACTGAGGATAACAATCATGCCCAGCACTGTCCGTCTGCACCGCGTCTTGGCCACCAGCCCGGAGAAAGTCTATCGCGCCTTCCTGGAGGCCGACGCGATGGCGAAATGGCTTCCACCGAACGGCTTCACCTGTACCGTGCATCATTTCGAGCCCAAGGTCGGGGGCACGTTCAAGATGTCGTTCCGGAATTTCACGACGGGCAACAGCCATTCGTTTGGCGGCGAATATGTCGAGCTCGTCCCGGGCGAACGCCTCCGCTACACCGACAGGTTCGACGATCCTAACCTGCCGGGTGAGATCCAGGTCACCGTGATCCTGAAGAAGGTCTCGGTCGGCACCGAAGTCGACATCACGCAGGCCGGCATCCCCGACGTCATCCCGCCGGAGGCCTGTTATCTCGGCTGGCAGGAATCGCTGCGCAACCTGGCACGGCTCGTCGAGCCGGAGATCAACCAATAGCCGGTCCGCGTTTGACGCAGCGGGGTGATCTGTTCGACCAAATTCGCAGATTTCCCCGCCTCGTCGAATGAACTCTCCGAGAGAACAACTCACATCGAGTCTGCAGATATCTACGGAGCCCAATTGAGCTGCGGCTGCGTGCGAGGCAGATCCGATCCATTGCGAACGATCGTTACGCGCCCGCCCTCGATTCAAGCCCGCCGCCGGCGGTCCATCTGTCCGGGTCGGGGCTGTGTCCGATCAGCGCGAGACCATACGCGATCGACTCGAACTGGTCGCCCGACATCAGCCGTTCGTTACCGAAACGGTCGGCGAACAGCTTTCGGACGGCCGGCACGAAGGACGTGCCGCCGGTCAAAAACACCTTCTCCACCTCGCGCCCGGTGATGCCCGCCTCGCCCAGCACCTTGTCGACGGTGGCCCCTAACCGGGCGATATCGTCGGCAATCCAAGATTCGAAATTTTTCCGTGTGATGGCCGCGCCGATGTCGACCCCGCCACCTCCAAAGCGGAAGTCCACCTCGTCCTGCGCCGACAGCGCCACCTTGGCGTCGGACACCGCGCGGTACAGCGAAAAGCCGAGGTCGAGATCGACGATGGTAATGAAATCCTCGAGCAGAGCCGGCTTCAGCGCGGTGCGCGCAAGCTCGCGCAGCTCGCGCAAATCGCCGTTGCTCTTCATCATCGCGAGCTGATGCCAGCGGGCGAGGTTGGTGTAGTGGCCGCTCGGGACCGGCAGCACCTTGTCGAACGAGCGGAAGCTGGAGCCTTTGCCGAGCCGCGGCGAGACCACGTGGTCGACAATCCGATAGTCGAGCGTGTCGCCGGCAATGCCGATGCCGGCGTGTCCCAGCGGTTCGGCGCGAAGGCTGCCGCCTTTGCGCGAGAAACGCATCACGGAAAAGTCGCTGGTGCCGCCGCCAAAATCCGCAACCAGCACGGTGGCATCCCGCTCCAGCCGGCGGGCGAAGGAAAACGCCGCGCCCACGGGCTCATAGACGTAGCGGGCGTGGCCGGCACCTAAGCGCTCGAACGCGGCGCGATAGCGCTGCATCGCCAGCGCCTCGTCGGGATTGCCGCCGGCAAAGCGGACGGGGCGGCCGACCGTGATGTTTGCGGCCTCGAAGCCGAACCGGTCGCCGCCGTGGCGCGCCAGCGTCCGCAGGAACGCCGCCAAAACATCCTCGAACTTGTAACGCTGGCGGAACACCTGGGTGGTGTTGAAGCTGGAGCTCGCCGCAAACGTCTTGAACGACTGGAGGAAGCGGTAGACGTGGCGCCCTTCGAGAAACTGCTCGATCGCCCATGGACCGCCCTCGGCCTGGGCGCCGGCTCCCGGCCTTTCCTCCCAGAAGCACAGCGCCGACACGTAGACGCTGTGGCGCTGTCCGCCATGGTCGAAGCGGATGGCCTCGACCCGGCGGTCGTCCGCCGCGAGCGCGACGACCGTATTGCTGGTTCCAAAATCGATGCCGATCGAGACGGCGGGCGAGGCGCTCGACATGAACCACTCTGACGGATGATTGGATAAGGGGGCGGACCACTAACGGCTTTGCACGACCGTGCCAAGACCCACCGTTGCAGTGCGGCCGGAACTTGGCGTCCCATCGCTGCAAGATCCCGCGCGATCCGGGATGATTTAGCCAGCTTTTCGCACCTTCGCCCACTGGAACGACATCCCCGCCCGGGCATAAGCAATTTTATTTCCGAAACGGCTTCGTTAATCCAGCATTATGCTGCAATGCGAAAGCTTGCGTACTGCTATGCAAACAAGAGCATAGACACTGGTATCTGGTATACATAGATTGCCCTCGAAATGAGACAGCAAGGCTGACTGTTCTCAAGAAAGGGATTTCCGATGTCCAAGACCGCTTCCGTTGCCCTGGCCCCCTCCTCCTCGCTGTTCGCCCGCCTGATGGCCGCGATCGACAGCCTCCTGATGGCGAGCGCCAGGATCTCGAATCACAACGGCGACCTGCCCCGTTTCGGCCTGTAAGAAGGCCTTGCCCGCCCGCCCAACGGCGAGATGGCAGACCTAGCAGACCCTACGTTCGATCAAATGGCCTCGCATGTCGGGGCCATTTTCGTTTTGCGGCTTGCCCTGGCCCGCGACCACAACTGCGACGATTGGTCCGCTGGTGGGGCCCGCCGATCAGATTGTTTGACGGCTGGCATCTCGCATACCATTCGCCCGAACGATTGCGCGATCAAAGGCCTGAGAGGGGAAACAGCAACGCAGGGCGGGGCGGCCGAGGGGCACACCTGCCGCGAGCGTTGGCGGAGCCTTAGCCGAAAGGAGCGGATGCCGCGCATTGTCCCTACTCATAGAGTTTCTGCCGGACTGCCATGGGAAATCGACCGCAAGAGTGACCCCAGGCATCCGAATCGAGATGGGCTGACGCAAGCCGACAAAGATCGGCTGCGTTGAGGATTCGACAGGGAGAGAAACAAGATGAGGCCATTCGTTCTGAATGTCGCTTTGGCGGCAATCGCGATGTCGTGCGCCAACAGCACCGCAAGCCGTGCTGCCTGGGAGCCCGTCCGTCCGGTCGAGTTCATCGTGCCGGCGGGCACCGGCGGCGGCGCCGATCAGATGGCACGCACCATCCAGGGCATCGTCACCAAGCACAATCTGATGAAGCAGCCGCTCGTCGTCATCAACAAGGCCGGCGGCGCGGGTGGCGAGGGCTTCCTCGATGTGAAGACGTCGTCGGGCAATCCGCACAAGATCATCATCACGCTGTCGAACCTGTTCACGACGCCGCTGGCAACGGGGATTCCGTTCAACTGGAAGGATTTGACCCCGGTGGCGATGTTGGCGCTCGACGAATTCGTGCTCTGGGTGAATGCCGAGAAACCGTACAACACCGTCAAGGACTACCTCGACGCCGTGAAGAAAGCCCCGAGCGGCTCATTCAAGATGGGCGGCACCGGCTCCAAGCAGGAAGACCAGATCATCACCGTCGGCATCGAGAAGGCAATCGACGCAAAATTCACCTACATCCCCTACAAGGGCGGCGGCGAAGTCGCCGTTCAGCTCGTCGGCAATCACGTCGATTCGACGGTCAACAATCCGATCGAGGCGGTCGCGCAATGGCGCGGCGGCAAGCTCCGTCCGCTCTGCGTCTCGACGCTCAGCCGATGGCCTATGACGAGCCGATCGCCGACGGCAAGGCCTGGAAGGATATTCCGACCTGCAAGTCGCAGGGCCTGGCGATGGAATATCTCATGCTGCGCGGCATCTTCATGTCGCCCAAGGCCACGAAGGATCAGATCGAATACTACGTCGAGCTGTTCAAGAAGGTCCGCGCCACGCCGGAATGGCAGGATTTCATGAAGAGCGGCGCCTTCAACACGACATTCCTGACCGGAGCCGAATACGCGAAGTGGGTCGAGGCCGAGGAGAAGCGCCACGAAGGCTTGATGAAGGAAGCCGGCTTCCTCGCATCGGGGAACTGACCCGCGACATCGACGGCTGAGGACGCTGGATCGTCCTCCCATCTGCCGCGACCGCGCAAGATTGCGTCCGCCTGGAGGTCCCATGACTGAACGATCCGGATCCGAATCCGGCCCCGCACACAAGACGCTGGAAATCGGCATGGCGCTGTTGATCGGCGTCTTCGGCCTGGTCGTGATCTTCGGCAGCCTGAAGGCCGGCATCAATTGGGGCGCGGAGGGCCCGCGTGCCGGCTTCTTCCCCTTCTATGTCGGCGCCGCCATCGTCGGCGCAAGCGCCATCAACCTCTGGAGCGCGCAGCGCCACGACGACGGCCGGCTGTTCGCAGAATGGGGACAGCTTCGCCAGGTCATGAGCGTCGTCGTGCCCACCGCGATCTATGTCGGCTCGATGCCGTTCATCGGCCTCTACGTCGCCTCGATGATCTTTATCGCCTGGTTCATGCGCTGGCTCGGCGGTTATCGCTGGCTGACGACCATCGCGGTGGCGATCGGCATGCCGGTCGTGACCTATCTCGTTTTCGAGCGCTGGTTCTTGGTTCCGCTTCCCAAGGGCCCGTTCGAGGAATGGCTTGGTTTGTAAGAGCTGCGCCGCCATCCCGTTATTGCTGCAGGACGTATCGATATGGAAGAGTTGGCCAACCTGTTTCACGGCTTCGCGGTCGCCCTGCAGCCCTACAATATGATGCTGATGATCATCGGCATCACGCTCGGAGTCATCATCGGCGTGCTGCCGGGGCTCGGCGGCGCCAATGGCGTTGCGATCCTCCTTCCCCTGACCTTCAGCATGCCGCCGACGTCGGCGATCATCATGCTGTCCTGTATCTATTGGGGCGCATTGTTCGGCGGCGCCATCACCTCGATCCTGTTCAACATACCCGGCGAGCCCTGGTCGGTGGCGACCACCTTCGACGGTTATCCGATGGCGCAACAGGGCAAACCCGGTGAGGCGCTCACGGCCGCCTTCACCTCCTCCTTCGTGGGCGCGCTGTTTGCCGTCATCATGATCACGCTGGTCGCGCCCCTCGTCGCGGGTTTCGCGCGGCGATTCGGTCCGGCGGAGAAGTTCGCGGTGTACTTCCTCGCCTTCTGCAGCTTCGTTGGCCTCAGCAAGGAGCCGCCGTTCAAGACCATCGCGGCGATGATGATGGGCTTTGCGCTCGCGGCGGTCGGCCTCGATTCGATCACCGGCCAGTTGCGGCTGACCTTCGGCGTCACTGAACTGCTCAACGGATTCGACTTCCTGATCGCCGTGATCGGCCTGTTCGGTATCGGCGAGATCCTGCTGACCATGGAGGAAGGACTGGCTTTCCGAGGCGGCAACGCCACCATCAATCTTCGGGTCGTGCTTCAGACCTGGCGGGAATTACCCGCGTACTGGCTGACCTCGCTGCGCTCCTGCCTGATCGGGTGCTGGATGGGCGTCACGCCCGCCGGCGCAACGCCGGCCTCCTTCATGAGCTACGGCATCGCCAAGCGCCTGGCGCGACGCGGCAACAATTTCGGCAAGGGCGAGATCGAGGGCGTGATCGCGCCCGAGACGGCCGCCCATGCCGCGGGCACCTCGGCGCTGCTGCCGATGCTCTCGCTCGGCGTGCCGGGCTCCCCGACCGCCGCCGTCCTGCTCGGCGGATTGTTGATCTGGGGCCTGCAGCCCGGCCCCATGCTGTTCGTCGAGCAGAAGGAATTCGTCTGGGGCCTGATCGCCTCGATGTATCTCGGCAATCTCGCCGGCCTCATCGTCGTGCTCACCTGCGTGCCGATCTTCGCCGCGATCCTCCGCGTGCCCTTCGGCATCATCGCGCCGCTCATCCTGGTGCTCTGCGCGATCGGCGCCTATTCGGTGCACAACAGCACCTTCGACGTGATGCTGATGCTTGTGTTCGGCGTGCTGGGCTACCTCCTGAAGAAGTGCAACTACCCGCTGGCACCGCTGGTGCTCGCCATCGTGCTCGGCGACAAGGCGGAGGAAGCCTTCCGCCAATCGCTGTTGGGATCGCAAGGATCGCTCGGCGTGTTCTTCTCCAATGGCCTCGTCAGCACCATCATGGCGCTCGGCCTGGTCGCCCTGTTCTGGTCCGCGATCCAGGAAGGCTACAGCCGGCTGCGGACGTCGATGGTGTGACGCGCGCGACCCGGCGTCGCCGCGCGCCGGCCGTGCGAAGCTCCCCAAGACTTCTGGGATAAGGAATTCCACGATTTGCAGTCGCCGACCCACCGGACGGCGCTGTGTGCGAACAGCGCGCAAGTGGTCGTGTGCCGAGGGCACGGGCTTTTCACAGCGTGCTTGCGGCTGCGCCGCGTTACAGAAATCTCTTGTTGGATCAATCGCTTGAATGGCACAGTCGCTATGGCCGCCGGCACTCCGGCAGCAATTCAGGCTTTACAATCCCGCAGCCAAGGCGCATGTGAACAAGCCCGCGATATTTCGCCGCACCCTCAGTCCCTCGCTTGAATCTTGGCATAATGAATACCAGGATGCGAGCCAGCGCATGCATAAAAAATGATCGGCGCGTTCGGGAGGGTTTTAATGACGGACATGGTGCAGTCAGCAGCGGCCCCTAGTGTCACACGTGTAAGCGATGCTTTTCGCTGGGCGCAATTGGCCATCGGCGTAGGCGCGATGGTGATGATCGCCAACTATCAATACGGCTGGACGTTCTTCGTCCCCGACATCCAGAAGACGTTCGGCTGGGATCGCGCCTCGATTCAATGGGCGTTCACCCTCTTCGTTTTGTTCGAGACCTGGCTCGTGCCAGTCGAGGGATGGTTCGTCGACAAATACGGCCCGCGCATCGTCGTGCTGGTCGGCGGCGTGCTCTGTGCCATCGGCTGGGCGATCAACGCGCAGGCCACCACGCTGAACGGCTACTATCTCGGCATGATCATCGCGGGCATCGGCGCCGGCGGCGTTTACGGCACCTGCGTCGGCAACGCGCTGAAGTGGTTTCCGGACAAGCGTGGTCTTGCTGCGGGTATCACGGCCGCAGGCTTCGGTGCAGGCTCTGCGCTGACCGTCGCGCCGATCCAGGCCATGATCAAGGACAGCGGATTTCAGACCACCTTCCTCTATTTCGGCCTCGGGCAAGGCATCATCATCTGCATCCTCGCCTTCTTCCTGCTGGCGCCGAAAGCGGGCCAGGTGCCGAGTGTGGTGGCGAACGCCAATCTGCTCCAGACCCGCCGCAACTATCAACCGACCGAGGTGCTGCGTCAGCCGCTGTTCTGGCTGATGTACTTCATGTTCGTGATCGTCGGCGCTGGCGGGTTGATGGTGACGGCGAACCTGAAGCCGATCGCAGCCGACTGGAAGGTCGACAACGTGCCGGTCACGCTGATGGCGGTGACGATGACGGCGGTGACGTTCGCGGCGACGATCGACCGCGTGCTCAACGGCCTGACGCGTCCGTTCTTCGGCTGGATCTCCGACATGATTGGCCGCGAGAACACGATGTTCATCGCCTTCGGCATGGAAGGGTTCGGCATCTGGATGCTCTACCTCTGGGGCCATGATCCGATCTGGTTCGTGCTGCTCTCGGGCTTCGTGTTCTTCGCCTGGGGTGAGATCTACTCGCTATTCCCCTCGACCTGCACCGATACGTTCGGCGCCAAGTTCGCGACCACCAATGCCGGCCTGCTCTACACCGCGAAGGGCACCGCCGCGCTGCTGGTGCCGATCGCCAACTACATGCAGCAATCGTCGGGCACCTGGGACAGCGTGTTCATCATTGCGGCCGGCGCCAACATTCTGGCTTCATTGCTCGCAATCGCGGTGCTGAAACCCTGGCGCAAGGTCGTGGTCGCGAAATCGACCGTCTGACCCGCTCCGCTACAATTCACTCAGCGGGACGCCCGGCCTCACGGTCGGGCGTTTTCGTTTGGTGCGAAGGCCCCCGCGATGCCCCCCGAAATCACGATGGAACTTCGCGCATTCTTCAATGTGGCGCCAAGTTAGGGCTTGCAATCTGGAATATCGTATACCAATGTTCGGCCCGCGCCTGCGACGATAAGCCACAATATTTGCGACATCAGGTCATCTTGCGATCCTGCGTCGCAGCTAATCAGGCGCCTTGGGAGGTTCTTGATGATTTCCAGCCCGGATGGCGCCGTCACGGCCGCGCCACTTCGCACCGGTTTCCGCTGGCTCCAGCTCGTGATGGGCATCGTCTGCATGGCGATGATCGCCAATCTGCAATACGGCTGGACGTTGTTCGTCGATCCGATCGATGCGGCCCACCATTGGGGGCGCGCCGCGATCCAGCTCGCTTTCACCATCTTCGTCGTCACCGAGACCTGGCTGGTGCCAGTCGAAGCCTGGTTCGTCGACAAATACGGTCCACGGATCGTCGTCATGTTCGGCGGCGCGATGATCGCGCTCTCGTGGATCCTCAACTCTTACGCCGATAGCCTTACCCTGCTCTATGCCGCCGCGATCATCGGCGGCATGGGCGCGGGCGCGGTGTACGGCACCTGTGTCGGCAACGCACTGAAATGGTTTCCCGACCGCCGCGGGCTCGCAGCGGGCGCGACCGCCGCCGGCTTCGGCGCCGGCGCCGCGCTTACCGTCGTGCCGATCGCGAGCATGATCGTCTCCAGCGGTTATCAGCACGCCTTCCTCACCTTCGGCATCGGCCAGGGCCTGATCGTGTTCGTGCTCGCCTTCTTCATCCAGCCGCCGCGGATCTCGATCCCGCCGAAGAAGAAGCAGCTCAATTTGCCGCAGACCAAGATCGACTTCACCCCGCCGCAGGTGCTGCGGACCCCTGTTTTCTGGGTGATGTATCTCGTCTTCGTGATGGTCGCCTCCGGCGGCCTGATGACCGCGGCGCAGATCGCTCCGATCGCGCACGACTTCAAGATCGCCGACACGCCGGTCACGCTCGCCGGCTTCCAGATGGCGGCCTTGACCTTCGCGATTTCGCTCGACCGCATCTTCGACGGTTTCGGACGTCCCTTCTTCGGCTGGGTCTCCGATACGATTGGCCGCGAGCCCACCATGTTCATCGCCTTCGGCACCGCTGCTTTGATGCTTCTGGCGCTGTCGGCCTATGGCCATGTGCCCGTCGTCTTCGTGCTCGCCACCGCGGTCTATTTCGGCGTGTTCGGCGAGATCTACTCGCTATTCCCCGCGACCTGCGGCGACACCTTCGGCGCGAAATTCGCGACCACCAACAACGGCATGCTCTACACCGCGAAGGGCACGGCATCCCTGCTCGTCCCGCTGGCGAGCGTGATCTCGACTGCTTATGGCTGGAAGGCCGTGTTCGTGGTGGCAGTGGCGCTGAATGCGACGGCAGCGCTGATGGCGCTGTTCGTGATCAAGCCGCTGCGCCGCTCCTTTATCCTCGGCAAGGAAGCCGAGACCATTGAGGCCGCGACCGGCAATGCCAAGACCGAGACGGCATAAGCCACCACACGGCTTAGAGGATTGAACAGGGGCGCAGCGATGCGCCTCTTTCTTTTTGGCGCCCACAAACGTCAGCAATGCTGCCGCAAGATTTTTCGGATCAGCCAAATCCAGCGCTTGACGATTGGCATTATGTATACCACACTTCTCCCTGTCATTCACCCAGGGAGGTTGCAATGCTGGTCGGAGACATTCTGCGCAAGAAGACGCCGCGCGTTGTCACGGTGCGAATGAACGAAACCGTGGGTATCGCCGCCAAGCTGATGCGCGCCAACAACATCAGCGCGCTGGTTGTGAAGGACGTGGTCCGCTCCGAAGGCAACACTGCGGTCGGCATGTTCACTGAGCGCGATGTGGTGCGCGCCGTCGCCGATCACGGCGCCAATGCCATCAACGTCAAGGTCTCGCAGCTGGTCTCGGTGCAGCAGCTCGTGTCCTGCACCTCCTCGGACACGATCGAGCACGTCCGCCACTTGATGAACCGGAATCACATCCGCCATCTGCCCGTCATCGACGACTACAGCCTCGTCTCGGTCATCAGCAGGCGCGACATCGCCGCTGCCGTGGACGAGGCCACCAACTCTACGCCGCAAGCAGCCTAGAGCCCTCCACACTCCCCCTGCGACTGCCGGCCCCGGCTCGGACCCTTCCGAGCCGGACCGGATCTTTCGTGCCAAATTCCGGCTTTCAGCTCCTTCGCGAGGACTTCATGAAAATCTGCATCTACGGCGCCGGCGCGATCGGCGGTTATCTCGGGGTTCAGCTCGCGCGCGCGGGCGCCGACGTCAGCCTGGTCGCACGCGGCGCGCACCTTGCCGCGATGCGCGAGCGCGGCCTGACGCTGCTCGCGGGCGAGGAGCAGCACACCGTGCATCCGCGCTGCACCGACGATCCCGCCGAGCTCGGCGTGCAGGACTACATCATCATCACGCTGAAGGCGCATTCGATCACCGGTGTGATCGAGAAGATGCAGCCGCTGCTCGGGCCTCACACCCGCATCGTCACCGCCGTCAACGGCATTCCCTACTGGTATTTCTACAAGCACGGCGGCCCATACGAGAACTCGACGCTGGAGAGCATCGACCCCGGCGGCCGGCAGTGGCGCGAGATCGGCGCCGAGCGCGCCATCGGCTGCATCGTCTATCCCGCCACCGAGATCGAGGCGCCCGGCATGATCCGCCACATCTACGGCAACAATTTCCCGCTCGGCGAGCCCTCCGGCGAGATCACGCCGGACGTGCAGCGCCTCTCCGATCTCTTTGTCGCGGCCGGGCTGAAGGCGCCGGTGCTCGACCGCATCCGCGACGAGATCTGGCTCAAACTGTGGGGCAATGTCTGCTTCAATCCGATCAGCGCCCTGACCCATGCAACGCTCGACGTGATCTGCACCGATCCGGCGACGCGTGCATTGTCGCGCGCGATCATGGTCGAGACGCAAGCCATCGCCGAGACGTTCGGCGTCACGTTCCGCGTCGACGTCGAGCGCCGCATCGAGGGCGCCCGCAAGGTCGGCGCGCACAAGACCTCGATGCTCCAGGATCTGGAGCGCGGCCGCCCGATGGAGATCGATCCGCTCGTCACCGTGGTGCAGGAGATGGGCCGCCTCACCGGCATTGCCACGCCCGTGCTCGATTCGGTGCTGGCGATGGTGACGCAGCGCGCACGCATCGCCGGCCTCTATGACGGCGTTTCGGCACCATCAGATCCGCGCGCACTGGCGGTGGCGTGATGGCGGGCGAGATGAAACGCTGGCTGCGCTTCCGCCATGGCGGCACGACCGGCTTCGGCACGCTGACGCCATCAGGCATCAGCGTGCATGAGGGCGACATGTTCGGCCGCAATGCCAGCAGCGGCAAGATGCTGGCGCTGTCGGATGTGGAGCTGCTCGCGCCCTGCGCCCCCAGCAAGATCGTCGCGCTCTGGAATAATTTCCATGCGCTCGCGGCCAAGCTTAACCAGCCCGAGCCGCCGGAGCCGCTGTATCTCCTGAAAGCCACCACCAGCATCACGACGCCTGGCGCCGTGATCCGCCGCCCGTCTTACTACGACGGCAAGACCACCTATGAGGGCGAGCTCGGCATCGTGATCGGCAGGACCTGCGCACGCGTCTCCCCTGGCGAAGCGGACAGCTTTATCTTCGGCTACACCTGCGTCAACGACATCACCGCCAACGACATCCTGACCAGCGACCCCACTTTCCCGCAATGGGCTCGCGCCAAGGGCATCGACGATTACGGCCCGTTCGGGCCCGTCATCGCCACCGGCCTCGATCCGGCCAAGCTCACGGTCCGCACTATCCTCAACGGCGCGGAGCGGCAGAACTATCCGATCTCGGACATGATCTTCAGCGCGCAGCAGCTGGTGAGCAGGATCTCCCACGACATGACCCTGCTCCCCGGCGACCTCATTGCCGTCGGCACTTCGGTCGGTGTCGGCGTGATGAAGGAGCCGCTGAACACTGTGACCGTCGCGATCGACGGCATCGGCGAGCTAACGAACGAGTTTCGGCTGTAGCCGCCAGCGCGCCGCCGCAGCCCGAATGCGCGCAGCGACAGCCCAATCCCCGGCCGTCACACACTCCGAAGTATCCCTAAACATCACATCTGCGTACGCCCGACATATGCCGTCAACATGTCCCGCGCGTGCCGCAACTTGGACGCATTCGGCCGCCCTTCTGTGATGCGTGTCTGGGGGCACGGCGCCGCCGTGTTTGGACCAAACTTCTAGGGGTATGACTGTGAAGAAGATTGTATTTGCTCTCGGTGCCACGCTTGCTCTGGTCACGGTTGCGAACGCTGCGGATCTGCCGCGCCGCCAGCCCGTGCCGGCCTATCCGGCTGAGCAGGCTCCGATCGGCAAGATGCCGATCGGCAAGAGCCCGGTTGGAAAGGCCCCGATCGGCAAGGCGCCCGGCCCGGTCGCAGCGCGGTACTGACACGCAACACGAATCTGCGTAAGCGGGCGAGAGTCGAGGGGCACAGCGTGACCTACAAATCTGGTCGATCGGGATCCTGCATCCTCGCGGGCTTCGCGCTCGCGGCCATGATCGCATGCACGATGCCCTCGGCCTCGGCCCATGAAGCGAACAAGCGCGTTGCCGATGCGAACGCGCTTGCGACGACCGACACCACATCGCGACCGGCGCCGCAAGCGACGCGGCGTCCCGTCGCGCGTGCGGAGAAAGGTCCGTACTACGTCGACTTCCGGGCGAGAACCGCCGCGAGCTGGGGCCACGCCTTCGTCTGGTACGGCAAGACCAGCGAACGCGCGGTCGAGGTCGCGGGCCTCACACCCGCCGGCGACACGCTTGCTTACGTGCTTGGCCACATCACCTTTGTGCCCTCCGAGACCGGCGCCAGCTACGGCGATCTCGATCCGGAATATCTGACCGCGAGCTATCGCGTGTACCTGAACGAGGCTGACGCCAAGCGCGTGTTCGCCTACATCAAGAAATTGCAGGCGAACTCGCCGGTGTGGAACGCGGAGACCACTAACTGCACCGGCTTCATCGGCGACATCGCCGAGTTCATGGGATTGCAAGTCCCCAACCGCTGGCAGCGCCCGGAGAACTTCGTCAACCGCCTCAAAGAAATGAACGGCGGCCGCCAGATGGTGCGGCTGTCGGCGGAGTAGCTCTTCGCTCCGTCCGGCAGCGGCAATTATCCGCCCCACGGAATCCCTTCGCGTCCCGCATGATGGCCCCGCCTGCACCGCACGGCGCGACGAATAGACATTTCCCGGTCCGGGCGGCATCCTCCCCTGCATCAACCGAGACCAGAGCGCCACACCGGCGGGGGAAACATTATGCTGCAGACACGGTTCACTAAGCTCGTCGGCGTCGAGCACCCGATCGTCCAGGGCGGCATGCAATGGGTCGGGCGCGCCGAGCTCGTTGCCGCGGTCGCCAACGCCGGCGCACTCGGCTTCATCACGGCGCTGACCCAACCAACGCCGGAAGACTTGACCAAGGAGATCGCGCGCTGCCGCGACCTCACCGACAAGCCCTTTGGCGTCAACCTCACCATCCTGCCCGCGATCAAGCCGCCGCCTTATGCCGAATACCGCGCCGCCATCATCGACAGCGGCATCAAGGTGGTCGAGACCGCCGGCAACAAGCCGCAGGAGCATGTCGACGAATTCAAGAAGCACGGCATCAAGGTCGTGCACAAATGCACCAGCGTCCGTCACGCGCTCTCGGCCGAACGCATGGGCGTCGATGCCCTCTCGATCGACGGCTTCGAATGCGCCGGCCACCCGGGCGAGGACGACACCCCCGGCCTGATCCTGATCCCGGCCGCCGCGAACAAGATCAAGATTCCGATGATCGCCTCCGGCGGCTTTGCCGATGCGCGCGGCCTCGTTGCCGCGCTGGCGCTAGGCGCCGACGGCATCAACATGGGCACCCGCTTCATGGCCACCAAGGAGAGCCCGATCCACCAGCTCATCAAGGAGAAGATCGTCGCCAATGACGAGCGCGAGACCGAGCTGATCTTCCGCACCATGCGCAACACCTCGCGCGTGGCCAAGAACGCGATCTCGACCAAGGTCGTCGCCATGGAAAAGGAAGGTGCCAAGTTTGAGGACATCCGCGAACTCGTCGCCGGTGCCCGCGGCAAGATGGTCTACGCGACGGGTAACTCCGACGAGGGCATCTGGTCGGCCGGCCAGGTGCAGGGCCTGATCCATGACATCCCGAGCTGCGCCGAGCTGGTCTCCCGCATCGTGCGGGAGGCGGAAGCCATCATCCGCAGCCGGCTGGGGGGCATGATCGTTCAGCCGCAACACGAAGCGGCGGAATAATCACTGTAAGAAGCGAGAAGACATGAAGGCTTATGTCTACGGTCCTGACGGCGCTACGATTTCCGATGTCGCTCAACCGAAGCCTAAGGGCACGCAGGTGCTGGTCCGCGTCCGCGCCTGTGCCCTGAACCGCGCCGATACCGGCATGCGCAAGGGTCATGCCCACGGCGCAGCCGGCGGCGTCGGCACCGTGCTCGGCATGGAATGGGCTGGCGAAGTCGCCGAGCTCGGGCCGGACGCGAAGGGCGTCAAGATCGGCGACCGCATCATGGGGTCGGGCAGTGCCGCATTTGCCGAATATACGCTGGCCGATCACGGCCGGCTGTTCCACGCGCCCTCGAACATGAATTTCGAGGAGGCGGCCACCCTTCCCGTGGCGCTCGCGACCATGCACAATGCCGTCGTCACCGTCGGCGGCGTGCAAGCGGGCCAGAGCGTGCTGATTCAGGGCGCGAGCTCCGGCGTCGGGCTGATGGCGATGCAGATCGCCAGGCTCAAGGGCGCCAAGCTCGTAATCGGCTCGTCGACCGACGCCACTCGCCGCGGCCGGCTGAAGGAATACGGCGCCGATCTGGCCGTCGATAGCTCCGATCCGAAATGGGTCGACGAGGTCCTGAAAGCGACCGGCGGCGAAGGCGTCGATCTCATCGTCGACCAGGTCTCGGGCAAGGTCGCGAACCATAACCTTGCCGCGACGAAGGTGAAGGGCCGCATCGTCAATGTCGGCCGGCTCGGCGGCACCCATGCCGACTTCAACTTCGACCTGCACGCCGCACGCCGCATCGACTATGTCGGCGTCACCTTCCGCACCCGCACCATCGAGGAGGTCCGCGAGATCTTCGAGCAGGTGCGCAAGGACATCTGGGGCGCCGTCGAGTCGCGAAAGCTGCAACTGCCGATCGACAAGGTGTTCACATTCGATGACATCGATCAGGCGTTCGCGCACATGGAGGCGAACAAGCATCTCGGGAAGATTGTCGTGACGGTGCCTTAAGCGCCATTCCGGAGCGCTTGAAGAGCCGAACCTGAAATCTCGAGAGTCGGGTCTGGTCGCCATCCCAGGAATGACATCGCCGTCGCTCCTGCAAGTCACTTGCGACTACGGCTGTGGATCGTCGCTTGATGTTCACCTACGTCCTGCTAAATCCCCGCCATGATCTCCCAGCACAACAAGACCTCGGTCGCCGCGATCTCGATCTTCGCCAGCGGCGGCATGGCGGCGGCCAAATTCGTGGTCGGAATTGCGATCGGCTCGCTGGCGCTGATCTCCGAGGCCCTGCATTCCTCGATCGACCTGGTCGCGACCATCATCACCTGGGCGGTGGTGCGGGTGTCCGACAAGCCGGCCGACGAGGAGCACCATTATGGCCATGGCAAGCTGGAGAGCGTCTCGGCGCTGGGCGTCACCGCCCTGCTCTACGTGCTCGCCGGCGGCATCCTGGTCGAGGCCTATAGCCGGCTGCGGGAGGGAACCGCGCCGCCGACCATTTCGGCCGTGCCCTTTGTCGTGCTGGTGATCGACATCGCCGTCAATCTTTGGCGCGCCCGCGCGCTGCACCGCGCTGCGCGGGAGACCAGGAGCCAGGCGCTCGCCGCGGACGCACTGCATTTCGCCTCCGACGTGATGGGCTCATCTGCGGTGATCGTGGGCCTGATCCTCGCCGGACTCGGGTTCTGGTGGGGTGACGCCGCCGCGGCCGCCGCCGTCGCCGTGATGATCGCGGCTCTCGGCCTGCGCATGGCGGGCTCGACCGTGCAGACGCTGGTCGACCGCGCGCCGGAGGGCGCCCATGAGCAGGCCACGGCCGCGATCCGCAGCGTGCCCGGGGTGATCGACGTCGAGCGGCTGCGCGTGCGCATGGTCGGTGCAACCTATTTCATCGATACCATCGCAAAAGTGCCGCGGACCTATCCGATCGACCGCGTCGAGGACATCAAGCGCAATGCGCAAGCCGCCGTCAGCAGAGCGTTCGGCGACGCCGACCTCACCTTCACGGCCGTCCCCGTCGCGCGCAACAACGAGACCGTGCGCGACCGCATCATGGTGATCGCGCGCAATTCCGGCCTCGCCATCCACCATGTCACGGTGCACGACCTCGGCGCCAAGCTGATCGTCGGCATCGACCTCGAGGTCGATGGCGAAATGCAGCTCGAGGCCGCCCACGATGTCGCCAACACGCTGGAGCGCAGCATCCAGGAGGAATTCGGCGAGGACGTCGAAGTCGACGTCCATATCGAGCCGCTGGAACCGGAACTGCCGTTCGGTGTCGACGCCCCCGCGGAGCGCGTGCAGGCCATTGCCGCCGCGTTGACCGAATTTGCCGGCGAGGGCGAGATCCACGACATCCATAATGTGCGCGTCCGCAACACCGAGGCCGGCGAGATCGTCAACTTTCACTGCCGCGCCACGCCATCGATGAGCGTGATCAAGGTGCACGAGCATGTCGATGCAATCGAGCGTGCATTGCGGCGCGCGTTCCCGAGCGTGAAGCGCGTGATCAGCCACGCCGAGCCCCCGCGTGCATGACAGCGCGCGAAGAGTCACACGTTCTCGTTTCGGACCTGTCGCGCACGTCACTTTACGGACAAGCGATGCGCAAACTGCGCGTTGGATAAGAATAATTTCGCGTTAAGGATTCGTTGACTCTCGACAGCCCGCGAAAACTGGATTCAAATCGGTGTGATTCGAAAGCGACGTGGGGCCGCTTTCGACACTCGTCGTAAGCAGGTTTTCAGGGGGCCGAAGGCATGGCGCGTGCAGACGCCGCGAACGCATGCGTTCAATCCGATTCGATCAAGGGATTGGCGCAATCGATCGCGAAACCTGCCTATCACCGGCTGCTGATCGCGGAGCCGGCGCTGCGCCGCGCCGTGCCAACGCTCATCATCGCCTTCCTGATCACGATCTGCCTCGGCGCGTTCGTGCAGGTCGTCGACCAGACGCGCCAGAAGCGGCTGGTGATCCGGCACGACATCTCGGCGCTCGCCGATTTGCTCGCCGAACGCATCGACCGCCTCACCTCCGTGCGACAGGAGCGGCTCAAGAACATCGAGAGCCTGCCGAAGCTGCTGCCCGATCTCATTCCGTCATGGGGCACGGCCTTGGGCCGCCACATCATTGTCGCCTCGGCTGACGTCGACCGCCGCATCCTCGCCCGCGTCCCGGTCGATAGCGACCCTTCCGGCAACGACCGCCTGCTCGACGCGATCACGACGGCGCAACTGCTCGCGGCGCCCCCGCGCGACGGCAACGTCGCCGACATGACGCTGCCGAACGGCAACGCCGCGATGGCGACCTCGCGCCAGATCAAGTCGCTGCCCGGCTTCGTCACGGTGATCCAGGAGCGCAACGAGCCGATCTGGGGCTCGGATGCCGCGCTCTCGGTGACGCTGTCGGCGACCACCGGCTTCGTCGTCCTGATCCTGGGCTTTGCCTTCCACTGGCAGTCGACCCGCGCCCGCGAAGGCGACCTCATCAACGACGCCGTGCGCGGCCGCATCGACACCGCGCTCAATCGCGGCCGCTGCGGACTGTGGGACTGGGATCTGTCGCGCGGCCGGATCTTCTGGTCGCAGTCAATGTTCTCGATGCTCGGCCTCGACGGCCGCAACGAGCTCCTCACCTTCGGCGAGGTCAACGCGCTGGTGAAGTCCGACGATATCGATCTGTTCGAGATCGCCGATCAGCTCATCTCCGAGAAGATCGACCACATCGACCAGACCTTCCGCATGCAGCATGTCGACGGCCACTGGATCTGGCTCCGCGTCCGCTGCGAGAAGACGCGCGGGGCGACCGATTCCAGCGTGCACTTGATCGGGATCGCGGTCGACATCACCGAGCAGAAGAGCCTCGCCGAGAGAACGGTGGAAGCCGACCTTCGCCTGCGCGACGCGATCGAGACCATTCCGGAAGCCTTCGTGCTGTGGGACGCGAGCGACCGCCTCGTGCTCTGCAACTCGCACTTCCAGCGGCTGCACAAGCTGCCCGACACCGCCGTGATCCCCGGCACCTCCTACGAGACCGTGCTCGAAGTCGGCCGCATGCCGGAGGTGCGCACCCGCCATAACGAGACCGCGAGCCAGGGCCCGGGCGCACGCACCTTCGAGGCACAACTCGACGACGGCAGCTGGCTGCACATCAGCGAGCGGCGCACCAAAGACGGCGGCTACGTCTCGGTCGGCACCGACATCACCCGCATCAAGGAGCACGAGCAGAAGCTGGTCGACAACGATTTGCGCCTGCGCGCCACCGTCATCGACCTCAAGCGCTCGCAGGCCGCGCTCGAACGCCAGGCGGTCGAGCTCGCCGACCTGGCCGAAAAGTACCAGCGCGAGAAGACTCGCGCCGAGGAAGCCAACCAGACCAAGTCGAAATTCCTCGCCAATATGAGCCACGAGCTGCGCACGCCGCTCAATGCGATCATCGGCTTCTCCGAGATCATGGGCTCGGGCATGTTCGGCGAGCTCGGTTCGGAGAAGTACCAGGAATACTGCCAGGACATCCTGACCAGCGGCCACTATCTGCTCGAGGTCATCAACGACATCCTCGACATGTCAAAGATCGAGGCCGGCCGCATGAAGCTCGACATGCAAGAGCTGGACCTGTCGCGGACGCTGGCGGAATCCCTGCGCGTCGTCACCGGCCGGGCGCAGGACAAGCACCTGACGCTCGATGCTGACATCGCCAAATCCATCTCCGTCGTCGCCGACCGCCGCGCCACCAAGCAGATCATCGTCAACCTGCTGTCCAACGCGGTGAAGTTCACGCCCGACGGCGGACGCGTCGTGGTGCGCAGCCGGCAGCTCGACGACCGGATCGTGCTGATGATCGCCGACACCGGCATCGGGATCGCGCCGCATTCGCTGGCGCGGCTCGGCCGCCCGTTCGAGCAGGTCGAGAGCCAGCTCACCAAGACCTATCACGGCTCCGGACTGGGCCTGGCGATCGCCCGCTCGCTGGCGCAGCTCCACGGCGGTTCGATGCGGCTGCGTTCCAAAATCGATGTCGGCACGGTGGTGCGCGTGACGCTGCCGCGCGATGCGATCAAGGCGGCGGCGGCGATATCGGCAGCGGCTTGAGGCGATCAACAGGCCACAATGAATTGAACCGCTGTCGGCCCCAGAGCTTGTTCACCTCTCCCGTAGGGAGAGGTCGGATCGCATCGCAAAGATGCGATCCGGGTGAGGGGTTACACTCCCACCAATCGCGGCGGCCCCTCACCCGGATTGCGCTGGACGATGCGACGCATCGCCCAGCGCAATCCGACCTCTCCCCGCTGGGGAGAGGTGGCACCTAGGCTGCCGGCACACCTGATCTCGTAATGCGCTATGATTGTAGCGAGGGCGCGACCTCGCGCGCGACATTGACCAGCGCCGCGATCAGCGGCGTCATCGGATCGCGCTGCGGGATCACGAGGCCAATGCTGTAATTGACTTCGGGGTCGGCGATCGGGATCGAACGCACCGTGTCGGACAGGCCGAGCGTCTCGGCGAGCTTGGCCGGCATCACGCTCGCCCAGCGCCCAGTCTTGACGTGCGTGAACAGCACCAGCAGCGAGTTCGAGGTCAGCGTCGGTGTTGCCTCGGCACCGACCGAGCGCAGCGCGCGATCGATGATGCGGCGGTTCTGCATGTCGGGCGTGAGCAGGCACAGCGGCACCTGCCCGACCTCGGTCCAGGTCACCGTCTCGCGGTCACCGAACATCGCATCGGGGGCCGTCAGGAGCCGGTAGCTCTCGTTGTAGAGCGGAATGGTTCGCACCTTGCCGATCGGCTCGTTCTCGATATAGGTCAGCCCCGCATCCACCTCGAGATTTTCCAGCAGCCCCAGCACCTCGGACGAGGTGGTGGACTGGATGCGGAAGCGCACCTCGGGATGCCTGGCGCGGAACGGCGTCGTCAGCGCGGCGACCATGCCGAGCACGGTCGGGATCGCCGCGATGCGGATCTCGCCGGAGAGCTGATGCTTCAGTCCGTTGATCTCGTCGCGCATGGCGCGGGCATCGCCCACGATCCGCCGCGCCCAATCCAGCGCCCGCTCGCCTTCCGGCGTAAAGCCCTGGAAGCGCGACCCGCGCTGGACCAGCATCACGCCGAGGATCTCCTCGAGCTGCTTGAGCCCGGTCGACATCGTCGGCTGCGTCACGCCGCAGACCTCCGCCGCGCGTCCGAAATGCCGCTCCTTCGCCAGCGCCAGCAATAGTTCAAGCTTGTCGATCAACCGGTCGTCCCCTCGAATTCTGTCGTGGCATGCAAGCTAGCACGCTCGCCCCCTTGCAACACGCAAAAACCGCCGAGCGGAACGCCCATAATTGCATTTTCGGATCGACCGATCGCCCATGCCAATCGATCCGAATTCGCAATCGCAGCACGGGACAGCTTTATTGATCTTCGAGTGATTCCAAATAGTTTGCGATCAGAAACGCTTAAGTTGAGAACGAAGAATGACAGCGGTTTACGAGCCTTGCTACGAGCCTTGCTATGAGCCTTGGGGCGAAACGCGCGGCGCCGAGATCATCGCCGAACACGCTCGGCAGGAAGGCGCGACGCTCGTCATCCTGCATGCTCTTCAAGAGGCGTTCGGTTACGTGCCGGAGGCCGCCATTCCGATCGTGGCTCAGGCGCTGGATCTGTCGCGCGCCGAAGTGCACGGCGTATTCACGTTCTATCATGATTTCCGGCACAGGCCGGCCGGCCGCCATGTGCTGAAGCTCTGCCGCGCCGAGGCCTGCCAGGCTGCGGGCGGCGATGCGCTCGCTGCACGCGCCGAGGCGAAGCTCGGCGTGCCGCTCGGCAGCACCACCGCCGACAATCGTGTCACGCTGGAGCCGATCTACTGCCTCGGCCTGTGCGCGACTGCGCCGTCCGCGATGCTCGACGGCCGCCTGATCGGACGGCTCGATCAGAAGCGCCTCGATGCGCTGGTTGCGGAGGCGCAGCGATGAGCATGCGTCTATACGTCTCGCGCGATGCCGGCGCGGTGGCCGTCGGCGCCGACGAGGTCGCGCTGGCGCTTGAGCAAGCCGCCGCCAGGCGGGGCGTTGCAATCGACATCGTCAGGACCGGCTCGCGCGGCCTATACTGGCTGGAGCCGCTGGTCGAGGTGGCGACACCGCAGGGCCGCATCGCGTTCGGCCCCGTCGCCGAAACCGACGTGCCCTCCCTGCTCGATGCGCTCGCCAGCAACACGCCGCATCTACTGCGGCTGGGGGCGGTCGACGAGATCCCCTGGCTGAAGCGCCAGACCCGCCTCACCTTCGCCCGCTGCGGCGTGATCGATCCGCGCTCGCTCGACGACTACCGCGCCCATGGCGGCTACAGGGGCCTGGAGCGCGCGCTCTCGCTCGGCACGGATGCGATCCTGAGCGAGGTCACCGCGTCCGGCCTGCGCGGCCGTGGCGGCGCGGGCTTTCCGACCGGCATCAAATGGAAGACGGTCGCGCAGGCCAAGGCCGACCGCAAATTCATCGTCTGCAACGCCGACGAGGGCGACAGCGGCACCTTCGCCGACCGCATGATCATGGAAGGTGATCCCTTCCTGGTGATCGAAGGCATGACGATTGCTGGCCTCACCGTCGGCGCGGCCAAAGGTTACATCTACATCCGCAGCGAATATCCGCACGCGGTCGAGGCGATGAACGCTGCCATTACGGCGGCGAAGCGCAGCGGCTATCTCGGCAGCAACATCGGCGGCTCGAAACAAGCCTTCGATCTCGAGGTGCGCGTCGGCGCCGGCGCCTATGTCTGCGGCGAGGAGACCTCACTGCTGGAGAGCCTCGAAGGCCGCCGCGGCCTCGTGCGCGCCAAGCCGCCCCTGCCGGCGCATCACGGCCTGTTCGGCAAGCCGACCGTCATCAACAACGTGCTGTCGTTCGCGGCGATCCCCTTCATCCTCGCTGAGGGTGCCAAGGCCTATGCGGATTTCGGCATGGGTCGTTCGCGCGGCACGATGCCGATCCAGCTCGCCGGCAACATCCGCCATGGCGGGCTGTTCGAGACCGCGTTCGGCGTGACGCTCGGCGAGCTCGTCGACGACGTCGGCGGCGGCACGTTCACCGGCCGGCCCGTTCGCGCGGTCCAGGTCGGCGGCCCACTCGGCGCCTATTTCCCCCGCGCCCTGTTCGACACGCCGTTCGACTATGAGGCCTTCGCCGCGCGCGACGGCCTGATCGGCCATGGCGGCATCGTCGTGTTCGATGACAGCGTCGACATGCGCAGGCAGGCGCGCTTCGCCATGGAGTTCTGCGCGGTCGAATCCTGCGGCAAGTGCACGCCGTGCCGGATCGGCTCGACCCGGGGCGTCGAGACCATCGAGAAGATCATGCGGGGCGAGCGCGTCAGCGAGAACATCATGCTCGTCGAAGACCTCTGCAACACCATGAAATTCGGCTCGCTCTGCGCGCTCGGCGGCTTCACGCCCTATCCCGTGCTCAGCGCATTGAAGCACTTCCGGGAGGATTTCCTTCCGGCGCCGACCACGCTTCAGGCCGCGGAATAGGAGAACGACCATGTCTCTGATCGAAGAAATCGACTTCGGCACGCCGCCCTCGAAATCGGAAACGGTGGTGACGCTGACCATCGACGGCAAGCAGATTTCGGTGCCCGAGGGCACCTCGATCATGCGCGCGGCGATGGAGGCCGGCCATCAGATTCCAAAGCTCTGCGCCACCGACATGGTCGACGCGTTCGGCTCCTGCCGGCTCTGCCTGGTCGAGATCGAGGGCCGCGCCGGCACGCCGGCCTCCTGCACCACGCCCGCGACGAACGGCCTCGTCGTGCGCACCCAGACCGAGCGGCTGAAGCAGCTTCGCAAGGGCGTGATGGAGCTCTACATCTCCGACCATCCGCTCGATTGCCTCACCTGCGGCGCCAACGGCGATTGCGAATTGCAGGACATGGCCGGCGCCGTGGGCTTGCGCGACGTGCGCTACGGCTATGAGGGCGAGAACCATGTCTTCGCGAAGACGGATGGCTGCAGCAACGACAAATGGATGCCGAAGGACGAGTCCAACCCGTACTTCACCTACGATCCTTCCAAGTGCATCGTCTGCTCGCGCTGCGTCCGCGCCTGCGAGGAGGTGCAAGGAACCTTCGCGCTGACCATCTCGGGCCGCGGCTTCGACAGCCGTGTCTCCCCCGGGATGAACGAGAGCTTCCTCGGCTCCGAATGCGTCTCCTGCGGCGCCTGCGTGCAGGCCTGCCCGACCGCGACGCTGACGGAAAAATCCGTGATCGAGATCGGTCAGCCCGAGCACTCCGTCGTCACCACCTGCGCCTATTGCGGCGTCGGCTGCGCCTTCAAGGCCGAGATGCGCGGCGAGGAAGTCGTGCGCATGGTGCCGTACAAGAACGGCAAGGCCAATCGCGGCCATTCCTGTGTCAAAGGCCGCTTCGCCTGGGGCTACACCAACCACAAGGAGCGCATCCTCAAGCCGATGATCCGCGAACGGATCGAGGATCCCTGGCGCGAGGTGTCGTGGAACGAGGCGTTCTCGTTTGCCGCCGCCAGGATGCGGGGCATTCAGAAGAAATATGGCCGCGACGCCATCGGCGGCATCACCTCGTCCCGCTGCACCAATGAAGAAACCTATCTGGTGCAGAAGCTGATCCGCGCCGGCTTCGGCAACAACAATGTCGACACCTGCGCCCGCGTCTGCCACTCCCCGACCGGCTACGGCCTCGCCACCACCTTCGGCACCTCCGCCGGCACGCAGGATTTCGACTCGGTGGAGGACACCGATGTCGTGCTCATCATCGGCGCCAATCCTGCCTCGGCGCACCCGGTATTCGCCTCGCGACTGAAAAGGCGGCTGCGCCAGGGTGCAAAGCTGATCGTGATCGATCCGCGCCGCACCGAGATGGTGGAATCGCCGCATGTGAAGGCGCTCCACCTGCCCCTGATGCCCGGCACCAACGTCGCTGTGATGACGGCGCTGGCGCATGTCATCGTCACCGAAGGGCTCGTCAACGAAGCTTTCGTGCGCGAGCGCTGCGACTGGAGCGAGTTCGAGGAATGGGCCGCCTTCGTCGCCCAGCCCAAGAACAGCCCGGAAGCCACCGCCATGCTCACCGGTGTCGACCCCAAGGCGCTGCGGGAAGCGGCCCGCATCTACGCGACCGGCGGCAACGGCGCGATCTATTACGGCCTCGGCGTCACCGAGCACAGCCAGGGCTCGACCACCGTGATCGCGATCGCCAACCTCGCGATGGCGACCGGCAATATCGGCCGTCCCGGCGTCGGCGTGAACCCGCTGCGCGGCCAGAACAACGTACAAGGCTCCTGCGACATGGGCTCGTTCCCGCACGAGCTGCCCGGCTACCGCCATATCTCGGGCGATGCCGTGCGCGACCAGTTCGAGGCGCTGTGGAATGTCAAGCTCAACCCGGAGCCAGGCCTGCGCATTCCCAACATGTTCGATGCCGCGGTCGAAGGCACCTTCATGGGCATTTACGTGCAGGGCGAGGACATCCTCCAGTCCGATCCCAATACCTCGCACGTGGTGGCGGCGCTGTCGGCGATGGAATGCGTCATCGTCCACGATCTCTTCCTCAACGAGACTGCAAACTACGCCCACGTCTTCCTGCCCGGATCGAGCTTCCTCGAGAAGGACGGCACCTTCACCAATGCCGAGCGCCGCATCCAGCGCGTGCGCAAGGTGATGACGCCGAAGAACGGTCTTGCCGACTGGGAGGTCACTATCGGCCTCGCCAAGGCCATGGGCTTCGAGATGAACTACAGCCATCCCTCCGAGATCATGGACGAGATCGCGGCGTTGACGCCGACCTTTGCCGGCGTCTCCTACGCCAAGTTAGATGAGCTCGGCTCGGTGCAGTGGCCCTGCAACGAGAAGGCGCCGGAGGGCACGCCGGTGATGCATATCGACGGCTTCGTCCGCGGCAAGGGCAAATTCGTCGTCACCGAGTATGTCGCGACCGACGAGCGCACCGGCCCGCGCTATCCCCTGCTGCTCACGACAGGGCGCATCCTCGGCCAGTATAATGTCGGCGCTCAGACCAGGCGCACCGACAACGTGATCTGGCACGCCGAGGATCGGCTCGAGATTCATCCGCACGATGCCGAGCAGCGCGGCGTTCGTGACGGCGACTGGGTGCGGCTGAAAAGCCGCGCCGGCGAGACCACTCTGCGCGCCGAGATCACCGATCGCGTCGCGCCCGGCGTCGTCTACACCACCTTCCATCATCCGGACACGCAGGCCAACGTGATCACGACCGACTATTCGGATTGGGCTACCAACTGTCCCGAATACAAGGTCACGGCGGTGCAGGTCTCGCCGTCGAACGGACCATCCGACTGGCAGAAGGCCTATGACGCGCAGGCACGGCAGTCCCGCCGCATCGTGCCCGCCGAAGCCGCGGAGTAATGGCATGCACGTAGCGGTCCAGGCTATCGATCGTGAAATCTGGCGCAACGGGACGGCCTCTGAGGGCGCGCGGCTGATCCCGGAGGAGACGGCGCTGGCGCTGACCTATAATGGCGGCACCTACGCCGTGATGATGGGGACGCCGCAGAACCTCGAGGACTTCGCCGTCGGCTTCAGCGTGAGCGAAGGCATCGTCGGATCGGCCGACGAGATCCGATCGCTCGAAATCGTCCGCCTCGACGACGGCATCGAGCTGCGCATGTGGCTGGCGCCGAAGCTTGCCGCGCGCATCAACGAGCGTCGTCGCCACATCGCAGGTCCGACCGGCTGCGGCATCTGCGGCATCGAGTCCATTGCCGAGGCGGTGCGCCCGGCGGCCGTGGTGCCGCAGGGGCAGAGCTTCACGCCGGAAGAAATCATGATGGCGATGCAGGCCATCGCGCCCCTGCAATCGATCAACCTGCAAACCCGCGCCGTTCACGCTGCCGCGTTCTGGTCCCCTGCCGGCAACATCGTCGCGCTGCGCGAGGACGTCGGCCGCCACAATGCGCTCGACAAGCTCGCCGGCGCCCTGGCACGCAGCCGCACCAATGCGCGCGGCGGCATGGTGCTGCTCACGAGCCGCGTCTCGGTGGAGATGGTGCAGAAGACAGCCGCGATCGGCGCCCCCGTGATGGTTGCCGTGTCGGCGCCGACCGCGCTCGCGGTGCGCACGGCGGAAGCCGCCGGCATCACGCTGATTGCCATTGCCCGCCAGGACGGCTTCGAAGTGTTCTCGCATGGTGACCGGGTCGTCGCCCGCCATGCCAGGGAGGTTGCTGATGTCGCCTGACCGTCTGATCTACATGGCCAACCAGATCGGCACATTCTTCCAGAGTCAGGGCCACGACAGGGCCGTGCCGGGCATCGCCGAGCACATCAAGAAGTTCTGGGATCCCCGGATGAAACGCGCGATCTTCGCCCATCTCGATGCGGGGGGCGCGGGCCTTGCGCCTGATGTCCGCGAGGCCCTCACCTCGCTGAAGCAGACGACGACCCTTCCAGCAGCACCCTGAACACGCGCCGCACCTCGCTCTGCGTCTCCTTTACACGCGCCTGCAGCGACGAGAAATCCGGCGCGTCGCCGGCGCGCGCCATCACACGCAGGAGGTCGGTCCCGGCGGTCTCCGGCTTGAAGCGGTCGCTGACGCAGAGCCGCAAGATCTGCGTCAGGTCGTGATAGAGCCGGGCCGCGGCGCGCAATATCTCGGTTTCAGATTGCGCGAGCACGCCGAGCCTACATGCGTTCTCCAGCACCTGCATGGTGCTGACGTCGAGGATCTCCGGCTTGTCGTGGGCGTGCACGAGCTGAAGATATTGCGCGATGAAGTCGATGTCGACCATGCCGCCGGCGGCATGTTTGAGATCCCAGCAATCGGCCTCGCCCTTCTCCTGGGCGATGGCGCGCCGCATGTCGGCAACGTCGTTGGCGGTGATGGCGGGATCGCGGCGGCGGGTCAGGACGTCGCGGATGACGCGCTCGATTCGTTCCCGGAATTCGGGCGAGGCCGACACCACGCGCGCGCGCGTCAGCGCCATGTGCTCCCAGGTCCAGGCCTCGTTCGCCTGGTAGTCCGCGAACGAAACCAGGCTCGAGGCCACGGGACCGGCGCGTCCCGACGGACGCAGCCGCATGTCGATCTCATAGAGCACGCCGTAATTGGTGCGCGTCGTGAAGGCGCTGATCAGACGCTGGGTGAAGCGGGCGAAGTAGTGGGCACCTTGCAGCGATTTCGCACCATCGGAGTCCGGATTGTCGCTGTCGAAATCGTAGAGCAGGATCAGGTCGAGATCGGACGACGCCGTCATCTCGCGGCTGCCGAGCCGGCCCATCGCGATGATCGCGGTCTGCTGATCCCTAATGCGGCCATGCTGGGCGGCAAAGCGCTCGGCAACGAGGCCATGCACGGTGTGGACGATGCCCTCGGCGACGTCCGCAAAAGCGGTACTCGCCTGCTGCGCCGACACCGTGCCGGACAGGATACGCGTACCGATCAGGAACAGGCTCTCCTGTCCGAACAGGCGCAGGCGATCGAGGAACTCTTCGTAGGAGCCCGCGTCCTGCACGGTCGCAGCTAACCGTCCCGACAATTCCTGCCTGTCCGGCATGGCGCCGAAGAAGCGCGGATCGATCAGGCCGTCCATGAGCTGCGGCTGGCGCGCCAGCATCTCGCCGAGCCGGGGCGCCGCGCCTAGCACCAGCGCCACCAGTGCGACCAGATCGCGGTTCTGACCGAGCAGCGTGATCAGCCGGCCGCCGCGCTGAAGCGCGCCGAGGAAATGATCGAACGCCACGACCGCACGGTTCGGCTCCTCGGCATGGGCGAGACCATCGATCAAGGCCGGCACGAATTCGACGAACGCGTTGCGCGTCGCCTCATTGCGGAACACGCGATAGTCGCCGGTGATCCAGTCGCGCACGGTCTGCGCGACGGCGGCCGGCTTCTTGAAGCCGAGCGCCGCAATGTGCTGGAGCAGGCGCGGATCGTCGGGACCGGCACTGTAGTCGAGCGCCGGCAGTTTGGCCGTCCCGGTCGGATCATCGCCCTCGAACAGTTTTTCGTAGTGCCCCTGGACGATCTGGAGCTGGTGCAACAGGTCGCGCGCAAAGGCCTCCCGGTCCGGGTAGCCGAAGAACCAGGCGAAGCGCTCGACCGCCTCCTTGTCCTCGGGCAGTGTATGGGTCTGCTCGTCGGCGATCATCTGGAGGCGATGCTCGACCCGGCGCAGGAATTCGTAGGCCGTGGTCAGTTCGTCGCGCGCCGTGAACGTGATCCAGTTGCTGGAGGCGAGCACGTCGAGCGCTTTGAGCGTCGGCCGGACCCGCAATTCCGGATGGCGGCCACCCGCAATCAACTGCTGCGTCTGCGCGAAGAACTCGATCTCGCGGATGCCGCCGCGCCCGACCTTGACGTTATGGCCCTCGACCGCGACCTCGCTCTGGCCGCGATAGGTCTGCATCTGTCGCTTCATATCGTGCACGTCGGCAAGCGCGGCGAAGTCGAGATGCTTGCGCCAGACGAAGGGCGCGATCTCTGCCAAAAGCGCTTCACCCGCGCGGGGATCGCCGGCGCAGGCGCGCGCCTTGATCATCGCGGCGCGCTCCCAGGTGCGCCCTTCCCGCTCGTAATAGTTCAGCGCGGCATCGCGGGAGATCGCCACCTGGGTCGAGGACGGATCGGGCCGCAGCCGCAGATCGACGCGGAAGACATAGCCGTCATAGGTGCGCTGCTGGAGGATGCGCGCCATGCCTTGCGTCACGCGCACGAAGAACGGCTGCGGTTCGATATCGGGCGCGAGCGTGGTGGCATCGGGATCGAAGAACACGATGAGATCGATGTCGCTGGAATAGTTCAGCTCCCCCGCGCCCATCTTGCCCATCGCGAGCACGATCAGCCCGCAGCCTTCTTCGGGCGCCTCGGGATCGGGCGGTGAGAGCTTGCCGCGTGCAGCTTCCTGCCGCAGCAAGTACTGCAGCGCCGCCTGCACCGAGAACACCGCGATATCTGTCAGCGCCGCCGTCACCCGCATCACCGGCCAGACGCCGCCGATATCGCACAGCGCGATCAGCAGCGCCGCCTCCGCCTTCATCCGGCGAAGCAGGCGCATCACCTCGGCTTCATCCGGCGCCGCGAGTACGGCGGCCCTCGCCTCCGCCATCAGCGCCCCCAGATGCACCTCCGGATCGCATTCGAGCAACCGCATCAGGCGCAAGGGATCGGCGCGCATCAGATCGAACAGATAGGACGAGAATTCCGCGATGCCGGTCAGAATATCCCGCGCGAAGGGACGAACCAGCAGGGATTGGAGACGAGTCGATTGCACCGGCTCGAGCTCGGCCAGCCAATTTTCGAAGCGTCTTTGGTCGGTTGTGGAAGCGGCAACATAGGGAGCCTCCGCGAAGCGTGCCGCGAGGCTCTCACCATGTTTGTCCGCGTTTCCCGGCGCGGAGTGGTTCATGCCACCTTCTGTGGCACATCCGGCATTGGCGGAGCAACCCTGTCGCCGGCGCCCGCGCGCGCCGGCAGCACCAGCGTGGCGACGAGACCGGGATGGGCATCGCCTAGGCGCAACTCACCGCCATGCAATGTCGCAACGGCCGAGGCGAGGCTGAGGCCGAGGCCGGAGCCCGGCAGCGTGCGGCTGGCCTCCAGCCGCACAAATCGCTCGACGACGTGCTTGCGATCCGCTTCGGGGATCCCCGGACCACGGTCGGTGACGCTGAGCAGCACCTGGTCGCCATCGCGCCTCGCCTCGATCGTGATTTGCCTCACGTCCATGCTGACCACGGTTCCCGCGGTCTGCGCCGCCGGCTTGCCGTATTTGATTGCGTTCTCGACGAGATTGGCGAGCGCCTGGCTGATCAGTTCGCGATTGGCGTGAACCGGCGCCGGCTCGCATTTGACCTTCAGGGTCATGCCGTCATCCTCGGCCAGCGGCTCGTAGAGTTCGTGGATGCCATTCGCGACCTCGGCAGCGTCGAAATCGTCCATGTTGCCGCGCGCCTGCCCGGATTCGGCACGCGCGATCATCAGAAGCGCGTTGAAGGTGCGGATCAGCCCGTCGGATTCCTCGATGGTGCGCTCCAGCGCTGCACGGTAGTCCGCCTCGCAGCCCGATTTCGCCAGCGCCTCTTCGGCGCGGTTGCGCAAGCGCGTCAGCGGCGTCTTGAGATCGTGGGCGATGTTGTCGGAGACTTCCTTCAGCCCCGCCATCAGCGCCTCGATCCGCTCCAGCATGGCGTTGAGGTTTTCGGCGAGACGGTCGAGCTCGTCGCCGCTGCGCCCCACGGGCAGGCGCTCGCTGAGATCACCGGTCATGATCCGCTGCGCGGTGCCGGTCATGGCATCGATGCGCCTCAGCACGCGGCGCGCGACGAAGACGCCGCCGCCGAGGCCGAGCACCACGACGATCAGGATCGACCATTGCGCCGCCTTCGCGACGATGCCGAACAGCCGCCGCCGCTCGTCGAGATCGCGGCCGATCAGAAGCCGGAAGCCGTTCTCCAGCTCGGTGACGCGCACCAGCGCGCGATGATCGCGTTCGTCAGCATCCTCGATCCGCCGATAGGCTGTCTCGGACCAGCCGCGCGTCGCCATCACGCCGGGCGCGAGCGAGCCGACGTTGCCGGCGATCGCCTGCCCAGTCGGCGTAGTCACCAGATAGAGGTTGGCGCCCGGCCGCAGCGCCCGGTACTCGATCGCGAGCACGAGGCCCCGCAGGCCGCGGCGGCCGTAGATCTCGTTGATCTCCGAGGTCTCGGAATTCACCGTCTGCGTGATCTCCTCGGTGATCAGCCGCCGCGTATTCCAGGCGAAATAGGCGAGCAGCGAAGCCGCGAACATCGCGAACAGCAGCAGATAGACCAGCGTCAGCCGGAATGCCGTGGTGCGGACGAGTTTACCGAATGCCGTCACGGATCATGTATCCGGCGCCGCGGATCGTATGCAGTAGCGGGCGCTCGAAGCCCTTGTCGATCTTGGAGCGCAGCCGCGAAATGTGCACGTCGATCACGTTGGTCTGCGGATCGAAATGATAATCCCAGACGTTCTCGAGCAGCATGGTGCGCGTCACCACCTGGCCGGCGTGCTTCATGAGGTATTCGAGCAGGCGGAATTCGCGCGGCTGGAGCGTCAGCTCGTCCTTGCCGCGGGCGACGCGGTGGGACAGCCGGTCGAGCTCGAGATCGCCGACGCGGTAGAGCGTGTCCTCGGCGGGCCCGCCGCGGCGGCGCGAAAGCACCTCAACGCGGGCGAGCAGTTCGGCGAACGAATAAGGCTTTGGCAGATAATCGTCGCCGCCGGCGCGCAGCCCCTTGATGCGGTCGTCGACCTGTCCGAGCGCGGAGAGAATCAGCACCGGCGTGGTGTTGCCCTTGTCGCGCAGCGCGCCGATCAGCGACAGGCCGTCGCGCTTGGGCAGCATGCGGTCGACCACCAGCACGTCGTAATCGCCGTTCTCGGCCATGGCAAGGCCTTCCTCGCCGTCGGCGGCATGATCGGCAATGTGTCCGACTTCGCGAAACGCCTTCACGAGATAGTCGGCGGATTCGCGGTCGTCTTCGATGATGAGGAGGCGCATCGTGCGTTCGGCGGCAGTCAAGGGAGTGAACCTTCTCTAAACATGGCGCGAGCGGCAATCGCATGCAAGCCGAGCGGAACGATCTCGGATCGGGGAAAAGGCGGGCGGTGAAGCTGGGGGGACTTCACCGCCCTAGGCCTTCCGACGGAGGGGGGCGTAATTCCACCGGAAGGTAGACAGGGGAAGCAAACGTTGCGCTGCTCCCCCGAAGGGCGCCGTCGGCGGGGGCGACTGATGCCGGCGACACCCTTCATCTCGTAAGCCTCCTGAGGCCTCAGCCCTTGGCGATGGGCACGGCGACGAAGCGCGACTGGCCGCCGCTCTTCACGCGCATCAGGACGCTGTTCTTGTTGTCGGTCCGCGCCGTGTTGATGGCATCGCGGACTTCGGCGGCGGTGCTGACGCTCTTGCCGCCGACTTCGAGAATCACGTCGCCTTCCTTAAAGCCGCGTTCGGCCGCGGCGCTCTTCGGATCGACTTCGGTGACCACGACGCCTTCCTTGCCGGCGCCGGCCACGGAATTGGCGGGCGCAACGGTCATGCCGAGCTTGGGCACGTCGGTGCCGCGGCTCGCACCCTTGCCACTGTCATTGTCGGTGTCGGCCTTGGCCTCGACCGTGTTCGGCAGCTGGCCGAGGGTGAGGTTGACGACCTTATCCTGGCCCTTGTGCAGCACGTTGAGCTTCACCGAGGCGCCGGGCGCCATACCGCCGATGGTGCGGGCAAGCTCACGAGCGTCCTTGACGGGCTCGCCGTTGACCGCGGTGATCACGTCGCCGGACTCGATGCCGGCCTTCGCCGCCGGACCGTTCGCCTGCGGCTCCGCGACCAGCGCGCCTTCGGCCTTCTTCATGCCGAGGCTGTCGGCGATGTCAGACGTCACCGGCTGGATCTGTACGCCGATCCAGCCGCGGCTGACCGAGCCCTTGTCCTTGAGCTGGGCCACCACGCTCTTCACGGTGTTGGCGGGTATCGAGAACGCGATGCCGACGCTACCGCCGGAGGGCGAGTAGATCGCGGTGTTGACGCCCATCACCTCCCCCTCGGTGTTGAAGGCCGGACCGCCGGAATTGCCCTTGTTCACGGGCGCGTCGATCTGGATGAAATCATCATAGGGACCGTTGCCGATGTCGCGGCCGCTGGCCGAGACGATGCCGGCGGTCACGGTGCCGCCGAGGCCGAAGGGATTGCCGACCGCGAGCACCCAGTCGCCGATCCGCGGCTTGCCGTCGGCGAGCTTGGCGAACGGGAAATTCGAGCTGCCCTCGACCTTGATCAAGGCGAGGTCGGTGCGCTGGTCGGTGCCGATGACCTTGGCGGTATAGGTCTTGCCGTCGTCGGTGGTGACCTCGACCTTGTCGGCGCCGTCGACCACGTGATTGTTGGTCACGGCATAGCCATCGGGCGAGATGAAGAAGCCGGAGCCCTGGCCCTGAACGACGCGGCCACGACCGCCCTTCAGGCCCGGGAAACCATCCGGACCACCGAAGCGGCGGAAGAAGCGCTCCATGGGCGAGCCCGGCTGGAACGGCGAGGAGGAATCATCGCCGTCATCGTTGCTCGCGGTCTTCTCCTTCATGTTCACTTTCACCGAGATCACCGACGGCTTCACGCGCTCGACGATGTCGGCAAAGCCGATCGGACGCTCGACCTTCCGAACCTCTTGGTTGACCTGCGCATGCGCCGGGCTGGAGAACAGGTCGCCCGGCGAGGTCGACGGGCTGAAGCCATAGACGGATGCGCCGAGGCCGGCGACGACCGAGGCCATCAGCGCGATCTTGCGCGCGGAGAATACCGACCGGCGCGGCTGCCGGTAGGACGGGAGGTGGGAGAGGTCGGAACGGTCGGTCATGCAGAAATCTCCAGGGCCTTGAATTCTTTTAGGTGCCGGATGCCAGCACCTTGCGGACCTGAAGATGGGGGCTCCCGCCTTACCGCGCGCTGGCGGCGGGGTTAAACTTTCGTAATGAAGGGCAGCGGCGATGCGGCAGTTTAACGCAGGCTAAAAGTTCTGGTCCTACAGGAACTTAGTCGAGTTCCGGTGAAACGTATCGGAACAGCTTTTGGTGACCTGGATTGCTCCGCAGCGGCACCACTCGAGGCCGTTGGGCTTTCTGGGCCGCGCCCCGTTTTCAGCTACTGCGACTTCGCATCGTCCGACATCAAGCCGGCGAGCCGCGCCTCTTCCTCGGGCGTGAGCGGCGGTGCTGGCAGATCTGCACCGCTCCGCGCGCGGCGCCGGATTTGCAGCCATAGCGCCAGGCCGCCGCCAACCAACAGAAGCGGCGCGAGCAGCCATAGCAGCAGGGTCTGGCGTTCGAAGCGCGGCTTCAGCAGCACGAACTCGCCATAGCGCGCGACCAAGAAGTCGAGCACCTGCGAATTGCTGTCGCCGGCGGCAATCCGCTCGCGCACCAGCAGCCGCAAATCGCGCGCCAGCGGCGCGTCGGAATCGTCGATCGACTGGTTCTGGCAGACCATGCAGCGCAGCTCGCGCGACAGTTCGCGCGCACGCGCCTCCTTGACGGGATCCGACATGATCTCGTCGGGCTGCACGGCGTGTGCCGCAGGCGAGGCCAGCAGCATCAGCGCGACGATCACGAACCTTATCCGGCGCATCGGATTACTCCGCGGGCTGGAGCCGCTGCTTGGCCCGCGCCGGCTTGGGCGCGCCGACCCGCAAGCGGCGATCGGACAGCGACAGCACGCCGCCAAACGCCATCAGCACCGGTCCCCACCAGATCAGCAGCACCATCGGCTTGTAATAGATGCGCACGGCAATGGCACCCTCGGCGGTGGCATCGCCGAGCGAGACGTAGAGCTGGCTCGCGCCGCGCGTCAGCAGGGCCGCTTCGGTGGTGGACGAGCCGCGCGTGGTGAAGCTGCGCTTGGACGGCGTCATCATGCTCAGCGTCTCGCCGTCGCGGCTGACATTGAACTCGGCGATCATCTCCCGGTAGTTCGGGCCCTGACGCTGAAACAACCCCTCGAGCTTCACGTCGTAGCCGGCGACATGGGCGACGTCGCTCTGCTTCATCGTCGCGATATATTCGCTGTTCCAGGTGGTCTCGCAGACGATCCCGATCAGCGCGACGCCGAGGCCGGCATGCGCCAGCGTGGTTCCCCAGGCCGAGCGCGGCAGGCCACGCGCCCGGTTCAGCACTGTGGCGAACGGCAGGCGAACCAGGCCCGTCCGCTCGACGATGTCGGTGACAGCGCCGGCGATGACGAAAACACCAAGCCCGATCGCCAGCGGCGCCAGCGCGCTGCCGCCGCGCGCCCAGGCCCAGGCGACGGCGATGGCGACAAGGCTGGCAACGCCCGCCGCGAGCAGGCGCTGCGTCACGCCGAGCAGATCGCCGCGCTTCCACGCAAGCATCGGCCCGAACGGCACGGCGAACAGCAACAGGGCAAACAGCGGCGCGAAAGTGAGGTTGTAGAAGGGCGCGCCGACCGACATCTTGAAGTCGGCCAGCATCTCCATCGCCAACGGATAGAGCGTGCCGAACAGCACGACCGCACAGGCGACGGTAAGCAGCAGGTTGTTCAGCACCAGCGCGCCCTCGCGCGAGATCGGCGCGAACAGGCCGCCCTGCTTCAACGAGGTGGCACGGCCCGCGAACAGCGCCAGGCTGCCGCCGATGAACAGGCAGAGGATCAGCAGGATGAACACGCCGCGGGTCGGGTCGGTCGCGAAAGCATGCACCGAGGTGATGACGCCGGAGCGGACCAGGAAGGTGCCGAGCAGCGACAGCGAGAAGGTCAGGATCGACAACAGGATGGTCCAGACCTTCAGCGCGTTGCGCTTCTCCATGACCAGCGCCGAATGCAGCAGCGCGGTGCCGGCGAGCCACGGCATCAGCGAGGCGTTCTCGACCGGATCCCAGAACCACCAGCCGCCCCAGCCGAGCTCGTAATAGGCCCAGTACGAGCCCATGGCGATGCCGAGCGTGAGGAAGATCCAGGCCACCAGCGTCCACGGCCGCACCCAGCGCGCCCAAGCCGCGTCGATCCGCCCCTCCATCAGCGCCGCGATGGCGAAGGAGAACGAGATCGAGAAGCCGACATAGCCGAGATAGAGCATCGGCGGATGCACGGCGAGACCGATGTCCTGGAGCACCGGATTGAGATCGCGTCCCTCGAGCGGCGGGCTCGTGATGCGCAGGAAGGGGTTCGATGTCATCAGGATGAAGAGATAGAAGGCGCTGGCGATCCAGGCCTGGACGCTCAGCACGTGCGCGCGCAGCGACAGCGGCAGATTGTTGCCGAAAGCCGCAACCAGCCCGCCGAACAAAGCGAGGATCGACACCCATAGCAGCATCGAGCCTTCATGATTTCCCCACACGCCGGTGATCTTGTAGAGCAGCGGCTTCATCGAGTGGGAATTCTCGTAGACATTGGCGACGGAGAAATCCGAGTTCACGTGCAGCATCACGAGCGCCATGAACGATGCCCCGACGAACAGCAGTTGCGCCAGCGCGGTGGACCGCGCCACGTTCATCAGCGCGGTGTCGTGCAGGCGTGCACCGATCAACGGCACGACGGACTGGATCAGTGCAAGCCCGAGCGCCAGCACCAGCGCGTAATGTCCGGATTCTGCGATCACCGCATGGCTCCCTGCGGGTTACCCTGCGCCGTCGTGGCCGCAGGCTTGCTGCCGCCCGAAGCCTTGCCATCAGAAGCCTTGGCTTCAGAAGCCTTTGCGTCGTAATCGTCCTTCCAGTGGCCCTGCTTCTTCAGGGCATCGGCAACGTCCTTGGGCATGTAGGTTTCGTCGTGCTTGGCGAGCACGGTGTCGGCCTTGAACACGCCGTTGCCGTCGAGTGCGCCTTCGGCAACGACGCCCTGCCCTTCACGGAACAGGTCCGGCAGGATGCCCTTGTAGGCGACCGGCAGCTTGGCGTTGCCGTCGGCGACCTCGAAGGTCACCGCGAGATTGTCGCCGCGCTGGAGCGAGCCGGGCTGCACCAGCCCGCCGAGACGAAACCGCTTGCCGGGTTCGACGTGCTTCTCGGCCACCATGGTCGGAGTCGAGAAGAACACGATGGAGTCGCGCAATGCGTTGAGCACCAGCGCGGCGGCGAGCGCAAGCACGGCGAGCGAGCCGCCGATGATGGTCATACGTCGCTGCTTGCGCGTCATGGCGTATCCGTTCTCCGCTCGTCTGGTCCCGAAATCGTCATCCGTCGAGCCCGAGAGTCCTGAGCCCTTCGTTGAGCTGGCGCAGCCGCTCGGCATCGCCGGCAACCGCCTGGCGGGCATCGGCCGATGCCCCCACCGCCTTGCCGCGGTCGCCCATCACGAGATAGGCGCGCACCAGGCGCAGCCACCCCTCGACGTCGCCGCCGTTCTGCTTGAGGCGGGTGGCGAGGCGTTCGACCATGCCGCGCACCATCGCGTTGCGATCGTCCTCGGCCATATCCTTGGAGGCTGCGATCGTCTCGTCCGACAGCGCTGGCATCGTGCCGCCGCCGACCCGCGCCAGCGAGGACTGCACCAGAGATCGCCACGGCGCATCCGCCGGCGCCTTCGCCAGCAGCGCGCGCCAGATATTGGCCGCATCATCCTTGCGGCCGTCCTGCTCGGCGGCGAGCCCCAGGAAGTAGTTCGCCTTGGCATCATCGGCATCGAGCGCGTGCGCACGCTCGAATTCCGCTTTGGCCTCGGCGGTCACGACCCCGCCGGCGGCCGCCGAGAGCGCCTCGCCGAGATCGGACCGGCGCTCGGCGCTCTCGCCATTGTAGGTGAGCGAGTTGCGATAGGCGCGCACGGCATCATCGAAGCGGCCGAGCCGCTCCAGCACCGGCGCGAGCACGTTCCAGCCGCGACCGTCAGTCGGATTTTTTTCCAGATGTTGCTCGACCTGCACGACGAGATTCTCGAGCGATTGCGCCATCCCGGATCCGGATCCACGCTCGCGCTGCGCCAAGGGAAAGTCCTGAAGCCTGGGCGAGCCCAGCGGCATATAGACGCCGACCGCAACCAGCGGCAGGCCGGCCAACGCCAGCACCGCGGCCGCGCGGCGCCATTTGAGGCTCGATTTCGGCGCCATGGCAGGTTCGCTGGCAGCGGCGAGCAGCCTGCGGCTGATCTCGACGCGGGCCGCCTCGGCTTCAGGAGCGGCGATCAGTCCGGTGCCGAGATCACGCTCGATTTCGGCCAGTTGGTCCTTGTAGACGGCAATCTCGCTGCCTTGATTTTGCGCGGCTCCGCTGCGGCCGAGCGGCAGAAGCACGGCGAAAATCGCCGCGACTGTCATCAGCGCGAACACGAACCATAGCGTCATCTGGCAGGCTTCCGGCGGCGCGCGATCCGCGCCCATAGGTGGCTTTACACCACGGCCGGAGGAGGCGGCAATTGACAATTGTCAATTCGGCGCGACCGCGCCTGGTCCCGAAACGGAGAAACTCCAACAGCTTAGCCGATGTCGAAGTCCGCACTCTGCGCGGCATCCTCGCCGTGCCCGTTGAAGGCCTTCAGGAAATATGTTCCCGGCCTGACAGCATCCGGCAATCGGATGCGCAGCGCCCCGACTGGAACCGGAGACGCGACCCTGGTGAGCGTTTCAGACAATTGCCGGCCGCTTGCCTTCTCGACCAGCACCACCTTCGCGCCGACCATCAGTCTCTGATATTTGGCAACAACGACGCGGTTCTCGATTTCGATGGAGCTGATAACCGGTTTCATGCGCCCACAAATAGAAATTCCCCAGACTTGCTGGCGACCGTAGGGCGCGATATCGGTACCGTCAACCAGAAATTGTGACAACGAAAATATGCGCTCGGATCAGCTTGCGCGCGACGATTTGCGCTCGCCCGTCGCCGCATTCTCGGCCGCGCGACTCATCAGCGAGGCGTAGTCGTCGCCGAACAGCACCTGACAGAAGCGGATCGCGGCCTGCACCTGCTGCTGCCGATAGGTGCGGACCTTGTGATCGGCGGCGCGCAGCGACTGCACCAGTTGCTCGGTCGAGCGTTCGACATATTGCTGGAGGTCGGAATAGGTGCGCAGCGTCACCTCGTTGATCGCAAGCTCACTCGCATAGTTGCGGCAGGTCGCGACGAAATCGATCAGCGCCACGGTTTCCTCGACCTCGGTGCTGTCGATTCGCGCCCCTGGCGGAATGTCCTTCTCGGCGCGTTGGCGCAGGATGCGACGAACGCGGCCGGGAACGCTGTCGATCTCGGATTGCAGCGCATTGGAGATGTCGGCCCGGATCGAGACCAACTGCTTGCCCCAGGCGGAATCGTTCCGCAGATCGAGCTCGGTGCGCAGGCCGCGCACGCCGTCATGCAGCGCCTTGAGATTGTCGGCGACATTGTCGAAATGGCCGCGCTTGATGTCCATGCGCAGGACCGCGGCCACACAGGACAGATCGTGCAGGGCGATCGTGACGGCGACACCATAGGGCGTTGCCGCGACGCGGATCTCGTCGTCCGAGGCGGCAATCTTGATGGCGAGGCGGATGATCTGCCACGGCGCGGTCATCCGCTGCACCACCATGGACAGCGCGAAGGGCAGCATCTGCGGGGTCTGGAGGACTGGAATGTTGAGCGCCGACGTCACCGAGGCGATCTGGGAATCACCGAAGACGCGCAAGAAGCGCGGCAACTTCTCGTTCAGGGCGGCGATGGCTTCGCGAACCTGGAGCACCGCACCGATTGAATAGAGGTCCTCGATCACGTTGGGCGGGCCGACACGGGCCAGCGCGCGCGACTTGTCGCCGCCGCCTGGCCCCGTCAGCTCGAGGATGGCGTTCGCCGCCACCGCCTGGAGCCTCGAGGCCAGCGCCTCGACCTGGCCTGCACTGTCTAGCGGTATGCGTGCCAGCGCCGCCTCGAATTCCTTGACTTTGTCCGGGGCGCCGTCACGGCCGAGCCATTGCCAGATTGGATGCAGCGAGGAGCGGCGGATTTGTCCGACCCGGACCGGGGCGCCCGCCTCGACCAGGAACGGTTCCAGCACTTGGAAGAGAAGCCGCGACAGATCGTCCGTGCGCGGCGGCGGGGCTTCGTCGGCTTCGGTCTTGCGGACGATCTTGCGCAACTGCTCGAGCACGAGGGTCGCGACAGCCGTGTCCTGGCCGCGCTCCAGCGCGCGCTCGAACTCTCGCATCAGCAGTGCCTGCGACTGCGGCGGGAGCTGCGCGAGATATTCCCTCAGCCGCTCGATCGATGTCTGGCTCATGCGCCCGGGTCATGCACGGTAAATGGCGGACATGGGATGCGTCCGGGCGCGATCTTAGGAGCTCCCCACTTAAGAAGCCGTTTAGGAAGTCGCCTCGAATGCCACCGGCTTTTGCCGAGAAGCATCGGCCACGGCGAAAAATCAAGTGAGAACAAGAGATTACAATCCCGGGAGGACCAGCTCGGCTCGCAACCCCCCGATCGGCGCGCCGCCGAGGGAGAGGCTGCCGCCATAGAGCGCGGCGAGGTCGGTCACGATCGACAGTCCCAGCCCCGAGCCCGGCTTGGACTCGTCGAGCCGCTGGCCACGCCGGGAGACCTGGGTGCGCTCGGCCTCCGACAGGCCGCGGCCGTCATCGTCGACGATGATCCGCAGACGTGGGCCGGAGCCGGCCAGTTGCGGCGTCTCGACCGCAACCTCGATGAAGACGCGTGAGGCTGCCCATTTGCAGGCATTGTCGACCAGATTGCCGACCATCTCATCCAGATCCTGGCGCTCGCCCCGGAACCTCGCAGACGGATCGGCCTTGGCCTCGACCACGATGCCGCGGTCGCGATGGATCTTCTCCATCGTCCGCCGCAGCGCCTCGATCGCGGGCGCCACCTCCGTCACCGTCGCGACCACCGAGACCCGTGCCGCAATGCGCGCGCGCTCCAGATGATGGGCAACCTGGTCGCGCATCACGTCGGCCTGCTCCATCACCTTGGCCGCGAACGGATCGGCCGCGTGGGCGCCGGCCTCGTTGAGAATGACGGAGAGCGGCGTCTTGATCGCATGGGCGAGATTGCCGACATGGGTGCGCGCCCGTTCGACGATTTCGCGATTGGCATCGATTAGCCCATTGGTCTCGCGCGCCAGAGGCGCGATCTCGACGGGAAATTCACCCTCGAGTCGCTCCGCCCGACCCGAGCGGATGTCGGCGATGGATTCCGAGATGCGCTTGAGCGGCGCCAGACCGAAGCGGACCTGGAACACGGTCGTCAGCAGCAGCACGATGCCGAGCGCCGTAAACGTGCCGCCGAGGTAATAGTCGAAGCTCCGCGTCTCGTCGAAAATCTCGGTGGCGTCGCCGGCCACGCTGACGAGAAATTTGCCGTCGGCGCCCAGATCGACCGGCCGCTCCACCATACGCAGGTTCTGCCCTTCCGGCCCGTCGACATAGGCGAGCCGGATGCCGGCGGCGGTGAGCTCGGCCCCCTGCTCTTCCAATTTCGGCAGTTTCTTGTCCCAGAGCGAGCGCGAGGAGCGCACTTCCGGCTTCTCGGTGTCGGTCCGCGTGATCTGCCAGTACCAGCCGGACAGCGGCAGGTCGAACAAGGGCTCGCCCAGCGACTGGAACTGGCGGTCGGGCGGCTCGTCGGGGGTGGCGACCTCGGCGATCAGCGTGCGGAGATAGAGATTGAGACGGCGGTCGAAGGAGCGCTCGGTGGCGTTCTTGTAGACCGAGGACAGCACGACGCCGGTAATGGCCAGGATCACCACGAGCCACGCGGTCGCCGAGAGGAACAGGCGGTTCGCAAGTGAGCTAGCGGGCATCGGAACGATCCCGGGAGGCGCAGGATGGCAAAGCGTCGGTCATGACCGGACCAAGGCCCCTGGCGGGCCGCCCGTCAAGCCGCTTCAAGCGCCGGGACTGGGCGGGGTCAGGAGATAGCCGAGCCCGCGAACGGTCTGGATGATGTCGACGTCGAGCTTCTTGCGGATGCGGCCGACGAAGACCTCGATTGTGTTGGAGTCGCGGTCAAAATCCTGGTCGTAGAGATGCTCGACCAGCTCGGTGCGGGAGACGACACGCCCGGAATGGTGCATCAGATAGGCCAGAAGCCGATATTCGTGCGAGGTCATCTTCACGGGATTGCCTGACACGCTGACCCGGCCTGTCCTGGTGTCGAGCGTAACGGGACCGCAGCTGAGCTCGCTCTGGGCGTGGCCGGTCGAGCGGCGCAGCAGCGCGCGGATGCGTGCCAGCACCTCCTCCAAATGGAACGGCTTTGCGACATAGTCGTCGGCGCCGGCGTCGAACCCCTGCACCTTATCGCTCCAGCGGTCGCGCGCAGTGAGGATCAGGACCGGCATGGTGCGGCCGTTGCGGCGCCAGGCCTCCAGCACCGAGATGCCGTCCTTCTTCGGCAGGCCGATGTCGAGCACCACGGCGTCATAAGGCTCGTTGTCGCCGAGATAATGCCCCTCCTCCCCGTCGAAAGCGCGGTCGACGACGTAACCGGCGTCGGTCAGCGCCTTGGTAAGCTGGCGATTGAGATCGGGGTCGTCCTCAACAACGAGCAGGCGCACGCTTCTCTCCAAAGATTAGCTGCAAGAACAGGCTGCATGACCACGGCCAGAGATGAGCAATTCCGGCGTGAACCCAATATGAACGCGGGGAACCGGCCAGGTTACTTTTTGGTCATATACGACCTCTGACGCGCCGACGCGACTGCGCCCGCCAGGCAACCGGGCGAGCCGGCAGCATGGCGGGCGCAAAGTGTTGCGTCACGCGGCGAATATGAAGATCCGTGGCGTTCGGATCCAGCCGGGTCAGGTCCGGAAGAACACGAACCAGACGACGGCGAGGATCAGGACGGCAAGGCCCGTCGAGATGGCAAGCAGCGCCGCCACCGAAGGCCCGGGCTCGCCCTGGCGCGCCTCGGTCGGAGTTTCCACGATCTGATGCCGCTCTCGCGTGGTTGCCATAATGCCCTCAATCTCTGGACGTCGCTTCGATAGCCGCGACCTCCTCGCAGCCGATGTCCCGAGCCAACGCCTGATTGAATATGATGTTCCGGCCTTTACGCTTCGATCCGCAGGAGAGCAGGCCCAGCGGCCGGTTAACGCAGTTGCAAGATTCAGCAACCCGCCTTGCTATGATTCGTTGTGCCCTGATGGTATCCTAGTCGTCTGTCCCCGTTGCGTTTGGAGTAGCCCATGGCCCCCCGCGCCAATTGGAAGGGTTTTCTGCGTCTATCGCTCGTGACCTGTCCGGTCGCGCTCTATCCGGCCACTTCGGATACCGAGAAGGTCTCCTTCAACCAGATCAACCGCAAGACCGGCCACCGGATCAAGTACCTCAAGGTCGATGCCGAGACCGGTGACGAGGTGACGTCGGAGGACATCGTCAAGGGCTACAAGGTCGATACCGACACTTATATCGAGGTCACCAAAGATGAGCTCGACGAGATCGCGCTGGACTCCACGCACACGATCGAGATCGACGAGTTCGTGCCGAAGGCGGACATCGACAGCCGCTACCTGATCCGTCCCTATTACCTCGTGCCCGATGGCAAGGTGGGCCACGACGCCTATGCGGTGATCCGCGAAACGATCCGCAGCATGGATAAGGTCGCGATCGGCCGCGTGGTGCTGACCAACCGCGAGCACATTATCGCGCTGGAGCCGCTCGAGAGCGGGCTGATGGGCACGCTGCTGCGCTATCCCTACGAAGTGCGTAGTGAAAAGGAATATTTCGACGACATCCAGGACGTGAAGCTGACCAAGGACATGCTCGACCTTGCCAAGCACATCGTCGAGAAGAAGTCCGGCGCTTTCGAGCCCGAGCTGTTCGAAGATCACTACGAGACCGCGCTGATCGATCTCATCAACAAGAAACGCAGCGGCATGCCGATCACCGCCAAGGCGGCACCGAAGACCGGCGGCAACGTCATCAATCTGATGGACGCGCTGAAGAAGAGTCTCGCGAGCGAGCGGGAGACGGCTCCCGCGGCGGGGGTCGCCAAGGAGACCGTCAAGGGCAAGAAGCCGAAGAAGCGCGTCGAGGGCCAGCGCGAGATGCTGCTGCCAATCGCCGGCAAGAGCGGCAAGGACGCCGCGGCGAAAACCGCGCCCAAAGAGGCTTCGAAAAGGGCCGACAAGCCAGTACGTGCGCCAGCGCGAACGAAGAAGGCCGGTTAGCGACCTCACACTTACGATCTCGCGTGATGTCCCCCCTCGCCGGTCGGCCGGACTGACATGCCCTGGTCGACGGCGTTCGACGATCCGGTTCGTGTGAGCAACAAGCGCAACTTGCTCACGCTTCAGGAAGCGGCGGACTACATCATGCAGCTCCCGGACGATGCGCAGCACGAGGCGCACTGGCAGACTGCCATCGAAACCTTGATCAATGCGGCCGAGACCGGCGGCGGCTGGGTGATGTTTGCCCGCATCGCCATGTTGCGGGCGCTGAATGCGGACGGCCGGCGCGCATGAGAGCGATGGCCGCGACCTTCGGTTGGCATGCTTGCCGACCCCTTGACGAACAGGCTCAATAATCCGTTAAGCGAGACCCTCGTTTTCCAATATGCGGCGCTCTGCGCGTGAACCAGGGTATTCCTGCGCGAGACGAAGTTGAGCACTGGGCCGCGCACACGGCGCAGTCGCAGCCCGGCAAGATGGGCCTTCGTCGGCCGCCTCGCCGCCGTGCTGAAACGCCGCCTGCTGGCACAATGATGCCGTCCTAGCGCACGCTGCGGCTGCCACAGAGAGTGCACCGAATTGCGCGCATTTGGATGGGATGAGGGAACTTTAACTTAATGAATGGCAACGTATGAAGCAGTGGCGCGCTCGCCTGGGTTTAATTGTTTTGGCGCGAAGAAAATCTATTCGATCGATTGACGAGTTCGAAAACAACGCGGCCATACATTGGATCGGATGAAGAGGAGTTGGCAATGAGTTTGCTTAGGTCTTTCCTTGCCGATGAGACTGGCGCCACCGCCATCGAATACGGCCTGATCGCCGCCGGCATTGCATTGGCCATCGTCACCGTCGTGAACAACACGGGCAGCCAGCTCCTCAACAACAAGTTCAACTCGATCAGTTCGTCGATGAAGTAACGGCCGCCCTCGCCTGAGGCGGCGGACTTCCCGCGCACTGACTTCAGCATGGCTCGCAGCGCCTTGCCGGAGCATGCCGCCTTCCCCATCTCGTCATTCCGAGCGCAGCGAAGCTTCGCAGCGCCGCGCTTTGACGGCCATGTAAGTCCTGATATCCTTCGGCACGACATGGCTCGACGAGCCATGCCGTCAATGGATGAACCAGAGCTGCTTGAAGGATGCGGATGAGAAGCGTGGCGCTCTTGGCTCTCAGTTTTATGTTTGTCGGCGTCTGCTCGGGCGAGAGCGCCAGAGGACAGAGTTCGGCCGCGCCACCGGTTTCGCTTGCTCCCCCCAATACATCGCCGCCACGCGGGAGCGCAACAAACTCCAGAATTCCGCCGGCGGCATCCGGCAGAGAAGCTTCGCCCCCCGTGATCGGCACTGCGCCGCAGGTGCCGAATCCGGCCGCCGATTACGATGGCTTCAGCATAGGCACCGCCGACGACCATGACACCCCAAGTCAGGTGACGCCGCCCGTGAGGTCACGCGCAGCAAAGGGCTCCAGTTCCAATCTGGAGACAAATGGCCTCGCGGGGCAATCATCGATTGATCAGGACGATGAGGCGTTGAAGCGAAAGCTGACGATTTGCAAGAATTGCAAATAGGGAAGTTTCTCGGCCGTTGGCAAAAGCGGCTGAGTGGCTGGCAAGATTGTAGCCCGCTTGGAGACGGAGCGAACACCGGGAGTGGCTCCGCGGATGCAGTTTTCCGGATTGCACTCCAGCCGGGCTACCGCAGCACACCGCATGGCTGACCTACCGCGACTACCGTCTGCTCGCGCTTTACCCTCACCCAATTTCCTGATCCTCTCTCCTCCAATCAGCCGGGCCAACCGGCCAAGCCTCAGGAGAGAGACGCCATGAAACTCGGCACCGCAATCGCGGAAATCATGCGGCGTGAGGGGATCGAGATCCTCTGCGGCTACCCGGTCAACCATCTGATCGAGCATGCGGCGAAAGCCGAGATCCGGCCCGTGATGGTGAGGCAGGAGCGCGTCGGCATCCACATGGCGGATGCGATCTCGCGGGTGTCATCGGGGCGCAGCATCGGCGCGTTCTGCATGCAGCATGGGCCGGGCGCGGAGAACGCGATGGGCGGGGTTGCGCAGTGTTTCGGCGAATCCGTTCCCGTGCTGGTGTTGCCGATGGGCTATCCGCGCAGGCTTGCGCATATCGAGCCGAACTTCAATTCCAGCGAGGCGATGAAGCCATTTGCGAAATCCTCCGAGCCGATCAACCTCGCGGCCGAGGTCGCCAACATCTTCCGCCGCGCCTTCACCAAGCTGAAGAACGGCCGCGGCGGGCCTGTGATCGTCGAGATACCGGCCGACATGTGGACCGAGGAGGTGCCGGAGCCGCTCGACTACACGCCGGTGCTGCGCACGCGCTACGGCGCCGATCCTGTTCACGTGAAGGAAGCAGCCAGCCTGCTCGTGAATGCAAAACGGCCGGTGATCTATGCCGGCCAGGGCGTGCATTACGCGCAGGCGTGGCCGCAACTGAAACGGCTGGCCGAACGGCTGGCTATCCCCGTCACCACCAGTCTTGGCGGCAAGTCGTCCTTTCCGGAAACACATCCGCTCTCGCTCGGTTCGGGCGGGCTCGCGGTGCCGCGCGCGGTCCCGAAGTTTCTGGCTGAAGCCGACGTCATCTTCGGCGTCGGCTGCTCCTTCACCGAGACCAATTTCGGCATCGCGATGCCGAAGGGCAAGACCATCATCCACTCCACACTCGACCCGAACCATCTCAACAAGGATGTGGAAGCCAGGATCGGCCTCGTCGGCGACGCCGGCCTCGTGTTCGATGCACTGCTGGAGGAGATCGGCAAGTCGGTTACATCCGATCGTGATGCCTCTGTGGTCGCGGCGGAGATTGCGGCCTCGCACGAGCAGTGGCTGGCGAAATGGATGCCGAAACTCACCAGCAACGATGCGCCGCTCAGCCCGTATCGGGTACTCTGGGACCTGCAGCACACCGTCGACATCCACAACACCATCATCACGCATGATGCCGGCAGCCCGCGCGACCAGCTCTCGCCATTCTGGAAATCGGTCGAGCCTCTCAGCTATCTCGGCTGGGGTAAGACGACGCAGCTCGGCTATGGGCTTGGGCTCGCGATGGGCGCCAAGCTGGCAAAGCCGAACAAGCTCTGTATCAATGTCTGGGGCGATGCTGCCATTGGCTTTACGGGCATGGATTTCGAGACCGCGGTGCGCGAGCGCATCCCGATCATGTCGATCTTGCTCAACAATTTCTCTATGGCGATCGAATTGAAGGTGATGCCGGTCTCGACCGAGAAATATCGCTCGACCGACATTTCCGGGGACTACGCCGCGATGGCGCGCGCCTTCGGCGGCTATGGCGAGCGTGTGTTGAGGCCGGAGGACATCGTGCCCGCGATCAAGCGCGGCATCCAGAAAACGCGGGAAGGCGTACCGGTGCTGCTGGAGTTCATCACCAGCAAGGAAACCGAGGTGTCGCGGCCGGGCACGTGAGCCGGCCGGGCTTCAGTGGCATGGCGGGGCGTTGGCTCAGGCAGCAGAAGATGTGATAATCCGGCCCGGTGCCGCGCTTGTCGCGGCATCAAGCCGGATTAGGAATGACTGCCCCTTCCAACGAAATCGAAGAACTCGAACAGCGATTGCAGTCGGCCGCAACCGAGAATGCACGGCTGCGCGGCGAGCTTGCGGTCGCGCGGGATCGCCAGAACGCCAGCGCCGAGATCTTGCGTACCATCGCAGCCTCGCCCTCCGACGCCCGGCCGGTCTTCGCGGCGATCGCGTCCAGTTCGAAGCGCCTGCTCGACGGCTTCTCCGCCACCGTACTTCAGTTCATCGGCGACGAGTTGCACCTCGTGGCGTTCACGCCGACCAGTCCGGAGGCTGACGAAGGGCTCAAGGCATCGTTCCCGCGCAAGATCGCGGACTTCCCGACCTTTGCCCTGGTGCGCGATGGCGAGACGATCCAGTTCCCTGACAGCGAGGCCGCCGACGTCCCGGAGCTGAACCGAAGGCTGGCGCGGCTGCGCGGCTTCCGCAGCGTGCTGTTCATGCCGCTGATGAACCGGGGCGCCCCGGTCGGCATGATCAGCGTCACGCGCGCCGAGCCTGGCGCGTTCGCGCCCGATCTCGTGCAGCTGCTCCAGACCTTTGCCGACCAGGCCGTGATCGCGATCGAGAATGCACGGCTGTTCAACGAGACGCGCGAGGCGCTGGAGCGCCAGACCGCAACCGCCGACATCCTCAAGGTGATGGCCGCCTCGCCATCCGACGTGCAGCCGGTGTTCGAGGCCATCGCCGCCAACGCCAATCGCCTGATCGGCGGCTTCTCCACGGCGGTGCTGCGCTACATCGACGGCGCCGCACACCTTGCGGCATTCACCCCGACCGATCCGGCCGGGGATCGCGTGCTCCAGAATTCCTTTCCGGTGCCCTTTGCGCAGTTCCCGCCATACTCGCTCGTGGCCAACGGCGCCGCGGCGCAATTGCCCGACACCGACCTCGAGCCGGCCGCGCGCGACATCGCGCGCGCCCGCGGCTATCGCAGCATGCTGTTCACGCCGTTGATGAGCGAGGGCGAAGCCATCGGCATCATCATCGCCACGCGCCGGGCGACCGGCCGCTTCGCCGAGCATCACGTGCGGCTGCTACAGACCTTCGCCGACCAGGCGGTGATCGCGATCAAGAATGTGAGCCTGTTCAACGCCACCAGGGAAGCGCTGGAACGTCAGACCGCGACTGCCGACATCCTCAAGGTGATCGCGGCCTCGCCTGCCGACGTCACGCCGGTGTTTCAGGCCATATCCGACAGCGCCAAGGCGCTGATCGGCGGGCACTCCTCCACCGTCACACGGGTCGTCGACGGCATGCTGCATCTGGCAGCCTTCACCACCGACGTTGAGGCCGGCAACGCAGACCTGCTCAGCTCCTTCCCGACGCCGCTGTCGGCGTCAGGCATTCACAGCCGGGTGGCAAGAAGCGGACAATATGCCTTCCGCAGCGACATGCAGAGCGAACCCGATCTCACCGAGGCCATGAAGGAGTTGGCGCGGACGCGGGGCTATCGCAGCATCCTCGTGGTGCCGATGCTGCGCGACGGCATCGCGATCGGCACCATCGCGGTGACGCGGCGGGAGCCCGGTCATTTTCCGGAGAAGGCGATCAATCTGCTCAAGACCTTTGCCGATCAAGCCGTCATCGCGGTCGAGAACACGCGCCTGTTCAACGAGGTGCAGGACCGTACCCGCGAGCTCGCCAAATCGCTCGACGACTTACGCGCCGCGCAAGACCGGCTGGTTCAGACCGAGAAGCTTGCATCGCTGGGCCAGCTCACCGCCGGCATCGCCCATGAGATCAAGAACCCGCTCAACTTCGTCAACAATTTTGCTTCTCTCTCCGCCGAGCTGACGGACGAGCTGAACGAGGTGCTTGCGCCTGTCATGCTCGCAGACGACATTCGGGCGGAGGTCGACGAGCTGACGGGGCTTCTGAAAGGCAATCTGCAAAAGGTTGTGCAGCACGGACGACGTGCCGATTCCATCGTCAAGAACATGCTGCTGCATTCGCGAGAAGGCGGCGGCGACCATGGGCTGAGCGACATCAACGCGCTGGTCGAGGAGAGCCTCAACCTCGCCTATCACGGCGCACGCGCCGAGAAGCCGGGATTCGACGTGACGCTGAAGCGCGAGCTGGATCCTGCGGCCGGGCAAGCCGAAGTGTTTCCGCAGGAGATCACCCGGGTGCTGCTGAACCTGATCTCGAACGGCTTCCATGCGGTCACCAAGCGCAAGGCCGAGGGCGCTGCCGATTACGAGCCGGTGGTGATCGCTGCCACGCGCGACCGCGGCGACAGCATCGAGATCCGCATCCGCGACAATGGCACCGGCATTGCGGACGAGGTCAGGGAGAAGATGTTCAATCCGTTCTTCACCACCAAGCCAGCCGGCGAAGGCACCGGCCTCGGGCTGTCGATGAGCCACGACATCGTGGTGAAGCAGCACGGCGGCACCATCGACGTCACGACGGAGCCCGGCGCGTTCACCGAGTTCACGATCCTGCTGCCGCGGAAGAGCAGTTTCGCGGAGAACGACAAGGGATAGCGCCAACCAGGGGGGTGTTTTGAACAGTCTCGCGTGGTTCATTCGACGGCACCTGCTCTCGCTGTCCGGTGTCGGCCTGGCGCTGGGCGCGCTGTTCTTTGCGGCCGCGCTGACGCCGACGCTGATCCCACGGAGCTACCTCACCCAGGGCGCCCTCGCCGGCGGCTGCTTTGCGATCGGTTATTGCGCCGGCGTCCTGTGGCGCTGGCTTTGGCGCCATCTCGAATTGCCCGAACCTTCGGCGCACGCGAGATCGATAGCGAATGCGCTTGTCGCAGCCGGCTGCCTGCTTGTCGTCGTCGTCTTTCTGCGGCGCAGCGCCGAATGGCAGAATTCGATCCGCGCTGTGATGAAGATGGCGCCCGTCGAGACCGCGCATCCGCTCAAGGTCTGCGCCGTCGCCCTGATTGCATTCGTGGTGCTGCTGGTGCTGGGGCGGGTGTTCGCGCTTGTCGCGCGCTTCCTTGCTGCGCGCACCAGGCGCATCATTCCGCGGAAGATCGCGAACGTCGTCGGCATTGTCCTCGCAGGCCTGTTGTTCTGGTCGATCGCCAGCAATCTCCTGATCGACACGGCGTTTCGCGCACTGGATTCCTCCTTCCGCGAACTCGACGCCTTGCATGAGCCCGAGCGGCCGCAGCCGACCGCTCCCGGGCGAACGGGAAGTCCTGCGTCCCTGGTGACATGGCAGGACCTCGGGCGTACGGGGCGCCGGTTCATCACCTCGGGTCCAACAGCAACCGAGATCAGCGCCATCACCGCAAGGTCCGCGCAGGACCCGGTGCGCGTCTATGTGGGCCTCGGTAGCGGCGATGTGAAGGCGCGCGCGCAGCTTGCGCTCGAGGAGCTCAAGCGGCAGCACGGATTCGAGCGCAGCGTCCTGATCATCATTACGCCGACGGGCACCGGCTGGATCGATCCGTCCGCCATGGATACGGTCGAATATCTCCATCACGGCGACGTCGCGAGCGTCGCGATGCAGTATTCCTATCTTAACAGCCCGCTGTCGCTGCTGTTTCAGCCCGAGTACGGCGCGGAAGCTGCGCGCATCCTGTTCGCGGAGATCTACGGCTATTGGACGACGCTGCCGAAGGACCGCCGGCCGAAGCTGTATCTGCACGGGCTCAGCCTCGGCGCCATGAACTCGGAAAAATCCGCGGAGCTGTTCGAGACAATCGGCGATCCGATTGCCGGTGCGCTGTGGAGCGGGGCGCCCTTCGAGAGCCGCATCTGGCGCGCGGTCACCGCGAACCGCAATCCGGGCTCGCCGGCGTGGCTGCCGGAATTCCGTGACAGTCGCGTCGTGCGCTTCATGAACCAGAACGGACCGACGGTGCCGCCGGATGCGCCCTGGGGGCCGATGCGCATCGTCTACCTGCAATATGCCAGCGACGCGATCACCTTCTTCGCGTACCGCGACGCCTATCAGGCCCCCGCCTGGTTGACGCCGCGCGGGCCGGACGTGTCACCAGAGCTGCGATGGTATCCCGTCGTGACTATGCTGCAGCTCGCCCTCGACATGGCGGCCGCGAACGGGGCGCCGATGGGCTTTGGCCATGTCTACGCGCCCGAGCATTACGTCGATGCCTGGGTCGCGGTCACCGATGTCCATGACTGGTCCGCCGAAGCACTGGCGCAGCTCAAAGAGCAGCTTGCAGCGAAGGCGCGGAAGGCGAGCCAAGGCAGCGCCGGGGACGATCCCTACGCCGATCGCGGCGGGTGAAGCGCCCTACTCCGCCATCTCGACCGGCTGCGCGGTGGCGGGCCCGGCGAGCGGCCGCTCCTCCATCGCAATCAGGCAGAGCGCGGCGGTGGTCATCAGCGCGGTGGCGGCACCGAACACGTAACGGAAGGCGTGCCGCATCTCGTCGGCGGGGATTGCGATGCTGCCTGCGGCGTGATGCTCGCCCGCGAGCGGAACGTCGGTGCCGAGGGCGATCAGCAGGATCGCCGCGAACGCCGCGACCGTGAACGAGGACATCAGCGAGCGGAAGAAATTCATTGCGCCGGTGATGGTGCCGACTTGCGGACGCGCAACCGAGTTCTGCAGCGAAACCACGCACACCGGGAAGGTCGTGCCGAGCCCAAGCGCGAACGCGGCCATCAGCGTGAGGAGGCCCCATAGCGGCAAGGTCGTGAGTGTGAGGCCAAGGCCGCACAGCGCAGCCCAGGACGTCCCGATGATGGCGACGCGCTTGTAGTGCTTGGCGCGCGCCATGGTGCGGCCGGCAATCGCCGCGCCGCAGGTCGAAACCGCCGCGAGCGGAATCAGAGCAAGCCCCGCCTCGCTGGCGGTGAGATGATAGACCTGCTCGTAATAAAGCGGCAGTTGCACGGTGAGGCCTGTGATCGCGCCGAGACCGCAACCGCCAGCCGTCAGGGCGAACGGCGCAACAGTCCCACCGAGCAGCGGCAGCGGCAGGAACGGCTCGTCCGCACGCCGCGCGTGCCAGACAAAGGTCACGGCGAGCGCGACGGCGCCACCCAGCATCGCAAGCACGGCCGGCGATAGCCAGGCATAGCGCGTGCCGCCCCAGGTCAGCACCAGCATGAACACAACGGCGGACGCCATCAGCAACACGCCGCCGAGCCAGTCGACCTTGCGCTTGCGGTGGAACACCGGGATCTTTTTCATCCTCGGCAGCAGCAGCGCGATCGCGGCGGCTGCCAGCGGCAGGTTTATCCAGAAGATCATTGACCAGTGCAGATGCTCGGCGAACACGCCGCCGATGACCGGGCCGAGGATGCCGCCGACCATCCAGACGCTGGAGAAATAGGCTTGATATTGCCCGCGCTCGCGCGGTGAGACGACGTCAGAGATCACCGTCTGCACCACCGGCATGATGCCGCCGCCGCCGAGGCCCTGAAGACCGCGCGCCAGAATCAGCATCGGCATGTTCGGCGCGATCGCGCACAGCACCGAGCCCGCGACGAACAGGCTGAGCGAAGTGATGATCATGGCCTTGCGACCGTAGATGTCGCTGAGCGTGCCGAACACCGGCGCGACCGCGGTCGAGGCGAGCAGATAGGCCGTGATCACCCAGGACAGGCTGGAGACGTCCTGGAACTGGCGTCCGATGGTCGGCAGCGCGGTCGCCACGATGGTCTGGTCGAGCGCGGCCAGGAACATCGTCACCATTAGGCTGATGACGATGGTGCGGACCTCGTCCTGTGACAGCGGCACCGGCGGGGCGATGGACGGCGCGTCATCGACGCTGATGACTTCGCTCGGAAGGCGGGACAGCTCTTCGGCAATGTCGTCAGGCAACGCCTGGATGTCGGCAGAACTGCTCTGCCGGTCGAACTTGTTCATCTCGCTCGGACGTCGTGTGGCGGCGCAACGCCGCGAAGGATTCGTTCTATGCAGCCCAATGTAGACAGCAAAATCCTTCCCGGGCAGGCACCGCGGCGCATGGGTGCATCCCGCCGCCGGGTCATCCCGAACACGTGATGCGGAGCCTGCGGCGGGTCAGCTCTTCGGCCGTCGCTTCAGGCGGGCTCGTTTCGGCAGCACGGCCGGCCATCGCACGATGTGGTCCTCGAGATCCTCGTCCGGGATCTCCTCCTCGCTGCCCTCGACCCGCCCACGCACGGAGACGCCGGCCTCATGCACGGTATTGGGATCGCCTGACACCAGCGGATGCCACCAATAGAGGTCGCGCCCCTCGGCAACCAGCTTGTAGCCGCAACTCGGCGGCAGCCAGTTCAGGGTGCGGACATTGGCCGGGGTGAGGCGAACGCAGTCCGGAACCTTGTCGGAGCGATTCGGGTAGTCCTTGCAGGCGCAGCTCGCCCCATCGAGCAGCTTGCAGCCGATGTGGGTAAAATAGATCTCGCCGGTGTCCTCGTCCTCGAGCTTGTTCAGGCAGCAGCGCCCGCAGCCGTCGCACAGGCTTTCCCATTCGTCCCCAGACATCTCTTCCAACGTCTTGGTTTTCCAGAAGAATCCTTCCTGGCCGGAAGGTCGTTTGGGAGCTGCGGTCATGCGCCTCAACAAGAGTTCGAAAGAGCTACGGCGATGTCATCTACGGCGTGCGGCTGTGCAGGTGCAAGCAGACGCCCTTTGAGGCCCGTAATGACCCGGGGTCAATTAGGCCTGTTGTTCAAAATCGCGAGCGTGGCCATTGGTTTATGGGCCCTGCTCGGCTAGAACGAACAGCAAGTCCCCAAAGGACGCGAACCGGGCGCCTTGGGTTTGCCGCAACATTCCCGCAGGACGTCTCGATGCCGCCCCGGCCGGGTGCTTGAACGCTTTCGAAGCAAGCCGCAAGGGTTCTAGGTGCGCCAGATCATACCACCGCATTGGAAGCAGAAGATCCGGAATTTCCTCCTGGATCTCGATGCGCGCATCGACTCTTCGCTGTTCTCCTCGGCCAAGGGCATCCGCGAACTCTACGAGCGCTACTCGACCTTCATGGACCGGTTCTATGTCGGGCGCTGGAAGCGCTGGGTCTTCATCGAGCCGCTGTCGGAAGCCGCGACCCTCGGCCTCGGCGGCCTGGTCGTGATGCTCACGCTCGCCATCCCTGCCTTCCGCGAGACCGCGGACGAGGACTGGCTGAAGAAGTCCGACCTCGCGGTGAGCTTCCTCGACCGCTACGGCAACCCGATCGGCAGCCGCGGCATCAAGCACAACGACTCGATCCCGCTGGAAGACTTTCCGGACGTGCTGATCAAGGCGACGCTGGCGACCGAGGACCGCCGCTTCTACGACCATTTTGGCATCGACGTCGCCGGCACCGCGCGCGCTCTCGTCACCAACGCCCAGGCCGGCGGCGTTCGCCAGGGCGGTTCCTCGATCACCCAGCAGCTCGCCAAGAACCTGTTCCTGAGCAACGAGCGCACCATCGAGCGCAAGGTCAACGAGGCTTTCCTCGCCATCTGGCTGGAATGGCGCCTGACCAAGAACGAGATCCTCAAGCTTTATCTCGACCGCGCCTATATGGGCGGCGGCACCTTCGGCGTCGATGGCGCCGCGCATTTCTACTTCAACAAGTCGGCGCGCGACGTGACGCTGGCGGAAGCGGCGATGCTCGCCGGCCTGTTCAAGGCGCCGACCAAATACGCCCCGCACATCAACCTGCCCGCCGCCCGCGCCCGCGCCAACGTCGTGCTCGACAACCTCGTCGATGCCGGTTTCATGACCGAGGGCCAGGTGTTCGGCGCCCGCCGCAACCCGGCCTTCGCGGTCGACCGCCGCGACGAGGCGTCGCCGAACTATTATCTCGACTACGCCTTCGACGAGATGCGCAAGCTGGTCGACACCTTCCCGAAGTCCTACACCGAGCGCGTCTTCGTGGTACGGCTTGCGATCGACACCAATGTGCAGAAGGCCGCCGAAGACGCGATCGAGAACCAGCTGCGCCAGTTCGGTCGCGATTATCACGCGACACAAGCGGCAACCGTCGTCGCCGATCTCGATGGCGGCATCCGCGCCATGGTCGGCGGCCGCGACTACGGCGCCAGCCAGTTCAACCGCGCCACCGACGCCTATCGCCAGCCCGGCTCCTCGTTCAAGCCCTACGTCTACACCACCGCCCTGCTGAATGGCTACACGCCGAACTCGGTCGTGGTCGACGGCCCCGTCTGCATCGGCAACTGGTGCCCGCAGAATTATGGCCATTCCTATTCCGGCTCGGTGACGCTGACCCAGGCGATCACGCGTTCGATCAACGTCGTGCCGGTGAAGCTGTCGATCGAGATCGGCCGGCGGGATCAGCCGAAGGCGCCGAACCCGGCCAAGGTCGGCCGCGCCAAGATCGTCGAGGTCGCCCGCCGTTTCGGCATCAAGGCCCCGCTGCCCGATACGCCGTCGCTGCCGATCGGCTCGGACGAAGTCACCGTGCTCGAGCATGCCGTCGCCTATGCGACGTTCCCGAACCGGGGCAAGGCGGTGACGCCGCATTCGGTGCTGGAGGTGCGCACCGGCGCCGGCGACCTCGTCTGGCGCTGGGACCGCGACGGTCCGAAGCCGCGCCAGGCGATCCCCGCCTCCGTTGCCGCCGACATGGCGGGCATGATGAGCCACGTCGTCAGCGAAGGCACCGCGCGCCGCGCTGCGCTGGACGGCATTCCGACCGCGGGCAAGACCGGCACCACCAACGCGTATCGCGACGCCTGGTTTGTCGGCTACACCGGCAATTTCACCTGCGCGGTGTGGTACGGCAACGACGACTATTCGCCGACCAACCGAATGACCGGCGGCTCGCTGCCGGCGCAGACCTGGCACGACATCATGGTCGCGGCGCATCAGGGCGTCGAGGTGCGGGAGATCGCCGGCATCGGCATGGGTCAGAAGCTGCCGCCGCAGCATGTCAGCAATGCGCAGGCCAATGCGGCGCCGAAGGTGCTGGAGACCAAGCCCGGTCCGCCGCCCGTGCTGACCAAGCGCGGCGCCGACGTTCTGGTGCGCGTCGAGAAGCTGCTGGATGATGCGGCCAAGACGGCGAACAAATCGGCCGCCGACACCAAGCCGGCCTCGTCGACGAATGCGCTCGCCTTCCCGCAGAATTATGCGGAAGAGAACGCCAACGCCTCCGCCCCGCGCAAGAACTGATCGAAACCCGTGCGGCTGATCCTGATCACATTGACGGCCCTTCTGCTTGCGACGGTAGTCGGCGTCGGCGCGACCTGGATGACGACGACGCGCGGCACCGAGATCGGCGCGCTGACCATCGGCGCCTGGACCGCGCGCCCGCGCACCGGCACCGCCGACGTCGATCCCTATTCACGCGCCACTATTGTGCGCAACGGCGAATTGCCGATCGGCACCGGCGACGGCGTCGCCTTCACCGCGACCACCGACGACAAGAAGAAGGCGCTCGACGGCCGCTGCGACGTGATCGTCTCCGGCGTGACGCCGCCGGCGCGGTTCTGGACCCTGACGCTGTACGACCGCAAGGGCCACCTCGTCGCCAATTCGCTGCAGCGCTACGGCTTCACCAGCCAGGAGATCGTGCGCCAGTCCGACGGCTCGTTCGAGATCCGCATCGCCTCGCGCTCGCGCGCCGGCAACTGGTTGCCGACCGGCGGCATCGAGCGCTACGCCTTGATGCTGCGCCTCTACGATACCCCGGTCGGCGTTGCCACCCGCACCCAGCGCGATGCGCCGATGCCGCAGATCACGACGGTGGGCTGCTCATGATCCGCCTGTTGTTCACCATCGTTGCCGGCATCATTCTGGGTCTCGTCGTCCATCTCGTCAGCGTGCTGGCGCTGCCGCGGATCGCGACGCAGGACGCCTATTCGCGGCTGACGCCGATGACCAAGGTGAACGCCGTCACCCAGCTTCCCCTCGCCGATCCGCAGACCTCACCGATGCCGTTCATGGATCCGGCCTTTGCGCTCGCGATCTGCCGCTACGATCTGTCGGGCGGACCGATCAAGCTGACCGTGCCGGTGAGCCCGGCCTACACCTCGGTGTCGTTCTACACCCGCAACGAGATCGCCTATTACGCCATCAACGACCGCTCCGCGGGCCGCAAGGTGATCGAGCTCGACCTGATGACGGAGGCGCAGCACAACGAGCTGCCCGAGGACGAGGAGGTCACCGCGGCCGACCGCCTGATCATCGATTCCCCTGCTACCACCGGGCTGATCGTGATGAAGGCGCTCGCCCCCGAGCCCGGCCTGATGCAGCAGGCGCAAGGCTCGCTCGCGGCCGCGACCTGCGCCCCCCAGACCGAGCCGCCGGCCAAGGCCGAAGCGCCGCGCAGCCGGCGTTGAACCGCGCTGCTTTGGCAGCGCAGCAACAAAAACTGCGAAAACAACCCCATGCACAGTAGCCAAGTTACTGAAGTCCATACCGCTTTCATGTCGGCATTTCCTCCACAGCGGCCGCGAGGGCACCGGGCTGGCCAAACGTCCTTTTGACACGTCGGGCAAAACACCGGCACGATGCCATCATCGAGGGATCGGCCGTTGCGCGTGCGGAACCGCGCGGCCGACACCTGCTCCCCAGTCATCTGACCGCAGCTGCGATGGCGGGAGATGTCAGGCGACAGTAGGACGCAAGCGAAAATCGATTGCGCCCGTTGAAGCAGCACGTTTCCAGCGCTATCGATCTGCAAAACTGCGTCAAGCGGGAGGAACGCATGAGCACCATCACCGGCGGCTGTCACTGCGGCGCAATCCGTTATCAGATCGAGGGCGAAGCAATCGTGCACGCGCTGTGCCACTGCCGCGATTGCCGGCTTCACGCCGGCGCTCCGCTCGTCGGCTGGACGATGTATGCGGAGGATGCGGTCAAGGTGACCAAGGGCGAGCCCAAGGTGTACCGGTCTTCGGAACATGCTCGGCGGCGCTTCTGCGGTGACTGCGGAACTGGCCTGTTCTACGTCAACGCCAACATGCCTGGGATCATCGACGTCCAGAGTGCGACCTACGATAATCCCGATGCCGTGCCGGCCACGATCCACATCCAGGTCGCCGAGCGTCTGCGCTGGATGGAGCGTGCACACGAGCTGCCGACGTTCGATCGGTTTCCTCCGCAGCCGTAGCGACAACCCCGGTCCGGCTTCGCGCCAACGTTTAAGGGCATTCCAGCCGCGAGCTTGATCCGCGCCTCAAAACTCCAGCTTGTCACGGATGGCTTCGATTCCGGCTTTCGCGCACGCTTCGTCCGCGTCGCCGCCCGGAGCGCCGGACACGCCGACCGCTCCGACCAGAGAGCCGCCTGCTTCGACGATCAGCCCGCCTCCGATGATGACTGTTCCGGGCAGATTTCGAATGCCCGCCTGCATCATGCCGGGTTGGCTGATCGCATTCAGATCGGTCGTACTGGTCTTGAACGACGCAGCTGTCCACGCTTTGCCGATGCCGTTATTGGCGTGTGGGGACCTGCAAAGCGGTCGCGCAGCATCACTTGCGTCAGACCGGAGCGATCGACGACAGCGACGGCAACCTGGTAGCCACGGGTGCGGCAGCTGTCCAACGCGGCACGCGCGAGATCGAGCGCCAGCTCCGGACTGAGCGATTTGTAGGCAACCAGGGCTTCTTGCGCCTGCATTGGACTGATGCACGCGATCAGCAGGGCGGTCGCGACCGACAGACATCGAGCGTTCATGGCTAAGTCCGGCGAGGTTGGGCAGATGCTATTTGACCTCACCATATGCCAGATCATCGAACAGGGTCACGCTATCCGCCTTGGTCCACAGGCCGATCATGCCGGCGTTCGTAATCGTGGCGTCCTCCACCTCGAATAACGGCTTTCCATCAAAGGTCACCTTGAATCGATGTCCCGCGAAGTCGCAACGCAACGCGTGCCATTGCCCGGACGCCACCGGCGTGCGAACGCCATATCCGCCCTTGCGACCGACAATCTCCAGCGACGTTCGAATGCCATTGATTGTCTTGTAAAGCACGACATTGTCCTCCAGTGCGTTGGCCCGCACGACGTAGTAATTGTCGGCATCCTTGGCGCGCCAGATGATTCCCGCGGCGCGATCCTCGGACCCGGTAACCGCCTTGAACTTCACTTCAACAAAACCGTCGCGGATGGTGGTACCACTCTTGATGGCCACCGGAAAAGTCGCCCGTCCGGATTGCTTGAGGACGTTCGGCTTGCTTGGCGCCGTGGGCTCGGCCTCGACAGTCCATTTCGATTCTCCCTGACCGGTCTTCGTTAAAGTCCATCCTTCCGGCGGCATTCCGGCCGGAACGTTGTCAAAATTCAGGGTCTCGGCCATGGCGTTCCCTCCCAATAACCAAATCAGCATGGATGCAAGAGCAAGCCACGCCCATGCGGAAGGTCGCGACGGAAAGTTTGTGGCGGTGCCTATCATCAATTGTCCTATCATCAACTTTTCGGGCCATGGGATCGGCGTGCGGCTTGCCTCGGCTCATCTGCAGTCATCGTTCGCCGGAGAATACCAGAAGGCGATCACCTCCAGGCAGTCGGGCGCCGTGTGCGCAATGAAGACGCCGCGCGTCTTCGGATCGACGGCGGCGTGATCGAAATCGCTGTTCAGGCCATTCGGGACCGGGATGAAGCCCAAGCTCTTCAGTGGCATGAAGCCCTCATGGTCAGCGGGAGGAAAACGGCAGTGTCGACGCGATCAGCGAGAGCCCGGCGATCAGCAGCAATGCCAGCACAGCCTTGCGAAAGGTCTCGTCATCGATCGTTCCGAACAGCTTGAATCCGGACCAAAGGCCGGCGACCATGAAGGGAACGCCGAGTGCGTACATCATCAGTGTTTCCTTGGTGATCGTGCCGGCCGCCGCCTGGGACAGAGAGATGACCACGAAGGCGACGAACAGCACCGGCTGAAAGACGGCCCGCTGCACATCCTTCGGCCAACCTCGCCACTGGCAGGATATCGTGGAGATGACGCCGCCGAGTCCTGTCAGCCCGCCAAGCATCCCGTTTGAGATGCCGATCGCGATATCGGCGCCGGTCCCGATCTTCATCGGCGCGAACACCGGCCGTGTGAGGCCATATATCGAGTAGACCAGCAACAATAATCCGACGCCGAACCTCAGATAGACGGGATCGAGATAGGCGAGAATTCCAACGCCCATCGGAATGCCGATGACGGTTCCTAGCGCGAGCGGCCATGCTTTGCGCAGATCCAGCACATGTCGCAGCTTGTACATGCCGTAGCCCTGGGTGAGCAGACCGTATCCAGCGATCAGAGTGGCGGTCTGTATCGGCGTGATGATGTGCAGCCAGACGCCGGAAACCACCAGACCCATCGCAAAGCCCGAGAAGCCGCTGACGAAACCGCCGACGAGGGCGGCAAGAGCAAAGACAGTGAAGACAAGAACATCCATATGACCGTCCCCGGAACGAGGTGGCGAGCGCTTGGATGGGAATCCATCTCACGGGGAGCTCGCGGTACCCCCGAAATCATAAGGTGTTATGTCAGACGCTTCTCCCGCTTACCTCCCGTCCTCGCGATATGCTGCAAGATGCCGGCGAGCACATAGCTGCTGGCCTTGGCGCCATAATCGACGTGACAGGTGCTCGTACATGTTGAGCGCCAGAATCGGCGTTCCGCCGGCGAGGCTGTCAGGGACCCGACGCCCACTGATTGACGAGCCTGCGATCGCGCGGCGACCGGCCGACCGCGAGGTCCTGACGCGCGAGAGGAATAGAAGGGCTTGGAGATGGATAGGCAAACGGCAGACATGCAGCGTCCTTCGAAAAAGGGACGCGATTCTTGGGCATGTCGCCTCACGGGGAGATCGCTTCCCCGTACCCGCAACTATTGCGCAGCGGGCGGATTTGTCAAATGCCCTCCGCACTCCGCTCTGACCAGCGGATGGATATTTCAACTGACTCGTAGACAACCAGCGCTTGCGAGCGTCCGGAGGTTGGCTGTCGATTCACCGCCGTTCAGGATCGTCAGGATGAGCTCGCCAATCTCGACCCACGGTTTGATGCTCCTGCCCGGATGACTCAGCTCGACCCGCGCGTTCGCCTTCGCTGCCGCCTTGCGCTTTCCAATCACGGCCAATCTGAACGTCTTCAGCATCCTTTCTGTCCTGCTCGCGGGCCTGCTCGGCCTGCCCGGGCGTTTGATCCGGTTGCACTGGAACGGCGGCCGGACCCGACTGCGTCGGGGCCTTCTCCACTTCGGCGGCAAGTGAGGGGCCGACAGCGCAGGACAGCAGAACTGCCGTGATCATCGCAAGAACACGCATGGTTTCCTCCTCTGTTCGATGAACGGTAACAACCGGTCCGCACATGAGTTCAGAAAGGATCGCAGCGCTTGGCGCTGCACGGCGGGGCAAGGCACGACAAGTGCCTTGCTCCACGCCCATGCATTGGACCAGCGCTTTGGATGACTTGGACTCGGTCAGCACGCGACTGGCTCGACGAAGACCACCGTGCGCAGCCCCCTCCCTGGCGTCAGCTCTTCGTGCTGGCGGTCTTGTCGAGCGCCGCGCGCAAGCCCTCTGCAAGTTTGACGGCATCGTCGTTGGCCCAGAAATGCATGAAGAAGAGCCTCGGCTGCTCGTCCAGCATGTGGCTGTGCAGCGCCGTCACCTCGATGCCATGCGTCCGCAGCGCCGCGAGGACCGGGTTCACCTCGTCGCCGGTCAGGACGAAATCGCCTGTGATGGCCGCCTTGCCGCCGCCGGTCGGCTGAAAGTTAATGGCTATCGCAACGCCCATCGCGCCGACCGGAGTCAGCGGCATGCCGTCCTCCGTGATCGGGTCGCGCCGCTTCACGTTGAACTGGTAGACGCCGCCATTGCCCTGCCCCTTGACGCCGATGATCTGGTCGAGCTTCGCCGTGTCGAGCTCGATGGCAGGCGGCGCGTTTCCCGGCGCCGCCACCGTCAGCGGCGTCTTGCTTTCGGCAAGCCCATCATGGATGGCCGAGGCCAGTTTGACTGGATCTCCGTGTCCGGCGATGTGCATGTAGAATGTGGCCGGGCTCGCGCGAAGCAGATGATTGTGTACGGCGGTGATCTCGAGACCGCTCGCAATCATCTTCGCCATGACGGGATTGACCTCGGTCTCGAGCAGCACGAGGTCGCCCATGACCATGGCGCCGCCATGCGCCGGCTTGAACGCGACCCAGCCGCCAAGCGCCAGCGCCGGCTTGATGGTTACGCCGTCGAGCGTCACCGTGAGATCGGTGCGAGGAAAGCCGTAGCGATGGACATCGTCCGTAACAGTGGGCTTGCGGCCCAGCGTCTCATCAACCTTCTGCCAGTCGACATTCTGGGCGTGAGCCGCCACCATGAAGCAGGTGCCGATGAGCATCAGAACCGGGATTGTCTTTCTCATTGAACTGCTCCCTCAAGCTTGGATTTCGTCCGCCAGTGCCTCACTTCTGCTCCTTGATCTGGCCGCCACTATCGACCACGAGCCGCACTTGCTTGCCGTTCTTGACGGCCTTTGCGGTCGTGCCCTCGGCGGTCGACTTGACGTCGCTGACCTGCGAATAGCCGGCAGCCTGGATTTTGGCGATGAATTCCTCCTGTGTTAGAGCGTGTGCGCTCGACAGCCCTGACGCGAACGCGAGAAACAGGGCGGCATGAAGGATGCGTGTACACATGGTCTTTCTCTCCTGGTGAACTCCCTGCCCCAGGTTAGATCGGCTTGCGACGTGGCGCCCGGATGATCCCGGGAGACGCAACACGATGCGGCCATCGATGCGCTTCGGCGTGCGCACGATGAACCAAGAATTGTTCGGATGAGATCGGGTAATCATGACATGCGGCGCCCTTGGTGATCAGGACGCGATGCTTGGGCATGTCGCCTCACGGGGAGATCGCATGTCCCCGTTGCAGCGAGTAAAAGCCTCGACGGACGAGCTGTCAACGCGCGCATGCCCGCGGCCGGTCAAGAAATGTTCAACGTTCCGACGGAACCGAGCGAACCGGGGTCTTGAAACATGAGAACCATCTCACGTAGATTACCTGCGTGGGGATGAAGCAGACTCCCCGTGAGACTCCGGTCCAAGCTCTGCGCAGCACGCAATTCGTGGAGCTTGCGCATGGACACCGAGGAACACCCCACTTCCCGCAACACCGTAGCCATCCTCTCGCGCGGCGATGCTGCCGCGCGCCGGGAGGCGACGGCGCAAAACAGCCGCTTCGTCCGCGTCTTCGAAGCACTCGCCGCTCTCGGCATCGAAGCCCAACCGGTGATCTACGACGAAAGCTTCGCCGATGCGGTGCGCGACCAGTTGCTCGCTGCCGACGGCGTGCTCGTCTGGATCGATCCGATCCATCAAGGCAAAACCCGCGCCGAGCTCGACGACCTGCTCCGCGACGTTGCAGCGCAAGGTACATGGGTGAGCGCACATCCCGACGTGATCCTGAAGATGGGCGTCAAAGAGGTGCTCTACCGGACGCGTCACCTGGGCTGGGGCACCGACACGCACCGCTATGATACCGCCGCGGCCTTCCGCGCCGAATTTCCATCGCGCCTGCGGGCAAGCGGCCCGCGCGTGCTGAAGCAAAATCGCGGCAATGGCGGCCAAGGCGTTTGGAAGGTCGAAGCACTTCCGGACACGGACGCCATGGTCCGGGTGCTCCATGCCCAACGTGGCAGCTTGCCCGAGGACACCCAGCTCGATGCCCTCATCGCGCGCTGCGAGCAATATTTCGGCTGGGGTGGCTGCATCATTGACCAGGCATTCCAACCTCGTCTGCCCGAGGGGATGATCCGCTGCTATATGAGCGGCGCCAGGGTCGCAGGCTTTGGGCATCAATTGATCAAGGCCTTGATCCCGCCGCCGCAGCGAAGCCCGGATGCTGCTGAGGCGCAACCGGGACCGCGAATCATGCACGGGCCTGATGCGCCGCCGTTCCAGTCGTTGCGAAGATCGATGGAGCACGAATGGACCCCGCAGATGATGGAGACGCTCGGCATCGATGAATCTTCGCTACCGGTGATCTGGGATGCGGACTTCCTGTACGGGCCCCGCGATGCGTCGGGGGCCGACACATACGTTCTGTGCGAGATCAACGCGAGTTCCTGCTTTGCCATCCCCGACGAGGCGCCGGCAGCGATCGCGCGAACAGTCAGGCACCGCTTGCTGCGGACTCAGGAGGTGCGCTGCGGCTGACAGAAACTCTCGGGACCAATAGGAGTGCGCCGGCCTCGTCCGCCATCCGGCCGTGGCGGTCGCGCGACCCTGGAAAACACCTTTCGGGCCTCCGCCCCGCTGACCCGCCCCGCTTCATCCTTGGGGAGCCTTGTGGCGCGTTTGCAGATATGCTGCTGATGACTTAGCTGCTCGGACACTCGCTCGGCCAGTCCAATCCCTGTTGCGGAGGCAACCCGATGACCGTCACGATCTATCATAACCCGGCTTGCGGTACCTCGCGCAATACGCTTGCGATGATCCGGCAGAGTGGCGTCGAACCTGTCGTCATCGAATATCTGAAGACGCCGCCATCCCGCGAAACGCTGGTCGAGCTCATCAAAGGCTTGGGGATCTCCGCTCGCGCACTGCTGCGGGAGAAAGGCACGCCCTTTCACGACCTCGGCCTCGATGACCCAAAATGGTCCGATGACGAGCTGATCGACCAGATGCTCGCGCATCCCATCCTGATCAACCGTCCGATCGTGGTGACGCCAAAGGGCACACGACTGTGCCGTCCCTCGGAAGCCGTGATCGATCTCCTGGAGAATCCCGTCGGCCGGTTCGTGAAGGAGGACGGCAAGGTGGTGGAATCGCGATAGGCAGGTGCTGCTCTCGCCGGCCGCCCGTCCGCAAGGCTATCCAAGCAGCCCCTTCAAGCCGGCGTAGATCGAGCCGACCGCGGTTGCAGCGACACCGGCCAGCGGTCCGGCGGTCTGCATGAGGTCCTGGATCAAGCGGGCGCGGCGGCGCAGTTGTTCCTCGCCGACATGTTGCCCCAGCAGGCGCGCCACGCGGAAGGCGAACGCGTTCGGTTTGCCCCCGTGCGACAGCACACGCGGCAAGACCTGGAAGATCACGACGCTCAAGATATTGCCGGAGACGAAGGCCAGCAGGATGCTCGCGCCATATTCGAACACTTCCCGCCACTCGATCCAGATCGTCGGCAGGATCGGGACGTGATCGTGGATCCCGGTCACCGTCAGCATCGCGAAGATGCTGACGCAAGCCGTCAGGAACCCCAGCACAAACGCCGTCAGGGCGAAAACCCGATGCAGTGGATAGGCCACGAATCCGAACAGCAGCGGTATGGCGATCGATGCGATCCGAAGCGGGATCGGGGACACGTTGAAGGTGATGGTCACGAGCACATGCGCGATCACCAGCAGCAGGGACGGAATGGCGACATAGAGCACCGCATGCGTTCCGTAATAGCGCAGCGGATTGTTATAGCGCTCGAGGCGGACATTGACACGATCGAGATCGCGCCTGATCTTGTCCAGATCGGCAACAATTTCGTCAATCTCGACAAGCGTCGGCCGCACGACGCGCAAGTCCCGCGAGCAATGCTTGCACGCGATGGCTTCGTCCTTGATCGTCTCGGCGCAAAACGGACATTCCATCGCTAGCGCGACTTCCTTCGCCTCATGATGGCCTCGACCTCGTCTCTGGCCTGCCGCAGTTCATCGCGCAGCTCCTCGCGCTTGCGCAGGAGATCGTCGCGCTCGGCGATCAGCGTGGCGGGAACGGCGATGTCGCGCCCACAGGACGCACAAACCAGCGCACCCTCTGCAGTCCCGGACCGGCAGTAGGGGCACATCATTTGGGTGCGACCTTCAGCGTAAAGATGGTCGTGCCCGGCCGACCATCACTGTCCTTGATATCGACGCGCACCGTGTATTCGCCCGGCGGCAGTTCCGCATCCTGCATGTTGATGCCGTCGGGCTGGACGAAGGGCTTGACCCGCGGGGTCAAGTCGACATTCGGCGTCCGGAGGAAGATCACCCTGACCGATTCCGGATCAATCTTTGCCCCGCCATAGGACTGAAACTTCAATACCAGTCGCAGAGGTGAACTCGCCGAGTCGCCCGGCGAGACGAACTCGACTTTGGGGCCGCGCATGATGCCGCGCTGATCGACGGCAACCGCGCCCTTCGGCGGCGGCAGCTTCGCTTCCTCTTCCGTGATCAATGGCGTGGCGCGCGTTGGTCCGGAGAACAGCAAACCTGCGGCCATGAGGCCCAGCAAGACATTCCGCTCCATTGTCCGTGCACCCCTTCCCCGGTTGGTCAACGCAAGCCGCCATCGCCGATGATGGTGTACGGCGCCCAGAACAGCGGATGCGCATAGGTGAACTCGGTCTTGCCCTCGTTGTTGAGATAGCCGGGACCATCGATGAGAGCCATCGTCGCCTGGCGCAGCGCCTCGCTGCGCGACAGCTTGGGATCATCGGCCTGCCGCTTGAACAAGTCTGTCACCAATTGCCGTGCCGACTGCGAATGCACCGACCAGTTCGTCACCAGCAGCGCCCGCGTTCCGGCGTAGAAGAACGCGCGCCCGAGCCCGGATGCCGCCTCGGCCCCTGCGCCAGCGCCGGCGCCGGTGTTACAGGCTGACAGGACGACCCAGTCCGCGTCCAGCTTGAGACCGAGGATCTCCTCCATGGTCAAGAGCCCGTCGCCGCCCTCGCCCGTCACCGCCGGTGACGACAACGCGAGCGCCGGTTGCGTCAATCCGTTCAGCTCGCCCGGGACCAGACCGTGGGTGGCAAAGGCCAGGATTCTGAAGCCGGACAGATTCATCGTCTTCACGGCGCTCTCGGTCGCGCTCTTGCCAAGGAACAGCACCTTCGAGGGGTCCGCCTGCAGCGCCAGCGCGATCGATTTCAGCTCGTCCGCGGTATCGGGCAGACGAGGCAACAGACCGAGCTCGGCGCTGTCGACGCCCTCGAGCTTGGGACTGTTGCGTCGCTTCAGCGGCCCGCCGCGCGTGATGTTGCCGCTGGCGTCGGCGACCTGAATCTTATGCCCGCCTTCCGCTTCGGCCTGCTGATCGCTGTTGAAATAGGGATCCCCGAAGGCCACGAGGTCGCCGCGGCCGGGCTTGCCCGGCGGCAGCTGCCGCAGTGTGCGCAACGCCGCCGCCGACGGCACCGTCGACACGGCATGGGTTCGCGCCAGCCAAGGCACGTTGCGATAACCGATGAAGAGCGGGTCCTCATCCGCAGCCACCTCTGCCGGTGCCGTCGGCAACAACGCCAGCGGCAACAGTCCCAGCGCGCCATTGGTCACGACGATCAGGTTCCTGGCCGGCTTCCAGCCGCTCTCGACCGGCTTGAGCAGCAGCTCGTACAGTTCATGGCCGAGCTTGAGATCGAAGGGCGGAATGTCCGAGATCATCGCGGCCTGCGGCTCGAGCGCTTCGCGCAGCTTGCGGATCTTCGTTTCGATGTCGCCGATCCTGGCCTGGACGGCCGCGAACGCGACCGGCCCCGACTTCGGCACGGCCCAGACGAAGCTGCCGTTCTGGCCGAAATAGAACGACAGCATGGCCTCGTCGTCGGCCAGCGTCGCACGGATTTCGGCAACGCTCGGCGGCTTGGGCGAGACGAGATCGGCGTAAGTCGGAAACTTCTGCTTGATCTCCTGGCGCGCCTTGTCGCGCTGGCCGCGCAAGGCGGCGATCGCGGCCTGGATTTGCGCAACGCCCTTCTCGTCGCGCTCCGCCGCGGGGAGCGCGAGCACGTTGTTGAGCGTGCCGAGCTGGGCATTGACCTGCTTGGTCAGGTCCTGCTCCTTGCGCACGAGCTCGGCGAGCGCGGGATCCTTTGCCGCCGCGCGCGCGCTCGATGCCGCCAGCGCCTGCTGCACCGAGCGACCACGGACGGCGTCGGCGAGGCTGAACGTCTCTTCGCCGACGTCCTTGCCGGCTCCTTCCGCCCTGCCGAGCAGCAGCATATAGCTCTCGACGATGGTCTGCAGCCGCTGACTCCGCGCAGCCACCACGGTCGTGTTCTCGTCATCGGCATTTTCGTTGGCGCTTGCCATCATGACCGGAATGGCAGCCTTGAACTCCCTGATGGCATCGGCATCGCGCCGAGCGCGCATCAATCCGACCGCCAGCGTGCCACGCGCCGAAGCCGCGTCGAAATGATTTTCCCCGACCCGGGCGATCTGCTTCTTCACGAGCTGCTCGGCGGCGGCAATGCCTGCGTCGAGCTGCCCGGAACCATAGAGCGACAGGATCCGGGCCGGATTGAGCTCGAACACCTGGCGGCGCTGCGGCTCCCAGCCGGCCACAGCCTTGTCGATCCGAGCAAACATCGCGCTTGCTTCGGCGTTGTTGCGCCGAAGCGTCAATATGCCGGCGAGCTGTGACAGCAGCTGCACCGTCGCGTGCGAATCCTCCGGCACACCCACGGTCTTGTTGATGTCGAGGGCAACACGGCCGAGCTTCTCCGCCTCCTCGTAACGGCCCTGATCGACCAGAATGCCCGCCAGCGCCATCACGAAACGCGGCGTCACGGGATTGTACTTGCCGGTATCCTTCAGGCGCGAGAGCAGCGCGCGGCGCGCGTCCACCTCGGCCTCGGCGAGCCTGCCCTGCTTCGCCTTCATGCGCGCCTGGTTCAACACGGTGCCGTCGATCGCCTGCAGCAGAAGGGTCTCGGCCGGTGGATTGTCCGATTCCATGATGGCCTTCGTGCTTGCGCGCTTGCGAAGCTCTGCCGTGCGATAGGCAGCCTCGGCTTCGGCAAACTGTCCGCGTGCCTCGAAGATCAAGGCGCGAGCGAGCTCCAGCTCGCCTTCCCAGCTCTGGCCAAATCGAGCATAGGCGGATCGCCAATTGGGATGACCGCTGGTGCGGGCCTCCTGTATCGCGGTCTGGGTGCGGCGAAGATAGGCCTCCGCTTGCGCGACGTCTCCCATCTGAATGAGAACGGATGCGATCGCGCGGTTCGTATTGAACTGCATTCCCTTAGCGCCCGGCATGCTGGCCGATTCGCGCAGAAGCCTTTGCATGATCTCGAGCGAGCGTTTCGGATCGCCTGCGAGAGCGTGCTGCAGGGACTGGAGCTGCATCATCCGCCCCAGCAAATGAGGACTGACGGCGCCGCGCCCAACCTCCACGGCCTTGTCGGCGTCGGTGATGGCTTCGCCGAGGCGGCCGAGCTGCGCGCGCGCGTTGGCGCGATCGAAATAGAACTGCGCCAGATCCTGACGGGATTCCTTCCCGCTCGGTGCGGCATCGGCATCCGACTTCAGTTCGGCGATCATCTTCTCGTCGGGCTTGTCGCCGTCGAGGATCGCCGTGATGTCGGCGATGCTGCGCGGCGGCGCAACGAAGTCCTTCGGAAGCGCGGCGCCTTGCTCGAGCTTGGGCGCCGCTTCCTTCGGAATCTCGACTGCAACATTGGCGCGGCCATTGGCGGCATTCAGCGCCGCTTGCACACAGGCCCGGACCTGAGGCGTGGCCTTGGCGCGGCAAGCTTCCAGATTGGCGCCCCCGGCGGGGCCTCCTCCTGCGCGCATGCACCCCTGTACGATCGGTCGGCCGACGGTCATCCGGCAATTCTCGATCGCCGCCTCCTTGGTCAGCGCGGCTGCGGAGCCTGTCGATCCAAGCAGAATGGCAAGTGCCAGCAGGTGGTGTGGTGAAATGTCCAGACGGCTCTTAAACGGACGCGTGGCGTCTAAGCTCATCTTGAAGGACCTTTGGGTAAAATGACTTGAAGAAACGAGATAATCCTATCCAGACGGCTCGGAAGGACAAGCACAATCAATGCGGTTCCCGATGCCCAAGAGCGTTAGCGGGCTACCGCCGGCGTGAGGTCCCAAAGATCGCGCACGACAGGCGGCTCCACCTCGTCGCGCCGATTGGCCGCGAGGTAAGATGGCCGCTCTCGACAGGCAGCGAGCTTACGCGGCGAGCTTGTACGTCAGCCCTTCGAGACGAGCGCGCGGCCGTAGGGCGGCTGCGCTGCGACCGGCGGGTTGGCGGTCTGGGCGGCGAGTTCGCCGATCAGGCGGTCGGCGTCGGCGGCCATGCCGTCGGGGGCCTGGATCACCAGTCGCTCCAGCGCCCAGCGGTAGGATGAAACCCGCTGCTCAAGACATTGCTGCACCCACTGCACGATCAGCGAGTTCTCCTGCATGCGCGCGACCGCGTCGTCCTTCTCCCTCGGCGAGAGCGCGGAGACGCGTGCCATGCTGGCATCGCGCTTCCTGTCGAGATCGATGACGCGGATCGCGCTGGCGAAGAACGGCTCGAAGCGCGTGATGTCGTTGCGCACGTCCTCGATCAGCTGCGCATAGCGCGAGGAATGCGAGCGGTGCGGCTCGTCGATCAGCGTGCGCCCGTACATGGTGCGGTCGAACACGATCTTCTGCCGCCAGGGCGATGGCAGCGGCTTGTAGTCGCCGAACACGCTCTTCCAGGCGGGGCGCGACAACGGCGGCTCGATCATGGGATAGGCGAGGTCGCGAAGCTGGCGTTCTTCGTCGGTGAGCTGGAATTGCGAGGGCTTCAGGCCGACGCTGGAGGTGACCTCCGCACCTAACCAGCGATGCATGTCGTCGCTGCGCATGTCGGCGCGGGTGCGGCCGAAATCGCCGCCGCTACAGGCGCCGAGCGTCGCGCCGAGCAGCGCGAGCAGGAGGGCCGATACGAAAGGCCGGATCTGGCGGATGGTGTCCGGCATTGCAAAGCCGGACGTCAGCGGCGGCGACGACGGCGCCCCGGCGCTGTGCCCTGCTCTGGCCCGCGATCGCCGCTGGTTTCGTCCGCAACGCGCTCGATACGGACCACCGGGAGAATCAGAACCGTTCCCGTTTCCGTGTGCGGTGTGGCATCCCCCGACGAGCCTGCCCGGCGACCGGCCGGAAATTCGATGATCGTCCCCATATCCAGCTCTCTATCAATTGCCGTGCGACCAAACCGCTCATGCAACATGCATTCATTAAGATCAGTTCATGGTTAACGGGATGTAAACGCGCTTTCCGGACCGTAACCGCACGGGCCCTGCCGCGGCGTCCCGTTGCGGCACGACAATGCCTTAAATTGCCGGGCCGGCTTCACGCCTCATTTTCCTTAACGAGGTTTTAAAAGACCTGCGATAGGCTCGTGACAAGTGTCTCTCCCGAGTTGCGTACGCCTCAATGACCAAGTCGCTGTTTCCCGGATTCGACGGGCTGATGACCCTCTCCCGTCGCGAAGGCGTCGACATCCGTCCGACGCTGCTGCGCGTGCTGACCGACCTCTATGTCCAGACACGCGTCCACAGCGATGACGAACAGCGGCAATTCGTCGAGCTCGCCACACGTTTGATCGACCAGGTCGACGAGGCGACGCGCGCCGCCGTCAAGGCGCGGCTCGCGGTCTATCCATCGACGCCGGTCCCGATCCTCCAGAAGCTCGGACTGGTCGCCGCCCAGGAAGGCCGCAGGGTTCCGCTGGCGCGAGAGATTGCGACGCCGCCGCCGGCACCCGCCCCGGTCCGCACGCCCACCGAGGCCGAGCAGCGCTTGGCCTCGAACATGGCGATGCAGCCGAAGGATGCCGCCGAGATCCACGACATGTTCTTCGGCGCCGGCGCCTCCGAGCGCGCGCTGATCCTGCACAATCTGGCGCAGACCCCGCTCAAGGCGGCGCCGCGGATTCCGACCGTGCGCGCCAAGCGCGCGATCCAGATCCTGGAGATGGCGGCGATCGCGGGTGACATCGAGAACTTCACCCTCGAGCTCGGCGACAGCCTGATCCTGCCCTCGCGCGTCGCGGCCCAGATCGTCGATGATGCCGGCGGCGAAGCGCTCGCGGTCGCCGCGCGCGCACTCGACATGCCGAGCCCGGTCTTCCAGCGCATCCTCTTGTTCTTCAAGCCGGAGATCGGGACCTCCGTGAACGACGTGTACCGGCTGTCGCGGCTCTATGACCGGCTCGGCGAACGCTCGGCGCTGGTGATGCTGGCGGCCTGGCGCGGCTCGACGCTCGCCGTCACCCGCGCAAAGTACCAGTCCTCGCTGCATGACGGCGAGCGCCAGCGCGCACGTACAGGCGCAAGCCAGACGCGGCCCGGCGTGCAGCCGGGCACGAGCCCGACGGTGCGCACCCGCACCGGCGGATCGTCCGATCGCTGATCAGGTCCGCGCCAGCTCCAGAAAATGCCGGCCCGCGCGGTCCTCGGTCTCGACGATCCAGGCGTCCGGATCGAAGCGAATTTCCTTGGTCAGCCGTTCCTCGATGGTGTGTTCCGGCAAAGGCTGCGGCGCGACCGGCACGAAGAAGCGGTCGACGGGGCGGCCGTCGTCATAGACGGTCTGCGGCGCCGGGGCGTACAGCATCGCATGGCCGTCGAGCAGCGATACTTTCACGAACACCGCGCCCGCCTCCTCGGCGCCGCGGCGACGCACCGCGCCGAATACGCCCTCGGTTTGGCAGCGACGCAAATAGGCGGCCACCCATATGTTGGATTTCAAACGCATGAGTCGAACGATAAGCCAGCGCTGCAAGCAGCACCAGCCTCCGTGCAGGCGCCAAGACTATTCGACGGGATGGCCGATCGCGGCCGCGAGCTCACGCAGCAGCCGGTCCGACACCTGACCGGTGACCTGCATCTTGTGCTCGCGCTCGAATTTCTGGATCGCGGACTGGGTCTCGCCGCTCATCGTGCCCGTGATCTTCAGATTGCCGTAGCCATATTCGGACAGCGCGCGCTGCACGCCGGCGATACGTCGCGCGGCCGGGCTCTGCACCGGGATCGGCGCCGGCGGGCGCACGACCGAGGGCGACGTCGAAGTCGTGGCCTTGACCAGATTGGTCATCGGATCGTTCGAGCGCGTCGAGGCGGTCGCCTCGACGGGCTTTTCGGGAGCCTTCTCGGCGACGCGCTCGACAGGTTTGGGCTCGGTGCGAAACTCCGTCGCGCGCGGCTCGAGCGGCGAAGTGTCGGCGCCAACGGGGCGCGGACGCGGCAAGGGGTTCGACAGTGACACGGACGACGGCGCGGGAAGATTGATCACCGTGCCGAACATCGGCGCGGGGTGCCGGCCGGTCTGGAGGAACAGCGCATTGGCGACGATCGCACCGATCGCGGCGGCGGCGACGAGGCCGGCCAGCGTATCCTTGGGGCTGTGCAGCAGCACGCGCATGACGAGGTTGCGCTCGGTCTCGACATCGATGACCGCGGCCTTGGCACCACGACGGCGCGGAGCAGCTTCGTCCTTTGCAGACTTCTTAGGCACTTTTCTTCACCAGCGCAGGTTGGTCGTGAGATTCTTCGTGAAGTTGGTCGTGGGGTTCCTGGCGCAACACCGGCGTCAGCGTCGCGATCTTGCTCTCCGCCGGCTTGACCTGCGGCGGCGTGTAGACGAGCGGCAGCTTGACGGTGACGGTGGTGCCCTCGCCTAACCTGCTTTGTACCGTCAATTCACCGAGATGCAACGCTATGAGGCTCTTCACGATCGAAAGTCCGAGGCCAGTGCCTTCGTGGCGGCGCTGATAGGTCTTGCCGGCCTGGAAGAACGGTGCGCCGATGCGCTTGAGATCGTCGGGCGCAATGCCGACGCCGGTGTCACTGATGCGCAGCGCAAGCTGCGCGCCCGACACTTCCGCCGTCACGGTGACCTGACCGCCGCGCTCGGTGAACTTGATGGCATTGGCGACGAGGTTGAGCACGATCTGCTTGAAGGCCCTGGGATCACCGGTCATGACGGGCAGATCCTGCGGCGCATCGGTGATGAGGTCGATGCCGTTCTCCCGCGCCTTCAGCGCCAGCAAATTGCAGCAATGCAGCAGCGCTGCGCGCGGCGCGAACGGCTCCGACGCAATCTCGAAATTGCCCGATTCCATCTTGGACATGTCCAGGATGCCATTGACGAGCGACAGCAGATGCTGGCCGGAATCGTTGATGAGCTGGGCGTATTCCTTGCGCTGGGCCGCACCCAGCATCAAGGTCTGCTCCTGCGCGATCATCTCGGAGAAGCCGATGATGGCGTTGAGCGGCGTGCGTAATTCGTGGCTCATGGTGGCGAGAAAGCGCGTCTTGGCAGCATCGGCCGCCTCGGCGGCGCTGCGGGCCTGATCTAGCGCCTGCTGGGAAAGCTTGCGATCGGTGACGTCGCGCATCACGGTAACGACTTCGGCCTTGCCCGTGACGTCATGAGCCCTGTCCTGTTCGAGCGGGCGGCAGCGCATCTCGACCCAAATGAAGTCGGTCTGGCCGCGCTCGGAGCCAGCAGGCTCCCGCCGCAACCGGAACTCGACGCTGCACACGTCACCGCGCGCCGCATCCGATAACGCAGTGAGATAGGCCGGACGGTCGGCGACGTGTACGCGGTCGAACAGGCCGTGGCCGAGCAGTTGCGTGACGGGCATGCCGAGCATGGCCTCCACCGCCGGCGAGATGAACTCGACCGCGCCGTTGCGCTGGTGCCGCGAGATGACGTCGCTCATGTTGCGCGCGAGCAGACGATAGCGCTCTTCCTCGCGCGATAGCAGCGCAACGCTGGTGCGCGCGAGCGATTCCGCGCCGAAGGCGAGGCCGGCGGCATAGAGTGTCGCCGAGGCGACGCCGAGCGCCATTAGCACGCCGCGCGCCGCAGCGCCCGGCTCCTCGACCGGCAGCCAGCCGAACTGGCTGACGAGGATCAGGATCCCGGCACAGGACAGCGCGAGCAGCGATGCGAAGGCCACAACGCGGCGCGAGGCCGACAGCGCGGCTTCGAGCGGAATCACGACCAGCCAGATCGCGGCGAAAGATTCGATGCCGCCGGTGGTGGCCGCCACCGCCATGATCAGGCTGGCAAGCGCCAGCGACGAGAGCACGTGTGCGCCCTCATAGCGGCCGGTGCGCGACAGGAACCAGGACAACAGGATCGGCGCGATCAGCCAGGCAAAGGCGGTGACCTCGATCGCGCTCGGCGCGCCGCGCAGAAAGAGATAGATCGGGAATGCGGCGAAGGCGGCCAGGCTGCCGAGCAGCCGCGGCGCCATGAAGGCACGATGGCGCGCTCGCGTCAGCGCATCGTAACGCGCGGAGGGATGCAGCAGTGCATCGAGACAATCGCGGATGGTACTCAAAACTGTCACGGGTCTCGCGCTTCGGCTCAATCGTCTGAGAAGACGTGCCGGAACGCCTCCTTGTCGTTGAGCCACCGTGTCAGAGCGACCTTAAACGAGTGCTAAGGCGGCGTGGCATGCGGCCGGACACCGCGTCATCGCGCGGCTTTTTAGATGATTTGGCGGCGTCTTCGCTGCGGATGGTGAACACGGGGTTTCACATCCCTCGGCATGGTTTCGAATTGGTGGATGCGGGGGGCCAGCAGAACCATGGGCGCGGGCGTCAATTGAAAATTTACGAGATGGTCGATCCCGCGAAGATTTTTGCGCAATTTTTTCGCGAATTAAGCTCAAGGCAATCACTTGCGATTTATCGAGCGTTGCTAGGTCCGATATCCGCGGAAATCGCCGCGGCAGGATCGAACGTACAGGTCGCAAGATGCGCTTTCTGCTCCGCATCACATTCTGGCTCGGGCTGGTGCTGGTGCTCCTGCCGCGGGACAAGACGCCCGAATCGGAGAAGCTGCCGCAGATCGGCGCCGCCGACGCCGTGCAGGCTGCGACCGCGGCGGTCTCCGACGTGACCCAGTTCTGCAAGCGTCAGCCGGCGGCCTGCGAGGTCGGCGGACAGGCCGCAACCATCATCGGCCAGCGCGCCCAGGACGGCGCGCGCAAGATCTACCAGATCATCAACGACAAGAAAGAGCAGAACACCAACGAGAAGAACGACAAGACCGACAAGAAGACGCCCGACCACACCGGCTCGATCGCGCTGGCCGGCGAAGGCGACATTGCTGCGAGCGAGGCGCCGCACGACACCCTGACCCAGGACGACCTCGCGCTGGAATGGCGCGGACCTGCCACGGCGAATTAGGCCTGCACCGTCAATTAGCGCCCAAACCCTATCGATTTCAGGGCTTCGCGTCCCTATATTGGCCTGAACGGGAACCATGGGCCAGCATGACGACGATCGACGAAATCAGGGACAATTTCGAGCTTCTCGACGAGTGGGACGACCGCTACCGGTACGTCATCGAGCTCGGCCGCACCCTGGAACCGATGCCGGAGGCGGAGCACTCTGCCGAGAACAAGGTGCAAGGCTGCGTCAGCCAGGTCTGGCTCCAGAAGCTGGTAGAGCGCAGCAATGGCGCGCCGGTCCTGAAATATCGCGGCGACAGTGACGCGCATATCGTGCGTGGTCTGGTCGCGATCGTGCTCGCGCTCTATTCAGGCCGGACACCGCAGGAGATCCTGGATACCGATGCGATTGCGGTGTTCAACGAGTTCGGCTTTCGCGATCATCTGACGCCGCAGCGGTCCAACGGACTGCGCTCGATGGTCGAGCGCATCAAGACCGACGCCAAAGAGGCGCTCGCGGAAGCTTCGTAAGAATTTTACTTCCGTTTCCGCTGCTGCTGTCCCAGCCCCATCTGTTTCGCCAGCTGCGAGCGGGCCACCGCATAGTTCGGCGCGACCATGGGATAGTCGGCCGGCAGGCCCCATTTCTCGCGATATTGTTCCGGAGTCATGTTGTACTGGGTGCGCAGATGGCGCTTCAGCGACTTGAAGCGCTTGCCATCTTCCAGGCACACCAGATAATCCGGCGCGATCGACTTCTTCAGCGACACCGCCGGCTTGGCCGGCTCGAGCGGCGCGGTCTCGGTGCGGCCTGACGAGACCCGCACCAAGGCGCCATGCACCTGGCTGATCAGGTTCGGGATCTCGGCCGCCGCCGTCGGATTGTTGCTGAGATAGGCCGACACGATGCTCGCGGTCAGCTCGATGAAATTCTTATTCCCAGCATCCGACATACGCCCACCCCTTCTCCACCTTGCGTCTCACGGGATTGACGACGTCAGAGTATTCCGTGTCAACAATACGTTCGGCTGAACCACAACGACTGACGACGACGGGCTGATTACTGGTGAACGGCGGCGCTTTACTTTCAAACAGCGGCCTCAGCCCCGCTGGTCGAGATGCGCGCGGAGCTCGTCGATGGAGGCAAAGCGCATCATGCCCTCCGGCATCTGCGCTTCGATCGAACCGTCGGAATAGAGCGAATAGGCCATGCCATCGACGACGCCGGATTTGAGCACGGTCACGGGCGTCTGCTCGGCCGCAGCCGCCGGCTCAGGTGAAGGCGCCGGCTCAGGTGCAGGGGGCGGGGGAGCGGCTTCCGCAAAGATCGAGGGCGAGCGCGGCGGCGGGCGGCGCGCGGTGACCGGCGGCTCCGGCGGGCGCATGCGTTCCGGCTTCGGCCAGGCATCCTCGAAACTGGCAGGCGGACCGTCCGGGGCTGCGGGCTCTTCATGAGACGGTTGCCGGCCCTCCGTGGGCTTTGCCTCCGCGCGCTCACGCTCCTTGCGCGAGGTCGAGGCGAACAACAGGTTGCGGCGGCGCGGCGCTTCCGGAGCCGCAGGAGGCGTTGGTGGCTCGGGCGCCTCGGCGCCTGGACGCTCGCGCAGGGCGGCTTCGCTCTGCCACGGCGGAGGGCCTGCGGCTGGTGGTGGCTCCGGCTCGGTCTTCGCAGGCGAGGCAAGCGCCGGCTCGGGCGCAGGCGCACCCGGCATTGCGAGACCCGGCAGCACGGGCCTGACCCGAACCTCGGACGATGCGGCTGATCCGGCGGCCAACCGGCGGGCGATGCGCCTCAGCTCAAGGAGCAGAAGATGCAGGCCGACCAGTAACATTCCGGTGCAGACGCCGATGGTTCCGGAGATTATGAGAGTGCTGCCGACGCTGAATTCCCTGACGGAGTAGCCGAACAGGATCGCAAGGAGGCCCGCCAGAACGGCGAATATCCCCACGATCAGCAATGCCAAGATCATCGAACTCACCCCCGACCGCGCATCCACGCGCGACGCTCGTCACGCCACGATACCGTCATCCGGTGTTCCACGCCAACGGCCAATTGTGGGCGGTGTTCCCAAAGGGAAGGAAATCAGAGACTTATTCACATTCCCTTCAGCTGCGGCTCACTACTGCTACCGGTACTCCAAGTTTCCGCATTTGCTGCGCCGCATTAGGAATTTAGCCATAATGCCCAATTACTTGGTAATGGAACTGCGCTATAGGGATCCCGGGGAGCAGGCCCGCGCGCGCCAGCAGGGTCCAGAGGGGATTCCGGGTCACCAATAGCCATGACATCCATCACGACTTCGGCGATCGACACGCCTCTGCGGCGCTCGGTCGAACGGACTTGCGACGATCTCGCCATGCTGGTGCTGGCTGCGGTCGCCGTCATTGCAGGCTTGACCTTCCGCGACTACGGGCTCGGCTGGGACGATTACACCCACGCTGAATATGCCGATCTGTTGCTGCGCATGTTCGGTTCCGGTTTCAGGGATACCGCAGCGCTGTCGTTCGCGAATCTATACATGTATGGCGGCGGCTTCGATATGATCGCCGCTCTCCTGCACAAGATCATTCCGCTCGAACTGTTCGAGACACGACGTCTGGTCGGTGCCATCGTCGGCGTGATCGGGCTTGCGGTGACGTGGCGGCTCGGGCGCCGCATCGGCGGGCCCCTCGCCGGTCTTGCCTCACTTTTGCTCCTCGCGCTCTGCCCGATCTTCTACGGCCACATGTTCATGAACCCGAAGGATGCGCCCTTCGCGGTGGCCATGATCATCCTGATGCTGGGCCTCGTCCGCCTCGCGGAGGAATATCCGCAGCCTTCGCCGCGCACGGTCTTGATCGTCGGCCTAGGTGCCGGCCTTTCGTTGGGCTGCCGCGTTCTCGGCGGTCTCGCGCTGGTCTACGCCATGCTTGGCTTCGTCCCGCTGTTCCTGGAGGAATTGCGCAGCGAGGGCTTGCGCGAGGCGGTCCGCCGCTTCGCCCACGTCGTCTATGTGCTGCTGCCTGGCCTTGCGTTCGGCTATCTCGTGATGGGCCTGATCTGGCCGTGGTCGATCATGGAGCCGGGCAATCCTTTCGAGGCGCTGACCTACTTCTCGCATTTCTTCGAGAAGCCGTGGAAGGAGATGTTCGACGGCGCGATCGTATCCGTGCCCGACATGCCCTGGTCCTATCTGCCGACGCTGTTCGCGCTGCAGCTGCCCGAGGTGATGCTGGTGCTGATGGGCGGCGCCGTCGTCAGCACCTTCGCCATGCTGCCGCGCCGCGAGGTTCCCGCGCGCCGCAAGACCATCCTCTTGATGCTGACGCTGGCCGCGACCCTGCCGCTCGCGATCGCGATGGTGAAGCGTCCCGCGCTGTACAACGGCATCCGCCATTTCGTCTTCGTGATCCCGCCGATGGCGGTGCTCGGCGGCGTCGCCTTCGGCTGGACTATGGAACGCCTGCGCGCCAATCACCGCACCTGGCAGCCGGTCGTGCTCGCCACCTTCTGCTTCGGTCTTGCGTTGTCGCTGGCCGAGATGATCCGGCTGCATCCCTATCAATACACGCACTTCAACCACATCGCCGGCACCGTGCGCGGCGCCGACGACCGCTTTATGCTCGATTATTGGGGCCTGGCGCTGAAGCAGGCCTCGGACGAGCTGCGCGAGCAGCTGATCGAGCGCCAGGAAGTGCCGCCCAGCAATCGCAAATGGAAGGTCGCGGTGTGCGGGCCGCAGCGACCGGCCCAGGTCGCGCTCGGCCCCGACTTCACAATCGGCTGGGATTCCAACGCGGCCGATTTCGCGATGACGCTGGGCGAATTCTACTGCAAGGGCCTCACCGCACCCGTCATGGTCGAGATCAAGCGCGACGACGTGGTGTTCGCCCGCGTCTACGATATCCGCGGCCGCAGCATTTCCAGCCTGCTGTCGATCCCGGCTCCATAATAATCTTCTCCCAACGCGAAGCCTGGATGAGCGAAGCGACATCCGGGGCCACTTTGGAGCTGCCCGCATATCGCTTCGCTCATGCGGGCAACGCTGAACTGCCGCGCGCTGGCCGCGCCTTGCTGCCCGCCTCACCCAAGACTAGGCTCCTTCCCCGCAACAACGATGTTCGGAGAGATCAGCCATGTCGCCAGCGGAAGCGCGCCTGAAGGAAGTGCCGTCGAACATGACGGAGGCCGAGTGGCAGCAACGGGTCAATCTCGCCGCCTGCTATCGCCTCGTCGCGTTGTACGGCTGGGACGATCTGGTCGACACGCACATCTCCGCGCGCGTGCCCGGCCCCGATCATCACTTCCTCATCAATCCCTACGGGCTGATGTTCGACGAGATCACGGCGTCGAGCCTCGTCAAAGTCGATCTGCATGGCAATCAGCTCTCCGAGAGCGAATACAGCATCAACCCCGCCGGCTTCACCATCCATTCGGCGATCCACGAGGTGCGCGAGGACGCGATCTGCGTGCTGCATCTCCACACGCTCGACGGCACCGCGGTGTCGAGCAGCGCCGAAGGCCTGTTGCCGCTGAACCAGACCGCCCAGCTCGTTACCCACGACCTCGCCTATCACGACTATGAAGGCATCGCGCTCGACCATGACGAGCGGCCGCGGCTGCAGAAGGACCTCGGCGACCACAACCACATGCTCCTGCGCAACCACGGCACGCTGACGGTCGGCCGCTCCGTCGCTTCCGCCTTCGAGCGCATGTACCACCTCGAGCGCGCCTGCTCGATGCAGGTGCGCACGCGCGCGCTGGGTACGCCGATCTATCCGGTCGACGACGTCGCGATCGAGAAGAACACCGAGCTGCTGTCGAACCGCGACCGCGCCGAGCTGCGCGCCACCAACCTCGTGTGGCCGCCGCTGCTACGCAAGCTCGACCGCGTCAATCCGGGCTATCGGACTTGAGATTTTCGGGATTTGGTGTAGGGTGGCGTTCAACGAACCTCTACGCCTTTTGGAATGAAACGCCGCCCAATTCCGGGCGGCGTTTTTATTTGGGGTAACTCGTCACGCCCGTCATTCCGGGGCGCGCGAAAAGCGCGAACTAAGGTGCGCAATTGCGCACCTGGGAATCTCGCGCAACAACCTCCAGATTCCGGGTTCGCCTCTTCGAGGCGCCCCGGAATGACCGCTACGCGGTCACTTCACCTCCGCCAGCGCGGCGAGGATCCTCGCCCAGGAACGGATACCCTTCTGGAAGCTGCGCAGATCGTACTTCTCGTTCGGCGAATGGATGTTGTCGTCGTCGAGGCCGAAGCCGACCAGCAGCGAATCGAGGCCGAGCGTGCGCTTGAAATCGGCGACGATCGGGATCGAGGCACCCGATCCCATCAGCACGGTCTCCTTGCCCCATTCCTCGGTCAGCGCTTTCTTGGCGGCGGCGAGCGGTTTCATATTCCAATCGAGCGCGACCGCGGGCGCGGCGGAATGGTCGCCGAACTCGACCTTGCAGTCGCCCGGAATGCGCGCGGTCACGTAGTCGCGGAACGCCTTGCGGATCTTTTGGGGGTCCTGCCCCTCGACCAGACGGAACGAAACCTTGGCCGACGCGTGCGACGGGATCACCGTCTTGGAGCCCTCGCCGATATAGCCGCCCCAAATGCCATTGACGTCGCAGGTCGGACGCGAGGAGGCCTGCTCGATCAGCAGCCGCCCCTTCTCGCCGGCGGGGATCGACAAGCCCACCGGCTTGAGGAACGTGTCCGGTGTGAATTCTAGCTTCTTCCACTGCGCCAAGATGTCAGGGGGCGTGTCCTTGATGCCGTCATAGAAGCCGGGAATGGTGATGCGGTTGTCGTCGTCGAACAGACTGCCCAGAATTTTCGTCAGCACCCGGATCGGGTTCATCGCGCTGCCGCCGAAGACGCCGGAATGCAGATCGCGATTGGCGGCAGTGATCTTCAGCTCCTCATAGAGCAGGCCGCGCAGCGATGTGGTGATCGCCGGCGTGTTGTGATCCCACATGCCGGTGTCGCAGACCAGCACGTAGTCGGCTTTGAACTCGTCCTTGTTGGCCTCGATGAAGGGCACGAAATTCTTCGAGCCGACCTCCTCCTCGCCTTCGATCAGGAAGGTGATGTCGACCGGCAGCGAGCCCGTCACCTTCATCCAGGCGCGGCAGGCCTCGACGAAGGTCATGACCTGGCCCTTGTCGTCCTCGGCGCCGCGCGCGACGATGATCTTGCGACCATCGGCATGGTCGGTGACGACGGGCTCGAACGGCGGACGGTTCCAGAGATCGAGCGGGTCGACCGGCTGCACATCGTAATGGCCGTAGAACAGCACGTGCGGCCGTCCGCCCGCCCTGGCCTTGCCGACGATGGCGGGATGTCCGGCGGTCGGCCTCACTTCAGTGGCAACACCGAGGCTTGCGATGTCCTTGGCGAGATGCTCGGCCGCGGCCTTGCAATCGGCGGCGAAGGCCGGATCCGCGGAGATCGACTTGATCCGCAACAACGAGAACAGACGCTCCAGGCTGTTATCGAAATCCTTGTCGATGTGGTCGAGCACGGATTGAAGCTGCGCATTGGCCATGGTCGTATTCCCGATTGTTGGTCTCAAGGTGTCTGCGCTTTTAGCGCTGGCGCGGCCTCGGGACCAGCCGCAACCGGCGGATGCCAGATGTGCCATGCGAGGCTGCCGGCAAGGATGGCGGTCGCAACGAGATTATTGCCCCAGGTCTGGATGACATTGGGAAACCACGGCAGCGATAGCAGCATGAGGATGCCGGCCGCGCCCAAAGCGAGCGAGGTTCCCAGCCACGTAGCAGACGGGCGGATGCTTGGAGAGCCCCTCACCGGAATTTGTGCGCTGTGATGGCCTCCCGATGGCCGCTAAACCTCCTGCAGCGTCATGGCCGGGCGTGCTGCCTAAGGCGCGACGAGATCGGGATGAATCGTCATCGCGCTTCAGGTTATTGTTCGAGCATGATCTTTTCGGAAAACCGCTTCACACTTTTCCGGATCACGCTCTAGCGCCGCAACAATCCGCCGAGCGCGCCGCGAACCAGGGTGCGGCCGATCGAGCCGCCGAGCTGGCCGCCGACCGACTTGCCGATATTGGCGGCCATCCCCCCGATCACCTGGTTGGTCACCGATCGCGTCACGTCGCGCGCGATGACCTGGCCGGTCGACAGACGGCCGCGCTTGACGTTGGTGCCGAAGATAGAGCCGACGATCGAGCCGATCTGGCCGAGGATGCCGCCACCGCTTCCACCTGCCGAACCATCTGCCGTTGCCGCCGTGCCGGCGATGCGCTTCTGAAGAATCTCGTAGGCAGACTCGGAATCGACAGCGGTGTCGTATTTGCCCTTGACCGGGCTTACAGCCATGATCGCCTTGCGCTCCTCCGACGTGATCGGTCCGATCCGGGCCGACGGCGGCCGGATCATCACCCGCTCGACCATCGAAGGCGTGCCGTTGCCCTCGAGGAAGGACACCAGCGCCTCGCCCTTGCCGAGCTCCATGATCACCTTGGCGGTGTCGAGCTTCGGGTTGGGCCGGAAGGTCTGGGCTGCGGCGGCGACCGCCTTCTGGTCGCGCGGGGTGAAAGCGCGCAGCGCGTGCTGCACCCGGTTACCCAACTGCCCGAGCACGCGATCGGGCACGTCGACCGGGTTCTGCGTCACGAAGTAAACGCCAACGCCCTTGGAGCGGATCAGACGCACCACCTGCTCGATCTTGTCCATCAGCGTTTTGGGCGCGTCGTTGAACAACAGATGCGCTTCGTCGAAGAAGAACACGAGCTTCGGCTTGGGCAGGTCGCCGACCTCGGGCAGCTCCTCGAACAGCTCCGACAGCATCCACAACAGGAATGTCGCATAAAGCCGCGGGCTCTGGAGCAGCTTGTCGGCGACGAGGATGTTGACCATGCCGCGCCCGTCGCGGTCGGTCTTCATGAAGTCCTTCAGCGTCAGCGCCGGTTCGCCGAAGAATTTGGAGCCGCCCTGGTTCTCCAGCACCAGGAGCTGGCGCTGGATGGTGCCGACGGTCGCCTTGGTGACGTTGCCGAAGCCCTGCGCGGCCTTGCGGATGGCGGCGAGCGGATCCGCCGCCGCGTCCGCCCCCTTCTTCCCGCTATCCGGCACGATGGCGTCGAGCAGCGCGCGAAGGTCCTTCATGTCGATCAGGACGAGACCGTTGTCGTCGGCGACGCGGAAGGCGACGTTGAGCACGCCTTCCTGCACGTCGTTGAGGTCGAGCATCCGCGCGAGCAGCAGCGGTCCCATCTCGGTGACGGTCGCCCGCACGGGGTGGCCCTGCTCACCGAATACGTCCCAGAACACCGTCGAGAACTGGTCGGGCTGGAACGTCAGCCCCATCTCGGTGGCGCGCTTGACGATGAAATCCTTTGGTTCGCCGACCTCGGAGATGCCGGAGAGGTCGCCCTTGATGTCGGCTGCGAAGACCGGAACGCCGGCGCGCGCAAATCCTTCCGCCATCACTTGCAGCGACACCGTCTTGCCGGTTCCGGTTGCACCGGTGACGAGGCCGTGGCGATTGGCGAGCGCCAGCGTCAGCCATGCCTGCTCGTTTCCCTTGCCGACGAAGATCTTGTCGCCGGTGTCGCCGAGCTTGTTGTCCTGTGCGGTCATTATGGTCTCTGATCTCTGCAGTTTCGCGTATCGAAACTCGAATACACCAGTTCCGGAGTTTACCGCATGTCGCAAGCCGATTGAAACCATTCAACGTGGTCCGGACACGCGACATCGTCGGAAACATCAGCCGAAAGTCGGAAAAGTGCATTCGCACCGCGGTATTTTCTTGCTGATGCCATCTCCGCTCTTGCATCGCTGCAACACTTTTCGCGCGTTCGAAACGTTGGTCGCGTTCATCGCTTGTATTTCACATCGCACCGGCTCAAGATCATTTTCGAAAGCAATACTCCGGCATGTGAACCGGCTGAGGGGCAGGCCATATGGACGAGCTGATCGGGCGGCTGGCAACAAACGCCAGCATAGATAGTGCTGTCGCTGAAAAGACTGTCGGCATTATCCTGGGTTTCCTCCGCAGCGAGGGTCCTTCCGACAGCGTGCAGGCCCTGATCGACCAGATTCCCGGTGCGGAAGCCGCGATCGAGACGTCCAGGAGCGGCGGCGGACTGTCGCGGCTGATGGGCGGCGGCCTGATGGCCGTCGGCTCACGCCTGATGGGCCTCGGACTCGGCATGTCGGAGATTCAAAACATCGCCCGTGAACTTTTTCGCTTCGGCCGAGACAAAATCGGAGCCGATCAGATGGGCAAGATCATCGCGGGGACGCCGGGCCTCAGCCAATTCGCCTGAAGCTTTCGCATTTCACATCGAGTATCATGACATATCCCATCTCCGAGATTGAGGGCCTGTCGGCCTTTGCCGCCAACAAGTTGAAGGCACAGGGAATCCGCACCACCGACGCGCTGCTCGAGGCTGCCGGCACCGTGAAAGGCCGCAAGGCGCTGTCCGCCAAGACCGGCATCAGCGAGCAGCTGCTGCTGGAATGGGCCAACGTCTCGGACTACATGCGCATCCCCGGCATGGGCCGGGCCAAGGTCGGCCTGGTCCGCGCTGCCGGCGTCACCACGGTGCGCGAGCTCGCTTATCGGAATCCGGCAAGGCTCGCGCAGAGCATGCGGGACGCGAACGAGAAGAAGAAGCTCCTCCGCATCCTGCCTTCCGAGAAGTCGGTCGGCGAGATCATCGCCAAGGCGAAGAAGCTGCCGCCGAAGATTACGTATTAGCCGCACCCTCTCTCCGTCATACCCCGCGAAGGCGTGTATCCCGTACGCCGCGCCTCCTCCGTATTGTCGCAATGCCTCGGATTGCCCGCTTTCGCGGGCAATGACACGAGGGGTTGGTCTTGAACTCCCCCTCCCCGACCGCTAAAGCCACCCGCATGAATGCCTCGCCCTCCCCATCCGTCCCGCCGGCCGGCTCGGCCGGGGCCGACGTGCTGCGGACGCTGTTGGAACGGTCGCTTCCGGCGGTGATGGGGGTGCTCAACGTCACCCCGGATTCCTTCTCCGACGGAGGTGCGTTCATCGCGCCCGAGCAGGCTTTGGTGCGTGCCCGGGCGATGATCGCTGATGGCGTCGACATCATCGATATCGGCGCAGAGTCCACGCGGCCCTACAAGGGGGCCCAGCCGGTCACAGCGGAACGCGAGCTCGCCCGGTTGAAGCCGGTGCTGGCTGGCGTCGTGGCGCTTGGCGCGCCCGTCTCGATCGACAGCATGAAGGCGGAGGTGGTGGCATTCGCGCTCGACCAGGGCGCGGCGATCGTCAACGACGTCTGGGGCCTGCAACGCGACGCCGCCATGGCACCGCTGGTCGCGGCTAAAGGCGTTCCGGTCATCATCATGCACAACCGCGACAATGCCGACCCCACCATCGACATCGTCACGGACATGAAGACCTTCTTCCTGCGCTCGCTGGATATCGCGGCCAAGGCTGGGATCGCGCGGGACAAAATCGTACTCGATCCCGGCATCGGCTTCGGCAAGACGGCCGAGCAGAGCATGATCGCGCTGGCGTGGCTGCGCGAACTCGACATGTTCGGCCTGCCGATCCTGGTCGGCGCCTCGCGCAAGCGCTTCATCGCCGCAGTGTCGCCGTCGGAGCCGAAAGAGCGGCTCGCCGGCTCGATCGCCGCGCACGTCATCGCCGCGCAGCGCGGCGCAAAAATCATTCGGACCCATGACGTCGCCGAAACCTTGCAGGCCCTGCGTGTAGCAGCAGCAATCGAGAGCAAGCCATGACCGATACGATCTTCGTCACCGGCCTGTCGATCCACGCCCGCCACGGCGTCATGGATCACGAAACCGAAGTCGGCCAGCGCTTCGTCATCGATCTCGAACTCTATACCGACCTGTCGGAGCCTTCGCGCAGCGACCGGCTCGCCGATACCGTGTCCTACGCCGAAGTGGTGGCGACCACCACGGCGGCGTTCAAGAACACCAACTACAAGCTTTTGGAGCGCGCGGCCGGCGCGGTGGCCGATGCCATCCTGTCGCATTTCCCACGCATCCGCGCCGTGAAGATCACCGTGCACAAGCCGCATGCGCCGATCGCCGCGATCTTCGACGACGTCGGCATCATGCTGACGCGCTCGCGGCATCCATAAGATGGCGAGCGTCTTGATCGCACTCGGCGGCAATGTCGGCGATGTCCGCGCGACCTTCCGCAAGGCGATCGCGCATATCTGCGGCATGGCGCAAGCCGCGCTGATCGCGCGCTCGTCCGACTATGCAACGCCGCCCTGGGGCGATGAGGACCAGGAGCCCTTCATCAACGCGTGCATCGAGATCGAGACCAGCCTTGATCCGCATGCACTGCTGTTCGTGCTCCAGAAGATCGAGCAGAAATTCGGCCGCACGCGGGACAAGGAGCGGCGCTGGGGCCCGCGCACGCTCGATCTCGATATGATTGCCTATGACAATGTCAGCTTGCAGAAGCCCGATCTGACCCTGCCGCATCCGCGCTTGTTCGAGCGCGCCTTCGTGCTGGTGCCGCTGGCCGAGATCGCGCCCGACCGCCTCATATCAGGCGTTCGTGTGCGTGACGGGCTCGCCAGCGTCTCGACGCAAGGCATTGAGCGGCTTCCGGATACCGGCTAACCAAAAACAACCGTTTGCAGGGGCGGTCCGCCGTGGCAATTTCGCCTGCGAATAACAAGATTTCGGGAGCCCCTCGCCGCATGACCTCCGTGACTGACGACCTGCCGCTGGCGGCGGATTTTCCCAAGGCGACGATCGAAGACTGGCGCAAGCTGGTTGACGGCGTGCTGAAGGGCGCGCCGTTCGAGAAGCTGGTCGGCAAGACCTATGATGGCCTGAAGATCGAACCGCTCTACCCACGCGCCAAGGACCTTGCGCCCGTGGTGGGCCGGCCGCCAGCTGCGCCCTGGCAGATCATGCAGCGGATCGACCATCCCGATGCGGCTGCCGCGAACGCGCAGGCGCTGACCGATCTCGAGAACGGCGCGACGGGGCTCGCGCTGGTGTTCGCCGGCGGCAGCGGCGCCCACGGCTTCGGCCTGGAACCGTCAGCCGATGCGGTCGCAAGAGTCCTGAAGGACATCCATCTCGATGCCGGCATCGGCCTCGAACTCCAGATCGGTCCGCAATCACGGATGGCCGCGATCCATGTCGCGGAATATGTGAAGCGCGCAGGCCTCGATCCCGCCGCCTGCGACATCCGCTTCGGGCTTGATCCGCTCGCGGCCGGCGCGGTGTGGGGCCACAGCCCCTATACGTGGGAGGAGATCGTTCCAGCCATCACCGGCGCCATCAAGGGTCTCGCTGGGCTCGGCTTCAAGGGGCCGTTCGCGTCCGCCGACGGACGCGTGATCCACGATGCCGGCGGTTCGGAAGTGCAGGAGCTTGCCTTCGTGCTCGCCTGCGGCGTTGCCTATCTGCGCGCGATCGAAAATGCCGGCATTGCGCTGCAGCAGGCGCAGGGCATGGTCTATGCGCGGCTTTCCGCCGATGCCGACCAGTTCCTGACTATGGCCAAATTCCGCGCGCTGCGGCTGCTGTGGGCGCGCATCGAGCAGGCCTGTGGCCTGACGCCGAAACCGCTGTTCATCGCTGCCGACACGGCCTGGCGCATGCTGACGCAGCGCGACCCTTACGTGAACATGCTGCGCGCGACCATCGCGACCTTTGCGGCCGGGCTTGCCGGCGCCAACGCGATCACCGTGTTGCCGCATACGCTGGCGCTCGGACTGCCCGATCCGTTCGCACGGCGCGTGGCGCGCAACACGCAAGCCCTGCTGCTGGAAGAAAGCAACCTCGCCAAGGTCAGCGATCCCGCAGCGGGCGCCGGCGGGATCGAGGCGCTGACGGCGCAGCTCTGCGAGGCCGCCTGGGCGCTGTTCCAGGAGAGCGAGAGAGCCGGCGGCGCCTTTGCCGCGCTTCAGCAGGGTGTTTTTCAGAGCAAAGTAGCGGCTACGCGAAAGGCGCGCGAGGCCAACATCGCAAAACGCCGGGACGTGCTGACGGGCGCCAGTGAGTTTCCGAACCTGCACGAGAGCGAGACGGCCGTCCTGAAGGTGACGCCAATCGCGCTTCCGCCTTATGGTGAGCAAAAATACAAATTCGATGCACTGCCGCCGATCCGGCTGGCGCAACCGTTCGAGGCCTTGCGTGACAAGTCGGATGCAGCGCTGAAAGCACGTGGCGCCCGCCCAAAGGTGTTCTTGGCCAATCTCGGCACGCCCGCCGATTTCACCGCGCGGGCGACGTTTGCCAAGAGCTACTTCGAGGCTGGCGGCATCCAGGCCCTCGACAGCGAGGGTTTTGCCGATCCGGCCAAGCTTGTTACCGCCTTCGAGGCCTCCGGCGCCGCCCTCGCCTGTCTCTGTTCCAGCGACAAGGTCTATGCGGAACAAGCGGAAGCCGCGGCAAGAGCCCTGCAAACGGCCGGCGCGCGCCATATCTACCTGGCAGGCCGCCCGACGGATGCCGAGGCTGCGCTGCGCGCGGCCGGCGTCACCGGTTTCGTCTTCGCCGGCGGCGATGCGCTTGCGACGCTGCAAGACGCCTATCGACGGATGGAGCAATCATGATCGAAACCGGCAAAACCGTTCTCACCGGCGGCTGCCAATGCGGGGCCGTGCGCTTTCGAGTCACGACGGCACCGACCAAGGTCTCGATCTGCCACTGCCGGATGTGCCAGAAGGCGGCTGGCGCCCCGTTCGCCTCCTTCGCCGACATCAACAAGACGGACTTTGCCTGGACCAGGGGACGGCCGTCGTTCTTCCGCTCCTCCTCGATCGCCGAGCGCGGCTTTTGCGCCGCCTGCGGCACGCCGCTGAGCTTTGGCCGCATCGACGGCGACCGGATCGAGATCATGACAGGCACGTTCGACCGCCCCGACCACGTTGTCCCAACGCGGCAGTTCGGCACCGAATCTCGCCTCGGCTGGGTAGTCGGCATCTCCAATTTGCCAAGCCAGACCACGCAGCAGAATTACGGACCGGAGAAGATGGCGACCATCGTCAGCCATCAGCATCCGGATCATGATTGAGCGCCTATGATATGGTTGAGACCATGAGCCGCATTCCCAATTTCGCCGACGTCGCCTTCGCGCGGACAGCCACCGCCGCGCCGGCCGGCAGCGCCGAGCCGTGGCTGACGCCCGAGGGCATCCTCGTGAAACCGGCCTATGGCGAGGCCGATCTTGCCGGCCTCGATTTCCTCGAGACCTATCCTGGCATCGCGCCCTTTCTGCGCGGCCCCTACCCAACCATGTATGTCAACCAGCCCTGGACCATCAGGCAATATGCCGGCTTCTCCACGGCAGAGGATTCCAACGCGTTCTATCGCCGTAATCTCGCGGCCGGACAGAAGGGCCTCTCGGTCGCCTTCGATCTCGCCACGCATCGCGGCTATGACAGCGATCATCCGCGCGTCGGCGGCGACGTCGGCATGGCCGGCGTGGCGATCGATTCCATCTACGACATGCGTACGCTGTTCGCAGGGATTCCGCTCGACCAGATGAGCGTGTCCATGACCATGAACGGCGCGGTACTGCCGATCCTCGCGCTCTATGTCGCGGCCGCCGAGGAACAGGGCGTGCCGCCGGAAAAACTCTCAGGCACCATTCAGAACGACATCCTGAAAGAATTCATGGTGCGTAACACCTATATCTATCCGCCCGCGCCATCGATGCGGATCATTTCGGACATCTTCGCCTACACCTCGCAGAAGATGCCGAAATACAACTCGATCTCGATCTCCGGCTATCACATGCAGGAGGCCGGTGCGACGCAGGACCTCGAGCTCGCCTACACGCTGGCCGATGGCGTCGAATATCTGCGTGCCGGCCTCGCTGCAGGCCTCGACGTCGACCGCTTCGCGCCGCGCCTGTCGTTCTTCTGGGCGATCGGCATGAACTTCTTCATGGAGGTCGCCAAGCTGCGCGCCGCGCGCCTGCTCTGGGCGAAGCTGCTGAAGCCATTCAATCCGAAAGACCCGCGCTCGCTGTCGCTGCGCACGCATAGCCAGACCTCAGGCTGGTCGCTGACCGCTCAGGACGTCTTCAACAACGTGATGCGTACCACGGTGGAGGCGATGGCGGCCACCCAGGGCCATACCCAGTCGCTGCACACCAACGCGCTCGACGAAGCGCTGGCGCTGCCGACCGATTTCTCGGCGCGCATCGCCCGCAACACCCAGCTCTTCCTCCAGCAGGAGAGCGGCACCACGCGCATCATCGATCCCTGGGGCGGCTCGTATTATGTCGAGCGGCTCACGCGCGACCTCGCGGCCAAGGCCTGGAGCCACATCCAGGAGGTCGAGGAGCTCGGCGGCATGGCCAAGGCGATCGAGGCGGGCGTGCCGAAGCTGCGCATCGAGGAGGCCTCGGCCAAGACGCAGGCGCGGATCGATGCCGGCAAGCAGGCCGTGATCGGAGTCAACAAGTACAAGCCGACCGACGAGGCGCCGATCGAGATCCTCAAAGTCGACAACAGCAATGTCCGCCGCTTGCAGATCGACAAGCTGACGCGGCTGAAATCCGAGCGCAACCAGAAGGACGTCGATGCCGCCCTCGCCGCACTGACGCGCTCGGCCAGAGAAGGCAACGGCAATCTGCTCGCGCTCGCCATCGACGCGGCGCGCGCCAAGGCGACCGTCGGCGAGATTTCGGAGGCGATGGAGAAGGTGTTCGGCCGGCATCGCGCCGAGATCAAGTCCATTACCGGCGTCTACAAGCGGGAGGCGTCCAGCATGGGTAACCAGGTCGAGAAGGTTCAGGCGCTGATCGACGCCTTCGAGGAGGCGGAAGGCCGCCGCCCGCGCATCCTGGTGGCCAAGATCGGCCAGGACGGCCACGATCGCGGCCAGAAGGTGATTGCGTCAGCCTTCGCCGACATCGGCTTCGACGTCGACATTGGGCCGCTGTTCGCGACTGCCGACGAAGCTGCGCGGCAGGCGGTCGAGAACGACGTGCACATCCTCGGCGTCTCCTCGCTCGCCGCCGCCCACCTCACCGCCGTGCCGGAACTGAAGACCGCGCTGAAGAAGCAGGGCCGCGACGACATCATGATCATCGTCGGCGGCGTAGTGCCGCCGCAGGATTACGACGCGCTGTACGCGGCCGGCGCCGAAGCCATCTTCCCGCCGGGCACCGTGATCGCCGATGCGGCGGAGGAACTGATCCGCAAGCTGAACGTCCGGCTTGGGCATAGCGAGGCGGCGGAGTAGTGATGGACTGGTCGTGCGCCCGGCCAGGTTGTGTCCATGACACCTGACGAAATCATTGCTGCAATACAAGAACGCGGATGCCATCAAAGGCAAGGGCGTATCGAAGCTCGCCATCTTCGGCTCGCGCGTCCGCGACGATTATCGTCGATATAAGCGGGATAGTTGTTGAAGTCGCGAATTAGCGACCAGACTTCGTCCAGTGGCTGGTCCAGCACGGTGCTGTAATAGGCTTGGGTCATGGCTTGCCTTGGCTCTTGTTGCGCGCTGAGGTTGGCGACTTGCGCGGGCAAAACCCACCCGATCTCCGACTGCCGTCCGATGGGTTTCACACAAACGGCGATCTCGCTGGTAGCGCTACCTTGCGGCGCCGCCGCAAAGCCGACTAGAATGCCGCCGTTGACAAGAGCGCTCGACGTCACGGGCGCCGCTGGGAGGCATTCAATGTCCAAGATCACCCGCCGCGCCTTTGCGGCCTCGTCTGCCGCGGTCGCGGCATCCGCCGCTTTCGGGTTCAAGCCGGCACGCGCACAAGCCTATCCGGCGCGTCCGGTCACCGTCATCGTGCCTTGGGGCGCGGGCGGCGGCACCGATGCCACCGCGCGCATCGTCGCGGCGCTGCTGGAGAAGGATCTCGGCCAGCCCTTCAACGTGGTCAACCGCACCGGCGGCTCCGGCGTCGTCGGCCATAGCGCGATCGCGAGCGCGCAGCCCGACGGCTACACCATCGGCATGCTCACGGTCGAAATCTCGATGATGCACTGGCAAGGCCTCACCGACCTGACGCCGAAGAGCTACACGCCGCTGGCGCTGATGAACGAGGATCCGCCCGGCATCCAGGTCTCCTCCTCCTCGCCCTACAAGACGGTCAAGGAACTCGCCGACGCGATCAAGGCGGCGCCTCCGGGCAAGTTCAAGGCTTCGGGCACCGGCCAGGGCGGCATCTGGCATCTGGCGCTGGTCGGCTGGATGCAGGCGATGGGCCTGCCTGCCAACCAGGTCGCCTGGGTGCCGTCGAATGGCGCAGCGCCCGCGATGCAGGATCTCGCCGCCGGTGGCCTCGACCTGACCACCTGCTCGGTGCCGGAGGCGCGGGCCATCATCGAGGCCGGCAAGGCCAGGAGCCTTGCCATCATGGCGCCGGCGCGCAACCCGATCTTCAAAGATGTGCCGACGCTGAAGGAGGCGATGGGCATCGACTACGCGACTGGTGCCTGGCGCGGCATCGGCGCCCCGAAGAACCTGCCGCCGGAGATCGCAACGAAGCTGACCGCAGCGCTGAAGAAGGTCTACGACTCCGCCGAGTTCAAGGACTTCATGAGCAATCGCGGCTTCGGCACCGTGTGGGGCGATGCCGCCCATTTCGCCGCCTTCATGGACAAGGGCGACGCCCAGATGGGCGAGGCGATGAAGGCGGCGGGCCTGAGCAAGGCGTGATTTTCACCTCTCCGCGCGGGCGGCAGGGCTGTCGCATATGAAGAGCGTGGCGAGTAGCTCGCTTGCAGCCCATCCTTCGAGACGCCCGTCTACGGCGGGCCCTCAGGATGAGGTCGCGTTTTGCGGCGAGATATCAGACCCTCATGGTGAGGAGGCCGCGAAAGCGGGCGTCTCGAACCATGCAGGCCGAGCAGCTTCGTCATATGCGCTAGCCCAACCCACGCGGGGAGAGGAAGTGCACTTCTCATAGGATTCTCCCATGCGTCTTCCCGACTCCGTCACGGGATCGTTTCTCGTCGCACTCGGCGCGGCCGCCGCCTATGGCGGTTGGATCTTGCCGCCGGTGCCGGGGCAGCCGGTCGGCCCCAACGTGTTTCCGCTGGTGATCGGCACCGGGCTCGCCCTGTGCGGGCTCGCCATCGTGTTCGGCATTGGCCATTCCTTCGAGGAGGAGGAAGAGCTGGTCCCGCTCGAGAACGGCCAGGCCGCCAGCCCGCCGCCGCAGGGCAAGCTCTACGGCTTTCGCGCCTTGCTGCCGCCGGCGCTGCTGCTGTTCTACGTCTTTGCCGCCGACCGGCTCGGCTTCATCCTCACTGCCGCGATCATGGTCTACGTGACCTCGACTGCGTTGGGGGCGAAGTGGAAGCTGGCGCTGCCGCTCGCGGCGCTCTCGCCGTTCGCCATCCACCTCATCTTCGGCAAGCTGTTGCGCGTGCCGCTACCGGCCGGCCTGCTGCCGACGCCCTGGTAATCCCATGCTGAAAACCCTGATTGATGCGTTCGCACTGATCTCCACCTGGGAGGTCATCATCGCGATGTTCGCGGCGTCCGTGTACGGGCTCGTGATCGGCTCGCTGCCGGGCCTGTCGGCGACGATGGCGACCGCCCTGCTCGTCCCCGTCACCTTTTACCTGTCGCCGATCGCGGCGATTGCGACCATCGTCGCGGCCTCCTCGATGGCGATCTTCTCCGGCGACATTCCCGGCGCGCTGCTGCGCATTCCCGGCACGCCGGCCTCCGCCGCCTATGCCGACGAAGCCTATGCCATGACCCGCAAGGGCCAGGCCGAGCTCGCGCTTGGGGCCGGCGTCTGGTTCTCCGCGGTCGGCGGCATCGCCGGCGTGCTGTCGCTGATGATCCTGGCGCCGCCGCTGGCCGAGATCGCGCTGTCGTTCTCGACGTTCGAATATTTCTGGCTGGCGCTGCTCGGCCTGATGTGCGCCACTTTGGTCGCGCGCTCCTCGCCCGTGAAAGCGATCGCCGGCATGTTCATCGGCCTGCTGGTCTCCTGCATTGGCATCGAGAATCCCGGCGGCGTCCCGCGCTTCACCTTCGGCCTCACCGATCTGTTCGGCGGCATCGAACCGATCCCGGCGCTGGTCGGCGTGTTCGCGGTGGCGCAGGTGATGCGCGCGATGCTAACGCCCGAGCCGCCACCGCTGCCGCGACGAAAATTCGGAAGCATCATGGCCGGCCAGTGGAAGCTGACCAAGAAGTATCATTGGCAGATGACGCGCGGGAATATCGTCGGCATCATCATCGGCGTGCTGCCCGGCGCCGGCGCCGACATGGCCGCCTGGGTCTCCTACGCGATGTCGAAGCGCTTCTCGAAGGAGCCTGAAAAGTTCGGCACCGGTCACGTCGAAGGCCTGGTCGAGGCCGGAGCCAGCAACAACGCCAGCATCGCCTCCGGCTGGGTGCCATCGCTGCTGTTCGGCATCCCCGGCGACACCATCGCCGCGATCGCGATCGGTGTGCTCTACATGAAGGGACTCAATCCCGGCCCGACGCTGTTCACCGAGAAGGCGTCGAGCATGTACGCGATCTATCTGATGTTCATCATCGCGAACATCATGATGATCCCGCTCGGCATCGCCATGATCCGGGTCGCGGCCTACATCCTGCTGGCGCCACGCTCCACCGTGATGCCGATCATCATGCTGTGCTGCGCGGTCGGCTCGTTCGCGATCGGCAACAACATGTTCGGCGTCGTCACCGTCGCCGCCTTCGGCGTGATCGGCTATGTCATGGAAGCGAACGGCTATCCCGTGGCAGCCATGGTGCTCGGCATCGTCATGGGCACCATGGTCGAGCAGGCTTTCGTCACGTCGTTGATCAAATCGGACGGAAGCATCCTGCCGTTCTTCGAGCGCCCGGTCGCGGCGATCCTCGCCGCGATGGCGATCGGCGCGCTGCTGTGGCCGGTAATGGTGTGGGCGTGGCGCAAGATGAAACCGCCCCAGACGGCGACGGCAACATCCCGGTGATTTACAGGCGAGCGCCCTCGCCTGCCCAGCCGGGCCGTTGTAAAGCAAGGCATGACCGAGAAGAAGGCCTCGCCGGACACCAAGTCCCTCGCCCGTGACGTGCGCGCCGGCAGCCGCGCGGCGCTGGCGCGGGCCATCACGCTGGTGGAGAGCCGGCGCGCCGACCATCAGGCGCTGGCGCGCGAACTGGTGCAGATGCTGCTGCCTGACTCCGGCAAGGCGGTGCGCGTCGGCATCACCGGCTCTCCGGGCGTCGGCAAGTCCACCACGATCGACGCGCTCGGCACGTATCTGATCGAACAGGGCCACAAGGTCGCAGTGCTCGCGGTCGATCCGTCCTCGGCGCGCAGCGGCGGCTCGATCCTCGGCGACAAGACCCGGATGGCGCGGCTGTCGGTTTCCACCGATGCTTTCATCCGCCCCTCGCCGTCTTCGGGCACGCTCGGGGGCGTCACGGCCAAGACACGCGAGGCAATGCTGATTTGCGAAGCCGCAGGCTTCGGCGTCGTGCTGGTCGAGACCGTCGGCATCGGCCAATCCGAGACGGCGGTCTGCGACATGACCGATTTCTTCCTCGCACTTATGCTGCCGGGCGGCGGCGACGAGCTGCAAGGCATCAAGAAGGGCCTGGTCGAGCTCGCCGACATGATCGCCATCAACAAGGCCGACGGCGACAACCTCAAGCGCGCCAAGATCACCGCCGCTGACTACCGCGGCGCGCTGCACATTCTGGCGCCGCGGTCCGAGCATTGGCACCCACCGGTCGAGACCTATTCGGCGCTGACCGGCGACGGAATCGCGAGAATTTGGCAGAGGATCCTTGATCACCGCAAGGCGATGAGCGCATCCGGCGAGTTTGCCGCGCGGCGGCGCGATCAGCAGGTGAAATGGATGTGGTCGATGCTGGAGCAGCGCATGCTGGCGCGGCTGCGCAGCGAGGTGTCGGTGCGCACCAAGGTCCGGAAGATCGAGGCCGAGGTGGCCGACGGCCACCTCACGCCGGCCCTCGCCGCGGAGCAGATTCTGGAGCTGCTGCAATGAGCGAAAAGCTCCGCATTCTCCTCACCGGCTTCGGGCCGTTTCCCGGCGCGCCCTTTAACCCGACCCAGCCGCTGGTAGCGCGGCTGGCGCAGCTGCGCCGCCCGGCGCTCGATAATGTCGCGATCGCAAGCCACATCTTCCCGGTCACCTATGCTGCGGTCGACCGGCAATTGCCTGACGTGCTCGCGAAGGTGAAGCCGGATGCGCTTCTGATGTTCGGCCTCGCCGCGCGCACGCCTTACTTGCGCATCGAGACCCGCGCCCGCAATGCGGTCACCATGCTCTGGCCGGATGCCGCCAACACCCGATCGAGCAAGCGCGGCATCGCCGGCGATGCGGACGCGATGACGTTCGGTCCGCACACCGCAAGGCTGCTGCGCGCCGCACGCCTCACCGGCATCGATGCGCGCGCCTCGCGCGATGCCGGCGCCTATCTCTGCAATTATCTGAGCTGGCGCGCGATCGAGAACGTGAGAGCAGGCGGGCCCAGGCTTGCGGCGTTCATCCACATCCCGCTGCTCGCGCGCAGCGGCGCAGTGCGCCGCAAGGGCGCAGCCCGGATCACGCTGGAGGAACTGGTGGATGCGGGCGAAGCGATGCTGATGGAGATGGTGCGATTGGCGCGGAAGGAACGGAACACGTTGGGGCCGTAACCCCTACCGCACCCTGCTTGCGTAAACATTTAACCCTACCGCGAACAATCCTCACGCCACCGGCGGTCCTGAGCTACCTAGTCCCCCGCGGACACCTCCCGCGTCCGCCGGAGGACGCGTCATGGACCTCAATCGCCGTCATCTCATCGGAGCCTCGACCGCTGGCATCGCCGGCGCGCTCGCCGTGCCGGCCGATGCTGCGCGCGCGGCGCCGCTGACCTCCCTGCTCGGCCGCGACGCCACGCAATACGGTGTGCGGCCCGGCGCCAGCGAGGACCAGACCCGCGCGCTCCAACGTGCGATCGATGAGAGCGCGCGGGCGCAGATGCCGCTCGCCTTGCCGCCCGGCATCTACCGCACTGGACTATTACGAGTACCGAGCGGCGGGCAGCTGATCGGCGTGCGCGGTGCGACGAAATTCGTCTTCACTGGGGGCGCGTCGGCGATCCAGAGCGACGGCGCTGACTCGATCGGTCTCACCGGCATCACGTTCGATGGTGGTAACATTCCGCTGCCGACGCGGCGCGGCCTGATCCACGTCCTCGGCGGCCGCGACGTCCGCATCACCGATTGCGTGATGATCGGCTCCGGCGGCAGCGGCATTTGGCTCGAGCAGGTCTCGGGCGACATCTCCGGCAACATCTTCTCCAATATCGCAATGACGGCGGTCGTCTCGTTCGATGCCCATGGCCTCAGCGTCTCCCGCAACACCATCACCGGCACCAACGATAACGGCATCGAGATTCTGCGCACCGCGATCGGCGACGACGGCACGCTGGTCGCCGACAACCGCATCGAGGACATCAAGGCCGGCCCCGGCGGCTCCGGCCAGTACGGCAACGCCATCAATGCCTTTCGCGCCGGCAACGTGATCGTGCGCGGCAACCGCATCAGGAACTGCGATTACTCCGCCGTGCGCGGCAACTCCGCCTCGAACATCCATATCACCGGCAACAGCGTCAGCGACGTGCGTGAAGTCGCGCTCTATTCGGAGTTCGCGTTCGAGGCCGCGGTGATTGCCAACAACATTGTCGACGGCGCCGCCGTCGGCGTCTCCGTCTGCAATTTCAACGAGGGTGGCCGCATCGCCGTGGTCCAGGGCAACATCATCCGCAACCTGATACCGAAACGGCCGATCGGCACCGCGCCGGACGACGATGCCGGCGTCGGCATTTATATCGAGGCGGATTCCTCGGTGACCGGCAATGTGATCGAGAACGCGCCGTCCTACGGCATCGTCGCCGGCTGGGGCAAGTATCTGCGCGACGTCGCCATCACCGGCAACGTGATCCGCAAGGCGCTGGCCGGCGTCGGCGTCTCCGTGATGCCCGGCGCCGGCACCGCGCTCGTCAACAACAACATGATCTCGGAGACCCCGCGCGGCGCCGTGGTCGGGCTGGACCACGCGCGCGCGGTCACGTCCGACCTGTCGGCCGACGGCGCGCAGCGATTCGCGCAGGTGGTGGTCGGCGGGAATGCGGTGCGGCGTTAGAACGCGTTGCGCAGCAGCGGGTATTTGGCCTCCAGGCCATCGAGGCTGAAGGTGAATTCGACGACGCGCTCGGGGCCGGCGACGATTTCGGCGGCGGGTGGGGAGAACTGCGGCAGTAGCGTTGCCGCCGTTGGCGGCGGCATAATGGCAGGTGCCGCGCGCGGTGCCATCGCGGGCGGCGCGGACAGCGGTGCGATCGGGGTTTCGGTAATGTCGGCGAGAACGTCCGGCGTGGGATCGAGCCTGACCGGCACCGCGGTCTCGGGCGCGATGTGGACGGCCTTCGGCTGCACGGTCTGCGCCTGTTGTTCGCGCGGAAACACGCGCGGCATCGTCGCCGGCGACCACCCGAAGGCGGGCGTCACGCTGGCGGCTGCCGCAGCGACGTCCGCACCCGTTGCAAGGGCGCGCCAGGTCTGGACCGCACGCTTGGCCTCCTGGATATTTTCGAGAAATGCGATCTCGGAGTGGTAGCGGCGCCAGCGTCCGGTTTCGAACATTTCGGAGAGATGTTGCAGCCGCTGCTCCGCGAGAGCGCACCAGCGTGCCGCAATGTCGCGGCTAACGGCCACGTCGCGAACGACTTCTTGGCGATGTGTCATGAACCAGCCCGTCAGGAGAAAACACGGACGCGGGGACGCAACGCACACGAATCAATTTAGACGCGACATGATTATTTTGTGGAAAAGTTTTGACTTGTCCAGCAACGACACCGCGTCCGCCGTCGAGCACCGTAATCGTGCGGAGATTTGCTGTGTTTTCGAGTCAAGCTTCGCACAAGCATGACCGGCTTGCCGCATGCCGCGCGAGCGACGCGACGGACGCGGATGCGATCCTTCAACCGGAAGCTGAACGATCGCGACGCTTTAAATTGGATGCCCACAAAGAAAAGACCCGTCCGGGGGGACAACCGGACGGGTCGAGCCATATGGGCGCTTGGGGTGGATGGGCGCTCGCGCCTGATATGACCGATGGGGAGGGATGACCGCTCCCACATAATTTGGTCGTGGCAGCTGGCTGAACGTTCAACGCGGCGTTCGCTTTTTTGACCTTCGGCGGGCGCGCGCGTCTTGTCGCAGCCGCTACCGCGTCCCCGGCCTATCCGCCTGAGAAATCGCGGATTTTTCGTCTGCGCTCGACAACGAGGGTCGCTCGATGGCGCGGATGCCGGACTCGTCGGGACGCTTCCCGGCATCTTCACGTTTTGTTGTACCGGATGCCGCCGCAACCGGCGCCGCACTGTCGGCCGGAACGGCCATGACCGCGGCAAACGCATCGGCCTCGCCGTGGCCGAACAGATCATCACGGCCGGGTGGACCGAGATCGCGCGCGGTCTTCGCCAGCGTCGTGCGCAGCGCTTCCGGCTTCAAGGCATGGTTGCGCTCGAGCAGCAGCGCCGCGACGCCGGAGACACAGGCGGCGGAGAACGAGGTTCCGGACGTCATCTGGTATTTGCCATCAGGCGCCGGCAGGAAGATGTCGACGCCGGGAGCTGCGACCGCGATGTAGTTGCCGCGATTGGAGGCGGTGAACAGCCGGTCCTGCTGGTCGGTCGCACTCACCGCGATCACGTTGGGATTGGCTGCGGGATAGAGCGGCGGCGATTTTGCCCCGGCATTGCCGGCGGCCGCGATCAGCACGAGGCCGCGCGCGGCGCTCGCCGCGATGGCCCGCTCGATCACGGCGTCCTTGGGGCCCGCAAAGCTCATATTGACGATCTGCGCGCCGTGCTCGGCAGCATAGTTCAGCGAGCGCAGGATGATGTAGGACGAGCTCTCGGCCCCGCCCGCAGGGCCGCCGAAGGCGCGGATCGCGATGATGCGCGCCTCGGGCGCGCTACCCATCAGCCGGCCATGCGCGACGATGGCACCCGCGATGCCGGTGCCGTGAACATGCGGTCCCTCGGTGGTGCCGAGCGCATCGAAATTGTCGGCGATGGAATTGGCGAGTTCGGGATGGCTGGCGTCGATCCCGGAATCGATCACGGCAACCGTGACGTTGGCGCCGTGCGCCAGCGTATGCGCCTGCGGCAGGCGAAGCTTTGTCAGTGCATATTGCGCAGGATCGCCTTCGGTCGGCCCCGACGATTTCTGGTCCTGGAGCACATAACGGAAGTTGGGCTGAAGCGAGCGCACACTGCCGTCGGCCGCGAATTCGCGCCGCACCGTCTCGTATGGCCGGACATCGGTGAGGCGGAACAGGCCCAAAGTGGCGCCGATCAGCGGGAAATTCTCCGAGGCGACGCGCGTCAAGCCGTGGCGACGGGCGAGCTCGTCGGCCTCGGCCGGCGACAGCGCACCGTGGATCTCGGCGACGAACTCCTTGGCGAAGCTGCGCGAGGTGACCGCGGCCGGCGTGCTGTTGCCGCGTCCCTTGCCGGCGCTCTTCTTGACTGATTTTCCACCGCCCTCGCCGCCCGCGTTCGGCTGCGCCAGGCATTCGCCGCCGGCATCGCGGTAGGGTGCGGTGCAGGCCGGATAGAGGTTCGGCGAATAGCGCGCATAGGGCATTACCGGCGTCGGCCGTATGCGCGACGACGTGGTGTGGGGAATGGCCGGGATCGTCCGCGGACCGCGGCCGACGCCGACCGCGCGCGCCGCCGCGACACCGGGGCTCACACGCGGGGCAATGCTCGGAGAGATGGTCGGCGTGCGCGAGGGAACGCTGATCGTGGGCGTACGCATGGTCGCCTGCGCCCGCGCAAGCTCGACGCCGAGACAGGCTGTGAGCAGCAGCGCGGCTCCGATCGAAGTCGCGTAGGCCCCGGCGCGTACCCTGCTCTCCGACTGGCGCGTCATCGGTTCAGCGGCGCGGTCAGGGCGTCGCGACGGCCAGATTGACGAACTTCTCGCGCTGCATCTTGCCGAGCAGCGAGGCGAGCTCGTCCTGGCTCATCGCCTTGTTGAATTGGAGGCGGAACATGCCGCCCTTGGCTCCGTCGATGATCGACGCCTGATAGCTGTCGAGCAGCGCGGTGATGTCGGCGATGCGCGCCTCGGGAGTGAAGCGCACCAGCGCACGCGCCGGCGCGGCCGTGCTTCCAAGCTCGCGTGTGATCGGCGCGCTGGTCGAGAGCGAAGCCGTCTGGAAGGTCGCCGGCTGGTTCTTCATCAGCACGGCGCCGATGATTCCGGCTTGCAGCACGAGCGCGACGGCGCCGAGGCTCGCCGACCATGCCAGCGTCCGCGGCGACAGGCTCGCGAAGAAGGTCGAAATGCGCGCGGACAGCGGCAGCGAACCGGTCGCCCGCGCCGGCTCGGCATCGATCGCGGCGAACAGCTTCTGCAGCGCGCGCGCGGACGGAGCCCCCAGGCTCTCGTTTAGATGAATGGTCTCTTCGTACTCGCCGCGGATCGCGGCATATTGCTTCGCGAGCTCCGGATCGCGCGCCAGCGCTTCCTCGACGCGGCGGGCATCGCGCGCGTTCAGCGTGCCGGCGGCGTGCCAGGGCAGCAGCAGTTCAATTTCACTGGGCTCATGCTCCAGCATCTTCTTGCTCAACGCCATCATGGCCAGCCTCGCTCAACGCCGGCTGCCGTCAGCAGTTCGGCCAATTTCTTGCGCGCATAGAACAAGCGCGTCTTCACAGTGTTCTCCGGTATCCCGACGATCTCGGCCACTTCTTCCACGGACTTCTCGTGGTAGTAGACGAGATCGACGATTTCCCGGTGTTCCGGCGAGAGACCCGTCAGACACTCCCGCAACGCCTCACTGGTATCCTTCTTCTGCACCAGCGTTTCTGGATCGTCGGACGTATCCTCGATCGCGTTGGCGGCCTCTTCATCCAACTCAAAATCCTTCCTGCGCCGAAGCGCAGACAGGGCCTTGAATCGGGTGATTGCCAGCAGCCAGGTGGAAACAGCGGATCGACCCTCGAACTTGCCGGCTTGACGCCAGACGTCGAGAAATACCTCGCTGATGAGGTCTTCCGCCGCCTGCTCATTCCGCACGAGCCTGAGCCCGAACCTGTAAACCCTGACATGGTGCCGCCCGTACAGCACCTGCATGGCGAGCCGGTCGCCTTGAGCGATCCTGGCGATGAGGACCTCGTCCGAAGCCGCCTGTGTCACGCTCAAAGGCCGTCTCGCAAGATTGGTCGGGTCGATGCGGCGGACGGTTCGACCGAAAGGGCGAAATTCTTCAACTTACCGCAGTCATACGCGAGCCGATGTGATCTACCCCACATACATGCATTGTTCGTATTCCGCCCGTTGCGGTCTGCCATCTCAGTCCATATCGGTAGCATAATACTGAAATTTTTCCCTAGCAGAAAGCGGGTCTGGCACAGCCAGCGTGGCCAAGTCTCGCTCCATAGCAGCCCTGCACGACGTGTGTCGCGCGACCCCCGTTTTAGCTCGACCGGTACTCGATGCCTCATGGCCGGCAGATGTCCTTACCCGCAAATGTTCCATGGCTGGAACGCACCGTACGGATTCGGTTCCGAAGGATACCAAACCTAAAGGCTTGCCACGTAGATTTGTGGGCTGACATCCACCATCGGCAGGATAATGAACACGGCCGCGACGTCCTTTCCGGAGAGGAATGCCGCTGAAGTCGCGGATCTCGTCCTCGCGCGCGAGGCGGCGGCTCCGGAAGTCGTGGCCCGGCGGGCCCGGCAGCGCCGCCAGATGTATGTCGGCCAGGTCGCGAGCTACTCGCTCGGGGCCTCGGTCCTGCTGCTGTACGCCTATGACGGCGCGATCTCCATGGGCGTGCCGTCGCTGTTCTGGCTCGGCGGCCTCCTGATCATCGGTACGTTCACTGTGCTGTCGGAAGCCGGCTTCGGTGATCGGTTCGAAGATCATTACCTCACCGTTTTCCAGATATCTGCGCATACGACGCTGCAACTGGTGTTCCTGCTCGCGGTACCGACGGTCGGGGTCGCCTTCCTCGCCGTGCTGTTTCTGATCTTCGCGTTTGGTACGCTGCGGATGACGTCGAGCCAGGCGATGGTCACCTGGGGCCTTACCACCTGCGGGCTCGTCGTGGTCTTTCTGGGCTCGGATCTGCCGATCGGCCTGCCCGTTACGACTCGGTTGCAGCGGACCGCCTCGATGCTGTGCTTCGTGCTGGTGATCGGCCAGTGCGCCACCCTCGGCCTCTTTGGCGCAACGCTGCGCAAGATCCTGTACCGGCGCAGCATCGAGCTCAAGGCCGCCTATCAGCGCATCGAGGAGCTGGCCGAGCTCGACGAACTCACCGGCTCCTACAATCGCCGCTGCATCATGCGGCTTCTCGACACCGCGATCGAAGAGTCACGGCAGGCATCAACGCCTTGCGCGATCGCGCTGATCGATCTCGACTGGTTCAAGCGCATCAACGATGCCCACGGCCATCCCATCGGCGACGAGGTGCTGCGCACCTTCGCGATCACCATTTTTGCCAACATCCGCCCGGCCGACTGCTTCGGCCGCTACGGCGGCGAGGAATTTCTGCTGCTGCTGCCCGGAACGGATGGCGCGGCGGCATCGCGCATGCTCGACCGCTTGCGCCAAATCGTCGCCGATCTCGACTGGAATGCATTTTCCCCGGGCATGCGCGTGACCATTTCCGCTGGCGTCGTGACGCTGCGCGACAACGATACTGCCGACACGTTTCTCGTGCGTGCCGACCGCGCGCTCTATTCCGCCAAGGCGCAAGGGCGCAACCGCGTTATAACGGACTGACCAATTCATTTTTTCCGACGCGTGAGAAGACGGCGCCGGACCGAACGCTCCAGGACAGGGCCATGAGATCGAAATCCGCAACGTCATCCGAGAACCTGCTCGAGGAATTGCAGGCGGCGCTCTCCCACGGCACCGTTGCGCGCCGGGTCGAGACGCTGCGCCGCGTCACCGATCTCTTCGTGGGCAACGCGGTGGATTATTCCGACGACCACGTCCGCGTGTTCGACGACGTGTTCCAGTGCCTGATCGAGCAGATCGAGGTTTCGGCCAGAGCGCTGCTCGCCGACCGCCTCGCACCGATCGCGTCCGCGCCGCCCAAGATCATCCGTACGCTCGCGCTCGACGAGGTCATCGAAGTCTCCGGCCCCGTGCTGTCGAAATCGGAACGGCTGGACGAAGCGACACTGATCGAGATCGCGCGCAGCAGAGGCCAGGCGCATCTCAAGGCGATCTCGCTGCGGCGGGTGCTATCGGAGGCGTTGACCGACGTGTTGGTGACGCGCGGCAACGAGGACGTGGTGCAGTCGACCGTCAGCAATCCGGGCGCGCGCCTGTCGGAGGGAAGTCTCACCGACCTCGTTAACCGCGCCGAACGCGACGATGACCTCGCCACCTGCATCGGTCTGCGACCCGACCTGCCGCGTCATCACTATTTGAAGCTGATCGCAAAGGCTTCCTTGAGCGTGCGCAAGAAGTTAGAGGCCGCACACCCCGGGCTCGCGGAGGAGGTGTCGAGCGTTGTCCAGGAAGCCGCCCAGCGGGTCCGCGCCGCCGCCACGACCAGGCAGACCGAGATGGCGCGCGCGCTGGTGAAGTCGCTGCACGAGGACGGTCGCCTCAACGAATTTCAGGTCAGCACTTTCGCCGAGCAGGGCAAGTTCGACGAGACCAATGCGGGACTCGCAGCTCTCGCGGGCGTCGCGATCGAGACCGCCGAGACCATAATGATCGACAGCCGGACCGAGGGCGTGATGATCCTCGCCAAGGTCGCCGGCATGTCATGGTCGAGCATGCGCGCCATCATCGCCATGCGCGAGAAGCTCTCCGGCGGCTCGCAGACTGACATGCTGACGCTGCGCGACACCTACGAGGCCCTGCGCTCATCGACCGCGCAGCAGGTACTGCGCTTTTACCGCATGCAGCAGAGCACGACGCCGGCGACGTGAAGCCCGGCGCGCTAGTACCGCAGGACTTTCGAGCCCACTGCCGCGCCGATCGCGGTCACCACCGCGGTCGCGATCGTGTACCAGGTCGCGACGAACAGCGGCGAATCGTCGGTGCAGTGCGAAGCGTAGAGCGTCGCGGCCAGCCCGGCAGACAACAGCCCGGCGAGCGCGCCGGCGAGCGCCGGGCGCGACGGCGCACCGTGGCGCAGGCCGAACAGCGCTCCCGCAAGCAGCGGCAGTGCCATCGCGGGGATCGCAAACAGGCATACCCTGGAGTTCTTGCCCATCAAGCGCATCGTCATCGGCATGGCTGGCGCCATCATCGCCTCACTGCCGATCGCCACAGCAAGCAGTCCGACGGGAAGCAGCAAGAGCCAGCCCCAGCCGCGCAGCAGGGCTTCGGGACGCGACAGATGCAGGCTGACGATGATGGCGGGAATCGCGAGCGACAGCGTCACCGCGAACTTCATGTCGAAGAACGGGTTGCGCATCGCACTCATCATGTCCGGACGCACACCGAGGAACGTCGCGAAGATCAGGATCGACAGCGGCGCGGCCACCAGCAGTGCCATGGTCAGGACGGTGCCGACGCGCGGCGCGCGATGGACGTTGTCGGCCGCGAGCGAGCGAATGAGTTGATCGGTATCCATGCCTAGTGGTCCCGCAGTTTGGCAGTCAGTGCAGCAAGTCCACGATGCAGCGCGACCCGCACCGCACCTTCGCTCATCGCAAACTTTGCCGCCGTATCCTTGATCGAGGCGGCCTCGATCGCGATCGACTGCAAAACCTCGCGCTGGCGCTCCGGCAGGGTGCTCAGCTGGGCGGCGACCTCGCCCGCCGAAGCCGTCTCCTGCGGCGCCTCGCCCGGCAGCGTCTCGGCGAAATCGTCGATGTTGACGAAGACGCGCCTGCCGCGCCGCCGCAGCGTATCGATCAGCTTGTTGCGGGCGATCGCGAACAGCCAAGGCGCGAAGGGGGCTTCGCTGTCCCAGGTGTGCCGCTTCAGATGAACCGCCAACAAAATCTCCTGCACGATATCCTCGGCCTGGTCGGGAGACTGGCCTGCCCGCGCCAGCCCACGTCTCGCAGCAGCGCGCAGCACCGGCGTAACCGCCTTCAACAGGCGATGATACGCCGCATTATCGCCAGCCATGGCCGACCGCATCAGGGCGGTCCATTCATCCTCACGTCCGCGCACGCGCGCCCCTCACCATGCAATTCGGCCGCTCTTTCAATTTGTTACCCCAGCGCCCGCGCGATCACGGATTCGTGATCGACGCCAAGCCTCCGTCTCCGGTGCGGCCGTAAGAGCCCGCGACGCCTCATAACACCTATCAACCCGGCCCGCATCCGGCGGCCGGCCGCGAGGGGCGATTGCCCCGTTTTCGCCCTGTGGAGCCCGAAGATTCCCATTTTCTGCCCCGCTGTCGTCACGCCCCAGGGTCTCTGTTCGTTCTTGGGACGGGCGGAATTGGGGAGATCGTCAACATGATCAAAGCCAGCGGGCGCGCGGCCCTGATCCTTGTGGCCGGGCTTTTCTTGCTGTTTGGCGGCGTTGCACAGGCGGCGCCGAACTCAGCCGAAAGCAGCAAATCCGACAGCGCAGGCAATCAGGCCGACACGGCCAAGCCGAGCAAGCAGCGGCACCATGAGTCGCGCCGCGCCAGCAGCAAGACGGCGCAAAAGTCCGACGACAAGGCCGACAAGAAGGACACTGCGGCAAATACCTCCGAGCCCAAGGCCGGCACAGACGGGACCGCCTCAACCCAGATGCCGCCGGAAGTCGCCAACGCCCATGCGCAGCTCACCGCCACCGATATGCCGACCGCTGCCGCGGCCTCTGCGATGACGGGCCGTGCCAACGACAACGTCCAGGCGGCGGCCGATGACACCCCCAATAACACCGCACCCAAGGCCGAGACCCAGGTGGTGGCCCCCGATCAGCTCAACGACATCGACCGCGCCGTGCAACAGGACAACCCGCCGGCGCAGAAGGCCGTGGTCGCTGCAACCGAAGCGCAGCCGCGCCCCACGCCGGTGATCGCAAGCAGCCAGCAGAGCTCGGCCTGGGACCAGAGCTCCCTGATCGGCAAGATCTTCATCGGTGTCGGCACGTTTCTGACGCTGGCCTCGGCCGCGCGCATGTTCATGGCCTGACCGTCAGTTCCGCCAGGACGCACCGCCCCGCGCGTCCTGCGTCCGGCCCCTTGAAGCCCACCGCGCCAGCGGGCACATTGCCCACCCAATCAGAAACGTGGGTGGAACATGAGCACGTTCGAACACATCATCGTCGAAAGCAAAGGCGCGGTCGGCATCATCAAGCTGAATCGGCCGAAGATGCTCAACGCGCTCTCTTTCGGCGTCTTCCGCGAGATTGCGGCCGCCGTCGACGATCTCGAGGCCGATGAGGCCATCGGCTGCATTGTCGTGACCGGCAGCGAGAAGGCCTTTGCCGCCGGCGCGGACATCAAGGAGATGCAGCCGAAAGGCTTCATCGACATGTTCTCCGAGGATTTTGCCGCGATCGGCGGCGACCGCGTCGCGCGCTGCCGCAAGCCGACCATTGCGGCAGTCGCGGGTTATGCGCTCGGCGGCGGCTGCGAGCTCGCCATGATGTGCGACTTCATCATCGCCGCCGATACCGCCAAGTTCGGCCAGCCCGAGATCACGCTCGGCACCATTCCAGGCATCGGCGGCACCCAGCGCCTGACGCGCGCAATCGGCAAATCGAAGGCGATGGACCTCTGCCTCACCGGCCGCATGATGGATGCGGCGGAGGCTGAGCGCAGTGGCCTCGTCAGCCGCATCGTGCCGGCCGACAAGCTGATGGACGAGGTGATGGCGGCAGCCGAGAAGATCGCGGCGATGTCGCGCCCTGCCGCCGCGATGGCCAAGGAAGCGGTGAACCGCGCCTTCGAGACCACGCTCGCCGAGGGTATGAGCGTCGAACGCAACCTGTTCCACGCGACTTTCGCGCTGGAAGACCGCTCCGAGGGCATGGCGGCGTTCATCGAGAAGCGCAAGCCGGTGAACAAGAACCGGTAGCGCACATACCGGTCAGGCTGGTGTAAGGCTCTGGCGCTCTCCTGCGCACATCCTGTGACGTGCCTGCAACAAGCACGGAATACATGGAGGTTTTGCCCGCGGCAGTTTGCCTGCGGGACCTCGGCTGGCTAAACAGCTAAGAGGCCATCGTCGGCGGGGGCGGACAGCCGGGGTTAAGCGGGATTACATGATTGGGCGTACCGCCAGAGCTAGTCGCGGTTTGACGCGACGTCGATCGGGCGCGGGTCATGTGCTTGCGACATGGACCACGCTGGCGCTCGCGTGCGCCCTTCCCTCCGCGGCATGGGCCGAAGCCCTGCCGGAGGCATTGGCAAAAGCCTATCAGACCAATCCGCAGCTCAATGCCGAGCGTGCGCGCCAGCGCGCCACCGACGAGAACGTGCCGCAGGCGCTGGCCGGCTACCGGCCGCAGATCGTGGCGAGCCTCAGCGCGGGCCTGCAATCGGTGCGCAATCTGCTGCCCGACAACACCATCCAGACCGCCAATCTGAAACCCTGGATCATCGGCGTCACCGTGACGCAGACCCTGTTCAACGGCTTCCGCACCGCCAACAGCGTGCGCGCTGCCGAACTCCAGGTGCAGTCGGGCCGCGAGGCGCTGCGCAATGTCGGCCAGGGCGTGCTGCTCGACGCGGTCACCGCCTACACCAACGTGCTCGCCAACCAGTCGCTGGTCGAAGCTCAGCGCTCGAACGTCGCCTTCCTGCGCGAAACACTCGCCGTCACCCAGCGCCGCCTCAACGCCGGTGATGTCACACCGACCGATACCGCCCAGGCCGAGGCGCGCCTCAACCGCGGCCTTGCCGATCTCAACGCGGCGGAAGTCGCGCTCGCCGTCAGCCAGGCAACCTATACGCAGGTCATCGGCAACGCGCCGTCGCAGCTTCGGCCGGCCGAAGCCGTCGACCGCTATCTGCCGAAGAGCCGCGAGGACGCCATGACGATGGCGATCCGCCAGCATCCGGCGGTGATGGCCGCAAGCTTCGACGTCGACGTCGCCTCCACCAACATCCGCATCGCCGAAGGCACGCTGCTGCCGAGCGCCAGCATCCAGGGCAGCGCCAGCAAGAGCCGCAACAACGACCCGACGCTCGGCACCTTCGCCGAGGATCAGGCCTCGATTGTCGCCAACGTCACCGCCCCGATCTACGACGGCGGCCAGGCCGCGGCGCAGACCCGGCAGGCCAAGGAGATCACGGCGCAGAGCCGGCTCGTGCTCGACCAGGTGCGCAATCAGGCGCGCACGGCCGCAATCAGCGCCTGGGTTGCCAATGAAGGCGCCAAGATCACGGTCTCAGCCTCGGAGTCCGAAGTGAAGGCGGCCACCGTCGCGCTCCAGGGCGTGCAGCGCGAGGCCGCCGGCGGACAACGTACGACGGTCGACGTGCTGAACTCGCAAGCCGACTTGATCCAGGCCAAGGCGCGCCTCATCAGCGCCAACCGCGACCGCGTCATCGCCTCCTACACGCTACTCAGCGCGGTCGGCCATCTCGATGTCAAAACGTTGAACCTGAACACGCCGGATTACCTGCCCGAGGTGCATTACCACCAGGTCCGCGACGCCTGGCACGGCTTGCGCACGCCGTCGGGGCAGTAGCAGCCGGCGGCGCAGTATCTCCAGCGCTCCGCCCTGCTCGCCCGTCTTGACGTACCCGATCGTGCGTGTTGACGGCTCACGCCCGCTTGCAGACCTAGTTGAGCAGCTATGCAGCGGAGTGGAGCGGCTGCCGGGCCGATGTGATACTGTCCCAGCCCTATTACCAAAGATAGTATTACAGGGAGAGAAACCATGCTCAGCCGACGCGGCGTCCTCTTCGCCTCCCTTGGCGCCGGAGTAGCCATGACCAACAGAGCCAACGCCCGTGCGGCGCAGCCTGAGACGCCGATCAATTTCGATGTCCCGGTGCATGCCTGCGACTGCCACACCCACATCCATGGCGATGTCGAAAAGTTTCCGTTCTTCGCAGGGCGCGTCTACACGCCGGAGCCGGCGAGCCCCGAAGAGATGGCCGCGCTGCACAAGGCGCTGCATATCGAGCGGGTGGTGATCGTGACACCAAGCGTCTACGGCACCGATAATTCATCGACCTTGTTCGGCATGAAAGCACGCGGCGCGACCGCGCGCGGAGTGGCCGTGATCGACGACAAAACCACCGAGGCCCAACTCGACACGATGCATCAGGACGGATTCCGCGGCATCCGCCTCAATCTTGCGACCGGCGGCGTCAATGACCCCAATGTCGGCAGACCGCGCTTCACTGCCGCCGTTGAACGGATGAAGGCGCGCGGCTGGCACGTGCAACTCTACACCACGCTCGCCATGATCTCGGCGATCAAGGACCTCGTCGAGACTGCGCCGGTGCCCGTCGTGTTCGACCATTTTGGCGGCCTCGAAGCCTCGCGGGGCCTGGAGCAGCCGGGCTTTTCCGATCTCGTGGCGCTGGTGAAATCCGGCAAGGCCTATGTCAAGATTTCGGCCGCCTACCGTTCATCAAAGCTCGCTCCCGACTATCAGGATATGGTGCCCTTCGCGAAGGCGCTGATCGCGGCGAACGCGGACCGCATCGTCTGGGGCACCGACTGGCCGCATCCGGATTCCAGCCGCGTCGAGGGACGCAAGCCCACCGACATCGCGCCGCTCTATCAGATCGACGACGGACGTCTGCTCAACCAGTTGCCAGTATGGGCGCCAGATGCGGACGTGCGCAAGAAGATCCTGGTCGACAATCCGGCGCGGCTCTACGGGTTCTGACGATCAGCGCGCGGAGCGGGAGAAAAAGGAGATCAGAACCGGCAAGGTCACGAGGATCACGACCGGCGCCAGCATCATGCCGGTGACGACCACGACCGCGAGCGGCTTCTGCACCTGCGAGCCGATGCCGTCCGACAGCGCCGCCGGCAACAGGCCGACGCCGGCGACGACGCAGGTCATCAGCACCGGCCGAAGCTGCAATTCGCCGGTGCGCACCACCGCGCTCATGCGGTCCATGCCTTCCTCGATGAGCTGGTTGAACTGCGACAGGATGATGATGCCGTCCATGACGGCGATGCCGAACAGCGCGATGAAGCCGATTGCCGCGGAGACGCTGAATGCCGTGCCTGATATCAACAGGCCCAGCACGCCGCCGAAGATCGCCATCGGGATCACGCTCATCGCGAGCAGCGTGTCGGTCACCGAGCCGAAATTGAACCAGAGCAGGACGCCGATCAGCGCCAGCGAGATCGGCACCACGATCGACAGCCGCCGGATCGCATCCTGGAGGTTGCCGAACTCGCCGACCCACTCCATGCGCGAGCCGGGGGGTAGCTGCACCTGCTCGGCGATCTTCTGCTGCGCCTCGCGGATCGCGCTGCCGAGGTCGCGTTCGCGTACCGAGAACTTGATCGGCAGATAGCGCTCCTGCTGCTCGCGATAGATGTAGGCGGCGCCGGAGACGAGGCTGATGTTGGCGACCTCGCTCAGGGGGATCTGCGTGACGGTGCCGTTCGGCCCCGGCGCTCCGATCCGCAAATTCTGGATCGCCTCCGCGCTTCTGCGATATTCCGGCGCGAGGCGCACGATGATCGGGAAGTGGCGGTCGCTGCCAGGCTCATAGAGATCGCCCGCAGTGTCGCCGCCGATCGCCACCTTGATCGTGGCGTTGATGTCGCCGGGGGCGAGACCATAGCGCGCGGCCTTGGCGCGATCGATGTCGATCTGGATAGTCGGCTGCCCCAGCGAGGTGAACACCGCAAGATCGGTGACCCCCTGCACGGTGGCCAGCACCGACTTGATCTTGTTGGCGGTGTCGGTCAGCGCCTGGAGATCGCTGCCGAACAGCTTGATCGAGTTCTCGCCCTTCACGCCGGAAACGGCTTCGGAGACGTTGTCCTGGAGATATTGCGAGAAGTTGAACTCGACGCCGGGGAAGCGGTCGTCGAGCTGCTTGAGCAGTTGCGCGGTCAGCTCTTCTTTGTCGCGCGTGCCGGGCCACTGGCTCGCGGGCTTGAGCGGCGCGAAGAACTCGGCGTTGAAGAAGCCGGCCGCGTCGGTGCCGTCGTCGGGACGGCCGTGCTGCGACACGACGGACTCGACCTCGGGCCGGGCGCGGATCACCTTGCGCATCTCGTTGACGTAAGAATTGCCTTCCTGGAGCGAGATGGTCGGCGGCAGCGTGGCGCGGATCCAGAGATTGCCCTCTTCCAGCTTGGGCAAAAATTCGAGACCCAGCAGCCGGCCGAACGCAACCGTCATCAGCACGAGGCCGACGGCGCCGCCGAGCACGATGTTTCGATTGACGACCGCCCAATGCAGCAGCGGCGAGTAAAGCCTGTGCAGGATCTGCATGATCCTGGTCTCGGTTTCCTCGACATGGGCGGGCAGGATGATCGCCGACAGCGCCGGGGTGACAGTGAACGTCGCAAGCAGCCCTCCCGCAAGCGCATATGCATAGGTGCGCGCCATCGGTCCGAAGATATTGCCCTCGACGCCTGACAGCGTGAACAGCGGCAGGAAGGCCGCGATGATGATGGCCGCTGCAAAGAAGATCGAGCGCGAAACGTCGGCCGCGGCGCTGAGGATGGCATGGCTCTTCATGCCGAACAGCGTCTCATGCGACATCTGCTCGGCTTCCGACATCGGCGTGGTCTGGGTCAGACGTCGAAAGATCGCCTCCACCATGATGACGGTGGCATCGACAATCAAGCCAAAATCGATGGCGCCGACCGACAGCAGGTTCGCCGATTCTCCGCGGAGCACCAGGATGATCACGGCGAAGAACAGCGCGAACGGAATGGTGGCGCCGACGATCAGCGCGCTGCGCAGATCGCCGAGGAAGATCCACTGCAGCAGCACGATCAAGAGAATGCCGACCACCATGTTGTGCAGCACGGTGTGGGTGGTGAGCTCAATCAGGTCCCCGCGGTCGTAGATCCGCTCGATGCGCACGCCGGGCGGCAGGATGCTGGAATTGTTGATGGTTTGAACGAGTTGGTGGACGCGCTTGATGGTCGGCGAGCTCTGCTCGCCGCGGCGCATCAGGACGATGCCCTGCACGATGTCGTCGGAATCGTCGATGCCGGCAATGCCCAGACGTGGCTTCTGGCCGACGGTAACGGTGGCGACGTCCTTGACCAGCACCGGATTGCCGTTGGTTTGCGAGACCATCGTGTTGGCGAGGTCGTCGATCGAGCGGATCAGGCCGACGCCGCGCACGACGGCCGATTGCTGGCCGATATTGACGGTGTTGCCACCAACATTGACGTTGGAATTGCCGACCGCCTGGAGCAATTGCGGCAGCGTCAGACCGTTGGCGACCAGCTTGTTGAAGTCGACCTGGAGCTCGTAGGTCTTGCTCCTGCCGCCCCAGCCGGTGACGTCGATGACGCCGGGGACGGCGCGAAACCGCCGCTGCAGGATCCAGTCCTGAATGGTCTTGAGATCCAGCACGCTGTAGTTCGGCGGACCTACGAGACGGTAGCGGAAGATCTCGCCGATCGGGCTGAGCGGCGAGATCTGCGGCTGCACGTTGCCCGGTAGCGGAGCGAGCTGCGCCAGGCGGTTCAACACCTGCTGCAACGCCTCGTCATAAGTGTAGGCGAAGGAGAATTGGAGTTTGATGTCGGAGAGACCGTAGAGCGAGATGGTGCGAATGGTCGTCAGATTTTTCAGGCCAGCGACCTGGGTCTCGATCGGGATCGTGATGTAGCGCTCGATCTCCTCTGCCGACAGGCCCGGACTCTGCGTCACGATGTCGACCATCGGGGGGGTCGGATCGGGATAGGCTTCGATGTTGAGCTGGTTGAACGCGATCAGGCCGCCGATCAGGACGGCGACGAACATGCCGACCATCAGAAAGCGCCGGTTTACGGCAAGGGCAACGAGACGATCCATCAGCTCTTCAGTTTTCTTGGGTCGTCGATCAGCTGCCGGACGCCGCGCGGTCGATGAACAGGCTGCCCTTGGTGACGATCTGCTCGCCAGGTTTCAGATTGCTGGTGACCTCGACGAGGTTGCCGTTGATGAGGCCGATCTTGATCTGGCGCAGCTCGACCGATTTGTCCTCGCGCGCGACCCAGATGCGGACCTTGTCGGCTTCATAGATCAAAGCCTGTTTCGGCACCGCCGGCGCGGCACGGTCGCCGGCCGAGTAGATCGTGACGTTGGCGAACATCTCCGGCTTGAGCAGGCCGTCCTTGTTGTCGATGGTGGCTCGGACCAGGAGACGGCGGGTGTTGGGATCGATCGCGGCGGCGACGTAGTTGATCCTGGCGGTCAGCGGCCGGCCGGGCAGCGCCATCACGTTGACGCTGATATCCTGACCGATGCACACCGCGGCCGCATCACTCTCGCGCACGAAGGCGGTGAGCCACACCGTGGAGAGGTCGCCGATCACGAAGACCGGATCGCTGGCACCGGAACTGACGTACTGGCCAGGGCCGATCTTGCGCTGCACGACTGTGCCCGCGATCGGCGAATAGATCGTGATTTCCGGATTAATGACACCCTTTTCCTGGAACGCCTTGATGGTCTCGTCCGTGAAGCCGAGGATGCGCAGCTTGTTGCGCGCCGCTTCCAGCGCCGTCACCGAGGAGCGCATGTCGTTCTGCGCCTGAACCTGGGTCGCCTCCGCCTGCTGATAGTCCTTCAGCGGAATGGCATGGCCCTCATAGAGGTCCTTAGCGCGCTTGAACTGGATGTCGGAGAGCTCAAGCGCCGACCTCGCCTTGTTCTGCGACGTCATGGCCGCGACGAAATCGTTCTGAGCCTGCACCGTGTCGGCGGCCTCGATCGTGAACAGCGGTTGGCCTTGCTTCAGCATCTCACCCGGCTTGGCGAGCAGCTTGGTGACGCGGCCCGCATAGGGCGAGAACACCGGCGTCGAACGGTCCTCGTCGACCGCGACTTTGCCCTCGGTGACATACTCGGCCCGGAAGCTCTTGGCCTTGACCGGCTCGATCGTCAGCGTCGCCCATTCGGACGCCGTCGGTGTGAAGGTCTGCGCATTCCTGCGCGATTGGCTCGAGATTTCGGAGTGTTTCTTTTCCTTAGATCCCGAATACAGGAAGCCGTAGGCCCCGGCACCGGCGAGCGCTAGTAAAACCACGGAGGTGATCACCCGTTGTTTTGTAAGCACCTGCAATCGCTTGGTATTTTCAACCACCATTGAGCCCGGTCGTGTTTGCGACGATCTCGGCAAATGACTGCCTTATCGGTCGCGCTAATAGTGCCGAATTCCGATTTCAAACAACCTAAAAAACGCTAGGCGCCTCTTGGTCGACGTTAAAATTTCGCGATGTGTCAGCTTCATGTCAGCTTCGCGCCGGCCACTGTGCCGGATGAGTGCCGAGCGGCATCGCCGGACGTCTCCATTGTGCCGGCGTCGTCGATAGCACCGCCGAATGGCGCACCGCCTTCAACATGCCGAAGCCAGATGGCATGCTCTCGATGAACGCAGCATGTATGGCCTCCCCCGTAAGATCCGGGGTGTCCAGTCCGCCGTCAAGCCGGCCGAGATTCCAAAGCCAGCGTCCGGTCTGCGCCAGCGACACGCGGACGTGCCAGCTGCCACCTTCGCGGGCTTGGCGCACTTTGGCCATCATGGCGCCGAACGCCATCAGATAGCCGGTGGCGTGGTCGAGCATCTGCGCCGGCAATTCCTTGGGACCGTCGATGCCGGCGGCCTGTCCCTCCGCCTGGTTAAAGCCGGTCGCGGTCTGCACCAGTGAATCGAAGCCGCGCCGCTCCGCCCACGGGCCGGCATGACCATAGGCCGACAGCGTGACATAGACGATGCCGGGATTGATTTGCGCTGCGTCCTCCGGCGCGAAGCCGAGGGCGGCAAGCGCGCGCGGGCGGTAGCCTTGCGAAAAGACGTCGGCGTCTTTCAACAGGGCGCGCAATTGCGCCCTGCCCGCCGCGCTCTTCAGGTCGATGAAGGTGGTGAGCTTGCCGCGGCCGGTGTCGATGGTGAGCCAGGGAATGGCGGGTAGTTCGGGCCCTGAGACGAGCAGCACGTCCGCGCCGTGCGCAGCGAGCGTGCGGCCTGCGACAGGGCCCGCGATGACGCGGGAGAGATCGAGCACGCGCAGGCCCGCGAGCGGACGATCGCTGTTCGACAATCCCAGCGGCCACGGTTTCGCCGGGGCCTCGCCGATCTTCTCGATCGAGACCAGCGGTAGTTCGGCGAGCGCACGCGCCTGCGGCAGCGCCGACCATTCGTCGTAGCTGCGCATCAGGGCAACGACGCCGCCTGCGGCGTAAGCCGCAGCCTCGAAATCCTCGCCGTTCCATTGCATGAGCGCCGCCTGCACCTTCTCGCGCTCGGGCACGCAGCGGAGCACCTTGCAGACGGCCTCGCGGTGATGCGGGAAATTGGTGTGGCAGCGGACGAAGCGGCCATCGCCGGTCCTGTAGACGCCGGCGATGGCGTCCCACGCCGGGGGCGGCGGCTTGTCGTCGACGCGCAAATAGCGCTCGGATCGGCATTCGACGACCGCATGACGCATGTCGACGGAGACGTCCTGCGCCTCGCCGCTGCGCAGTCGCCAGATCTCCGCGGCGGCGAGGCCGGCGGCGGCGATCGTCGTCTGCCCGGCGACAGCGACGCGAAACGAGGATGGGATCTGCGGCTCCTCACCGGTCAGCTGCACGCGGTCGAGCGCAGCCGGATCGCCGCCGACGGAGGTCCAGATATCCCTGAGAATGCCGGCGGCACTTTGCATGGCCGCTTTTCTCCCGTTTGTTTGAGCATGGTCTTCGCGCAAACGCATTCGTCGTTTGTCGCGAGGGAAAACCGTTACACGCTTTGCCGGATCATGCGCTAATTTTCACGACCATCTCATGATCGCAGAAAGGATTGCAATGGCCGCCATCGATCCCCTCACCGCGGGTGCCGTGTTCGTCGCAACGGCGGCCACCGACGCGGTCTATGTGATGTTCACCTCGGCCGTGGTTGCGCGAAAGCGCGTGCCGGCCGCGACTTGGAGCGCAATCTGGTATATGCTCTCCTCCTACGCGGTGATCAGCTACACCGAAAACGCCTTCTATGTCGCCTTCGCCGCGACAGGTTCCTGGGTCGGCGCCTACGTCTCGCTGACCTTCCTGCACCGCCCGCCCGGCGGCCCGCCGGTGGGAGCGGCGCCGGAGTGAGGGCGGCGCCTCTCTCCATATCGTTGGAGAATTCAGCATATCTCCCAAAAGAGCTACACTCCCGGCAAGACAACAAGGAAAACCAGACAATGGATCTCGGTCTCAAAGGAAAGAACGCCATCGTGCTCGGCGGCACGCGCGGCATCGGACGGGCGATCGCGGCGACACTCGCCGGTGAAGGCGCCAATGTCGCGGTATGCGCGCGCAACGCCGATCAGGTTGCGGCCACCGTCACTGAATTGAAGGCGAGCGGAATCCGTGCGACCGGCAGTCCAGTCGATGCCACCGACGGCGCGGCGCTGAAAGCCTGGATCGAGAATGCCGCAAAGGAGCTCGGTGGCATCGACATGCTGTTCTCCAATGCCGGCGCAATGGCGCAGGGCCAGGATGCCGCGTCCTGGGAACAGAATTTTCGGCTCGACGTGCTCGGCGCCGTGCATGCGTTCGATGCCGCCCGGCCGTTCCTCGAAGCCAGCGGCGAGAGAAGCGGCGATGCGGTCTTCGTCATCATCTCCTCGATCTCGGCCGCACAGGCTGACCTCGCCAGCTCTTACGGCCCGATCAAGGCGGCGCTGATTCACATGGCCAAGGGACTGGCGCGGCAATATGCGAAGAAGAAGATCCGGGTCAACGTGGTGTCGCCCGGCACCGTCTATTTCAAGGGCGGCGTCTGGAGCATGATCGAGCAGAACATGCCCGAGCGCTACAAGGATGCGATGAGCCGCAATCCGACCGGCCGCATGGCGACGCCGCAGGAGATCGCGAGCGCGGCAGTGTTCTTGGCGAGCCCGGTGTCGTCGTTCACGACCGGGTCCAATCTCGTCGTGGACGGCGCAATCTCGAACCGAGTGAATTTTTGAACGCTGGTTACGAGCGCTCACCACGCATTCGATGTCGTCCTGGCTTCGCCAGGACGACATCGGGGAGAGAGCCGAAATACTCAATGAAAATCCCGCGATGGCGGCAGGATGCGGACGTTGCGGGGGTGGCGGATTTTCTGCGCCGGGCTATCCGCGTGAGCACGGGGATCGTCGTTGAGCGGCTCGATCAGGGCGGTGCCTGCCGGCACCGGATGCTTGCGGCTTAAGGCGTCGTTGGCGAGGCCGATCAGGTCGTGCGAGCGATCGATCATGCGCTGAGCGATGAGATGCGTCACCTTTTCGGGGCTGCTCTGGATGTAGCCTTCGACCAGGATGAGGCGCGCGCACATCACCTCCTTGCGGTATTGCTCCATGATCTTGGGCCACACCACGACATTGGCGATGCCGGTTTCGTCCTCCAGCGTCATGAACACGACGCCGCTGGCGCTGCCCGGCCGCTGCCGCACCAAGACCACGCCGGCGCAGCGGACGCGGCGCCGCTCGTTCTCATGGTTGACATCCTTGCAGGCGATGACGCGCTCGCGCGAGAACATCTCGCGGAGGAATTCCATCGGGTGGCCCTTCAGCGACAGGCGAATGGTCTGATAGTCGGCGACCACTTGCTCGGCGCGCGGCATCACTGGCAGCGGCCTTGCGTGCTCGTCCGGCTGCTCGCGCGCGGTGGCCGCCTCGAACAGCGGCAGCGGCACGTCGTCCGGCAGCCGCCGCACCTGCCATAGCGCCTCGCGGCGGTCGAGCCCGAGCGAGCGGAACGCATCGGCATCCGCCAGCAGGATCAGCGCGCGCTTGGGCAGGCCGGTGTCGCGCGCGAAATCCTCGAGCGAGGTGAAGGGACGTCGGTTGCGGGCGGCGACGATGCGGTCGGCCCAGTCCTCTCTCCTGTCATTCCGGCGCGATGCGGCAGCGTCGAGCCCAGTATCCATTCCGTCAGGCGTATGCGGCCCGACGGCTTCCGGGCTCGTGCCAAGTGGCGCGCGCCCATTGCGTAATTGCGCAATGGGGAATGACGACTGAGAGCGCTTTAGCCTCTCCTCATCTTCGTCCAACCAGTGAAAGCCGTCGATCTGGCGGAAGCCGAGGCGAACGGCGCAGTATTTGCCTCTCCCCTGCTCCAGCGTGTTCTGCGCAAAACTGTAGGACACGTCGATGTCGCGCACCTCGACGCCGTTCTTGCGGGCATCCCCGACGATCTGCGCCGGAGCATAAAAGCCCATCGGCTGCGAGTTCAAGAGGCCGCAGCAGAAGGCGTCGGGGTGGTAATGCTTCAGCCATGAAGAGATATAGACGAGCTGTGCGAAGCTCGCGGCATGGCTCTCCGGAAAGCCGTAAGAGCCAAAACCCTTGATCTGGTCGAAGCAGCTTCGGGCAAAGTCGGGATCGTAGCCGCGCGCGACCATATTGCCGATCAGCTTGTCCTCGTATTTGCCGATGGTACCGACATTGCGGAAGGTCGCCATCGAGCGGCGCAGGCCATTGGCCTCCTCGGAGGTGAATTTTGCCGCCTCGATCGCGATGCGCATCGCCTGTTCCTGGAACAGCGGGACGCCCTTGGTCTTGTGCAGAACCTTGTAGAGCTCGTCCGCGGGACCATGCTCGGGCGATGGCGAGGGATAGCTCACTTTCTCCTGACCGTTCCGCCGCCGTAAGTACGGATGCACCATATCGCCCTGGATCGGCCCCGGACGTACGATCGCGACTTCGATGACGAGATCATAGAACGTCCGCGGCTTCAACCGCGGCAGCATGTTCATCTGTGCGCGGCTTTCGACCTGGAACACGCCGAGCGATTCCCCGTCGCAAAGCATGTCATAGACTTTGGGGTCGTCCTGCGGAACGCTCGCCAGCACCCAGCGCTCGCCCTTGTGCTCCGCGATCAAATCAAAACACTTGCGGATGCAGGTCAGCATGCCCAGCGCCAGCACGTCGACCTTCATCATGCTGAGCGCGTCGACGTCGTCCTTATCCCATTCGATGAACGTGCGGTCGTCCATCGCGGCATTGCCGATCGGCACATAGGTGTCGAGCCGGTCCTGCGTCAGCACATAACCGCCGACATGCTGGGAGAGATGGCGCGGGAATTCGATCAGTTCGGTTGCGAGCTCGACCGCGAGGTTGATCATGGGATTGTTGGGATCGAGTCCGGCCTGCCTGACCTGCATGTCGTTAAGGCCCTTGCCCCAGCTTCCCCAGACGGTGTCGGCGAGCGCGGCCGTGACATCCTCGGTCAGGCCCAGCGCCTTGCCGACGTCGCGGATGGCGCTGCGCGGGCGATAATGGATGACGGTGGCGATGATCGCGGCGCGGTGGCGGCCGTAGCGACGATAGACATATTGCATCACCTCCTCGCGCCGCGAATGCTCGAAATCGACATCGATATCGGGGGGCTCCAGCCGCTCCTTGGAGATGAAGCGCTCGAACAACAGATCGACCTTGGTTGGATCGACCGAGGTGATGCCGAGCACGTAGCACACGGCCGAGTTCGCCGCCGATCCCCGCCCCTGGCACAGGATATTCTGGCTGCGCGCGTAGCGCACGATGTCGTGCACGGTGAGGAAGTAATGCGCGTATTTCAGCTCGGCAATCAGCGCGAGCTCTTTCTTCAGCGTAGCGTACAGTTTCTCGTCGATTTTGGTGACGCCGCCGAAATATTTGTCGACACCGGCCCAGGTCAGATCCTCAAGATGACCTTGCGCGGTCTTGCCCGGCGGCACCGGCTCGTCCGGATATTGGTATTTGAGCTGATCGAGCGAGAAGTCGATTGCGTCGGCAAAGCGCATGGTCTCCGCGATCGCCTCGGGGAAATCGCGGAACAGCCGCGACATCTCCTGCGGCGCCTTCAAGAACCGCTCGGCGTTGGCTTCCAGCTTCCGTCCGACCGCCTCGATCGTGGTCTTTTCCCGGATGCAGGTCAGCACGTCCTGGAGAGGACGGCGCGCGGGATGATGATAGAGCACCTCGTTGGTCGCGAGCAACGGCACTCTTGCTTTTGCCGCGAGATCATCGAGCCGCGTCAGCCGGCGCCGGTCGTCGCCGCGATAGATCAGGCTCGCCGCCAGCCACACGCCCTCGGCCCGGCTGTCCTTGAGTTTTGCAAGAACATCCAGCGCCTGCGCGGGTTCGAAACGATGCGGCAGCGTCAGGACCAGGAGCTGGCCTTCCGAAAACTCGAGGAGGTCGGCGAAGGTAAGACGACACTCGCCCTTCTCGATCCGCGTGATGTCGTCGCCGCGCTTGCCCTTTGTGAGAAGCTGGCACAGCCGACCATAGGCCGCGCGGTCACGCGGATAGACCAGAATGTCCGGCGTGCCGTCGATGAAGACGATGCGCGCGCCGATCAGGAGTTTCGGCTTGTGCAGCACCTCGGCATTGTCGAGCTCCTTGTAGGCGCGCACCACGCCGGCCAGCGTGTTGTGATCGGCAATGCCGATCGCGGGAATGCCGAGGATGCTGGCCTGATGCACATAGGCGCGCGGATCCGAGCCGCCGCCCAGGAAGGAAAAATTGGTGGTGATGCCGATCTCGGCATAGGCAGGCGTATTCATGCGAAGAGACCGTGCACATACCAGCCGGGAGAAGCGGGTTTGCCGTCGTCGTCGAACACCTCCCCCTCATAAAGACCGTCGCGAAAGATCCAGAAGCGCAGGCCTTCGGCATCCTCGATGCGGAAATAATCCCGCGTGAGCTGCTTGCCGTCCTGCCGCCACCATTCCATCGCGATGCGCTCGGGCCCTTCCACCCGCACCACCGCATGCAGCGCGCGGCGCCAGGTGAATTGATGCGGCGGGCCGTCCGGCACGGTCGCGAACGGCACCTTGATCGGCTCCGGCTTGTCGAACAGCCGCAAGGGACGCAGCGGCGGCTCGTTCTCGGCCCGCGCAGGCCATTCCGCCTGCATGGCGGCGGCGAGATGATGCTGCGCCGGCGCGGCGACAACCGCGCATTCAGGGATATGGGTGTCCTGCGGCAGGTGCACGACGACGCGCTTGCCGCCGATACGCGCGGCAATGCGGTCGATCAGTGCAGCAAGCTCGTCATTGTCGTGGACATGGGCATCGAGATCGCGCTGCTCCTGCACCACGATTTCTGTACGGCTCGCCGACAGCCGCACCATGTCAAAGCCGAAGCCGGGATCGAGCGGGTCGGCGAGCGCATCGAGACGCTCGCGAAACAACCGGTCGATCACCGCGCTGCGCGTCACCGGACGCCCGGTCTCGACCGTGATTGCGCGCACCACGCCATCGGTGCGGAAGAACGCGGCTTCCAGGCGTCGCGCGCCCTTGCCCTGCTTCTCCATGGATGCGATCAACGTGTCGGCAAGCCGCGACAGCGTCATCGCGATCATGGTGTCGGTCGCGATCGGCTCGGCGAAACGTTTTTCCACGATGTAGTCGGGCAGCGGTTTTCGCGGGTTGATCGGCGCATCGCCCTGCCCCAGCGCATGCGCCAGCAGCGTGGAGAACCGGGCGCCGAACCGCGCCGTGATCTCGCTCGGCGAGCGCGAGGCGACGTCGCCGATAGTCTTCAAACCGGCGCGACGCAAGCCTGTGGTGATGACTTCACCTGCACCGAGCGCGGAAATCGGAAATCGGCTGATCGCCGCCGCCTCCTCGCCATCGGCCACGATGGTGCCCGTGGCCTGCCGCGTCAGCGTGCGTGCGCAGATCGAGGTGCCGGCGATCGCCGCGCTGATGGCAAACCCCTGCCGGGCCAATGCGCGAACCAACGTCCGCAACAACGCGGCCTCACCACCGAACAGATGCGCGCAGCCGGTGATGTCCAGGAACAGGCCGTGCGGCGGATCGAGCGCCACCAGCGGTGTGAAGCGGTCGCACCAGTCCGCGACATCGCTGAGCGTCTTCGCATCGGCGACGATATCGGCGTCGAACACTTTCAGGTCCGGACACATCGCCCGCGCATTGGCCAAGGGCTGGCCGATATACAGGCCGAGGCGCTCGGCGGCCTCGTCGAGCGCATGGATCACCAGCGCATTGTTGTCCTTGATGACGACGATGCTTGGATCATTGCTCTTATGCAGTCCGACGTTCCCAAAGAACCGCTGAATCCGGTCGATGGGCAGGCGCGGCAGCCACAGGCTGAGAATACGTCGACGGCTCACTGAACTGGCACTCATCACATTTCCATTCCATGATCCACCGGCCACATGGGCCATGACGATTGCGCAAGAGCTCGGCATCGAAGCGCGGCGCGCCCCAGGCACTCGACACCGGGCCCGGCGGTGAATGCGCTGCGCGCAGCATCCATCGTGTTTCCGCGGTCGAGGGCAGCGGCTGCGCCGCCATGCGCAGCAAGAGCCCGGTGACGCCGGAAGCTTGCGCGGCCAGCGTCAGCTTGCGGCTCGCCACGAGATCGAACTGCCTGGTCTCGCCCCAGAGCTCGAGCACCACAGCCCCCAGCGCATCGCAGGCGAGCGCGTCGGCTGAGGTGCGCAGTGCGCTCTCGACATCAGCGGCGCGCACCATCACCACGCGGCGCGGATCGAGACCGAACTCGGCGAGCCCGCTCATCGACAGCGCGCCGGTTTCGATTTCCGAAAAATCCTGCCGCACCCATAGCAACAGCCGGTGCGCCGAGACGCGGCCCGCAAGCCCCATGACAAAGCCCGTTGCGGACGTCCCCTGCCGGCCCTCACAAAACACCTCATGGATCGCCGCACGTGCGAGCCCGCCCTTCAGCGCGCTGTCCGCCTCGCTGTGGCCGAGCGTGATGCGATCGCGCTGATGCACGACCTCCGCCGTCTCGATGCGCTCGATCTGGCTGCGCAAGGTCGCAAGCGCGCTTCTGCGTGCGCCGCTCATGCTCGCCGCTCCTTCAGGGGTGATTGCCGGTGGCTCTCAAAAAGAGAACCAGCGGCTGGCTCATTTGTTCATGATATGTTCTAATATAAAGCTAACGCCGCCCTGGGAGTCAATCGAATTGGCGCGCTTTGGGATTCATGAGTGGAATCAAAGGGATTCAAACATGGACGTACAACGCAAGCTGGAAATCCTGGCGGATGCTGCCAAGTACGACGCATCCTGCGCCTCCAGCGGCACCGAGAAGCGGGATTCCAGCGACGGCAAGGGCATGGGCTCGACCGCGCCGGGCATGGGCATCTGCCATTCTTACGCGCCGGATGGACGCTGCATCTCCCTGCTCAAGGTGCTGCTGACCAATGCCTGCAATTACGATTGCCTCTATTGCGTCAACCGCGCCTCCTCGAACGTAGCACGCGCCCGCTTCACCATCGACGAGGTCGTCAAGCTGACGCTCGACTTCTACCGGCGCAATTACATCGAGGGCCTGTTTCTCTCCTCCGGCATCATCCGCAGCCCCGATTACACAATGGAGCAAGTGGTCAGCGTCGCGCGAAAACTGCGCGAGGAGCATCACTTCCGCGGCTACATCCACCTCAAGACCATTCCCGAAGCCGACGATGCGCTGATCGCAGCAGCCGGCCAATATGCCGACCGTCTCTCCATCAACATCGAGATGCCGCAAGAGACGAGCCTTAAGCAATTCGCGCCGGAGAAGGACGTGCGCGCAATCCGTCGCACCATGGGCCGGCTGCGGCTCAAGCTCGACGAAGCCGAGGAAGGCCGCAGCGCGAAAACGAAGGCCAAGCCGCAGCGCTTTGCGCCGGCTGGGCAAAGCACGCAGATGATCGTCGGCGCCGACACGGCCTCCGATCACACCATTCTCCACAGCAGCGCCAATCTCTACGGCGCCTACCGCCTGCGACGCGTCTATTATTCCGCGTTCAGCCCGATCCCCGACGCCAGCCGCGCTTTGCCGCTGGTGCAGCCGCCGCTGCTGCGCGAGCACCGGCTCTACCAGGCCGACTGGCTGATGCGGTTCTACGGCTTCGACGTCGGCGAGATCGTCGACGACAGCGCGATGCTGCCGCTCGAGATCGATCCAAAGCTCGCCTGGGCGCTGCGCCACCGCGACCGCTTTCCGCTCGACGTCAACCGCGCCAGCCGCGAGGAATTGCTGCGCGTGCCGGGCTTCGGCACCAAAGCAGTCGAACGCATCATCGCGACACGGCGCACGACAACGATCCGCCTCGCCGATCTCGCGCGGCTGCATGTGCCCCGGCACAAGGCGCTGCCGTTCATCGTCCTCAGCGATCACCGGCCGCCGCCACACCGCCTCGATGAGGCGCGGCTGATCGAACGGTTCAAACCAAAGGCAACGCAACTGGGGTTTGGCTTCTGATGCAGTTCATCATCCTCGACAACGAAACCGATTTCGACGGCTGGCGCAAAGCCGCGCGGAGTCTCGTGCTTCACCACGTGCCGCCCAGCGATGTCACCTGGACTGTGCAAGGCGGCGAAGCCGAGCTGTTCGCCCCGTCTTCGCCATCTCCGATCCTCGAAGTGAACGACGGCACCTTCAACGTATCAGGCAAATTCGTCGAACTGGCCAAAGCAGCAATCCTGCACCGCGACCGCGAACGCTTTGCGATCCTCTATCGCCTGCTGTTTCGGCTGAAGGACAATCACGATCTCATCGAGGTCGCAACCGATCCCGATGTCGCGCAAGTCACGGCCATGGCGAAGGCAGTCTACCGCGACGAGCACAAGATGCATGCCTTCGTGCGCTTCCGCGAAATCGGCAGGGAACGCCAGGCTCATTACGTCGCCTGGTTCGAGCCGGAACATCACATCGTCGAGCTCGCCGCGCCATTTTTCGCCAAGCGCTTTGCCGACATGCCCTGGTCGATCCTGACGCCCGACCTCTGCGCGCATTGGGATGGCCACGCACTCTCGTTCACGCCGGGCGTCAGCAAGAGCGAGGCGCCCGGCGAAGACCGGCTGGAGGAAACCTGGCGGCGCTACTATGCCAGCATCTTCAATCCGGCCCGCCTCAAGGTGAAGGCGATGCAGGCCGAGATGCCGAAGAAATACTGGAGGAACCTGCCCGAGGCTTCGATCATTAAGCCCTTGATCGAGGATGCCGAGCGCATGACCGGCGCCATGATCGCCAATGCCGCAACCGATCCGCACAAGCCTCAGAAGCGGCCGGAGGCTCCGATGAAACGCAAGACCACAACCGACGATCTCGACGCGCTTCGCGAGGAGGCCGCGCATTGCCGCGCCTGCCATCTCTACAAGGACGCGACCCAAACCGTGTTCGGCGAAGGCCCGAAGTCCGCCAACATCATGCTGGTCGGCGAGCAGCCCGGCGACAAGGAAGACCTCGCCGGCCATCCCTTTGTCGGCCCGGCCGGCCAGATGCTCGATCGCGCGCTGGAGGAAGCCGGCGTCGATCGCAAGAAGGTCTATGTCACCAATGCCGTCAAGCACTTCAAATTCGTGCCGCGCGGCAAGATCCGCCTGCACCAGAAGCCGAATACGCCGGAGATCCGGGCGTGCCGGCAATGGTATGAGCGGGAGCTGGCGGCCGTTCAGCCCGATCTCGTCGTCGCGATGGGCGCCACCGCCGCGCAAAGCGTGTTCGGCAAGATCACGCCCATCGGCAAAAACCGAGGCCGGTTGATCGACCTTCCCGACGGGCGCAAGGCTTTGGTGACGGTGCACCCGTCTTATCTGCTGCGGCTGCCCGATCCCGAGGCCAAGGTGCTGGAATATCAGCGCTTTGTCGAAGATTTGAAGATCGCGGCCGGCTTGCAGAAGAAGGCTGCACGGGCTGCTTAAATACTGGCAGGAAGGCGGCTTTCACGCCTTGGTTGTCATTCAGCCTTCAAATCCATCGCGGACAATACCCTTACCTGAAGGTTAAGGGGCGTCCAGAGATGACCGATGTAGCATTCGACCGCGCGGTAACAGATCGCGCGCCCGTCCAGCCGGCGTCGCGGCCAAATCTCGACAAGGGCTTCAATCCGCTGACGCTGATCCTGTTCTTCGGCATCCTCGCCGCGGGCGCGCTGTTCGTCGCCTACAGCATCTATGTCGACATCAACGCGACTGGCACGCGGGTGACGACCTACCTGCCCTACATCCTCCTATTCGTCGCGCTCCTCATCGCGCTCGGCTTCGAGTTCGTCAACGGCTTCCACGACACCGCCAATGCGGTGGCCACCGTGATCTACACCCATTCGCTGCCGGCCGAAGTCGCGGTGATGTGGTCGGGCTTCTTCAACTTCCTCGGCGTGCTCTTGTCCTCCGGCGCGGTCGCATTCGGCATCGTCTCGCTGCTGCCGGTCGAGCTGATCCTCCAGGTCGGCTCCAGCGCCGGTTTCGCCATGGTGTTCGCGCTTCTGATCGCCGCGATCCTGTGGAATCTCGGCACCTGGTTCTTCGGACTGCCCGCCTCGTCCTCGCACACGCTGATCGGCTCGATCATCGGCGTCGGCGTCGCCAACGCCGTCATGCGCGGCCGCGACGGCACCTCGGGCGTGGACTGGAGCAAGGCGACCGAGATCGGTTACGCGCTGCTGCTCTCGCCGCTGTTCGGCTTCATTTGCGCCGCCGTGCTGCTGCTGCTGCTCAAGTTCATCGTGCGCAATCCGTCTCTGTACGCGGCACCTGAGGGCAACAAGGCGCCGCCACTCTGGATCCGGGGCCTACTGATCCTGACCTGTACCGGCGTCAGCTTCGCCCACGGCTCCAATGACGGCCAGAAGGGCATGGGCCTGATCATGCTGATCCTGATCGGCACCGTGCCGACGGCTTACGCCCTCAACCGGGCGCTGCCGGAATCTCAGGTCGCCCAGTTCCAGAAGGCCTCCGAAGCTGCCTCCAAGGTGATCTCGGCGAAAGGCGCCGGCCACAGCATCATCGGCGATCCCCGCCCGGCGGTGACGCAATACATCGCCCTGCACGAGCTCAACGATGGTACCTATCCCTCGCTCGCCGTGCTGGTGAAGGACGTCGGCGATCAGGTCGCTCGATACGGCACGCTGAGCAAGGTACCCGCCGAAGCCGTCGGCAACACCCGCAACGACATGTACCTGACCTCCGAAGCGATCCGCTTCCTGATGAAGGACAAGGCGAACGATCTCAACAAGGACGAGATCGCGGTGCTCAACACCTACAAGGGCTCGCTCGACGCTGCGACGAAGTTCATCCCGACCTGGGTGAAGATCGCCGTCGCCATCGCGCTCGGCCTCGGCACCATGATCGGCTGGAAGCGCATCGTCATCACCGTCGGCGAGAAGATCGGCAAAAGCCATCTCACCTATGCGCAGGGAGCCTCGGCCGAGCTCGTGGCCGCCGCCACGATCGGCGCCGCCGACGTGTTCGGCCTGCCCGTCTCGACCACTCACGTGCTGTCGTCCGGCGTCGCCGGCACCATGGCGGCCAACGGCTCGGGCCTGCAATGGTCGACCATCCGCAACCTGTTGATGGCCTGGGTGCTGACGCTGCCCTGCGCGATCATGTTGTCGGCCACGCTCTACGTGATCTTCTCGCGGATCTTCTGAGAAGAACGACACTCCATAAATGCGGATGGCCGGGCTTAGCCCGGCCATTTGCATTCAAGATTGTCATTCCGGGACGGCTCGAAGAGCCGAACCCGGAATCTCGAGATTCCGGGTCTGGTCCTGCGGACCATCCCGGAATGACGACTCAGAAGCCTTAAGACGCCGCCAGCTGCTCCTCCACCAGCTTCACCCAGTAGGACGTACCGAAGACGATCGCCTCGTCGTCGAAATTGTAGGCGGGGTGATGCAGGCCGGCGCTGTCGCCGTTGCCGCAGAAGATGAACGCTCCAGGCCGCGCTTCCAGCATATAGGCAAAATCCTCGCCGCCCATCAGCGGCGGCATCTCGTGCACGTTGGCATCGCCTGCGACCTGCTTGGCGATGCGCGTTGCCACCTCGGTCTCCGCGGCGTGGTTGTTCACCACCGGATAATTGCGTTTGTAGCGCAGATCGATCTTGGCGCCGGTGATCTGCGCCACGCCGGCCACAACTTCGCGGACGCGCTTCTCGACCAGCTGGCGCACCTCCGGCGACAGCGTGCGGATAGTGCCCCTCAGCGTCGCCGTTTGCGGAATGACGTTGCGGGCATTGCCGGCGTGGAACTCGCAGATCGAGATCACGGCCGATTCCAAGGGATCGACGCTGCGCGCGACGATCGATTGCAGGGCAGTGATCACCTGTGCACCGACCAGCACGGAGTCCACGCATTTGTGCGGACGCGCGGCATGGCCGCCGACGCCCTCGATCAGGATGTCGACCTCGTCGGTCGCCGCCATGATCGGTCCCGGCCGGATCGCAAACGAGCCGATCGGGATGCCCGGGCCGTTGTGCATGCCATAGACCTGCTCGATGCCGAAACGCTCCATTAGGCCATCCTTGACCATGGCCTCGCCGCCGGCGCCGCCCTCCTCGGCCGGCTGGAAGATCACCACGGCATCGCCGGCGAAGTTGCGGGTCTCGGCCAGGTAGCGCGCCGCGCCCAGCAGCATCGCGGTGTGGCCGTCATGGCCGCAGGCGTGCATCTTGCCCGGGTTCTTCGAGGCGTAAGGCAGGTTGGTCTGCTCCTCGACCGGGAGCGCATCCATGTCGGCGCGCAGGCCGATCACCTTGAGCCCGTCGCCGGCCGGCTTGCTGCCTTTGATGACGCCGACCACGCCGGTAAGGCCGAGGCCAGTCACGACCTCATCGCAGCCGAACTCGCGCAGGCGGTCAGCGATGAATGCTGCGGTGCGGTGAACCTCGTACAGCAGCTCCGGATGCTGATGGATGTCCCGGCGCCAGGCCTGAATATCGGGTTGGAGGTCGGCGACGCGGTTCACGATAGGCATGGAGCATCTCAAGCTTTTTTGGGAACACAGGATTGTCCTACCATGCAAGCGCCGGTCCACCTAACTCCCGTGGATCGAAGGTAACCTGTCCTTTCGTCATGGCCGGGCTTTTAGCCAGCTTGTCTTGGCCATCTACGTCCGACTATTACGACAGAAAGCGCGTGGATGGCCGGGACAAGCCCTGGCATGACGCCTGTTGGGATGGACGCAGAATGCCAAGACGGCTCGAAGGTGAGTTTGACTACATTATCGTCGGAGCCGGCACGGCGGGATGTATTGTCGCGAACCGGCTGTCGGCCGATCGCAACAACCGCGTCCTCATCCTCGAAGCCGGCGGCGACGACAACTGGATCTGGTTCCACATCCCGGTCGGCTATCTCTTCGCGATCGGCAATCCGCGCTCGGACTGGATGTTCAAGACGGAAGCCGAGCCGGGCTTGAACGGCCGCGCGCTCGCCTATCCCCGCGGCAAGGTGATCGGCGGCTGCTCGGCGATAAACGCCATGATCTCCATGCGCGGGCAGGCTGCCGACTACGACCATTGGCGCCAGCTCGGGCTGACCGGCTGGGGCTATGACGACGTGCTGCCGCTGTTCAAACGGCTGGAGGATCATTTCCTTGGGCCGAGCGAGCATCATGGCACAGGAGGCGGCTGGCGCATCGAGGCGCCGCGGCTGTCGTGGGACATTCTCGACGCCGTTGGGGACGCCGCCGAGGAGATGGGCATCAAGCGCATCCCGGACTTCAACACCGGGGACAACGAAGGCACCAGCTATTTCCACGTCAACCAGAAGCGCGGCCGGCGCTGGTCGTCGGCGCGCGGCTTCCTCAAGCCCGCGCTGAACCGTCCCAATCTGCGGCTGGAAAAGCATGTGCTGGTCGACCGCCTGATCATCGAGCAGGGTCGCGCCGTCGGCGTGCGCTTCATCCAGAACGGCGAGATCATCGAGGCGCGCGCCAAGCGCGAGGTGATCCTCTCGGCCGGCTCGATCGGCTCGGTGCAGGTGCTGCATCGCTCCGGCATCGGCCCCGCCGACTGGCTTTCGCCGCTCGGCATCGACATCGTCGTGGACCGGCCCGGCGTCGGGCGCAACTTGCAGGATCACCTCCAGCAGCGCGCGATCTACAAGGTCGAAGGGGTGCGCACGCTGAACGAGACCTATTACAACCTGTTTCGCCGCGGCCTGATGGGGCTCGACTACGCGTTCCGCCGCCGCGGGCCGCTGACCATGGCGCCATCGCAGCTCGGCATCTTCACGCGCTCCGATGCGACGCGCGCACGCGCCAACATCCAGTTTCACGTGCAGCCGCTGTCGCTCGACAAGTTCGGCGATCCCCTGCACCGCTTCCCCGCGATCACGGTGAGCGCGTGCAATCTCCAACCGACCTCTCGCGGCACCGTGCGGGTGCGCTCGGCAACGCCTGACGAGAAGCCGATCATTGCGCCGAACTACCTGTCGACCGACGACGATCGCCAGGTCGGCGCCGACGCCATCCGCACCACGCGACGCCTGATGCAGCAGAAGGCGCTGGCAAAATACCGCCCGATCGAATATCTGCCCGGCCCCTCCGTCGGCGACGACGATGCCTCGCTTGCGAAGGCTGCCGGCGACATCGGCACCACCATCTTCCATCCCGTCGGCACCGCGAAGATGGGCGCGGCGAACGATCCGATGGCGGTGGTCGACGAACGCCTGCGCTTCTACGGCCTCGGCGGTCTCCGCATCGTCGATGCCTCGATCATGCCGACCATCACCTCGGGCAACACCAACACGCCGACCGCGATGATCGCGGAGAAAGGTGCGGCGATGATTTTGGAGGATGCGAAGTAGCATCCGGCCACCATGATCAATCCGTACCGCTTTTCAATCGGCCCAGCCGACGCGCAGATCGCCATGTTGCAATGGGGCGAGAGCGGGAAACCACCTGCCCTGCTCCTGCATGGCACTGGCTTCGTCGCTGACGTCTGGGACGAGGTCGCGCGCGAGCTTGCATCGACCTACACCGTCTATGCGCTCGACCGGCGCGGCCACGGCGCCAGCCACAAGCCCGGCGCCTATCACTTCCTGGATTACGCCGATGACGTGTGCCGGGTGATCGAGACACTCGAGCTGCGCGACGTCTATGGCATCGGCCACAGTGCTGGTGCGACCGACCTACTGCTCGCGGCAAAACTTCATCCCGGATGCTTCACGCGCCTGTTCGTGATGGAGCCGACCGTGATGGACCCGCGCGCGGCGCGCTCCGGCGCATTGAGCGACGAATCCCTTTCCCGCGTGCACGGCACGCTGCGGCGACGGGCCGAATTCGAGAACGCTGAGGCCGTCTTCGCGCGCTACCGCGCGGCGCCGGCATTTGCGGATTGGACCGAGACGTCGCTTTGGGCTTACGTGCGCCACGGCTTCGTGCCGCTCGACGACGGCCGGGTAAAGCTCTGCTGCACGCCGGAGATCGAGTCGGCAATCCTGCGTCCGATCTACGAAGCGATGGAGCAGGTTTATCTTGGCGATGCCCGCGGCAATCCGTTTACCTCGCTCACCGAGATCGACTGCCCGGTGCGCGTCACGACGGCCGCGAAGTCGGGGCTCATCTATAAGGAAATGGCGGCGCGCGCCGTATCGCTGCTTCCGCGCGTCAGCACGTTGGTCTTCGATGATGCCGGGCATTGCGTGGCGCAGGAAGTGCCGGCGGCCGTGGTGCAAGCCGTGAGAGATTTTTCAAAGTAAGTCTCGTGCCCGGACGCGGCGCAGATGCGCCGCCGAGCCGGGGCCCATCTCACAGCGTACCGCGCGGCTTTCAGGGTCCCGGCTCTGCAACGCATCACCAAAAGGTGCTGCATTGCGTCCGGGACACGAGAATCTCCCCCTCACGAAATCGTCATCGCATTCGGGAATAAGACCCTGCCTCCCCCGATCACCTTCCCGAAGCCCAATTCCGGGCGAGAGGAGATGCGCGATGAGCGGACACGATCACGGGGACGACGGCGTCAGCCGCCGCAGGGTGCTGGAATGCATGACCTGGGCCGGCACCGGGGTGCTCTGGACCATCACCGGCGGCGTGCCGCGCTCGCTCGGCATCATCGATACTGCGCAAGCTGCTACCGCGGCCGCGCCCGGCATGACCTTCCTCCAGATCAGCGACAGCCATGTCGGATTCGACAAGCCGGCCAATCCCAACGCGCTCGGCACGCTGGAGGAAGCCGTGAGCAAGATCAACGCGATGCCGGTCAAGCCGTCCTTCATGATCCACACCGGCGACATCACGCATCTGTCGAAGGCCGCCGAATTCGACAATGCCGAGCGCATCATCTCGCAAACCAAGCTCGACGTGCATTACGTGCCGGGCGAGCACGACTTCATCGACGAGGAGGTGAAGCTCTATCGCGAGCGCTACGGCCATGGCACCAAGGGGCACGGCTGGTACTCGTTCGACGCCGGCGGCGTGCACTTCATCGGCCTCGTCAACGTCGTCGACCTCAAGGCCGGCGGCCTCGGCAATCTCGGCGCCGAGCAGCTCGCCTGGCTCGAGGACGATCTGCGCGGCAAGTCAAAATCGACTCCGGTCGTGCTGTTCGCGCACATCCCGCTCTGGACCGTCTATCCCGAATGGGGCTGGGGCACCGAAGACGGCGGCCGAGCGCTGGAATACGTCAAGGGCTTCGGCTCGGTCACGGTGCTCAACGGCCACATCCATCAGGTGATGCAGAAGGTCGAGGGCAACGTCACTTTCCACACTGCGCGCTCGACCGCCTTCCCGCAGCCTGCGCCGGGGGCCGCTCCCTCACCAGGACCGATGAAGGTCGATAACGCCAGGCTCCGCTCCATGCTTGGCGTTGCCAGCATCAACTTCAAGCAGAACGAGCAGCGCCTCGCCATCATCGACACGCCGCTCCAGGGCTGAGAGAAAAGCTGATCATGAAGACACTCAATCGGCGCGACTTCGGTGTCGACTTCGGTCTCGCTTTGGCCGCGGCCATCCTGTTGCCCACAACAGCTGCCCGCGCCGACGAGACGGAGGTGCATATCGACAATTTCGTTTTCCAGCCGGCCGAGCTCACGATCAAGGTCGGCACCACCGTGACCTGGACCAACAGGGACGACATCCCGCACACCGTGGTGTCGGCCGGCAAGTTCAGATCCAAGACCCTGGACACCGAGGACAAGTTCTCGTTCACCTTCACCAATGCGGGCGACTACAAATATTTTTGCTCGTTGCATCCGCACATGACGGGGATGATCAAGGTTGAGTAACATCTCCAACCGAGGCACCCACGTCTTGCCCGGCCGGTTGTCCCACGCCGGCCGGGCTCAGACCTATTCGATCACGGCAAAAGAAGTAGCAAAGCAAAAGGCAAAGCGAGGCGCGATGCCCGGCAGCGACGATTTGCAGAAGGCGCAGCGCTTCCGCGAAGCGGCGCTGCCCTATCTCGACGACGTCTACACGCTCGCGCGCTATCTCTTGCGCGATGTCGCCGACGCCGAGGACGCGGTGCAGGAGTGCTATCTGCGCGCGCTGAAGCACTTTGACAGCTATCATGGACCGGCGATGAAGCCGTGGCTGTTCGCGATCCTGCGCAACGTCTGCAACGCAGAATATACGCGGCGCGCGCATTCGCACAGCGCGATCGAGGAGACGCCCGGCGCCGCCGAGCAGACACCGATCTGGCAGGAGAGCGAGGCAAGCCCGGAAACCGAAGTGCTGCGCAGCCGCGATGCCGGCGCGATCCGCAAGCTGATCGACGCGCTCGCCGAACCGTTCAAGGAGACCTTCGTGCTGCGGGAGATCAACAATCTTTCCTACCGTGAAATCGCCGAGGTCGTCGGCGCGCCCATCGGTACCGTGATGTCCCGCCTCGCCCGCGCCCGCGCCATGCTGCGCGCGGCCTGGAATGTAGAAGAGGAGCACTCAAGATGACTTGCGACGAAGCAAGGAACCTGCTTCACGCGCTGCTCGACAATGAGCTCGACGCGGGCCATGCGCGCGAGGTCGAAGCCCACATCGCAAGCTGCCCGGGTTGCGCTGCGGAGTTCGCCGCGCAGCGCGACATGCAGCGCGCGCTCGCCGACGCCAATTTGCGCTACACCGCGCCCGCAAGCCTGCGCAGCCGGATCGAGGCCTCGTTGCCCGAGCCGCAGCGCCAACAACCAAGCCGCCGCTCCGTGCTGCGCGGCTTTGCAATGGGCTCAGCCGTCTCCGCGCTTGCTGCTTCGGGCGTCGTCGCGGTGGTGCTGCGCCAGGACGACCAGCAGCGCATCCTGTCGGAGGTCGTCTCCGCGCATCTGCGCTCGCTCCAAGCCGGTCACCTTACCGACGTGATTTCCACCGACCAGCACACCGTCAAGCCATGGTTCAACGGCAAGCTCGACGTCGCCCCGCCCGTGATCGACCTCACCGCGCAGGGTTTCACGCTCGTCGGCGGCCGCCTCGACTATATCGATGCGCGCGCCATCGGTGCCGTGGTCTACCGGCGCCGGCAGCACGTCATCAACCTGTTCGTGTCGCAGACATCGAACGCGGAATATCGCGCGCCAAAGACCGAAACCATGCAGGGCTTCAACTGCCGCCGTTGGGGCAATCGCGGCCTGAACTTCTGGGCCGTCAGCGATCTCGGCGCCGACGAGCTCGCCGAGTTCGTCGACAGGTTCGAGGCGGCGATGAAGGCGAATGTCGAGGGATAGAGGGTCTCGCCACGTTGAGACGGATCGGCGAAACTACGCCGATCGTCGCACCGCATTGTCGACCAAGGTCTTGCCGAGCGACCAGATCGCGCCGGGGACCTTGTGGCTGCCGGCGATGACGTCGTCGAAGGCGCGCTCGATCCAGGTGCAGTCTTCCTCGGTGATGGTGAGCGGCGGCAGCAGCTTGATGGTGTGGCTGCCGTGGCCGGCGACCTGGGTCAGAATCTTGTGATCCTTGAACAGCGGCACCGTGATGAGCTGGCAGAACAGGCCCTTGTTGGCGGTCTCCAGTACGTTCCAGGAAGCGCGAAGGCGCAGCGACTTCGGCGGGCCGAACTCGACGCCGATCATCAGCCCCTTGCCGCGGACTTCCTTCATCAGCTCGTAGCCGGGCACCATGCGCGTCAGCGCGAGGCGCAGCTCGGCGCCGCGCTTGGCGGCGGACTCGATCAGCTTGTCGGACTCCATGACGTCAAGCGTGGCGATGCCCGCAGCCATGGCGAGGTCGTTCTTGGAGAAGGTGGAGCCGTGCACCACCGCACGATCCATCTGGTTGAAGATCTTGTCGAAGATGCTCTTGCGCGTCAGCACCGCGCCGACTGGGACGTGGCCGCCCGACAGCGATTTCGACAGTAGCACCATGTCGGGCTCGACGTTCCAGTGCTCGACCGCAAGGAAGCGGCCGGTGCGGCCCATGCCGGTCTGGATCTCGTCGGCGACGAACAACGTGCCGTATTTCTTGCAGAGCGCGGCCGCGCCGGGCAGGAACTCATCGGTGGGCATGTTGACGCCCTTGCCCTGGATCGGCTCGACGACGAAGGCTGCGACCTCGCGCGAGGCCAGCGCCTTTTCGAGCGCGGCCAGATCGTTGAACGGGATCGGGGTGCAGCCCGGCAGCAGCGGCTCGAATCCGGTGCGGAAGTTCGAATCGCCCGTGAGCGACAGCGCGCCATAGGTCAGGCCGTGATAGCCGTGGGCGCAATAGACGATGCCGGGGCGGCCGGTCGCGCCGCGCGCGAACTTGATCGCTGCTTCGACGCATTCTGCGCCGGAATTGGCGAAGAACGCCTTGTCGAGATAAGGGACGTACTTCAAAAGCCGCTCGGCAAGCACGCCGGCGAGCACCGAGACATCGAACTGGACGAGATTGGGCAGGTCCGCATCGAGCACGCTCTTGAGCGCCTCACGCATCACGGGATGATTGCGCCCGATCGCAAACACGCCGAACCCGGACAAGAGGTCGAGATAGCGCGCGCCGTCGCGATCATAGAGGTACTGCCCCTGCCCTTTCTGGAACCCGACATCGTATCCGATGGTCTTCAGAACCCGAACGAACTGCTCGTTCAGATACCGATTATGCAGGGCGCTGCGCTGGGCCTGACGGTCCGCGAAGAGCTCAGACATGTCTGGATTTGGACTGTGCATCCGCTACATACTTCGGTTGAGGGCCGTCTCGTCAACTGAAAACGGACCGCTATCGAAAACGCTCTGTGCGGCCTTTTGCCCTTTTTCGGACCATCTTCGCAAGCACAGCTTTAAGCGATGTTGCACTGCCAAGGAACTATCATGCGTTTAGCCCTTTACACCGGAATAATACTGGCTGCCGGTTACACCTGTCCGACCCCCGCGCTGGCCGCAGACCCGACCGGCGACTGGCGGGTCGCCGACGGCGTCGCCAACATTCGTGTCGCCCAATGCAACGGCAGCATGTGGGGTGCCGTGTCCTGGGAAAAGCAGCCTGGCGGCCGCGACGAGAACAACCCGGATGTATCAAAAAAGAACAGGCCGACGCTGGGCATGGCGACCCTGATCGACATGAAGAAGAAGCCCGGCGTCGATCAGTGGGAGGGACAGGTCTACAACGCGAAGGACGGCCAGCTCTACAGCGCAACCATCACGCCGGCCGGTACCGACCAGCTCGAAATCAAGGGCTGCGTGATGGGCTTCCTCTGCGGGGGCGAGACCTGGACCCGGGTTGGTCCGCCGATCCCCTTGAGCCCCGCCAACGCCATGGCCAGGGGCGCGCCGAAGTCCGGTGGCGCGGCACCGAAGGCCCAGGGAACGACGGGCGCCACAGCACCTGCCCCCGCTGCTCCGAAAGCCGCCGGCGCAGCCAAGGCCGGTCAGAAGGGCGCCGCCGACCCGATCGGCGACATCTGCCTACTCCCTGAGATTGCGGGGTTTGCCCATTAGGGCCGGCTGGAACAGCAGCACGGCGGCAAGCGTCGTCACCAGGGAGAGTGCGAGCAGCTTGCCCATGCTGGATGTGCCGGGATGGCTCGACAGCCACAGGCTGCCGAACGCGGTCGCCGTCGTCAGCGCGCTGAAGAAGATCGCGCGTGTCAGGCTGGTCTGGAGAAGGTTCGTCCTGCCCGAGCGCCACGCTACGACGTAATAGATCTTGAAGGCGACGCCGACGCCGAGCAGCAGCGGGAATGCGACGATGTTGGCGAAGTTGAGTGGCAGGCCGATCAGCACGCAGATCTCGAGCGTCACCGCCCCGGCAACCAGGAGCGGCACCAGCGTCATCAGCACGTCGACGAACCGGCGTAACGTGACCCACAAGAGCAAGCCGATCACCAGCAGCGCATAGATGCCGGCATGGATGAACGCCTTCACCACGGTGTCGCCGGATTTCAGGATCGAGACCGGCCCGCCGATCGCGGTCGGCTCGGCCGCGAGCACTGCGGCGGCAAATCTGCGCAGGGTGTCGTTGTCATTGGGATCGCCCTTGGGCAATGCCTCGACGCGGATGATGCCGTCCTTGCTCTTCCAGGCGCTGACGAGATCCGGCGGCAGGGATTTCAGGGTGACCGGCTCGGCCTGCATCGCGTTCCTGAGCTGGTCGAACACGATCTTCATCGGCGTGACGAACACGTCCTGCGCCTTGTTGCGCGTGGCCTCATCGGAATTGGCGAGCTTCTCGAGCGCGTCGGCCAGCCGGCGCGAGGCCACCGCACCCGGGCCCTTCGCATCCCCCGCGGTCCGGCGCAGATTGTCGACCGAGGATTTCAGGGATTCGACGTTCTCCTGATCGGAGGGCGCCGCATCGATCTGGTCGGGATTGAGCGCGGGATTCAGCACTTTGGCGCCCTGCGCGAGCAGCTTCAGCTTCGGCGGCTGATCCTGCGGCACGAAGCTGTCGAGTGACATCACCCGCAGCACCTCGGGCACCTTCTCCAGCTTGGCTTCGACCTGCTTTGCCTGCTCCTCCGACGTCGTCATCACGTTGATGGCATTGGCGCCGGTGTTGGGATCCTTGCGCAAGTCGAGGAAGGTCGCGATGGATTCGGCGTGCGGGTTGCGCAGATTCATCGGATTGAAGTCGAACTTCATGAAGTAGAGCAGCGGCAGGCCGCCGAGCGCCAGCAGCAGCGTGCCGCCGACGATCAGGACGCGGTGCTTTTCGAGGAAGCGATCGAGCGGGGCCAGGAAGGCGTAACCGACGGGCTCCGGCTCGCCAGGCGGGTTCAACAGCTTCAACAGCGCCGGCAGCACGGTGATCGAAGAGATGAACGCCACCAGCATGCCGACGCCGGCGATCTGGCCGAGCTCGGAGATGCCCTTGTAATCGGTCGGCATGAAGCAGAGGAAGCCCGCGGCCGTTGCCATCGCCGCGAGCGACAGCGGCACCGCCGAGCGCTTGGCCGCCAGCACCAGCGCGCCCGAGAGATTGTCGTGCTTGTAGCGCTCGGATCGATAACGGACGCTGTACTGGATGCCGAAATCGACGCCGAGACCGACGAACAGCACCGCAAACGCGATCGACAGCAGATTGAGGGAGCCGACCATCATCAGGCCGGCCGCGGTCGTGATTGCGAGGCCCACGAAGAGGTTGACGAACACCGCGAAGATGATCTTCGCCGAATGCAGCGCCAGCCACAGAATGAGCAGCACGACGAGGACGGTGCCGATGCCGTTGACGACGGCGCCTTCCTGGACGGTCGCGTATTCCTCGTTGGCGATCGGGACCGGGCCGGTCAGCCGCACCCGCGCCTGGTATTTGGTGGGGAAATCCAGATCCGCTGCGGCCTTGCGGATTGCATCGGTGGCGCCCTTGCCCGGCTCCAGCGCGTTGTAGTCGAGGATCGGCTTGAACTCGATGAAGGCGCGCTTGTCCGAATCCTTCAGTGGCTCGTCGCTGACGAGCTCGCGCCAGGAGAAGCTGGCATTGCCCTTGTTGAGCACCGTCTCGACCGTCTGCGCGATCAGGTTGAAGGGCCGTTCCGTGCTGTCGAGCTTGACCTGGCCGCGCTTGACCCCGGCAAGTCCGGTCTCGAGCGCACCGGTCAGGCCGCGGATCGAGGGATCGCCCGCCATGATCTCGATCAGGGGCGCTGCGGATTCGAACTGACCGGTAATCTTGCCGACCTCCTCGGTCGGCAGGAACAACAGGCCGTTCTTCTCGAAGAACTCGCCGCTGCCGAGCTGCTGCATCGACTGGAAGTTGGTCTTGTCGTCTTTCAGCTTGGCAAAGAGCGCGTCCGCCGCCGCGCTCGCCATTTCGGGCGTCTTGGCCTCGACGACCGCCGTGATAGTCGCGTCGCGGTCGAAGGCGCGGTCGAACTGCTGGTCGCGCTGGCGCCAGTCGAGATTCTGGGCAATCAGCGAATTGATGTCGGTGTTGATGGCGAAGTGGCGCGCAGCGTAATAGCCCGCTCCCACCGACAGCAGGAGCCCGAGAACGACGACGAGGGAGGCAAACCGGGTGCAGGCCCTGACAATGGCAACGACGACGCTTTGCAGCACTTCTTTTCTTTCTGCGGTTAACAGCTTGCCGGAAACGCCCGCTGTTTATCGGAGTTCCCGGGCGAAACCTATTGCTGTTTGAGTGGCTCTCGCCGCGCGAAGGTTCGAGGTAAACGGCGGAGGAGCGTGGCAAAAATCATGTGGGGCGGTCGGTATAACCGGGGAGTTGAGGCGGGAAAGTGACGAAAGAGTGAGCACCACGCCGCCATATCGCTCACAATGGATTACCCTACCATAATACCACATAATGCATTTTGTCGGGAACCCAACGTTCATTCAGCCTTCCCTTGCTGCCGATTTTTTGACACAAAGTATTGCGCCTCCATGCGCCGGAGCCCCAAACGGGGAGTGGGCGGCTACCGCGTGCGCAAGACCGATGGTGCGGATATTGCAGCTCGTTGGTCAGTATCGGGTGCTGTCGGGAACTTTGAAGTGGATTGGTGCAACTTGCGTGATGGACGTCCAATGGAAGTTTATCTGGCGCAGCCGCGCGGCTTCTGCGCGGGCGTGGTGCGTGCGATCGAGATCGTGGAGCGGGCCCTGGAAAAGTACGGCCCGCCCGTCTACGTGCGCCATGAGATCGTGCACAACAAATACGTGGTCGAGAGCCTGAAGAACAAGGGCGCGATCTTCGTCGAGGAATTGTCCGAGGTGCCGCCGAAAGCGGTGACCGTTTTCAGCGCCCATGGCGTCGCCCGCAGCGTCGAGGAAGAGGCCGCGGCGCGCGACCTTCCGGTGCTGAACGCCACCTGCCCCCTGGTCACGAAAGTTCACAATCAGGGGAAGCGCTACATCAGCAAAGGACGCACGCTGATCCTGATCGGCCATGCCGGCCACCCCGAGGTCGAGGGCACGATGGGCCAGGTTCCCGCTCCCGTGCTGCTGGTTCAAAGCGTTGAAGAGGTTAAGGCGCTGGCGCTGCCGGCGGATACGCCAGTGGCCTACATCACCCAGACCACCCTGTCGGTCGACGACACCAAGGACATCATCGCGGCCCTTCAGGCCCGCTTTACAGATATTCAAGGTCCGGATATCCGGGATATCTGCTATGCGACACAGAATCGCCAATCTGCGGTAAGGGATTTGAGCAAGCTGGTCGACGTGATCTTGGTGGTGGGCGCTGCCAACAGCTCGAACTCGAACCGGCTCCGCGAAATCGGCACCGAAGCCGGCGTCGCGAGTTATCTGATTGCCGACGGCAGCGAGCTCAATCCGGAATGGTTGAAGAATGCCAGGACGGTTGGCGTCACGGCCGGCGCATCGGCGCCCGAGGTACTCGTGGATGACGTGATCGAAGCGATGCGGCGGATCGGACCCGTGAAGGTGTCGGTGTTGCCGGGCCGCGAGGAAAACATCGAATTCAGGCTTCCGGCCCAACTGGCTGCGAGCTGACCCACCCGAATTCAAAGCCCAGAAAGAAACTTGTAATGGCCATCCCGTTCTTCAAGGAAATGCGTATCGGCGGCTATTTGCTCAAGCAGAAACTGCTTGGCCGCAAACGCTATCCGCTCGTGCTCATGCTGGAGCCGCTATTTCGCTGCAACCTCGCCTGCGTCGGCTGCGGCAAGATCGATTATCCCGATGCGATCCTCAATCGCCGCATGACGGCCCAGGAGTGCTGGGATGCCGCCGACGAATGCGGCGCGCCAATGGTCGCGATTCCCGGCGGCGAGCCGCTGATCCACAAGGAGATCGGCGAGATCGTGCGCGGCCTCGTCGCGCGCAAGAAGTTCGTCTCGCTCTGCACCAACGCACTGCTGCTTGAGAAGAAGCTCGATCTGTTCGAGCCCTCTCCGTATTTGTTCTTCTCCGTGCATCTCGACGGCCTGCGCGATCACCACGACAAGGCGGTGTCGCAGAAGGGCGTGTTCGACCGCGCCGTCTCCGCGATCAAGGCGGCCAAGGCGCGCGGCTTCACCGTCAACGTCAACGCCACCATCTTCGACGGCCACCCGGCCGAGGAGATCGCGAAATTCCTCGACTTCACCGTCGAGCTCGGCGTCGGCGTCTCGATGTCCCCGGGCTACGCCTATGAGCGCGCGCCGGACCAGGAGCACTTCCTCAACCGCACCAAGACCAAGAAGCTGTTCCGCGACGTCTTCGCCATGGGCAAGGGCAAGAAGTGGAATTTCATGCATTCCGGCCTGTTCCTGGACTTCCTCGCCGGCAACCAGGAATACGAGTGCACGCCGTGGGGCATGCCCGCGCGCAACATCTTCGGCTGGCAGAAGCCCTGCTACCTGCTCGGCGAAGGCTATGCGAAGACCTTCAAGGAGCTGATGGAGACCACCGACTGGGATAGCTACGGCACCGGCAAATACGAGAAGTGCGCCGACTGTATGGCCCATTGCGGCTACGAGCCGACCGCCGCAACCGCAGCCCTCAACAACCCGCTGAAGGCGATGTGGGTGTCGCTGCGCGGCATCAAGACCACTGGCCCGATGGCGCCGGAGATCGACATGTCCAAGCAGCGCCCGGCTCAGTACATCTTCTCCGAGCAGGTCCAGAAGAAGCTCTCGGAGATCCGCCGCGACGAAGCTCTCGCAGCGCAGGAGAAGGCGACGAAGGCTTCGACGGCGGCTTGAGGCAGGCCCAAGCAGGTAAGATTAAGAGAAAGGCCCGGTCGCCGATGCGACCGGGCCTTTCTTTCGTCAGCTCGAAGAAGCCGCTCAGGCCGCCTCTGAGACCAGGGTCTCGCTGCCGGCAACCTCGGTGCCGATCAGAAAGTCGCGGCAGCCGCGCAAAGATCGCAGCGCGCGGTTGAAGTCGAGGCCGGTCGAGACCAGCGCATGCAGCGTCGCCGGATTGCGCACGATGCCGCGCAGCACGGCCGGAAGGTCGATCTGGCCGTTCGGCTTGATGGCGGCGCGGGCGAGCGCCGGCAGCGCGCGATGGGCGGGGTCGCTGATGACGCGGACCGCGGCAAAGGGCAGCCCGGCCTCGGCGGCGTAGGCGGCCGCGATGTGGCTCTCCATGTCGACGGCCGCTGCTCCCGTCTCCGAATGCAGCGCCGCCTTGCAGGACCGCCCGGTGACCACTTCCTCGGCACCGGCGAGGCTACCGCGCACGACACGGCGGCGTCCCGAGGTCAGGCGATCGATGAGGTCGTCGCCGAGCGACAGCCCGGCGGCCCAACGGGTGTCGCCGGACAGCACTTCGGTGGCCAGCACGACGTCACCGGAGCGCAGTGTCGGGTCGAGCCCGCCAGCCACACCAAACGAGATCACACCGCGAATCGTTTCGGGATCCACCACCGTCAGCAGGGCCCGCAACTGGGTCGGGCTGCTGGATGAACAGATGACCGCCATTCCGGGCCCGGCTGCAATGCGGGCCTCCTGAACCAAACCGGTCACGATCAGTATCGGCCGCGGGTCGATCGTATTACCCGCGGTAAAATAGTCCCCCGTCCCCAAAGTCACATTCCGACCCCTACCACCCTGCTGTTGGTGTTCCGCAAGTTCCGGTACCGCGCCAGTGCCCACAGCGGGAAGAACTTTGGGTAACCATGATATCGTAGATAGAACACGCGGGGGAAGCCTGTGGCGGTGTACCGCTGCTCGTCCCACAGTCCTTTTTTGTTTTGTGTTGCAATCAGGTACTCCACCCCGCGGGCGACGGCCGGGTGATCAACCTCGCCTGCCGCCATGAGGGCAAGCAAGGCCCATGCCGTCTGCGAGGCGGTCGAGGGCGCAGCCTCCCAGCCCTTGTAGTCCAGGCGATAGCTGACGGCATCCTCGCCCCAGCCGCCGTCCTCGTTCTGGATCGAGGCCAGCCAGGCCACGGCTTTGCGAATCATGGGGTCCTTGTGGTCGACGCCGGCCATATTGAGGGCACAGAGCACGGACCAGGTTCCGTAGATGAAGTTCATGCCCCAGCGGCCGTACCAGGAGCCTTCCGGATGCTGGGTCTTCCGCAAGTACGCGACCCCGTCGGCCACTTGCTTGCTGGTCTTCGCGGTCTCGCCGAGCTGGGCCAGCATCGAGATGCAGCGCGCGGTGACGTCCTCGGTTGGCGGGTCGAGCAGCGCGCCGTGGTCGGAGAACGGGATATTGTTCAGGTAATATTCGAGATTGTTGACGTCGAAGGCAGCCCAGCCGCCGTCGTCGCTTTGCATGCCCTCGATCCACTCCCGGCCGCGGGCGATCGCGGCGTCATAGCCGGTCGCGCCGTGCTCCCGGCGCATCCGGTCCATCGACATCACCACGACGGCGGTGTCGTCGAGATCGGGATAATGGGCATTGTTGTACTGGAAGGCCCAGCCGCCCGGACGCACGTCGGGCCGCTTCACCGCCCAATCGCCCTTCACTTCGAGCTCCTGCTTCGGGATCAACCAATCGAGGCCACGCTTGGCGGCCGGCACGGCTTGCGCGTTGCCAGCTTCCAGCAGCGCATGGGCCGTCAACGTCGTGTCCCACACCGGCGAGACGCAGGGCTGGCAATAGGCTTCGTCGTCTTTGATAACGAGCAGCTTGTCGATGCCCCGCCGCGTCGTCGCGCGTGGCGGATAATTCTCGTCCTTGCCGAGCGCGTCATACATCATCACGATATTAGCCATGGGCGGATAGATCGCGCCCATGCCATCCTCGCCGTTGAGCCGCTCCTCGATGAAGGCGAGCGCCGCATCAATCGCGCGCTTGCGCAGGCTCTTGGGAAACATCGGCTCGATCAGGCGCAGAATCGCGTCGAGCGAGCGGAAGAGCAGGAACCAGGCCATGCTCTGGTGCGGCGCCTTCGCGGTCATGCCGATCGAACGCGGATCCTGCAGGAACAGCTCGTCGATGCCGACGCCCTTCGGATTCTTCGCACGCGGCTTCAGCGCGGCGATCACCATCAGCGGCACCATCGTTGTGCGCGCCCAATAGGAGATCTTGTTGAGGTGGAACGGCGACCAGAACGGCAGCAGCACGATCTCGATCGGCAGCACCGGCACCGCGCGCCAGGTCACGACGCCGAATGTCGCGAGCAGGAAGCGCGTGAAGACGTTGCTGTGAATCGCACCGCCGCGCGCATGGATGGCCTCGCGCGCACGCACCATGTGCGGGGCATCGATGGAATCGCCGATCATCTTCAGTGCGAAATACGCCTTCACGCTGGCGCTCATGTCGAACTCACCGTCATGCACCAGCGGCCAGCCGCCATGGGCACCCTGGACGCGACGCAGATAGTTGCCGATCTTGGCCTCGAGCACCGTGTCAACGGGCTCGGCGAGATAATGGCGCAGCAAGATATACTCGGCCGGAATCGTGCAGTCGGCCTCGAGCTCGAACACCCAATGGCCGTCCGATTGCTGGAAGCCGAGGACGCCTTGCGTCGCCGATGCAATGCTCGATTCCAAGATGCTTGGATCCAAGGCTTCGCGGCTGGTCGCGTTCACGGAATCCATGTCGCTCGATTGCTCCGATTGTCGATTGAAATTGACCGGGACATTTGCCCGTCAGGGCCGCTGTGCGGCGAGAATCAGATCGGCGGCGCGATCGCCCGACCGGACCGATCCCTCGATGGTTGCAGGCAATCCCGTAGCAGTCCAATCCCCGGCAAGGAACAGGTTTTTCAGCGCAGTGATCGGCGCCGGACGCAGGGCATTCTGCGCTGGCGTCGCGGCAAACGTGGCGCGGCGCTCACGCACGATCTGCCACGGAGGCAACTCACCGGACACGCCGCCGGCCTTGCGGACGTCGTTCCAGATCGCCTGCGCGAGTTCCTCGCGCGGCATGTCGACCAGGCGGTCGCCATTGCTGATGGTGACGGACAGTCGGTTCGGGAACGCGAACAGCCACTCCACAACGCCGCCGATCACGCCGAGGATCGGTGCAGAGCCCGGCGGCGGCTCGAAGCGGAAATGCGCGTTCACGATGGCGCGGAATTCGGTCGGCGTCTTCAGGCCGGGCAGCAGGCTGGCGGCGGCGCGGGGCGGCACCGCCATCACGATGGCGTCCCCCTCATTGAGCTCGATCACGTCCTCGCCGCCGAAATTCAGCGCGCCGACCTTGCCGTCATTGGTGTCAAACGAACGCAGCTCATGGCCGAGCTGAACCGTGTGGCCGCGCTCAGCCAGGAATTTCACAGCAGGCTCGATCAGGACGGCGCTGAGGCCGTCGCGCGCGATCAGGGGACGGCAGGCCTGCCCACCCGCGAGCAGCGTCTCGCGCACGATCGCGCCGGCGAGCCCGGCCGAGCCCTCGGGCGGATCGACATTGAGCGCCGCCAGCAGCAACGGCTGCACCAGACGCTGATAGAGGATGCCCTCGCAAGGAATGGACTTGCCGACCAGTGTCTCCTCCGACGCCCAGACCAGCGGCGCCAGCTTGAGATAATCGCTCAGCCCGGTATCGGGCACCCGGCGGCTCTCGTCGAGAACCCAGGTCGGCAGCCGGCCATCGCCGAGATCGATCTGCCAGCGTTGCCCGGTCTTGATGTCGACAAAGGGAAACTGCGCGCGCTCGGGGCCGACAAGGCCGGCCTCGGTGCCAATCGCGCGCGCATAGGCACGCGCATGGCTGTTGCCCGACAGCAGCAGATGATTGCCATTATCGATGGTGAGATTGGTGGCGCCGTCGAAATAGGATCGGCAGCGGCCGCCGGCCTGGTGCGTTGCCTCGTGCACGGCGACCTTGAAGCCGGCATTGGCGAGCCGCACGGCGGCGGAGAGGCCGGAAATCCCGGCGCCGATGATATGAGCTGTCTTTTGCATCAGATGAAAGCGTAACGGAGCAGGATCAGGATGCGTGTGATCTTCGACACACGCACCGGCGCGCGCGGCGCGTCGAAGCCGCGCGCCATCAGGAGGTCCAGAATGGAATGATAGTATTTCGACATGATCCGCGGCGCGCGCACCGCGCGGCGCTTGTTGCGGTTCATGATCTCGTCCGACTTCTCGAAATGCGATTTCGCGCGCTGCGCCAGCGGCAGACAGACTTTCGGCAGCGCGCGCTCGGCGATGACGCGGTTGGGATCGATGGAGGTGATGCCGGCATGCAGAAGCGCCTCGCGCGGCAGATAGAGCCGGCCGAGGCCGGCGTCCTCATCGATGTCGCGCAGGATGTTGGTGAGCTGAAGCGCGCGGCCGAGATGATGGGCAAGCAGGATGCCGTCTTCTTCCGGCAGGCCGAACACCCGCACCGACAGGCGCCCCACGGCGCTGGCGACACGATCGCAGTAGAGATCGAGGGTCGCCATATCGGGCGCGCGGATGTCCTGCGGCACGTCCATCTCCATGCCGTCGACAATGGCAAGGAAGTCCTCGCGTTTCAGCCCGAAGGTCTTCACCGAGGCGACGTAGTCCTTCAGGCGCGGCGGCGGATTGCCCTGATAGAGCGCATCGATGTCGTTGCGCCACTGCTGAAGCGCGGCAAGCCGCTCCGCGCGCGGGCCGTCGGAATCGGCGATGTCGTCGACCTGGCGGCAGAAGCTGTAGATCTGGAACATCGCTTCGCGCTGATCATGCGGCAGGATGCGCATCGCGGCGTAGAACGAGCTGCCGGATGCGGTCGAGCCATAATTGGCGCCGGGCGAGGTCGCCTCAAGCGTCATGTGCAGTCCCCGGTCTGGAAATGGCCCTGCGTCCGATTGCGCGACGGCCGACTTCGCCGATCATCCCGGCGAGGCTGAAGGCGAGCAGCTCGAGCTTGTTCAGATGCACGCGCTGGCGCAGCGGATCGCGCACCTTGAGCAGGCGCACGATGCGGTCGGCATAGGCCTGGATCACCGCAATGTCGACGCCGAGGCGGAAGTCCCTCACCTGCGCGCTGAGCGACTTGCTCTCGTTCAGCAGCGCTTCGTTTCGCACGGCGAGCGCCTGAAGGCAGGCCAGCATCGCCGGCGGCGACTGCGTCAGCCCGAGCTGCTCGACCGAGGCGCCGCTCGCAGCCAGCGCATCGCGCGGCAGATAGACGCGGTTGAGCTCGCGAAAATCCTTGCCGCAATCCTGGAGGTGGTTGTTGATCTGGAGCGCCGCGCAGAGCGCATCCGAGGCAGCCCAGGTCGAGGTGCTCTCGCCATGAACGTCGAGCATGAAGCGGCCGACCGGCATCGCCGAATAGCGGCAATACTGGATGACCTCGTCCCAATTCTCGTAGCGCAGCTTGGTGACGTCCATGCGGAAGGCGATGAGCACGTCGAGCGCATGGCGCGGCGCCATGCCGCGCTCGGCCAGTGCACGGCGCAGGGTGACCGCTTCGGCCTGGGTGTCGCCCTCGCCGAGCAGTTCCGCCTCGAGCAGGTCGAGATAAGCGAGCTTTTCGTCGGGCGGCAGCGTCGAATGGTCGGCGATGTCGTCGGCGGTGCGGACGAAATTGTAATACGCCAGAATCAGCGCGCGATGACGCGGATGAATGATCCAGGACGCGACGGGAAAATTCTCGTCGCGGTCACCCTTGCCGGATCGCAATTCGCTCGCAGAGGTCATCGAGGGCTGGTTTACAATCGGTTGGACAGGAAGGGCTTTTTCGCTCGCGCGGGCTCATGCCGGCGGCCCCCATATAGGGGAATATGGCCGCAAAACCAATCCTGTCTCTCGATGGCTGCCCCGTGCGGATCGCGCCGAAAAAGGCGGCCCGGGCCGCCCTTGTCGGCCAGCGGCCGAACTTACTGGTTGTGGTTCTTCAGGACCTGGTCGCAGGCCTGCGAGATCTTGGCCCGGTTCTCCTTGAGGCAGGCCAGGACGGTGAAATCGCCCTGGTCGATGACCGGACGGCAGAACTTCTGCACGTCGCGTGTGCAGGCCTTCTGCTCAGCGTCCGTGCCACGCCCTTGCTGGGCGAACGCCGCCGTCGAAAGAGAGGCCGACAGCAGGGTGAGAGCGACGAGAAGCTTACGCATTGTATTCCTTCATTCTGACGGCAGAATCGCACCGATCACGGGCTGCACGGGGCGGATGTCCGGAGCGGATTGTTCTGATGGCAAGTTGCCGCGGGAGTAGCGGCCTCAGAGAAGGCACAAGCACTGGCAAATGCGGCCAAATTGGCGCCACTCCCACCAAATCAGGTCTTCCCTGCGCCTTCATTGGCAGATGTAAGAGGCTGATACTACGAGATAATTCTGGAACATCGCGTTTTGGCTGGGATCTGTTGCAGAGCTGCATCTCTCTCCCTTGCTGTTTCGGTCGGAAACACACCGAAACACGGGGAATCGCGTTGTTGCGCGTGGCACGAAGCACCATCTTCGGTGGTCACGCGTTGAACCTGGCACAGGCTCGGAACACTAAACTTTCGATGTGGCGAGACGTCCTTGTCTTGAATGGACGTCGTTCCAAAACGGGATATTTGAGATGACATTCTTTGGGCGATCTGGACAGGCAATCAAGGCGGTCGGCGTCGGGGCTGCGCTGCTCTTCTCGGTGTCGGCAAGCCATGCTCAATCGTCCGGCCCATTTGCCGGTTTCGACGGCGCGTGGACCGGCACCGGCACGGTGTCGCTGTCCGACGGCTCCACCGAACGCATCCGCTGCAAGGCCGATTACAAGGTCGCCGGCAGCGGCCTCAACCTCAAGCAGGCGCTGCACTGCGCGTCCGACAGCTACAAGTTCGACCTCACGAGCGACGTGACGAGCCAGGGCGACCGCATCTCCGGCAATTGGAGCGAAGCCAGCCGCAACATCTTCGGCAACCTCCAGGGCACCGCCGGCGGCGGTCAGATCGACGTGTTCGTCGAGGCCAACGGTTTTGCCGCCAATCTGTCGCTGCGCACCAACGGCACCAAACAGACGGTGCAGATCTCTTCCAAGGGCGAGATCCGCGGCGTCAATATCACGATGACGAAGGGCTGACGTCCTTTCGGCTCACGAGCAACAAAGCCCCCGGCTCTCGCGAGCCGGGGGCTTTTTGTTGACATGGACATGCATATGGCTGCGTGACATCGAATCCGAGACGGCCCGGCCCGTCCCGCTCAAATCGCCGGCTTATCGCCCTGCAGCTTCGCGTGCAGGTTGATCAGCCACATCGCCGTCGGCCGCAGGATGAAGAGGTCGGCGACGAGCGCCATCACCATCGAGAAGGCGCTGAGCCAGCCGAACAGCCGCAGCGACGGCAGGTCGGAGAACACGGTGACGACGAGGCCGCAGGCCAGCACCACCGTGGTCAGGATCAGCGCCGGTCCGACCAAGACGGTGGCGCGCTCCACCGCGAGCGCCGAGCCGACGCCCGGCTTGCTCTCGAGCCTCAGGCGGTTGAGGAAGTGGATGGTGGCGCTGAGGCCGAGGCCGAACGAGACGGTGAGCGCGACCACGCTGGCGAATTGCAGGCCCTCGCCCATCGCCCACAGCACCGTGCCCGACATCACCACCGGGAAGATGCCCGGCAGGATGCAGGCCAACATCACGACCCAGGAGCGGAAGGCGAGGCCGATGAAGATCGCGACCAGCGCGAATTCGATGGTGAGGCCGCGGTTCAGCTTCTCGATCATGCTGGCTGAGTTGCGCGCCGCAATCGCAGCGAGGCCCGTCACTGCAATCTCGTAGCCGGGATGCTTCTTGCGGACGGCGTCGAGCTCGGAATCGAGCTTGTCGACGATCGGCAGCAGCTGGCTGGAATCCTTGTCCGGCACACGGCCGGCGACCACGACCGCGTCCTGCTCGGCGTCGATGAAGCGCCGCACCAGGTGCTCGGGGATGACGTTGACATATTCCTGCAGCGTCGCGACGTCGGCGCTGCCGGCCTTTTCCGCCAGCCAGCGGCGCAGGGTCTCGAGCGACCAGACGTTGCCGACACCGGCCGCCTTCTCCACGATCGCATGCACGTCGCCGATGGTCTGGAGCGTCTCGGGCGAATAGAGCGATTCGCCCTTGGGAAACGCGATCAGAACGTTGACCGGATTGGCGCCGGTCAGCTTGGCGTCGAGCCGGTCGCTGGCGGCGACCGCCTGGCGCTTGTCCGGCACCTGATCGGCGAGCCGATAGCGCGGCTCCAGATTGGCGTAGATGACGCCGAGACCGCCGACGAACAGCACCGCGATCAGGCTGAACAGGCCGGGACGGCCGACCATGCGCACCGCGATCCAATAGCAGAAATTGCGCAGCGCCTGGACGCCGGCATCGGCACCCTGGAACTTGACCGCAAAAACCTTCTCGTTGCGCACGAACAGCACGCCGAACACCGGCACCAGCGACAGCACCGCCACCAGCGCGATGATGGTGGCAGCAAGGCCCGCTTCGCCAAACTTGCGGATCAGGTCGGAGTCGGAGAATTGGAGCGCGATGAAGGAAATCCCGGCGGTGCCGTGCGTCAGCACGCATGCCGGCCCCACCACCAGCACGGCGTTCTTGAATGCCGTGAACTTGTCCTGGCCCGCGATCAGCCGGTCGCGTGCGGCGAAGGTGAGCTGCATCGAATCCGAGAAGCTGATGACCATGATGAGCGGCGTCATCACGTTCAGGAACATGTTGAGGTTGAAATTGGCCCAGCCGAGCGCACCGAGCGCCAGCAGGATCGCGATCATGGGCGGGAATGCCGCCGCGACCATGAACGAGATCTTGCGGAAGAAGATGATGGCGATGATACAGCCGGCGAGGATGCCGAGGATGTTGTAGGTGAGGCCGTCGCGCTCGACCGCGTTACGGATCTCGAGCTGCATCACCGGCACGCCGGAGAGCTGCACGTTGAGCCCGGTGTCGCTAAGGTCCTCCTTCATCAGCGTGCGGATGTCGCCGACGGTCTTGGTCAGCTTGTTGGAGCCGACCACCTCCGGATCGAGCGACAGCACGATTAGGGCCAGCGTGCCGTCCTCCGACAACAGCTTGCCGCGGATGATCTCGTTGTTCTTGACGGTCTCGATGAACTTGTCATAGGCCGCGCCCTCGGGCAGCTCGGGCGGGAACAGCGCCGCCGGCAGCTTGCCCGGCGCCGGTGCCTGGCGCGCAGAGAACAGCGAGACCAGCCCGCGAGTGCCTTCGACCAACTGCAGGTCCGTGATGAAGTCCCGCAGCTTCTCCAGGTTGTTCCTCGCCAGCAGATTCTTGCCCTCAACCACGACGAGAACGTCGAACTCCTCAGCCGGGAACTTCTTGGTCACCTCTTCGTATTGGTGGAATTCGCGGGTGTCGGAGCGGAAGAGCTGCGACAGCGAATCGTCGATCTTGATCCGGTGAATGCCGAACACGGCGCCGACGATCAGCGCGAGCAGGACGATACACGACACGATCGGGGTCCGGACGGCGATCAGCCCGAGCCGTTCCAGCCCGAAGGCGATCGAGGACGTAGGTCCCTGCTCGACCTTGTCGACATGAACCTCATTCTCGCTGTGCTTTTCGAGCATGCCTTATCCAGTTCCTAAATCGGTTCGGTCTTGAGAGCTTATTACGCCCCGCGAACGGCTTGAAAACGCCATACCAATGGGAGGCTTGCCCTTTGAAAATGCGCGGAAAATCGCCGCGAGGGGTTTAGCAGGTCAATCACCCTTCTCGCAAGCCGGCGAAATGTGGCCGAATCGATCAAGATGCGGCGATTTTGCCGGAATGCTACTCATTCCAGCAAAGCCGTGCCAATTCGACGCGGCCCGCGGTCCGCGCTCTCGTCCTTCAGCGCCACGCCGGTGGTCTTCCGGGCGAGCCCCTCACGGACCAGCCAGGCGATCTTGAAAGCAGCGTCTTCATAGCTCAACCCAGCGCGGTGGATGCTCGACACGCAATTGCGCTCAGCGTCGGTACGGCCGGGTTTGGGCGCGAAGGTCAGATAGGCGCCGAGGCTGTCGGGCGCCGACAGGCCCGGCCGCTCGCCGATCAGCATTGCGACCATGTGCGCGCCGAGAATCGCGCCGATCTCGTCGCCGAGCGCGACGCGCGCGCCTGAGGCGACAACGACATGGCCGATCGCGACACCATCGTCGGCCGCGAGCAGCGGCAGCAGGCGCCGCAGCAGCGCCACCGCATGGCCGTGGACCGCTGCCGCCGACAGGCCCTCGCCGATCACGAGCGCGAGTTGGTACGGCGCCGAGGCCCTTGGCACCAGAAGCTCGGCTGAGCCGGCATCAAGCTGCCGTCCAAGGTCCGGCCGCCGCAGATAGTCCCTGCGGTCGATCGCCCGGCTCCTCACCTCGGTCACGACCAGGCCTAGCGCGCGGAGATCGGTGACCAGACGCGGCACCTCGAAAACGGCATGCACGGCATCGCGGGCGCGGGCATGGTCCAGCGTGAAATCGAGCAGGGCGCGCGTCGGCAGGCTTGCGCCGCTGCGGCCCAGCGCAACGCGTGCGGGCGTGAACGTCCGCAGATCGAGCGTCGGACGGAGCGGCGGAGCCGGATCAGACATGTCGCATCATTCGGCGGGAACGGCGGCCTCGCGCAGCCGGATCGAGTAGTTCGAGGCGTTCTGCTTGCCGCTGGAGGCCGCGCGCGCGAAGGTGATGAGATGATGCGCAATCGTGGCGGAGCCGATCAGGCCTTCGAGATCGCCGCGCCGGATTCGCCCCAAGGCGAACTTCCAGAACACGCGCCTGTAGTCGCCGAGCACCCCGATCTGCCAGAAGATGTTGCGTAGCATGATCAGGCCGCGCTTGATGTTGGGCCAGGTCTTCATCTCCGGTGCCACCGGCACTTTGAGGCGGTTGGCATAGGTGTAATCGCACTGATGCTGATAGCGCGCATAGACCTTCTCGGGCGCGTAAGCGACCTCCATGCAATGTTTCCAGGACGCGACAACCTCGTCGTAGGGCAGCAGGAAGTCGACGTTGGAATCGCGGCCCTCATCGTGGACCAGGCGTCCCTCACGCTCCAGCCGGTCCCACAGCGGCGTCTTCGGCAGCGCCTGGAGCAAATTGATGGTGAGCAGCGGAATCCGGGACTCGTCGACGAAAGCGAGCAGCGCCTCCGACGTGTTCGGCTTGTCGGTGTCGAGCCCCATGATGATGCCGGACACGACCTCCATGCCGTAGGAGTTGATGGTGCGCACGCCCTCCAGGATCGGGACCATCATGTTGTGGTCCTTGTGCATCGCATGCAATGCATCCGGATCCGGCGTCTCGATGCCGCAGAAGATGGTGATGAAATAGGCCTCGCGCATCTTCTCGAGGATCTCGGGCCGCTTGGCGATGTTGAGCGTCGCCTCGCAGGCGAGCCGCACCACGTAGCCGGTCCGCTTCTGCCATTCGATCAGATGCGGCAGCAGGTCCATCGCCGCCTTGCGGTTGCCGATGAAATTGTCGTCGACGAAATAGACGGTGTCGGTCATGCCGCATTCGCGAAGACGGTCGAGCTCGGCGATGATCTGCTCCGGCGTCTTGATCCGGGGATTGCGCCCGTAGAGGCCGGGGATGTCGCAGAACTCGCACTGATAGGGGCAGCCGCTGGAATACTGAATGCTGCCGAGGAAGTATTTCTTGACGTCGGCCAGCTCGTAGGCCGGGATCGGAAACTCCGTCATCGGCACGCGGTCCTTGGTCGTGAGCACGACCTGCTGCTCGGGACGCGAGGTGTCACGCGACAGGATCTCGATCAATTGGTTGGTGGCATCGCCGAGCTCGCCGACGTGGAGATAGTCGAACGACGGATAATAGTCCGGGCAGGCGCTGACCGAGGGACCGCCGAGCGCGACCGGCAGATCGAATTCATGGGCGCGGCGGCAGATGTCGTTCATCTGCTGGCGCTGGATGTGCATGCCGCTGACGAAGACCGCCTCCGCCCATTCGAACTCCTCCTTCGACGTGCGGCGAAGGTTCTCGTCGACGAATTTGACCTGCCACTCTTTCGGAAGATAGGCGGAAATCAGCAGCAGGCCCTGCGGCGGCATGAAGGCGCGAACGCCGTCGGTCAGGGGATAGGAATACTCGAACGTGCCGAACGACGAGGTGTAGCGCGGAAACACACAGAGAATCCGCCGGGACGTTCCGTTACTTTCAGCTCGCATCAAAGCTCCCCCGCCACGCTCGACCGAATGGTGCGGAAATTGCCAGCCAGTCACCTAGCGTAATGCTGTCGCCGGAATTTCTCAATATTGTGGCCGGCATTCAATTCGCGAGAGGCGCCAATAGTTTCCGGGGGGAGCTGGCGTTTTCCGTGGCGTTACGCAATCAGCCGCGAGGCAAAATCGGGCAGCAGGCCTGCATCTCCGGCAAGGCGAAAGTCGGCGCCGGCAATGCCTGATAACACCAGCCAGTCGTCGAATTCCGGCGCGCGGCGCAGGGAGAAGACGTCACGGACATAGAGCGCGTCGTGAAAAGAGGTCGACTGGTAGTTCAGCATGACGTCGTCGGCACCGGGCACGCCCATGATGAAGGTGACGCCGGCGGCGGCGAGCAGCGTCAGCAGATTGTCCATGTCGTCCTGGTCCGCCTCGGCGTGGTTGGTGTAGCAGATGTCGACCCCAAGCGGCAGGCCGAGCAGCTTGCCGCAGAAATGATCCTCTAGCCCGGCCCGGATGATTTCCTTGCCGTCATAGAGATATTCCGGTCCGATGAAGCCGACCACGCTGTTGACCAGAAGCGGCGCAAAGGCGCGGGCGACCGCATAGGCGCGCGCCTCGCAGGTCTGCTGGTCGACGCCGTGATGGGCGCCCGCCGATAACGCCGAGCCCTGCCCGGTCTCGAAATACATCACGTTCTGCCCGACGGTGCCGCGCCGCTGCGACAACCCGGCCTCCTGGGCCTCCCTCAGAAGCGCGAGGTCGACGCCAAAGCTGCGGTTGGCGGCTTCGGTGCCGGCGACCGACTGGAAGACGAGATCGACCGGCACGCCCTGCCCGATCAGCGACAGCGTCGTCGTGACATGGGTGAGCACGCAGCCCTGGGTTGGGATCTTGAGCCGCGCGATGATCTCGTCCAGCAGCCGCAGCAATTGGGCGACGACGGCCGGATCGTCGCTCGCCGGGTTGATGCCGATGCAGGCATCGCCGGCCCCGAGCAGGATGCCGTCGAGAATCGAGGCGGTGATGCCCCTGGCATCGTCGAACGGATGGTTGGGCTGCAGCCGCGTGCTCATCCGCCCCTTCAGGCCGATGGTGTTGCGGAAGGCGGTGGTGACCTCGCACTTCCGCGCCGCCAGGATCAGATCCTGGTTGCGCATCAGTTTCGAGACGGCGGCCGCCATTTCCGGCGTGAGGCCGGGCGCGAGCATTTTCAATGCCTCGGGCGTGGCGGCGTCCGATAGCAGCCAGTCGCGGAAAGCGCCGACCGTCAGCGAGGCCACCGGCGCAAAGGCCTTTGCGTCGTGGCTGTCGACGACGAGACGGGTGACCTCGTCAGCCTCATAGGGGATGACCGCTTCCTGGAGGAACTGTCCGAGGGGGACATCGGCGAGCGCCATCCGTGCCGCGATCATCTGCTCGGCGCTGGCGGCGGCGATCCCGGCCAGCCGGTCGCCGGAGCGCGGCGGCGTCGCCTTGGCGAGAAGGTCGCGCAAGTCCGGGAACGTGTAGGTCGTCGCGTCGATGGTGTGGCGGTAGACCAAGGCCCTCTCCAGGGGTCGTCGGCCAGTGGCCGAGTGCAAATTAATCTCGAAGGCGATCCCGACGGCAGGAATACGCTTTTGACGGCCGGCGTGCACGCCGATGTTTGGAGCGTCCGGCCGGATTCCCGGGGGCGACCTGCCGGAGATCGATCGAGTTTTCCCAACCGGCTGAAACATTTCGTATTTCCGCCCGGGCGGCGCGCTCTTCCGGGCCTGCGGCGTTAACGCCGCATCCATCTTCGTTCTGCATAGTTTTGCATCAAATTCAAACGACCGCGCCACCGGCCGCTCCAGGCCATCACGGGCCTCTTGAACACCATGCCATCAGACCGATCTGGGAATGCCGCTGGCCTCGCCGGCCGTTTCACGCTTGCCACCAAGCTCTACGCGATCTTCGCGCTGTTTGCGCTGCTCACGGCAGCGATCGCGTTGCTGTCCGACTACAACAGCCGCCGCAGCGCCGACCTGACCAGCGCGATCGAGACGGCGAACGCGGCCGCGCTGAACGTCGAGCGGGTCAACTCGCTGGTCTATGCGGTCGTGATGGAATCGCGCGGCGTCTACATGTCGACCGAGCCCGCCGTGGTGAGGAAATACGGCGAGGGCCTGCTCAAGTTCAACGCGCAGATCCTCGATGTCGTGAAGCGCTGGGAGACCATCGTCAAGGCCGACGATGCCGAGCAGTTTTCCACCTTCAAGAAGCGCATCGAACAGTTCGTCGAGTTCCGCAAGGAGCTGGTGCGCCGCGGCATTGAGATCAATGCGGCCGCGGGCCGCGAATGGGGCGACAACGACGCCAATCGCAGCGTGCGCTCGGCGCTGAACAAGGACCTCGAAGCGCTCTCCAAGGTGTATGCCGAACGCGGCAGGCAAATCGCCCAGCAGACCGAGACCAATCGCACGCTGTCTTTCGTCCTGACCTGCCTCGGCGGCGTGGCGCTGGCCCTGGTCGTGATCGGCATCGTCATCATCGCCCGCTCGATCGCACGGCCTCTCTCGGCCATCACGGCGACCATCAAGCAGGTCGCCGACGGGACCGAGAACGTCGTGGTGCCCTATAGCAACCGAGCCGACGAGATCGGCGCGCTGGCACGCGCGATCGAGGTCTTCCAGGAGGCAATGGACCGCAACCGCAATCTCGCCTCGCAGGTCTCGCACGACTCCGCCGCGCGCGAGGAGCGCGCCCGCCATATCGAAAAATCCGCCGAGGCGTTTCGCGAGGCGATTGGCGCCATCATGCGCGGCCTCAGCGACAACGCCTCCACCATGCGCGAGACGGCGCAGACCATCACGCGCGTTACTGCGGATGCGAATAGTCGCGCCGGCACGGCGGCGAACGCCACCGAGCAGGCCTCGCAGAACGTCACGGCGGTGGCGAGCGCCGCCGAGGAACTGTCGGCCTCGGTGGAAGAGATCGGCCGCCAGGTGCGGCAATCCGCCGGCGCGGTCGAGCAGACCGGCCAGCGCACCGAGAAGTCGATCTCCGAGATCGAGAGCCTTGCCGCGGCCACCCAACGTATCGACGGCGTTCTCAACCTGATCCAGGCGATCGCCGAGCAGACCAACCTGCTCGCGCTCAACGCCACCATCGAGGCGGCGCGCGCCGGCGATGCCGGCCGCGGCTTTGCCGTCGTCGCCCATGAGGTGAAGGCGCTCGCGGGCCAGACCGCCAAGGCCACCGCCGAGATCGGCGAGAACGTCTCGATGATCCAGGCCTCCACGCGCAATGCGGTCGAGGCCGTCCGCGAGATCGGCGGCGCGGTGCGCGAGATCAACGAGGTCACCTCGGCGATCGCCGGCGCCATCGGCCAGCAGGACGCCGCCACGCGCGAGATTTCCTCCAACGCGCAATCGGCCGCGCAGGGCAACGAGACCCTGGTCGCCAACATCACCTCGCTGCGCGACGCGATCGGCGAGACCGACACGGCGGCAGCCTCCGTGCTGACGGCGGCGAGCAGCCTGACGGAGACGGCGGACACGCTGTCGCGCGAGGTGGAGAAATTCTTCCAGAACCTGCGTTCGGGCGCGGCGGACGGCCGCACCGCCAGGGCGGGGTGAGCGAACGGCAAGGCCCATCCTCGAAAAAAGTCGAAAAACAACCCCATGCACAGTAGGCGGGGGCAGCTATATCAATGACTTGACGGTCGGCGCCAACGACTGCGGATTTCACGAAGCCGTTTGACACGTCGGGCAAAACAGGGGCATGATGTCATCATCGCAATGGCGCGCCCTCCAGCAGCCCTGGCTGCAGCTCTGGCTGCCCCGCAAGTCTCATCTGCCGTTCGGCCGGTGCACATCGAACGAGACAGCGGCTTATCTTTCCAAGCTTGATTGATCGACAAAGATGCGAACGCGGCCGACGTCCTCGATTTCGCGATAGCGACTTAGCTCCAGCTTGAGTTCAGCGTCTGAATTGGCCCAGGCCAACCAATCGAACTCGAACGTGCTCAGCAGATAAGTATCCACGAGAATGACATTTGGCCGACCGTTTCGCAGGTCCGCCAGCAAATGCCGTCGTTCGAAATTGATGATGCTGTCCAATCTTGCCCGCTCCTCCGGAGTCGGTTGCGAGTTGTTCTCGCGCAGTATTGCGCCGGCCGCCAAAAGCTGCGCACACGAGCTGCCCACCCAGGTGCCGCCGATCTGACGGACGAGTGGATGTCCCAGCCGGATGTGGTCGGTGATCGTGAGCAGCCGCGGCTGCTTCACGAGGGCCTCGACACGCTCCTTCAGCGGCGGAAACCCTGGGGCCGGTGAGGACAGATAGAGCCCGATGGCCACAACGGTTGCGAGGCCGCCGGTCACAATGGGCGCTCGCACTGCCCTCGCGCAGGCCTGTAGCAACGGCGCCGCAATCGCAAACAGACAAAGCGCGAAAGCCGTATATGGCCAGCCCTTGCCCTGAAGAAGGAAACCCGCGGCGCCGCCGACCGCGGCGGCCAGCCAAGGGATTGCCTCGCTCTGCATTTTGAGAGTTTGACGGCCAAGCAGGTGCAGGAAGCCGATGGAAGCGCCTATCACCGCGATTGGAATGGCGAGCAGGCGACCAAATTCCCTTCTGATCGGCAGATAGGCTTCGGCGACCATCGGGGCATAGATGGAGACATAGGCGGGGAAGACGGCTATCACTACCGCCGCGTAGCCGATGACGACAGCAGCAGCCGTGCACGCTTCCGAGGTGAACAAGGACCTGAAAGAACGCTGGCGGAGCGCGCCCAGGATGATCGGGAGGCCTGCCACCAGAGCAAAGAATGGCTTGATACTCATGGCGAGCCCCGCCCCCGCTCCGGCGACGATCGCCACCCACCCAGGATCGAGCCCGCGCCAGCGCAGTGCGGTGACGGCGACAAACGGTGTCAAGGCGATCACCGCGATGTGTTCACGTTGTCCAAAGATGGCACCCGGAAGAATTGCGAGCAGAAGCGCAAACGACCAGGCTGAAATATTTCTCTCCCGAGCCCCCAGCCTTGCGGCTGCGGCTGCTCGGTCCATCATCAGAAGCGCAGCGGCAATCTCGGCAATCACCAGGACGGTCACGACGAATTCGGGTGCAACACCGGTCACGCGCGCGAGCATCACCGCCGGCATGTACATGTAGACCGACAGAGGCGGGTTGGACTCAAAGAGGTCGATCCCGAGCTTCCGGCCATCCAGGATCTTTTCGTTTGCGGTCAGAAGCCAGCCCAGATCCGCGTTGAGGACGAGGGGGATTTGAATGACCAGGGCCGCCAGGAGGATCGCAGCCACGACAATCCAACGTCGTCTTGCGCTGAATTTGTCATCTAACAAACCCACGGCGTAGCTTCTCCTTCAGAGCAGCCCGTGGCAGCCTAGGCGGACATCCGCATCGATCGGGCATCTGCGTCTTTAGCCCACACGCCCTAAAAGAGGGTAACAGTGAAGGCACTTCCGCCCTGCCCTCGTGAGCGGACCTGGACAGTAATGCTGAGCTTGTCTTTCTTCCGCGGCGGGCAGCGATCGCAACGGCTCACAGCATCTAACAAGGCCTAACGAGCTATTGACCAACTTCCAAGCCATGTTGCTGAGGCAGACCAGGGATTGTCCTGCCCCGCAGGCTCCGATTGCCTGAAGCCAGGAGGCAGTCCCATGGCGATGTCATACAATTCCGCGATCACCATCGACAGAGACCGGCGCGCGCTTTTGAGCACCGCCGCGATTGGAATTGCAGACCGGGCAGCGTTCGCGGTTCTTGCCACCGCAATGATCAAAACAATCCGGGGCTCAAATCCAAGCCATAGGTGAGCGAGAGCACGAACACGAAGACGCACGCTGCGACCAGCAGCAGAGCGTGTTTCGCCACGTCGCTGCTGGTGGCCGAGAAGACCGTCCGGGAAATCGCGTTTATGATTGCTGTCACGTCGGCCTCTCGATCTTTCTCATCCAATGAACCAGCTTCCGTCGCCGGCCACCCTCAGTCGCCCCAGGCTGCGACGACCAAGGGAGGATTGCCTTGCTCGGGAGCCGCGCGCGCCATCAGGACGCCGCCAATCACGTGAACGACGCCGAATCCCAGAAGAATGAGGATCATCAGATGTGTTTCGCTGAATCCCCTCACTTTCTTGTCCATTCGATTGTTCAGCATCTGACGAGCGCGCGTTCTCGTGTCCGGCGATGGCGTCGGGTCGCAAAGGTTGATCTCGACTCGATCGCAACCAAGATGCCGGTAGCGATGAATGACGTTAATTGCCTCTAGGCGGCGAGATTCGTGAAGTGCAGCGATGATCGTTGATGCAACAGAGGTCCGAGGTGGCGCGGGAACGTCGATTGGCGCGATATCGGTCAATGCGACCTCCCGTTTGGCGGCCATATGAAATTGGACTCCACTCAGTCGCCTCTGCTGCGCCTAAGCAGGACTGGCTCCCAGAAAAATCGGGTGGTTTCGGACGTCGCCTCGTGGCGGCAAATCCCGATGTCACTGAGGTATTCGGGCCTGTCCCTGAGGTCGGCGAGCAGCTCCGCCCTGAAGCAGGCGCGCTGGTACCAGGTGACGAACAACGGGAGGGGCGCCAAGCTGCGCAGATGAAAATGCTTTGCAGGGGGAATGGCGTCGGGGATGCGCACTCGGGGCCTTGCCCGGGGGCGCGTTTGTGGCCTCGGCAAATGAAGCGTGCGTCATCGCCGTTTCCTCCCATCAAGAGATAGGATTTCTCGACAACGTCTGGGCCTTGTTGTGAGCAGCTTCGGCCCCGTCGAATATTTGATCGTCGAGATGCTCAATGCGACCTCCTGTTTGACGGCCATGTGAAATCGGAGTCCATCAGTCGCCTCCGAATAAGAGCGGTGCAACCGGAGGTGCCGAGTCCGAAGCGACCCTGGCTCTCGGCGCGGCAAAGGCCGTCAGCGCGACGTCGATCCCCGCAAGGACCACGAAGAGAATAGCGACCACTGCTAGGAGGTGACGCGCGCACATGACGGCCTGCCCGATGACATTGCTCTGCGTCGATCAGCCAAACGGCATCTCGTCGCAACATGATCTGAACCCGCAGTCGTCTTCGCTGGCGTTATTCAAGCGTCATCGACGCGTTATTAGTGTTCGTGAAACTCGCAATTCGTGTAGGATGTATATCTACGGGCGTGTCTGCTCAAATTAGAGGCGGAATGACTGAATCTGCATCTAGGCGGCGCCCGGGTTTTGCCCTCTCGCTCCTCGGCCGTTTCGAACTGGCAGGACCGGGCGGCGTCGTCAGCCTGCCCAACAGGAAGCTCGCGGGATTGCTCGCCTATCTGGCTTGCATGGCACCTGAGCCCCAGCAACGCGAAAAACTGTCGACCTTGCTGTGGGGATCTCACTTCGACACGCAGGCGAAGCAAAACCTGCGACAGGCGCTCTTCAAGCTGCGTCAAATCCTGGGCCAGGATGCTCTCAGGAGTGACGGCGAATTTGTTTCGTTGAACGCCACTGCGATCGCTTGCGACGTGCCTCAATTTGAGGAGCTTGTCCGAAAAGGCAGCCATGACGCGTTGACGGCGGCGACAGATCTGTACCGCGGGCGTCTCCTTGATGACATTGGCGTCAACGAGGAGGGCTGGAGCGAGTGGTTGGCTGGCGAACGTGAGCGGTTGTCGGAGTTGGCTCTTGGCGCAATGGTTTTGCTCGGCGAGTACGAGCTGTCTGCGGGGCGTACGGGCGAGGCCCTCCGTGCCGGCCAGCGTGCCAACGTGCTCAATTGCATGCGCGAAGATGCGCATCGCTTGATCATGCGCGCGTTCTCCGCAGCCGGACGGAACGCGGAAGCACTCAAATACTACCAGGACGTGGTTGCCTTGCTGAAGCAGGAGCTTGGCACCCGGCCCGATCTGGCCACCAGCGCCCTCGCTGCGGAACTGCGCAAGGTCCAAGAGCAGGAGATCGTTTCGGCTGCGGCTGACATAGCGGCAGAACGTCCACCTCCACCAGCGCACGTGATCGGCAACGAGAAGCCCTCCGTGGCGGTGCTTCCGTTCCGGAACATGAGCGGTGACCCCGAACAGGAGTACTTCGCCGATGGCGTCACCGCAGACCTCATCACCGCTTTATCGCGCTTTCGCGAGTTGGTGGTGATTGCGCGCGGATCGAGCTTTGCCCTCCGGGACAAGGGAATGACCAGCCAGCAGATTGCGCAACAATTCGGTGTCCAATACGTCTTGAGCGGCCATATACGCAAGGCCGGCAACCGTGTTCGCATATCGGCCGAACTGACCCATACGGCCAGTGAGGCACAAGTCTGGTCCGATCGTTATGACCGCCCCCTCATCGACATCTTCGATCTGCAGGATGACGTCAGCACCAGTGTTGCCGCAGTCGTCGATCCCGCCGTTCGCAGCGCCGAGATCGAGCGGGCGCGCCGAAAGCCGCCGACCAATCTTTCGGCATATGATCTCTATCTGCGTGCGCTTCATCACCTGTGGAGCGGCACCCGCAATGACGTCACCAAGTCGATCGACCTGCTTCGACAGTCTCTTGGGCTCGATCAGACCCGCACGCCGACGCTCGCGGCGCTTGCTTGGGCACTCGTCATGGCTTCACCGCTCGGCGCCGACACGCCGACCGATGCCGCGGTCGAGGCACTCGGTCTGGCGCGTCGCGCCGTCGAGCAGGATGGTGCGGATGCTTTTGCGCATGCAGTATATGGCTTCACCCTCTTTGGGCCGGTCGGCGACAACGATCAGGGCCGCATTCACGCCAGCGAGGCCGTGAGGCTCAATCCCAGTTCGGCCTTTGCATGGGGCGTGCTCGGAATGATCGACAGCATGGCAGGTGATTACGAGAACGCGGTGATATGCCTGCATCGCTCTCTCGTCCTTAGTCCCGATGACAGGATGCTGCATATGTGGATGACAGGATTGACCGCATCTTACTTTGCGCTCAGGCGGCATGAGGATGGCATTGCGTGGGCCCGCAAGTCGGTTCGGCACAATCCCAGCAATGGCACCGGCCATCGCATGTTGGCTGCGAATCTAGTCGCCGCGGGCCGCCTGGAAGAAGCCCGCGAGATCACGCGGCGTCGCGATGCGATACAAAAAACAACGATCCGCGACCTGCGCGCCATGCGCTTTTTCAAGCAAGAAGACGCTCTCGAACGCTACCTTTCGGCCCAGCGGGTCGCCGGTGTGGCCGATTGAGGATCAAGCGCCGAGTGCAACGAGAAGCGTGCGAACGGTCATGAAGACGAGGATGAGCGAGCCGACCGTCCACAGCGTCGCGCGGATTTCGTGGATCTGTCCGGTGAGATACGCCAGAAAATGCAGCAGGCGTGAGGCAACGTAGCCGTAGAGCAGCCACTGTGTGAGCCGCAGCGACGGCTGTGTGAGGATATAGAGAAGGCCCGCGACCAGGAAGTACGGCAGGCTCTCGAGATCGTTCATCTGGATCCGGCGGATCCGCTCGACACGTTCGTTGGGGAGAAGCTGCGATGGATCGGGCGCAGGATTCAATGGGGTCTTCTTGAGATCTTCTGGCGACCGATAGCCACCCTTGGCTTGCAGCATGCGGATCACCGTCAGCCATGACATCGCCACGGCCTTCAAGATGATCAGGCTGGCGGCAATGACATAGGTGGCGAAAAGAGGATCGTGAAGATTCAATCGGTTCAATTTGGCTCCCCCCGGCGGACCTGCCCTACATGCACGACCGCGTCGCGCCAGCACATGAGGACGTCGCCAGCCCGCATATAGTGGAAAGCCAGGGCCACGGACAGCTGCGGCTTCGGTGCTTCGCTGCCGGAGAGCAGGAGGGAGCAATAGCCCTAGCCCGCCATCACCCCGCCACGCCTGATCAGCTCCTTCCCCACCGCCGCCAGATGCACCTGGTCCGGCCCGTCGCCGATGCGGATGAAGCGGGCGTAGACGTAAGCACGCGCAAGGAACGTGTCCTGAGAGACGCCGGCGGCGCCGTGGATCTGGATGGCGCGATCGATGACGCGGGCGGCCATGCTGGGCACCACGATCTTGGCGGCGGCGATCAGGTCGCGCGCGGCCTTGTTGCCGTCGCGGTCCATCTTGTCGGCGGCTTGCAGCGTGAGCAGCCGCGCCTGCGCAATCTCGCAGAAGGAGTGCGCGATGTCCTCGCGCACCGAGCCCTGCTCCGCCAGCGGCTTGCCGAAGGCGAGACGGGAGGTCGCTCGCCGGCACATCAATTCCAGCGCGCGCTGAGCGCAGCCGATCAGCCGCATGCAATGGTGGATGCGGCCGGGCCCGAGCCGCCCCTGCGCGATCTCGAAACCGCGGCCCTCGCCGAGCAGGATGTTCTCGGCGGGCACACGGACGTTGTCGTAGACGATCTCGGGATGGCCGACCGGCGCGTCGTCGTAGCCGTAGGTCAGCATGTCGCGGACGATGCGCACGCCAGGCGTCGCCTTCGGCACCAGGATCATGGATTGCTGGCGGTGGCGGTCGGGATGGTCGGGCGCGGTCTTGCCCATCACCATCAGGATCTCGCAATCCTCGTTCATGGCGCCTGACGTGAACCATTTGCGGCCATTGATGACGTAATTGTCGCCGTCGCGGCGGATCTCGCACTGGATATTGGTGGCATCGCTGGAGGCGACCTGCGGCTCGGTCATCGAGAAGCCGGAGCGGATGCGCCCTTCCAGCAGCGGCTTCAGCCAGCGCTCCTGCTGCGCGGGCGTGCCGTAGTTCGCCAGCACCTCCATGTTGCCGACATCAGGGGCCGAGCAGTTGAAGACCTCGGGCGCCCAGAGGATGCGGCCCATGATCTCCTTCACGGGCGCGTAGTCGAGGTTGCTGAGGCCGGGTCCGTGCTCGCCAGAGAGAAACAGGTTCCAGAACCCCTGCTCCCGCGCCAGCTTCTTCAGGTCCTGAAGCACCTGCGGCGTCTTGTAGCGCGCGGCCTCCGGCTTGACCTGCTCGTAATAGTGCTCCTCGACGGGCTCGACATGCGTCCGCATGAATTGGCGGACGCGGTCCTGGAGCTCGAGCGAACGGGCGGAGTGTTGAAAATCCATCGTATCCCTCCGGTTCGCTCGGCCGGCGCGTCAGGTACCGCGCAGCAGCTCGCTTGCCACGATCCAGTCGTTGCCGTCGAACTGGAGCATGTAGCCGTCCTTGATCGGGCGGAAATCCTGTGGGGTGGTGTTGAGGGTGATGCCGGGCATCAGCAGCGACAACGGCACGTTCTTCAGGTTCGACGCCTGCGCCATGATGTTCTCGCGCGTCAGATTGTCCTTGCACTGCTTGAGCAGGACCACCAGCGCCTCGGCCACGGTGTAGCCGTAGAGGCCGGCGACGTTGTTGATGTCGGCATTGGGCAGGCGCTTCTTCATTAAATCGATATAGGCCGTCATCGCCGGATCGTTCTTGGGCTCGGCGACGAACGGCTTGAGCGCACCGAGCGACAGCACGCCTTTGCCAGCATCGAGGCCGGCCGGCACCATCACGGTCGCCTTGTTGGCGCAGCCGGAGGCGAGGAAGCGCGTCGGCTGCCAGCCAACCTCGTGCGCCTTGCGGATCGCCTGCGCGCAGGCGCGCGGCGTCACCGAATAGATCATGAAGACGTCGGCCTTGGTATTGGCGAGCGTCAGCACCTGGGAATCGACTGTGGGGTCGGCAACCTCGAAGCTCGAGGCCATCGCGATCGCCTTGTCGGCGTCGGCACCGAGCGCTTCCTTGACACCGCGCAGATATTCCTTCCCAGCATCGTCGTTCTGATAGAGCACCGCAAAGCGCGCATTCGGATTCTTGGCACGGGCATAGGCGACGTCGATCGCCGCTTCGCTGGTGTAGTTCGGCGCCCATGGCAGCGCCATCGACCAGGGCATGTTGGCGGGATCGTTCCATTTCGAGGCCGAACTGATCAGAAACAGTTGCGGCACCTTGTTGCTGTTCAGGTACTTTGCGATTGCCGAGCTCGGCGCGGTGCCCATGGTGGCGAAGATGAAGGCGACGCCATCGCCTTCGACCAGCCGCCGCGCCGCTTCCATGGTCTTGGGCGGGGAGAAGGCGTCGTCCAGGGAAATCAGATTGAGCTTGCGGCCATTGACCCCGCCCTTCTCGTTGACCTCATCGAAATAGGCCGCGATCACCCTGCCGGTGATGCTGAGCGGCGAGGCCGGGCCGCTATAGGGCATGGTATTGCCGATCTTGATCTCCGTGTCCGTGACGCCGGGACCGTAGGATTTTTGCGCGGCGACGGGCGTGAACAGACAGGCGTAAGCCAGCGCTGCGGCCAGGACCAAAGCGGATTTCATGGTTTCTCCCCCGTGATCATCGTCCGCGCGAAGCGAACGCGCTGCGTGCTGCTTCTTGTCAGCACATCAGATCAGCGGAGTTGCGCCAGACGGTCTTGCGTCGAGTTGCTGATGGAGCGCCTCCAGCGCCTGTAACGTGAATGGCGTTGGGGTCAAACCCGATGCTTGGCTTCAGGTGCGCGACCGCTCCATCCCGAGTTCGGCCTTGAGATTGTCGAGATCGCGGTAAATCGAAGCAACCGCGAGCACGCGGGCACCCTTGCGGTACTTCAGCAGGCAGTCCTTGCCCGGGATGCTGCCGTCGATCACTATATCGTCAAAGCTCTCGGCGTGCCCGACATAGTTGATCGGCACATCGTAATGTTGGGACCAGAAGAACGGCACCGCGTCGAAGCGCTCGCGCTTGCCGAGCATGTTGCGCGCTGCGGTCTGGCCTTGGCGTTCGGCAACGACCCAATGCTCGACGCGGATGTTCTGGCCCGAGTGCGGATCGGGCCAGCGCGCGATGTCGCCGACGGCGAAGATGCCGGATGCGCTGGTCTCCAGATATTCGTTCACGCTCACGCCGCGATCGGCGGCAAGACCCGCCTGCTCGGCGAGCGCCAGACGCGGCTTGACGCCGATGCCGACCACGACGAGATCGGCCTCGATCACCCCGCCGCTCTTCAGCGTGGCGCGTGCGCCCTCGAGCTTCTCCACGGTGTCCTCGAGGTGGAAGATCACACCGCTTTCTTCGTGCAGTGCGCGAACGAAGTCGCCCATCTCCGAGCCGAGCACGCGCTGCATCGGCCGTTCCTCGGGCGCGACCACATGCACCTCGATCTTCCGCGCCCGCAAGGAGGCTGCGACTTCGAGCCCGATAAAACTGGCGCCGATCACCAGGGCGCGCTTGGCGATCCCTGCGGCCTTGATGATGGCGCGGCTATCGGCAACCGAGCGCAAGGTGTGGACCTGCGGCTGGTCCGCGCCCGGGATCTGCAACTTGACCGGCTCGGCCCCGGTCGCCAGCAGCAGCTTCTCGAACGGCAGTCTGTCGCCATTGCCCAGCGTGACGTTGCGCGCCTGCGGATCAATGGCGGAGACGTTCGTGTTGAGCCTGAGATCGATGCCCGCGTCCTGATAATAGTCCTCGCCCCGCAGCGGCAGCCAATCCTCCGGCGCGTTGCCGGCGAGGTAATCCTTTGAGAGGTTGGGCCGGTCGACCGGCATCGCGCCGTCATTGCTGAGCATGGTGATGGCACCGGCAAAGCCCTCGCGCCGGAGCGTGTCGGCCGCGGCGAAGCCCGCCGCGCCGCCGCCGACGATCACGAATTTCTCCGGCGTCGACGCGCTGCGATGCGCTGCCGACGGCTTCGGTGCGTCGCGCTTGCGCTGGACGACGATGTTGTCCCGATCGCGCGTGACCTCCCACACCGCCAGCGCGTTCAGCGCCGGCGGGCGGGTGGCTTCGCCTGTGCGCAGGGAGAAGCAGGCGTGATGCCAGGGACAGCGGATGGTGTCGCCGACCACCAAGCCCTCGGCGAGCGGGCCGTGGTAGTGGCTGCAGGCCGGCTCGATCGCGAAAATCTCGCTGCCGGCCTGCACCAGCAGGACGTCTTCCTCGCCCACGTGACCGAGCAATTTGCCGTCCTCGAACGCGGTCAGTGATACGCCCTTGGCCAGGTCGGATCCGCTCGGCTTGTGCTCGGTCATGGCGTCATCTCCTTGAGCAAGCGCGGATCAATCGTCCGAATTGGCCAGCCCCAGCAGCTCCTGACGTGTCAGCGCATTGTCGCGGAACACGCCCAGCATGCGGCTGGTGACGAGATCGGTCCCGGGCTTGTGCGCGCCGCGCGTGGTCATGCAGTGATGCGTCGCCTTGATGATGACGCCGACGCCTTCGGGCTTCAGCACGTCGTTGATGGTATTGGCGATCTGCGCGGTCATCTTCTCCTGGATCTGGAGGCGTTTCGCATAGATGTCCACCACGCGCGCCAGCTTTGAGATGCCGACCACGCGCCCTTGCGGGATATAGGCGACCCAGGCGCGGCCGACGATCGGCGCCATGTGGTGCTCGCAATGGCTTTCGAAGCGGACGCCGCGCAGGACGATCATCTCGTCATAGCCTTCGATTTCCTCGAAGGTCTTTTGCAGAATTTCGGTTGGATCCAGCGCATAGCCGGAAAAATATTCCTCGAAGGCTCGCGCAACCCGATCCGGTGTGTCGCGCAGACCGTCGCGCGCGGGATCATCGCCCGCCCAGCGGATCATGGTCCGGACCGCTTGCTCGACCTCCGCCCGATCGGGCCGTTCGGTTGGCCTCTGCGCAACCGCGACACGTTCCAGCTTGCGCACTTGTGACTTCATCTAGATCCTCCCTGCGACGAGCCGCAACACAGAGGCGGCCCCACAGCTTGGACGGCTGCAATCGGAAAAGGTTCCCAGAATCAGGAAAAATCGGAAGCACGACAGACAAGCCAGCCGCGAGACTAGAAACGGGCTCTATGAGGCCGCTTTCCGGACGTCGAGCACGGCCCTCGCCCATTCGACCGGCCGCTCCTGCGGCAAATTATGACCCGCATTCGTGAAAACGCGCCGCTCGAACAACCCCTCGAACTTGCGCGCGTGATGGGCGGTGCCGGGATTGACGCCGTCGCTGTCGCCGTCGATTGCGATGGTCGGGACGCGGATCGGCGGTTGCGCGGCGAGCTTGGCCTCGATCGCGGCATAGGCGGGGTCGCCGTCAACCAGCCCATAGCGGTGGCGGTAGGAATGGATCACGACATCGACGAAATCAGGATTGTCGAAGGATACTGCGCTTTTCTCGAACGTCGCCTCGTCGAACGTCCATTTCGGCGACCACATCGACCAGAGCTGACGCGCAAAGCCGCGCCGGTTGCGCTCCAGCGCGCGGCGGCCGCGCTCGTTGTGGAAGAGATATTGATACCAGAGCGCGGCCTCTTCGGCCGGCGAGGCCGGCTCCATCGCGCAGGCGATGTTCTGGATGTTGTAAGAATTGCCGGAGACGAGGGCGATCACGCGCTCCGGATAGAGCGCCGAAACCACGCAGGCGGCGCGTCCGCCCCAGTCATAGCCGCCGACGACCGCGCGCTTGATTCCGAGTGCGTCCATGAAGGCCAGGAGATCCGCGCCAAGCGCCGCCTGCTCGCCGGAGCGCAGCGTCCCGGCAGCACGAAACCGCGTCGGCCCGTAGCCGCGCAGCCAGGGCACCAGCACCCACGCGCCGGCCCGTGCAATCATCGGTGCGGTCTCGGCGTAGGCGTTCACATCGTAGGGAAAGCCGTGGCCCATGATGCAAGGCCAGCCGTCGGGCGCGCCGTACTCGAGATAGGCGATGTCGAGGATGTCGGTGGCGACCGTTTTGTGTTGCATGACTTGTTCGCCAAGCTGTTCGCTATCATAGTCCGGACCAGCGAAGCGACATCCGGGATGAGGCCATGCTGAACCCGGATATCGCTGCGCTCATCCGAGCTTCGAGCTCGATCTCATTTCTGCGGACCGGACAGCGAGATGTCGCGTTCGGCGCGGAACACGTTGCTGTAAAGATTGGCGATCCACTGCCGGCCGATCTCGGTCTTGTTGAGATAGCCGATCTCGGTCTGGATATGCGGTGCGACGCTGTTCCAGTAGAACTGTGGGTAGCGGTTGACGATGTCGGCGGGCGAGTCGTAGCCGAGTTGGCGGTTGATTCCGACCTCCTCGAACTCGTAATAGAGCGCGTTGGCCTTGCGCAGATAGTTGGGATCGCCGAGCTGGCCGATGAAATCGGCGGCGCGCAGGATCGAGGCTTCCTCGTCATAGTCCTGGCCCTCGCGGGCCGGAAACCGCGTGCCCTCGATGGCGCGCGCGATGCGGTCCGGGTCGACTCCAGGAATATGTCGCAGCCGCCGCGTCACATAAAGTTTCGAGCGATCGACGTGATACATCATCAAACTGGCGTCAGATGCACCGCGCGGCAGGGCGATCTTGGTGTCGGCCGCATCGATCACGAATCCGTCGCCGTCATCCTCCTCGAACAGGCCTCGCACATAGCCGATGTCGTGCGCGAGGCAGGCGATCAGGACATGGACGTAATCTTCAGCTTGCAGATGGATGTGAAGACTTCGGCCGCTGAGGATCGCCTGGGCAGCCAGCGTCACCAGCATCGTGTGCTCGATATTGTGATATAGCGCATCGCTGTTGCCGATGCATTCCATCGCGGTGCGGGTGGCGCTCTCGACGATGCTTGCAGAAGTCTCATCGTACCGGCGGCGCATGAACCTACCGAGCAACTTTTCCAGGGTCTCGGCCGCCAGTCTCGGTAACGTCATCATGGATGCAGCCCCGTCTGTCGCTGGTGTTCCATGCCAACTCCCGACGCCTCATTCTTGTCCTCGACGCACGAGCGAGCATAGCCCATCTTGGGCCGACTGACCAAATCCCAGGACGAAAACACGAAAATATGTTGCAGTTGCGCTGCGTCATAGAGCGCGGTTGCAGTTACGGCGCGATACCGCTTAGGGTGGCTTTCGTCCAGACCGCAAGATTGCGGTCATTCCACCAGCAGCACGTCCACGGCGACGCCGAGTTTCTGCTTCGGCGAGCCGACGATGATGCCGTCGACCGGCGACACGTCTGAAAAATCGCGCCCGACCGCGAGCACGATATGGTCATTTGCGACCAGGAGATCGTTGGTGGGATCGAAATCGACCCAGCCGAGCTCCGCCCCGCACCACAGCGACACCCAGGCGTGGGTGGCGTCGGCACCTTGCAGACGCGGCTGGCCCGCCGGCGGAACGGTACGCAGATAACCGCTGACATAGGCCGCAGGCAGGCCGAGCCCGCGCAACCCTGCGATCATCACATGAGCAAAATCCTGGCAGACGCCGTGACGCTTGTCGAAGACCTCGCCGAGCGGCGTCGAGATCACCGTCGCCTTCGGGTCGTAGCGAAAATCGCTGCGGATGCGGTGCATGAGATTGGCTGCACCTTTGAGGACGCCGGCGCCGGGCGCAAAGCTCATCGCCGCGTAGGCGCTGACCGGCTGCAGCACCGGCACCAGCGGGCTCGCAAAGACATAGCCGACCGGCGAGGACGGCCCGAGGCTCGTCGCCTCGAAGGCAATGTCGCGAATGCTTTCCCAGGCCGGGCTTTCTGCATCACGCGCCGGCGGCTGTCGCGAGACCGACACACGTGATCGAGAATCGATCCGCAAGTTGCCGTGCGCAGCCTCGATCACCACGCTCTCGGTGAGCGTGCCGAAGAAATCGCGGCGGACGTTGCGCTCGGCCGGACGCGGACGGATCTCGACGTGGTGTGAGATCAGTTCCTGGCCATTGCCGCTGTTCGGCTCCAGCCGCAGCGTGCAGCGGGCGAAGCTGACCGGACTCTCATATCCGTAAGTCGTGACGTGACGGATGTCGTAGATCACGCCAGCCCCGTCAGCTTTTCCGGCCGGCTGGCATTGGGGCCATGCGGGAAATAGTGCTGCCCGATCGCCTCCGCGAGGCGGAGCAGATCCTGCTCCAGCGCGAACAGCGTCTTGACCTCGAGCTTCTCGGCCTCCGCGGTCGCGAGCATCGCCTGCATCGCCACCGCAAGCCGCTGCGGCTTCTCGATCAGGCCGTGCTCCTTCAGGCTCGGCAGCGCGGCGATGTGCTCGTTGAGCGTCGTCACTTGGAACGCCACCGAACGCGGATTGTAGGGATCGAGCACGGCGAGGTCGCGTACCGGCGCCAGGACCGGCGCCAGCAGATAGCGCGAGCGGTAGGTGATCTGGCAATCCACCAGCGTCAGCAGGATGTCGAGATCCTCGTCGCCGGCCTCGTCATAGGCGAATTGACGCGTGAAGCGCGTGGTGTTGACGGCGCGCTCGACGCGGCGGCCGATATCGAGAAAGCGCCAGCCGGCGGCGCGGTTCATGTTCTCCTGCGCGAGGCCTGCAAAGCTCGCGAGCTCCTGCAAGGTGAGCTCGGCCGCGCTCAAGACGCTGTCATCGTCCTCGACCTCGTGGGCGAGGCGCTCGGCCATCTCGGTGATGACCTGCCAGGCATCAGGCGAAAGGCGCTCGCGCAACGAGGTCGCCGTGCGCTGCGCCGCGCGGACCAGCGACAGCGCCGAGCCGAAACGATCCGGGCTCTGCAGCGCTTCGGCGACGATAGGTCCAGGCGCCGCGCGCGAGGTTTGCGTGACCGCGCCCCATGCCACCAGCAGGCGCTGGATCCGTTCAATCGACTGCATCGTAGCCGAGCTGCCCTTGTTGGGCCCGCTCGGCGATCCCAACGCGCGCACCAGGCGCAGCGTCGCCTCGGCGCGTTCCAGATAGCGCCCGAGCCAGAACAGATTGTCGGCGGCGCGGCTCGGCAGCACGCCGGCGATGCGGCGGATGCGCACCTTGTCGGTCGCCGGCAGCAGCGTCGCGGTCGAGACCTGCTTGTCCGAGACGACCCAGACGTCGGCGGCGCGGGCACCGTCGCCCATCGACACCGCGCGCGCATCGGCCTGCTCGGCGATCCGGCAGAAGCCGCCGGGCATGATGGCCCAGCCATCGGGCGTGGCGGCTGCGAACACGCGCAGCACGAACGGCCGCGGCGTGAGCTGGCCCTGCTCCCACACCGGCATGGTCGAGAGCCGCACCACCTCCTGACCGACATAGTCCATGCCGCGCGCGATGATGGCGTCGACCAGGCGCTGGCGCTCGCTCGCATCCAACTCGCTCGCGAGCACCGGCCCCGTGCTGTCGAAGCCGGGAACGCCGCGCCGGTAGGCGCCCTCGATCGCGACCTGGTCGAGCCGCGCCAGCACCTCGTCGCGCGCCGCGCGCTGGCCGCACCACCAGGTCGCGATGTGCGGCATTTTCAGCTCCTCGCCAAGCAGGCGGCGGCTCAGCGCCGGCAGGAAGCCGAGCAGCGCCCGTGCTTCCGGCACGCCCGAGCCGGGCATGTTGGCGATGACGACGCCGTCCTTGCGCAGCACGTCGATCAGGCCGGGTACGCCGAGATGCGAGGACGCATCGAGCTCGAGCGGGTCGAGCGAGTTGGAATCGACGCGGCGCAAGAGTACGTCGAGCCGCTTCAGGCCGGCGACGGTGCGGATGTGAACGCGGTTGTCGCTGACCGCGAGATCATCGCCCTCAACCAGGAGGAAGCCGAGATAGCGCGCCAGCGTCGCATGTTCGAAATAGGTCTCGCTGAAGCTGCCCGGCGTGAGCACGCCAATCCGCGGCTCGTCGCGGTCGGCACGCGCGCGCAGGCTATCGCGGAACGCCTCGAAGAACGGCGCGACGCGCGGCACATTCATCGACTTGTAGAGATCGGAGAAGGCGCGCGAGAGCACCAGGCGGTTCTCCAGCGCATAGCCCGCCCCCGACGGCGCCTGCGTGCGGTCGCCAAGTACCCACCAGCGGCCGTCAGGACCGCGGCCGACATCGGCGGCATAGATCGAGAGATAGCGCCCGCCGGGCGGCGGCACGCCGCAGACGGGACGGAGATATTCGGGACTGCCGGCGATCGCAGCCGCGGGCAGTGCGCCCTCGGCGATGAGGCGGCCCTCGCCATAGATGTCGCGCAGCACGAGCTCGAGCAATTCGGCGCGCTGGGTAATGCCGGCGGAGAGCTGCTTCCAGTCGGCCTCGTCGATCAGGAGCGGCAGATGGCTGATCGACCACGGCCGGTCGGCGCTGTCGCCTGGGGCGCGATAGGTGACGCCGGCCTCGCGGAGATGGCGGTCGGCCATGCCAAAGCGACGCTCGACCTCGTCGGGCGCGAGCGCGCCGAAGGCATCGAAGAAGCGGCTCCAGACCGCCCGCGGGGCGCCGTCGGGTCCCAGGAACTCGTCGGGGATGCCAGGCAGGCGGCTATAATCGCGGACCCATTGCGCAAGGCGGCGCTGGCCTTCACGCAGTCCTTGCGCCCTGCCCGCCTGGTCGTCCTGCTCGGCTGCGCCCTCGGCCATGCGCCTCTCCCTGCCCCACCATCATACTCATTGCAGGAGCGGGGTCCGCAAGTCGAGGGTCAGCGGAAACTCATTTGTGCGTTCCTCGGGCGGCGGCTGTATTGGCCCAGGGGTATGGCCATGGTCCTGGAAGCGCGCCAGCCGCCGCGCCTCGGCTTCATAGGTGTTGACGGGCTTGGTATCGTAGTTGCGTCCGCCGGGATGGGCGACGTGGTAGACACAGCCGCCCAGCGAGCGGCCGTTCCAGGTGTCGATCAGGTCGAAGGTCAGCGGCGCATGGACCGGAATGGTCGGGTGCAGGCCGGAGGCCGGCTGCCAGGCCTTGAAGCGGACGCCGGCCACCGCTTCGCCGGAGCGCCCGGTCGAGGTCATCGGCAGGCGGCGGCCGTTGCAGGTGACGATGTGGCGACCCTCGACGAAGCCCTCGGCCTTGACCTGAAGCCGCTCGACCGATGAGTCCACATAGCGCACCGTGCCGCCGGCCGAACCCTCCTCGCCGAGCACGTGCCAGGGCTCCAGCGCCTGCCGCAGCTCCAGCGTCACGCCGCCATGATGGACCCGGCCGAAGGCGGGGAAGCGGAATTCGAGCTGGGCCAGATACCATTCCGGCTCGAAGGAATAACGGAACTGCTTCAGCTCGGTGAGCACGTCCTGAAAATCCTCCCAGATGAAATGCGGCAGCATGTAGCGATCATGCAACGCGGTGCCCCAGCGCACGAACTTACCTGCCAGCGGCTCGCGCCAGAACCTTGCGATCAGCGCGCGGATCAGGAGCTGCTGAGCCAGCGACATGCGCGGATCAGGCGGCATCTCGAGCGCGCGGAATTCGACCAGGCCGAGGCGGCCGGTCGAGCCTTCCGGCGAATAGAGCTTGTCGATGCAGATCTCGGCACGGTGGGTGTTGCCGGTGATGTCGACCAGCAGATGCCGGAACAGGCGATCCACCAGCCACAGCGGCGTCTGGGTCCCCGGCGGCGGCACATGCGACAGCGCGACCTCGAGCTCGTAGATGCTGTCGTGGCGCGCCTCGTCGATACGCGGCGCCTGGCTGGTCGGGCCGATGAACAGGCCGGAGAAGAAATAGGACAGCGACGGATGCCGCTGCCAGTACAGCACGAGGCTCTTCAAGAGATCGGGCCGCCGCAGGAACGGTGAGTCCTGCGGTGACGAGCCACCGACCACGACGTGATTGCCGCCGCCGGTGCCGGTATGGCGGCCGTCGACCAGGAAACGGTTGGCGCCGAGACGGATCTTGGCGGCATCCTCATAGAGCCCGACGGTGATGTCGACAGCCTGACGCCAATTCTTTGCCGGCTGGACGTTGACCTCGATCACGCCAGGGTCAGGCGTCACCTTGATGACGTCGATGCGCGGATCGAACGGCGGCGGATAACCCTCGACATGAACCTGGAGCTGCATCTCCTCGGCCGCGGCTTCGAGGGCCGCGACCAGCTCCAGATAATCCTCGATGCGCTCGACCGGCGGCAAGAAGGCGCAGAGCACGCCGTCGCGGACTTCGATCGACATCGCGGTGCGTACCGGCTCCGCTGCGTCGGGACTTTCCGGCGCCGGCCGCGGCGGCGGCGATTGCAGGCGTGGCATGCGCTCGAACACCGGCAGCTTGGTGCGCGGCTCCATCGGATCCTGCTCGACGACATAGGGATAGCGATCGGGCGGAACATATTCGAGCGCACTGAGCGGCAATCGCAGGCCGAGCGGGGAATCGCCGGGCATCAAGAACAGATGCTTGCGACGCAGCTTCCAGCGCTCGCTGCGCCAGCGCGGCGCTTCGGCGTTCCAGCGCTGCACCGGCAGCACGAAGCCCTTTGGCGTATTCAGCCCCTCGTCGAACACCCGCGCCATGCGGGCGCGCGCTTCCGGATCGGACAGCTTGGAATCCGAGGGATCGACGTTGATGGGAAGCTCCCCCTCCTTCTGCGACCAATAGGCGGGGTCTTCATAGGCCGGCATGATGTAGCCGGGATCGAGGCCGAGCCGTGCGACCGTTCCCTCCATGAAGGCCTCGGCGTCCTTGACGTTAGCGCGCCGCGGATTCTCGATCCTGGCGATGAGATCCGCATTCTTCCAGATCGGCACGCCGTCCTTGCGCCAATACAGGCCAAACGCCCAGCGCGGCAGGGTCTCGCCAGGATACCATTTGCCCTGGCCGAAGTGCAGCAGGCCGCCGGGCGCGAACCGCACGCGCAGGCGGCGGATCAGATCGTCGGCAACGGCACGCTTGGTCGGACCGACGGCGTCGATATTCCATTCCGCCGCCTCGAGATCGTCGACCGAGACGAAGGTCGGCTCGCCGCCCATGGTGAGCCGCACGTCGTGGGCGGCAAGATCGCCGTCCACCTGCTCGCCGAGATCGTTGAGCCGCGCCCAGGCTTCGTCAGAGAACGGTTTTGTGATGCGCGGCGCCTCGCGAATGCGCTTCACGCTCATGTCGAATGCGAACTCGACCTCGGCAAAGCCGGCGCCACCGGAGATCGGCGCGGCAGAGCGATAATGCGGTGTTGCGGCAACCGGGATGTGCCCCTCGCCGGCGAGCATACCGGAGGTCGCGTCGAACCCGATCCAGCCCGCGCCCGGAAGGTAGACCTCGGCCCAGGCGTGCAGATCGGTGAAATCGTTCTCAACCTCCGGCGGCCCCTCGATCGGATCGATGTCGGGACGGATCTGGACGAGATAGCCGGAGACGAAACGGGCGGCGAGCCCGAGATGGCGGAAGGTCTGGATCAAGAGCCAGGCGGAATCGCGGCACGAGCCGGCGCCGGACGTGAGCGTCTCCTCCGGAGACTGCACGCCCGGCTCCATGCGGATGATGTACCGGATCTTCTTCTGGAGCTCGCGATTGAGATCGACCAGGAAGTTGACGGTGTTCGGCGCTTCCTGTGGGATCGCATCGAGATATTGCGCAAACAAGCGATCAGGCTTGATGGTCTCGAGATAGGGCGCAAGCTCCGTCTTCAGGTCCTTCGGATAGTCGAACGGAAAACTGTCGGCATAAGGCTCGACGAAGAAGTCGAACGGATTGACCACGGTCATCTGCGCCGTGAAATCGACCTCGAGCTTCAGCTCGGTCGTCTTCTCCGGGAAGACGTAGCGCGCGAGCCAATTGCCCTGGGGGTCCTGTTGCCAGTTCACGAAATGATTGGATGGCGTGACCTTGAGCGAATAGCTCAGGATCGGCGTGCGAGTATGCGGCGCCGGCCGCAACCGGATGGTCTGCGGGCCGAGATCGATCGGGCGGTCGTATTTGTAGTGCGTGACGTGGTGTAGTGCGACGTAGATCGACACGGGGTGCGGTGCTCCAGCAGCTTTTTTGAGCAGAACACCTGATGTGAGCGCGATCAAGCACTAACAACGGGCAGTGCGTGCCTACGGCACGGGCGAGTGGTGAGTAGCGAATAGTGAATGGAGGAAGCGTGCGTGTATTCGCCACTCCCTATTCGCCATTCGCCCCCTACATCGTCGCGCCCAGCACCCAGGGGGCGAACTCGGCGCCGCCGAAGTCAAAACTCTCGCTCTTGGTCGGCTGTCCCGACGCCGTCTTGAGGATGAGATCGAAGATGCGCTGGCCGCACTGCTCGACGCTCTCCTCGCCTTCGAGGATGGTGCCGCAATTGACGTCCATGTCCTCTTCCATGCGCTTGTACATGGGCGTGTTGGTGGCGAGCTTGATCGACGGCGCCGGCTTGCAGCCGAACACACTGCCGCGCCCGGTCGTGAAGCAGACGAGATTGGCGCCGCCTGCGACCTGGCCGGTCGCTGCGACCGGGTCGTAGCCGGGCGTGTCCATAAAGACAAAACCCTTCTTGGTGACGGGCTCGGCGTAGCGCAGCACCTCGACGAGATTGGTGGTGCCGGCCTTCGCCATTGCGCCGAGCGATTTTTCCAGGATGGTGGTGAGGCCACCGGCCTTGTTGCCGGGGCTTGGATTGGCGTTCATCTCAGCGCCTTCGCGCGCGGTGTATTCGTCCCACCAGCGCATGAGGTCGACCAGCTTCTCGCCGACCTCACGGCTGACCGCGCGGCGCGTCAAGAGATGCTCGGCGCCATAGGTCTCCGGCGTTTCCGACAGGATCACGGTGCCGCCGTGACGGACGACGAGGTCGCTGGCAGCACCGAGCGCGGGATTGGCTGATACACCGGAATAGCCGTCCGAGCCGCCGCATTGCAGGGCCACGGTGAGTTCGCTGGCCGGCACGGATTCGCGCCTGACCTTGTTGGCATCGGCGAGCGCCTCGCGCACGAAGGCGATGCCCGCCTCCACCGTCTTGCGCGTGCCGCCGACCTCCTGGATGTCCATCGCACGCAGCCGGCCGGCGAGCTTCTGCTCTTCCATCAGGCCGCCGATCTGGTTCACCTCGCAACCGAGGCCGAGCACGATGACGTGAGAGAAATTGACGTGCCGCGCATAGCCACCGAGCGTGCGGCGGAGCAGCGCCAGCGGCTCGTTCTGCGTCATGCCGCAGCCGGTCTTGTGGGTCAGCGCGACCACGCCGTCGACGTTGGGGAAATCGGCCAGCGGGTTGTCGCCACTGAAGGGATTCTTCTTGAAGACGTCGGCAACGAGGCTGGCGACATGCGCGCTGCAATTCACCGAGGTGAGGATGCCGATATAGTTGCGCGTGGCGACGCGGCCGTCCGGACGGCGGATGCCCTCGAAGGTCGCCGGCAGGTCGAAATTCGGCGTCGGCTTGACGTCGGCGCAATAGGCATAGTCCTTGGCGAAATCGCCCATGCCGCAATTCTGCGTGTGGACGTGCTGGCCCGGCGCGATCGGCATCGTGGCAAAGCCGATGATCTGGCCGTAGCGCTTGATCGGCTCTCCCAATGCGATCGGCTTGATCGCGACCTTGTGGCCGGAGGGAATGCGATCGACCGTGATCACGCCGTCGGCGACCATCGTGCCGGGCGGCAGGCTCGCGCGCGCGATCACCACGCCATCATCGGGATGCAGGCGGATGACGAGGCTGATGGTCATGGGTATCTCCTTAGGCGAGTAGTGAGTAGCGAATGGCGAATGGAAAAGGGGAGTAGCCCTGTTCGCTACTCCCCATTCGCCATTCGCGGGTTTGTTACGCCTTCCCGCCTGATTCCTTGCGGGTCGCATTCACCTGCATCTTGGCGTAGGTCGTCATCAGACCGACCTCGTTCGACAACGTTACCAGCTTGAAGCCCATATTGATGGCGCGCGCTGCGCCTTCGGCGCCGCTGCAATGGATGCCCGGGTTGAGGCCGCGCTTGCCGCACTCCTTGATGATCTTCTCGTAGATCGCGAGGATCTCGGGCTCGCTGCGGTCGAGCTTGGGCTCGAGGCCGTAGGAGAAGCCGAGGTCGGACGGGCCGATATAGACGCCGTCGATGCCCTCGACGTCGAGGATCGCTTCCATGTTCTCGACCGCGGTCCTGGTCTCCATCATCGGCAACAGCACGATCTCGTCGTTGGCCGTCTTCTGGTAGGAGCCTGCAGTGCCGTACATGCCGGCGCGGATCGGACCGTTGGAGCGCACGCCCTTCGGCGGATATTTCGAATAGGAGACCAGGTTCCGGGCTTCCTGCGGCGTATTGACCATCGGGCAGATCACGCCATAGGCGCCGCCGTCGAGCACCTTGCCGATAATGCCGGGCTCGTTCCAGGGCACGCGGACCATCGGGGTGATCGGATGCTTGTCCATGGCCTGGAAGCACTGGACCATTGACAGATAGTCCTGCACGCCATGCTGCATGTCGACGGTGACGCTGTCGAAGCCGCATTGCGCGACCATCTCGGCCGAGAAGCCGGAGGGTATAGCGAGCCACGCGTTGACCACGGCCTTGCCCGACTTCCAGATTTCCTTGACCTTGTTCGCCACGTTGCCTTCCTTCTTTGTTGTTTGAACCTTCGTCACCATGACGAGCGCCGCGACAGCACAACCCCGCTGTTACCGCGAACTGGATCGCCGCGCTACGCTCCAAGGGCGCAAGACCTATGCGGTCGCCCTTTGGATGCTGACTTCGCTGACGCCGACCTCGCGGGCGGTGTTCACTATTGCCGCCCAGGTGTCATCCGGCAAGGGGATGCCGTGTTTCGTGCGTTCCGCGCGGGTTTTCCGCTCGGGATCGCCGGGAATCAGCACCTGATCGATGTCGGCCATCGGCTTGGTGGCGCGTATGAAATCGACATAGCGCGAGACTTCGCCGTCGAAAAGGTTGGAGGTATCGACCACCTTCGGATCGACATAGAACGCCAGCATGCCGTTGGCAAAGCGCCGCCCGCCCGATGTGGCCCCGGTTCCAGTCAGCGCACCGCCCAAGAGCTCGCATATGAAGGCGAGCCCCGATCCCTTGTGCTCGCCGAAGGCACGGATGGCGCCTGTGCCCTTGGTATGATCGCGCGGTCCCTCCGGCGTGTAGGGGCCGTAGAGCACGACTGGGTCCTCGCTCAGGCTGCCGTCGGAATCGACCAGCGCGCCCTTCGGCAGCTTTTTGCCGCCACGGCTTGCGACCAGCACCTTGCCTTCGGCGACGACCGAAGTCGCGAAGTCCAGCACGATCGGATCCTGACCCGCGCGGGGGATGCCGACGCAATATGGCGCAGTCGACAGCCGTTTCTCGACGCCGCCGAACGGCGCCACCAGCAGCGAGCCCGCCGCATTGACGAAGTGCACCGAGATCAGCCCTTCGGCGGCAGCCATCTCGGCCCAGTCGCCGACACGGCCGATATGGCCGGCGTTGCGCAGCGCGACCGCGGCAAGCCCCGCCTTCCTGCACTTGTCGATGCCGATCCGAACCGCCTGCGGCGTCACGGTCTGGCCGTAGCCGAACTTGCCGTCGACCACCGCGAGGGAGGGCGTGTCCAGCACCACTTCCGCGTTCTGGTTGGGCACGACCGCGCCGGATTTCTGCCAACGGATATAGACGGGCACGCGGATCACACCGTGACTGTCGTGGCCGGTCAGATTCGCTGTGGTGAGATAGCTGGCGATGCGCCTGGCTTCCTCCGGCGAGGACTGCGCATGCGCAAAGACCTCGCTGACGAAGTCGATCAGCTTCTGGACTTGAATGGTGACCATGACGGTCTGCTTACCTCTACCCGGCGCCGATTTTGCAGCGATCGGCTTGGGCGGCACTTTGAGCGAAAAAACGCGGCCATGTCCATGGCTCGCGCCGCGCGCTCGCGCATATCAGCTTTCACTCCTCGGCACTTGCCTCCTCGCCGCTGCCGAGCCCTGCGAGACTCTGTTCGAGCTCGCCTAGCATGTCCTGCAATTCAACGAGTTTGCGCCCGCCAAAGCGTCGCGTGATCTCGGCATAGATCGCCTCCGACGTCGGAGCCACGGAGGCCATCAGCTTCAAGCCTTCTTTCGAGATGGAGACCATGCTGCGGCGCTGGTCCGCCGTGGCGGTCTTGCGCTCGATCAGATTGCGCGCTTCGAGGTCGCGCAGGATGCGTGAGAGGCTCGGCCCGAGCAGGAACGCCGTGCGCGCGAGTTCCGTAACCTCGGCCGCCTCGATGGCGGCCAGCGCGCGCAGGATGCGCCATTGCTGCTCGGTCAAGCCGTGCTCGCGCAGTGAGGGGCGGAATTGCCGCATCACCGCCTCGCGTGCCCGCAGCAGCGACATCGGCAGTGAACGCGAGAAGTCGCGCATCGGCACCTGCCGCGCGGCAGGCGTGCTTTCGCCGGCGGGATCGGCGGGTTTCTTCGTCATGATACCCTTTCAAGCCGCAACATGTTTGCAATGCAGCAAGAGCGAATTGTGTTTGACGCATTCACTTAACATGTTAAGTATCTCCGGGCACCACGATTTGTAAGATCACAAATGGCGCTTTCCAACGACGATATCCAAGCTTGCGCAAGGCGTCTGCACCAGGCGGAGAAGACTCGCACGCAGATCCGGCAGCTCTCGCAGGATTTTCCTGGGATCACCATCGCTGACGCCTACGCGATTCAGAAGGCTTGGGTCGACGTCAAGATTGCCGAGGGGCGCATCGTCAAAGGTCACAAGATCGGACTGACCTCGAAGGCGATGCAGAGTGCGCTCGATATCGACGAGCCGGATTCCGGCGTGCTGCTCGACGATATGTTCTTTGCTGACGGCGGCCTCGTTCCGACCGAGCGCTTCATCGCGACTCGCGTCGAGGCGGAGCTCGCCTTCGTGATGAGCAAGCGCCTTTCAGGACCCGGCTGCACGATGTTCGACGTGCTCAACGCCACCGACTTCGTGCTGCCGGCGCTGGAGATCTTGGACACCCGCATCGAGCGCGTTGATGCCAGGACCAAAGCGGCGCGGAAGATTTTCGACACCATCGCCGACAACGCGGCGAATGCCGGCATCGTGCTCGGCGGGCGGCCGATACGGCCGCTGGACGCCGATTTGCGCTGGATCGGCGCGCTGTGTTTCCGGAATGGCCAGCTCGAGGAAACCGGACTTGCCGCCGGGGTGCTCAACCATCCCGCAACCGCCGTGGCCTGGCTCGCGAACAAGATCGCACCGCTCGGCCATGCGCTGGAGCCCGGACAGGTCGTGCTCGCCGGCTCCTTCATCCGCCCGATCGAGACCCGCAAGGGCGACACAATTCAGGCCGATTATGGCGCCTACGGCTCGGTGAGCTGCTACTTCGCTTAGGCGGACAAGAAGACAGGGAGTGAAACCGCGATGCCGCATTTCACCATCGAATATTCCGCCAATCTCGACGGCCGCCTCGACATGGGTTTGGTATGTGAAGTCGTGCGCAAGGCAGCGGTCGAGACCGGCATCTTCCCGCTCGGCGGCATCCGCGTTCGCGCCGTCAGGTGCGAGCATTACGCGATCGCGGACGCGCGGCAGGACTACGGCTTTCTCGACATGGTGTTGCGCATCGGCGAGGGCCGCGATCTCAAGACGCGCCAGAAAGCCGGCGAGCACGTGTTCCAGGCGCTCTCAAAACATCTCGATCCCGTCTTCGCTGCCAGCAAGTTCGCCTTGTCGTTCGACATGCAGATCAACGACAAGGACACGAGCTGGAAGCGCAACAACATCCACGACGCCCTGAAAGTGGAGGCCGCAAATGGATAAGCCCGCGCCAAAAGCCGACGTGTTCCAGGCCAACCGCGACCGCCTCGCACCGCTGCTGAAAACGCTCCGCGCGGACGGCATCGGTCACACGATCGACGGCAAGATCGTGCCCTCGATCTCTGGCGAGACCTTCGAGACCAAGTCGCCGATCGATGGCGCGACGCTCGCGAGCGTCGCCCGCGGCAACGCCGAGGACATCGATCGTGCGGCCACTGCTGCCGCGCTGGCCTTCAAATCCTGGCGCGATATGGGCCCGGCTATGCGGCGCAAGCTGCTGCATCGGGTCGCCGACGCGATCGAGGACAATGCCGATGACATCGCGGTGCTCGAATGCATCGACAGCGGCCAAGCCTATCGCTTCATGGCCAAGGCCGCCGTCCGCGCCGCCGAGAATTTTCGGTTCTTCGCCGACAAATGCGCCGAGGCGCGCGACGGCCTCAACACGCCGAGCGACGAGCACTGGAATGTCTCGACGCGCGTGCCGATCGGCCCAGTCGGCGTGATCACGCCGTGGAACACGCCGTTCATGCTCTCGACCTGGAAGATCGCCCCTGCCCTGGCAGCCGGCTGCACCGTCGTGCACAAGCCCGCCGAGTGGTCACCGGTGACGGCCTCCATTCTGGCGAAGCTCGTCAAGGATGCCGGCATTCCCGATGGCGTGCTCAACACCGTGCACGGCTTTGGTGAAGAGGCCGGAAAGGCGTTGACCGAGCATCCCGCCATCAAGGCGATCGGCTTCGTCGGCGAGAGTGCGACGGGCTCGGCGATCATGATCCAGGGCGCGCCGACCTTGAAGCGCGTGCATTTCGAGCTCGGCGGCAAGAACCCCGTGATCGTGTTCGATGACGCCGATCTCGACCGCGCGCTCGATGCGGTGGTGTTCATGATCTACTCGCTCAATGGCGAGCGCTGCACCTCCTCCAGCCGCCTGCTGATTCAGCAGAGCATCGCCGAGACATTCGTGGAGAAGCTGACCGCGCGCGTGAAGGCGCTGAAGGTCGGCCACCCCCTCGATCCCGCAACCGAGATCGGGCCGCTGATCCACCAGCGTCACCTCGCAAAAGTTTGCTCTTATTTCGACGTCGCGCGCCAGGACGGCGCGACGATCGCGGTCGGCGGCAAGCCCTGTGACGGCCCCGGCGGCGGACATTACGTCGAGCCGACGCTGGTGACCGGTGCGCATGGCAAGATGCGGGTGGCGCAGGAGGAGGTGTTCGGCCCCTTCCTGACCGTGTTGCCGTTCCGTGACGAGGCGGACGCGATCGAGATCGCCAACGACATTCGCTATGGCCTCACCGGCTATGTCTGGACCAACGACATGGGCCGCGCCCTGCGCGTCGCGGACGCGCTGGAGGCCGGCATGATCTGGCTGAACTCGGAAAACGTCCGCCACCTGCCGACGCCGTTCGGCGGCATGAAGGCCTCAGGCATCGGCCGCGACGGCGGCGACTATTCGTTCGACTTCTACATGGAAACCAAGCACGTCTCGCTGGCGCGGGGCACGCACAAGATTCAGAAATTGGGAATTTAACGCAGTGTCATTCCGGGGCGGCTCGAAGAGCCGAACCCGGAATCCATTGTGCAGCAGAGTTCGTGGATGAATGGATTCCGGGTTCGCGCTTCGCACGCCCCGGAATGACGAAGCCGAGAGAGGGGAAACGCAAATGCCCATACCGCAACACGTCTTCGAGCCGCCGTTCAACATCATCCGCTCCAGCCATGTCGTGCTCGACGTCACCGATCTGAAGCTGAGCCGCGAGTTCTACGAGACCAGCGTTGGCCTGCATGTGGAGGACGCCGACGACAATGTCGTTTATTTGCGCGGAGCTGAAGAGCATCAGCATCACTCGCTCGTCCTGCGCAAGGCCGCAGCGCCCGCCTGCGCGCGGCTCGGCTTTAAGGTCGGCAACGACAAGGATCTCGACAAGGCGGCCGCATTCCTGTCCGAGAACGGTCTCGCCTACGGCTTCGCGGACCAGCCGTTCCAGGGCCGCACTCTGCAATTCACGGATCCCTTCGGTTTCCAGATCGAGCTCTATGCAGCGATGGACCGACGCCCACACCTCTTGCGCCGCTACGATCTCTACAGAGGCTGCCACCCGCAGCGGCTCGACCATTTCAACGTCTTCGCCGCCGAGGTGCAGGACACCCTCGATTTCTACGCCCGGCTCGGCTTCCGCCTGACCGAATATGCCGAGGAGGACGGACCGAACGGACGTATCGCCGCAGCCTGGATGCATCGCAAGGGCAACGTCCACGACTTCGCCATCACCAACGGCAAGGGCCCTCGCCTGCACCACTTCGCCTATTGGACGCCGACGGCGATGAACATCATCCATCTCTGCGACGTTATGGCCTCCCAGGGCTTCGTGAAGAACATCGAGCGCGGCCCCGGACGCCACGGCATCTCGAATGCGTTCTTCCTTTATGTGCGCGACCCTGACGGCCACCGGCTCGAGCTCTACACCAGCGACTACTTCACGGGCGATCACGACCACGAGCCGCTGCGCTGGTCGCTGCGCGATCCGCGCCGGCAGACGCTGTGGGGTGCCCCCGCGCCGCGCTCCTGGTTCGAGCAGGGCTCGCCCTTCACTGGCCAGGCCGTGCGCGAGCCGAAATTCGTGGCCGACGTGCTGGTGGCAGACTGATGACACTCCGTCGCCTCGCCACCTATTCCGTCAAGGGGGCAACGCGCTACGGCGCGGTCGTCCATAGCGGCGTGGTCGATCTCTCCGCGCGCCACGCCAAGGATTTTCCGACGCTGCGCGAGGTGATCGCGGCCGGGAAGCTGACGAGCTTTGCTGAGGAAGCCGCAGGCCGCACGCCGGATCATGCCCTCCGCGAGATCACCTTTCTGCCGCCAGTGCCCGCGCCGGAAAAGATCATCTGCATCGGCGTCAACTATCCCGACCGCAACGCCGAGTACAAGGACGGCCAGGACGCGCCGAAATACCCGAGCATGTTCATGCGGAGCCCACGCTCCTTCGTCGGCCATGGCACGCCGCTGGTGCGGCCGCGCGCCTCCGCTCAGCTCGACTATGAAGGCGAGATCGTGCTGGTGATCGGCAAGGAAGGCCGGCATATTCCGGAAAGCGCAGCGCTCGATCACATCGCCGCGCTCACACTCTGCAACGAAGGCTCGGTGCGCGACTGGCTGCGTCATGCCAAGTTTAACGTGACGCAGGGCAAGAACTTTGATTCCAGCGGCAGCCTTGGGCCATGGCTCGTGCCCTACACAACGGAATCCCAGATCGCCGACATTCGCCTCACCACGCATGTCAACGGTGAGCTCAGGCAGGACGATCGCACCAGCCGCTTGATGTTCCCGTTCCGCTACCTCATCAGCTATATCTCGACCTTTGCCACCCTCGTCCCCGGCGACATCATCGTCACGGGCACGCCGACCGGTGCCGGCGCGCGGTTCGATCCGCCGCGCTACCTGAAGCCCGGCGACGTGATCGAGATCGAAGCAGAAGGCATCGGGCTTTTGCGCAACGGCGTCGTCGACGAAGCCTGATCAACCATCGAAGTGGAATAGCACCATGACCACCCTCACCGGCGGCGAAGCGATCGTAAGCGGCCTCGTCGCCCACGGCGTCGACACCGTGTTCGGCCTGCCCGGCGCGCAGGTCTACGGCCTGTTCGATGCCTTCCACCAGGCCCAGCTCAAGGTGATCGGCGCGCGGCACGAGCAGGCCTGCGGCTACATGGCGTTCGGCTATGCGCGCTCCAGCGACAAGCCCGGCGTGTTCAGCGTGGTGCCCGGCCCCGGCGTGCTCAACGCCAGCGCGGCGTTGCTCACCGCGTTCGGCTGCAACGAGCCGGTGCTCTGCGTCACCGGCCAGGTGCCGACGCCATTTTTGGGCAAGGGTCGCGGCCATCTGCACGAGATGCCGGACCAGCTCGCGACCCTGCGCACCTATGTGAAATGGGCAGATCGTGTCGAATATCCCGGCAATGCGCCGACGGTCGTCGCGCGCGCCTTTCAGGAGATGATGTCGGGGCGGCGCGGGCCTGCGTCTGTCGAGATGCCCTGGGACGTCTTCACCCAGCGCGCCGAAACCGCGGCCGCACAGGTGCTGGAGCCGCTGCCCGCGCCGCAGCCTGATCCTGACCTGATCAAGCAGGCCGCCGCGCTGATCAAGACCAGCAAGGCGCCGATGATCTTCGTCGGCAGCGGCGCGATCGGGGCGCGCGAGGAGATCCTCGAGCTCGCCGAGATGATCGATGCGCCCGTCGTTGCCTTCCGCAGCGGCCGCGGCATCGTCTCCAATGCGCACGAACTCGGACTCACCATGGCCGCGGCCTATAAGCTGTGGTCGAACACTGATTTGATGATCGCAATCGGCACCCGCGCGGAGCTGCCGGCCTCTGGCTTTCGCTGGCCCTATCAGCCGAAGGGATTGAGATCCATTCGGATCGATATCGATCCGGCCGAGATGCGCCGGCTCGCCTCCGATACCGCCATTGTCGCCGATGCCAAGGCTGGCACGGCCGATCTCGTCACCGCCGTGAAGAAGGCCGGCTATGCGAGAAGCCGCGGCCGGCGGGGAGACATCCGCGAGGCCACCGCAACCGCGCAACAGGAAATCCAGCGCATCCAGCCGCAGATGGCGTATCTCAACATCCTGCGCGAGGTGCTGCCGGCGAATGCGATCGTGACAGATGAATTATCGCAGTTCGGCTTCGCCTCCTGGTACGGCTTTCCGGTCTATCAGCCGCGCACCTTTATCACGTCAGGCTATCAGGGCACGCTCGGCTCGGGCTTTCCGACCGCGCTTGGCGCCAAGGTCGCGAACCCTGACAAACCCGTCGTCGCCATCACCGGCGACGGCGGCTTCATGTTCGGCGTGCAGGAGCTCTCGACCGCCGTGCAGTTCAACATCGGCGTGGTGACGCTGGTGTTCAACAACAACGCCTACGGCAATGTCCGGCGCGACCAGCGCGAACGTTTTGAAGGCCGCGTGGTGGCGTCGGATCTCGTCAATCCGGATTTCGTCAAGCTCGCCGAATCCTTCGGCGTTGCCGCTGCGCGCGTCACCGCCCTGGACCAGTTCAAGGCGGCGATGGAAAAGGCGCTGGCACATGGCGGGCCATATCTGATCTCGGTGGAAGTGACGCGGGACTCCGAAGTCAGTCCCTGGGCGTTCATTCACCCGCCAAAGCCGTAGTTGTCCTCATGGTGAGGAGGCGCGAAGCGCCGTCTCGAACCATGAGGGCCTCCGCTGCGGCGGCTCGGGCCTTCATCCTTCGAGACGCTTGCTTCGCAAGCTCCTCACGATGAGGGGATGGACTAGCGTGTTTGTCGAAACGTCAAATTGATTCGCTCCTGGCCGAGCAGCGCGTGCTCGCCGTCGGCGAGCGGCGCGACGCCGTGATAAGCGAGCCTGCTAGTCCCGCCCCAGACCACGACGTCGCCATGGACGAGCCGGAAACGCCGCAGCTTGTCGCTACGCGCCATGCCGCCGAACAGGAAGGTTGCGGGCAGGCCGAGCGAGACCGAGACGATCGGGGCCGAATAGTCGAGCTCGTCCTTGTCCTGATGCAGCGACAGCCGCGTGCCGGGCTCGTAGCGGTTGACGAGGCAGGCATCGGGCGCGAAGTCTTTGAAGCCGCCCTGCTCCGCCGCGCGGCGGGCGAGATCACGGAACACTGCGGGCATCGCCGGCCAATGCGCGCCGGTTCGCGGATCGATCGGATCATAGCGATAGCCGGTGTGATCGGTGATCCAGCCGCGCTTGCCGCAATTGGTCATCGCCACCGACATCTGATAGCCGCCGGGCGTGGTCATGCGCCGAAACGGCGATTGCGCCACGATGGCGCGCACGGCTTCGATCAGCTCGCTCTCGATCGGCGTGACGAAGCCGCGCAGAAGCACGGCGCCGTCGGCGATCTCCTCGCGCGATGGCTGCGCCTCGGCGACGCTATCGAACAAATCCGCAGTCAATCGCCTCACTCATTTGGCATCATGGAAGATCACACCCAGCGTGTGGCGCTGGCCGGAGCGAATCCGGCTGACGCCGTGACGCAAGTTAACCCGGTATGTCCCGCGTGTCCCCTGCACCGGGCGGTGATGCACGGCGAAGGCGACAGCGTCGCCCTGCGCCAGCGGCACCACCTCGGCGCGCGACTGCATGCGCGGCCGCTGCTCGGTCAGCACGAACTCGCCGCCGGCGAAGTCGCGCCCCGGCTCTGACAGCAGGATCGCGACCTGGATCGGGAACACATGCTCACCATACAGATCCTGGTGCAGGCAATTGTAGTCGCCGGCCTCATATTGCAGCAGCAGCGGCGTCGGCCGGCTCTGGCCTGCTTCGTGGCAGCGCTTGAGGAACGCCGCATGCGCGGCCGGATAGCGGATGTCGATCCCCATCGCCTCGTTCCAGCGATTGGCGACGCCCTGAAGCCGCGCATAAAGCGCCGGGCGCAATTGCGCAATCGGGTCGGGGAGCGGGTAAGAGAAGTACTTGTATTCGCCGCGGCCAAAGCCGTGGCGCCCCATGACGATGCGGCTGCGGAAGTGCGTGTCGTCTGGATAGAGCGCGGCGATACTACGGCATTGCTCCGGCGTCAGCAGGTCTTTCAGGACGGCGCAACCCTGGGCGTCGAGTTCGGCGGTGATTTGCGGCCAGTCGAGGGCGTTGACGTGGGCGGAAAGGTCGGCGGATGGCTTCTGGGGTGATTTGCGTGCGGTCATTGTCATAACAATCACCTTTGCAGTCCGAGGTTCACCCTGCCACCCGATTTCCGATGACTGTCTCTCCGTCAATGCGAGCTTCGCGAAGCAATCCACAATCCCGCCGCGGCACCAGTCTGGATCGCTTCGTCGCAAGGACTCCTCGCAATGACGCGGAGATAGTTGCGTTCGCAATGATGGTTGAGAGCATTAACCCCTCACGGGCAGCATCACCACGTCATAGCCGTGCTTGATCGTTCGCTTCAGCACGGGATCTTCCAGCTCGAATTCGAACCGGTCGGCAGGGCGGATGCCGCCCTTAGCGGCGAAGGTGCCGCCGAACATGGCGCAGCCGTCGGGCAGCTTCCCGCCCGGAAAGCCGCGTGCGATGAGCTCAGTGACCGGGAGCATGGCGTCGAGGGTGCCCTCCTGATAGAGCACGCGCTCGCCGTTGATCGTGGCGTAGGAGCGCAGGATCATCTTGTCCCAATGGCCGATGACGTCCTCGAGCTCCCACAGCGTCGACGCGATCGGCTTGTCGCACATCTGCTTGGACACTGTGACGTTATAGGCCTCGACCTTGCGGTCGGTGTGATCGGAGCCGCAGCCGACGAAGATGCGGCCCTGCCACCCGAGCAGCACGAACTCCACCTCGCCGGACGAATCGCCGCCGGTGCATTCGATGCGGTCTTCCATCGTCAGCCGCCGCGCCGAGACGCGATAGTAGATCGGCGTTGAGGCCGGCCGGGCGATGCCGACGGCCTCGAGCTCGGCGATGTGCTTGTCGCGCGCGACGGGATCGCGGCCGGTCCAGCCGGCGATGACGGCTTGGTCGATCGCCAGCGTCAGCGGCGTTGTGGTGTCCTGGGCGTCGACGGTGAAGGTCAGGTCAAACACGGATTACGGCCTCCATGCCGGCAGCAAGCTCGAAGATGCGGCGATCGGTCCCGCCCGCCCCCGCCAGCATCAAGCCGACAGGAACGTGGCCCTCGCGATGCGCAGGCAGCGAGATGGCGCAGCCGTCGATCAGGTTGATCAGGCTGCAATTACGCAAGGCGCGGAGATTTTCGCGGGCGAATGCCTGGTCGTTGGCGAGATCGGCGATTTTCGGCGGTGTGTTGGGCGTCGTCGGCAGCACCAGCGCGTCATAAGGCGCAATCCGCGCATTGACGCGGGCGATCAGCGAGCGGCGCTCGTTGAGCAGATCGATGTAATCGGCCGCGCTCTGCACCTCGCCGCGCATGATGCGCACGGCGACCCTGGGATCATAGACGTCGCCCTTCGCTGTGATGAGATAGCGATGCCAGGCATAGCTTTCGGAAGCTGCAAAGCCGCCTTTGGCGTTCATCGGGCCGATATCGCGGAATTCAGCCATTTCGATGCGCTCGACCATGGCGCCGTGATCGGCGAGCGCCTTCAGCGCGCGCTCGAAAGTCTCGGAGACCTGTGCATCGAGGTCGTCGAGCGCGATCGTGGTCGGTACCGCCAGCCGCAAGCCCTGGATCGGCCGCGGCTTGAGCGGAACGATCGGCTCGTTGGCCAGCACCGCGTCGAGTATGGCACAGCAACTGACCGATCGCGCCAGCGGCCCGATGCTATCGAGCGAGAACGACAGCGGCACCGCGCCGTCGAGCGGCACACGGCGCTGCGTCGGCTTGTAGCCGACGATGCCGTTGAAGGCGGCCGGAATCCGGCAGGAGCCGCCGGTGTCGGTGCCGAGGGCGCCATGCGCCATGCCATCGAGCACGGACACTGCCGCGCCCGAGGACGAGCCGCCGGGCACATGGCCCTCTGCCCGGTTCCAGGCGCCCTTCGGCGTCCCATAGTGCGGATTGATGCCGATGCCGGAATAGGCGAACTCGGTCATGTTGGTGCGCCCGATCACGACGAAACCGGCTTTGCGCAGCCGGGCCACTGCGACCGCGTCCTGCTCGGCCGGTGAGGAATCGTCGAGCGCGCGGGAGCCGGCGCGCGTCACCTGGCCCCTGATGTCGAAGAGATCCTTGATCGAGATCGGGATGCCGGCATAGCGCGACGGCGCCGCGTTGGCCTTGCGCAAGCCGTCCATCGCGTCAGCGGCCGCGAGCGCAGCATCCTTGTCGACATGGATGAAGGCGCGCTGGCCTTCGCCGGCCGGATCGGCGATCCTGGCGATGCACGCCTCCACCAGCTTACGGGAGGTCGTGCGGCCGCCTTCGAGGTCTCCGGCGAGCTTCGCCAGTGTCGGAAAATCGGGCATGTCTGTCTCACGGAATATTGGCGCGCGCAATCTATAGCGCCGGCCGAGGTCGACACAAGCATTGTGCGCATGATGGCATGCATGCGCATTGCTGGACCGTTGACGCACTATAGTCGATTGTCGCATCAAGATCGAAACAGGCGGGCGCGAAGCCTGTCTCTTGGGAGGAGCTGCCGATATGGCCGAACCGCAGCGCGCGCGACCGAAACCCACGCCAGAGACCCAGCATTTCTGGGACGGCACGAAGGCGGGCGAATTGCGCCTCCAGCGCTGCGACGCCTGCGCGCATATCTACTTCCCGCCGCGCCCGTTCTGTCCGTCCTGCGCCTCGCGCAAGGTCTCGGTGTTCAAGGCGAGCGGCAATGGTTTTCTCTACAGCTACGTGATCAACCACCGTCCCGCTGCGCCCGGCTTCACGCCGCCTTACGCGATCGCCGTGGTCGAGCTCGATGAGGGGCCGCGAATGATGAGCAACATCATCGACTGTCCGCAGACGCCAGAAGCGCTTGAGCTCGATATGAAGCTCGAGGTCGCCTTTGAGAAGCTCGACGACAACATCACCCTTCCCGTCTTTCGTCCGGCGAAGGGCTAAGCCATGCGCAAGAACCAGGTTGCCGTCGTCGGCGCGGCCGAGACCACCGAGCTCGGTGTCATCCCCAATGCCTCGCAGCTCCAGCTCCACGCCGACGCGGCGCTCAATGCTATTGCCGATGCCGGGCTGAAGCTCTCCGACATCGACGGATTTGCGACCGCGGTCGAAACGCCACAGCAGGTCTGCCATTATCTAGGCATCAAGCCCACCTGGGTGGACGGCACTTCCGTCGGCGGCTGCTCCTTCATGCTGCACGTGCGCCACGCGGCCGCGGCGATCGAGGCCGGCCTGTGCAAGACCGTGCTGATCACCCATGCCGAGAGCGGCAAGTCGATGATCGGCAAATTGCCGCGCTCGACGCCGGCAGACAGCCTTAACGGCCAGTTCGAGGCGCCCTATGGGGTCTACGGCCCGCCCAGCATGTTCCCGATCCCCGTGCTGCGCTTCATGAAGACCTACGGCATCACGCACGAGCAGCTCGCTTCGGTCGCGGTGGTGCAGCGGGAATGGGCGGCCAAAAACCCGCGCGCGATGATGAAGGAGCCGATCACGGTCGCGGACGTGCTCAACTCGCGCATGATCGCCTATCCGTTCCGCCTGCTCCAGTGCTGCCTCGTCACCGACGGCGGCGGCGCGCTGATCCTGACCTCGGCCGACCGAGCCAAGGATTTTCCGAGGAAGCCGGTCTACATCATGGGCACTGGCGAGAGCGTGGAAACACCGATGGTCAGCCAGATGGAGACGTTCAATTCCTCGCGCGCGTTCAAGACCGCAGGGCCCCTCGCCTTCAAGGAGGCCGGCATCGCGCACAAGGACGTCGACCATCTCATGATCTACGACGCGTTTGCACATCTGCCGCTGTTCGGGCTCGGCGACCTCGGCTTCATGCCCTATGAGGAAACGGGCAAGTTCATTGCGGACGGCAACACGCGGCCCGGGGCTAAGCTGCCGCTCAACACCAATGGCGGTGGCTTGAGCTATATGCATTCGGGCATGTACGGCATGTACGCGCTCCAGGAGAGCGTGCGGCAGATGCGTGGCATCGCGCCGGCACAGGTGCCGAACGCGAAGGTTTCGGTGTGCCACGGCGTCGGCGGCATGTTCGCGGCGAGTGGCACGATCGTGTTTACGAACGAGAGGTAAGGCGGCTCGGCAATGCCCAGCCGTCATTGCCGGGCTTGACCCGGCAATCCATCCTCTTCTGAAGATGGATGCGCGGGTCAAGCCCGCGCGTGACGAACTGGGGTTGCCGCGACCGCGGAAACAACACGGAGAACCCACATGACGAAATCACTGCAAGACAAGGTCATCATCGTCACCGGCGCAGGCCGCGGCATCGGGCGGGAGATCGCGCTGCTTTGCGCCGCGGAAGGCGCCAAGGTCGTCGTCAACGATCCCGGCGCCGCCGCTGATGGGGCCGGCTCGAACGCGGCGCCCGCCGAAGAAGTGGTCGAGGAGATCAAGAAGCGCGGCGGCATTGCCGTTGCCAATTTCGAGTCGGTGGCCGAAGCCATTCCCGCGAGCAAGATCGTGAAGACCGCGACCGACCATTTCGGCCGGCTCGACGGCGTCGTCAACAATGCCGGCATCCTGCGCGACATGATCTTCCACAAGATGAGCGTGGAGGCCTTCGAGGCGGTCATCAAGGTGCATTTGATGGGCTCGTTCTATGTCTCCCACGCCGCGGCGCGGATCTTCCGCGAGCAGGAGTCGGGCTCCTTCGTCCATTTCACCTCGACCTCCGGCCTGATCGGCAATTTCGGCCAAGCCAACTATGCCGCCGCCAAGCTCGGCATCGTCGGCCTGTCCAAGTCGATCGCGCTCGACATGGGCCGTTTCAACGTTCGCTCCAACTGCGTCTCGCCGTTCGCCTGGACCCGCATGATCGGCACCATCCCGACCGAGACCGAAGCCGAAAAAGCGCGGGTCGAGAAGATCAAGCAGATGGGACCGGAGAAGATCGCCCCGCTCTGCGGCTATCTGCTGGGCGATTCCGCCAGGGACGTCACCGGGCAGATCTTTGGCGTGCGCATGAACGAGATCTTCCTGTTCAGCCAGAACCGTCCGATCCGCTCGGTGCAGCGAAGCGACGGCTGGACGCCGCAGTCGATCGCGGAACACGGCATGCCGGCACTGAAGGGATCGTTCTACAAGCTCGACCGCTCGGCCGACATCTTCACCTGGGATCCCGTCTAGCTGGAGTCCAAGCTATTGCTGCATCGCGGTCTCCAGTTGTTCGGCCGGGATCGCCCGCTTTACGCCCGATTGCAGGCGGATGGTTTTCCTCCCAACAAAAAAATGGGAGGCGACTATGACGAAACCACTGACCATTTCTGCCGAATCCAGCGAACCCTCTCTCGCGCGCCGCACCCTGTTGAAGGGCGCGGCGGCCGCAGTCGCGGCGACGGGCGTTACCATGAACGCGGCCTTGGCAGCCTCCGTCGCGCCCTTGGGCCAGACAGGCGCGCCGACGAGATCGACGGCGCCGTTGCCTTTGGGACCACTGCCGGGCAGCCGCTATCCGGACTCCCACCTGGAATCCACCAAGAAGGGGCCGCCATCCTTCGGGCCCTCCGGCTTTCCGGCCTTCGCCGGCACCATGGCCGTCGAGCGGGTCGCCACCGGCTTCCGCTGGGCCGAGGGTCCGGTGTATTTCGCCGCCGGGCGCTACCTGTTGTTCAGCGACATTCCGAACAACCGCATCATGCGCTTCTCCGAGGATGACGGTCACCTCAGCGTCTACCGTCAGCCCTCGATGAACTCGAACGGCAACACCATCGATCGCGAAGGACGTCTGATCACATGCGAGCATAGCGGTCGGCGCGTGACTCGGACCGAACTCGACGGCTCGATCACCATCATCGCCGACAAGTTCAACGGCAAGCGATTGAACTCGCCCAACGATGCGGTGGTGACGGCCGATGGCGCGATCTGGTTCACCGATCCTGCCTACGGGATCGGCGGCTTCTATGAAGGGATCAAGGCCGAGCCCGAGCAGGACAAGAAGAACGTCTACCGGGTCGATCCGAAGTCCGGAGAGGTCAAAGTCGTCGTCGACGATTTTGTGGAGCCCAACGGGCTCGCTATCTCGCCGGATGAGAAGAAGCTCTACATCTGCGACACCGGGTTCACCGATGGGCCGGACAACCCGTCCCATATCCGCGTGTTCGATCTCGACGTGGCCGGGGGAAAGGTGTCGAACAGCAAGGTCTTCGCTGACATGCCAAAACCGAGCATCACCGACGGCGTCCGCTGCGACACTGAAGGACGGGTTTGGTGTTCGGTGGGCTGGGGCGACCCGAACGAAGACGGCGTGCGCTGCTATACGCCATCGGGCGAATTGCTCGGCAAGATCCATATTCCGGAAACAGTCGCCAATCTGTGCTTCGGCGGCCAGCAGCGAAACAGGCTCTATATTTGCGGCTCGACATCGCTCTATGCCGTCTACACCAGCGTGCAGGGCGCGATGAAGCCGTGAGATAGTGCCGTCATTCCGGGGCGGCTCGAAGAGCCGAACCCGGAATCTCGAGGTTCCGGGTTCGATGCTTCGCATCGTCCCGGAACGACGAGGTCACCCCGTATTCCGCAAGCCCGCCGAGATGCCGTTGATCGTGAGCTGGATCCCGCGCAGCACCTGCTCGTCCGGGTTCTGCGCGCGATGCTCCTTCAAGAGCTCGACCTGGACGTGGTTGAGCGGATCGAGATAGGGGAAGCGGTGGCGCACCGAGCGCTCCAGCAGCGGGTTGCTTTGAAGCAACCGATCCTGGCCCATGATGTCGAGCAGCGTCTCGATGCAGGAATGCCATTCGCGGCGGATGCGGCCGAAGATTTTTTCGCGCAGGGCTTCGTCCGGCACGAGCTCGGCATAGCGCGAGGCGATCGCGATCGAGCTTTTCGCCAGCACCATGTCCATGTTCGAGAGCAGCATGCGGAAGAACGGCCACTCCTGGTAGAGCTCCTTCAGGAACGGCATGCCCTTGTCGGGATGCTCGGCGATCCACTGCTCGACCGCGCTGCCAAAACCGTACCAGCCCGGCAGCATCAGGCGGCATTGCGCCCAGGAGAATACCCACGGGATGGCGCGCAAATCCTCGATCGCGCGCGTCTTCTTGCGCGAGGCCGGGCGGCTGCCGATGTTGAGCGTCGCGATCTCGTTGATCACGGTCGATGACCAGAAGTAGTCGACGAAGCCATCGGTCTCGTAGACGAGGCCGCGATAAGCCCTGAAGGCAAGTTTCGACAATTCGTCCATCGCGGTCAGATATTCGCGGCGCGGCGCGCTCTGGCGCGGATTCAGCAGACTCGCCTCCAGCGTCGCCGCAGCGAGGATCTCCAGATTGTTGCGACCGACCTCGGCGTTGGAATATTTCGACGAGATGATCTCGCCCTGCTCGGTGATGCGGATCTGGCCGTTCACCGCTCCGCCGGGCTGCGCGATGATGGCATCATAGCTCGGACCACCACCGCGGCCGACCGAGCCGCCGCGGCCGTGGAACAGGCGCAGGCGCACGCCGTGACGCTCGAACACGTCGACGAGACCGATCTCGGCCTTGTAGAGCTCCCAGCCCGAGGTGACGAAGCCGCCATCCTTGTTGCTGTCGGAATAGCCGAGCATGACCTCCTGCACGCAGCCGCGGCTGTCGACGAGGCGGCGGTAATCGTGCAATGACAGCATGCGGTCCATGATGCTGCTGGAGGCCTGTAAATCCTCGATGGTCTCGAACAGGGGGACGATATTGATGGCGCTGCGGCCGGAGGGATGGACGAGGCCGACCTCCTTGAGCAGCACCGCGACCTCGAGCATGTCCGACATGCCCTTGCACATCGAGATGATGCATTGGGGAATCGCGTCCGAACCGAACTTCGCATGCGCTTCCGCGGCGGCATGGAACACGTTGAGCTCGCCCATGGTCTCGTCGCTGTACTTGACGAATGGCGAGACCAGCGCGCGCGTCGAGCGTAATTCGTTGGTGAGCAGCGAAATGCGGGCGTCCTCGCCGAGCGCGAGATAGGACATGCCGGGGTTGGCAGCATCTATCAGCTCGGCAATGGTGCGCTCATGCACGGCAGAGTTCTGGCGGATGTCGAGCCGCGCCAGATGGAAACCGAAGCAATCCACCGCGCGCCGGAGCAGCCGCAGCCGGCCGCGGGCGATGACGCGGGCGTTGTTCGAGATCAGCGAGCGGTGCAGCACGTCGAGATCGGCCTGCAGCTCCCGGACGCTCTCGTAAGGCTTGCCCTTGCCGACCGGCCGCCGCGTGATCTCGACTTCCAGCTTTTCGGCGGTCGCGGTGAGGCGCGCATAGATGCCGGAGACCGCGAGGCGATAAGGCTCGCCGCTTCGGTGCGGCGAAGTATCCGGCGAGCGCTCCGCCAGCGTGCGCAGCTCCTCGGAGACATCGGCGAGATGCGCGGCGATCGACAGCTCGGAGCCGAGCACGTGCAGCTCGTTGAGATAGAACTGCATCACCCGGCTCGACTGCAACCGCAGCGTGCCGCGCATGACGTCGGCGGTGACGAAGGGATTGCCGTCGCGGTCGCCGCCGATCCAGCTGCCCATGCGCAGGAACGAGGCGAGCTCGCCCGCCGCCTGCTCGCCGCCCTCCTGCAGCCGATCTTCGAGCGCGTTGATCAGGCGCGGCACCTCGCGCAGGAAGGTGTAGTCGTAGAACGCCAGGCCGTTGGCGACCTCGTCGAGCACCGTGAGCTTGGTCCGCCGCAAAAGGTTGGTCTGCCACAGCGTCAGCACCTCGCGGCGCAGCTGCTCGTCGCTGGCGGCGGCCTCCTCGGCGGTCAGGGCGACGCGCTCGCGGCGATCGAGCAGGGCTGCGATCTCCATCTCGCGGTCCATGGTGCTCTTGCGGCGGACCTCGGTCGGGTGCGCGGTCAGCACCGGACTGACCAGTGCGGTCTTGAAGAAATTGCGCAGCGCGTCGGGGCCGATGCCCGCCGCCTTGGCATGGGCGAGCGTTTCCGCCAGCACGCCGGAGCCGCCGTTCTTGCCCGCAGTGCGGGCGCGCATCTGCCGGATGTTGTTCTGGTCCTCGGCGATGTTGGCGAGATGGGAGAAATAGCTGAAAGCGCGGACGATCCGCACGGTCTCGGAGATCGACATGCCATCGAGGATCTGCTCGAGCTCGCGGCGGGCGAGCCGGTCCTCGTCGCGGTGAAATCGGATCGAGGTCTGGCGGATCCGCTCGACCAGATCGAACAATTCGGCGCCCTCCTGGTCGCGCACGGTATCGCCCAGGATGCGCCCGAGCAGGCGGATGTCGTCCCGCAGCCGGGCCTCGGCCTCCATGGCCTGGACGTCCTCGGGACGGTTGGGGCGATGCTCGGTGGCGTCGGATGGTATGGTCTGGAGGGACATGGCTCGCTCCTTGGTTCGAGCTCGCTTGGATGCCCGGCAGGAGCGAGTGTGCGATATTTTTCTGCCGCAGTGCAAGATGAACTTGGTGGCGGCGCGGCAACATGGCTGACCGTGGCAGGGATGGGTCTCGCAGAGCGGCGCGCACACACGTTCTCGCGCTCGCGGCGCAGGGCCCGAGGTTTGCTATCCGTCTTCACCCTCATCGAGAAGGAAGAGAGGGCGCAGGGAAGGCCGGGCGCCGGCTGGCACCCAGGGTCCGCACGCGAAAAACGCACGCGGGGTGACCACAGGTGACGCCGGGACATCCCCGGCCTTCCCTGCGCAATGGTTTTACGGCCTATGGCGCGCTCTCCTCGGGGAGCGATGCACTATTGCCCCCGTCGCCTTGCGGATCAAAGATGCACGCGCCCGGTCGGGCCGCTTCACCACCGCAAGCCTTGACGCACAGACCCCCGGCGTCAGGACCACACGCTTTTGCCGTCCGCGGACGTCCCTCCCAAACCCATTCGGAAGCTCGCGCGTGCTCGCCCCCGAACTCGAAAGGAAACGCTGTGACCGCGCCGTGTCGATCCCGCGGATCGCGATGGCTCACAGGCCTAGCCCGCCCTGCCACCTCGTCACGCGCCGGCGCTGCCGCGTCCATCGCATCCCGGCCGACGTATCGTGACGATCGCGAAACGTCCCTTTGACGGGCCGGGATGTTTTGCGGTTTACCCGAAAACACGAATTCGGTCAATCGGAATTTTTCCGTCCCCTGCCCTTGACTTACATGTGGCGTGATTTGCCCGCCTGGCAACGCGAGTAATTATGCGAAGGCGTTGGAGCGTGTCCGAACTGGGCACCCCGACTGCTCGTGATTCGTCGCTCTGCCTACTTGGGGGTGGCCAACCAACGGTGGCCGGAATGCCGGGCCCGACCTAAACGGTATTCTCGGAGTTGGTCACTACGGGCCAGTAGCGGCCATCATCGTTAACCGAAAGATGCCCGAAGTTTACGCGGCGTGCCGCAGCCCCGCACCATAAAGCCCAATGCGCGAACGGGGCGCGATGTGAATTCGTCCGCCGCCGATGATCGCTAATCAGACGCGACTATTTCAGTCCCTTTACAAACGCGAGGATTGTATCTGTAAGAGTCGTGTCTTCCGTATTCACTGAGTAAATTTCCGACATGTGGCTATGGCCTTTCAGCACCGCAAACGTTTGACAGTGATTGTTAGCACACATCGCAGTCTTCAGAGTTTCTGCTTGATCGATGTAGTACGGAACATCAATTTCTCCGCGCACGACTAACAATGGCAGCTTTGATTGGGCCAAGCCATTTAGCGAGGATCGCTCCCGCCATAATTCGGTATCCGCGCCGAAATAGGATTTCTGCCCCGCCACTTCGATTTGGGGACGAAGGTCATATGTGCCGGACACAAGTATTGCACCGACGACCACGGGCACGGCTGCGCGCGCTAGGTAACTGCCGACGTGCGATGCCCCGGCAGAGTGCCCCATCAGAAAAATGCGATTTGGATCGCCCCCGTAGTCCCGGATTTTCTCCTTTGTCCATGCCACTGCCGACGCGACATCGGCCGCCGCCGCGGGCCAGGGATAGTCGGGCGCGAGGCGGTAGGTCATGTTGACTCCGACCATGCCATTCTTCGTCGCCCACAACATGACATTGTCATAGTAGGGGCTTGAGCCGGCGCGCTTGTCGCCCCTCTCGTATCCGCCGCCGTGAACGAAGATGAGAACGGGACGAGCCTCGGGGGTCGTTGCCCGAAACACGTCCAGCAGATTTCGCTCGTGTTGGCCGTACTTGATGTTTCGATCGACTGTTACGTTTTCATACGGCTCTTTCGCTTGCAGCGGCGCGTACAACTTCCCGGTTTCGGGAGCATTTATCACAGCGCCCATTGCCTTAACCGCCTCAGCTTTATCCGGAGGCATTGGACCCGCCGAGGCTGACTGAAGGCTGAGCAACATGGTTGTAATAGCAATAGACCGACGCATTTCCGACACCTCAAAATGGATTGCAGGATAATCTTCTTGAAAGGCAGGACCCTCAGCGCAAAATCCAGACGGCACTCGACCTATGGTGAGCACCCTACAAGACAAATGTATCCCGCGATTTTCGTAACGAAAGCGACCTTCGAAACGGGTGTTTTGTCAGCACCGGGACGTGGCGAGAGATAGCTGACTTCTGAAAAAAGTCCCTCTTGGGCGCGCGCCAGTTCTTCCCTATACGGCTTGCCCGAGGCGTCTTTACTATCCTTCTGAACAAGGCCGAGGCGCGCACGGTTGGGATTGGCCACCATCTTGCCGTCCGGGCCCGCGCAGGTCGGATACAAGTCTCGGTCGCTGAAGCTCGGGTCGCTCTTATTGATTTTTTCGATTGTTGCAGCCGGGTCGGCCTTAATGCCGGAGACGACCCTTTCAAGCATGGCGCGCGCCTCACTTGCGGTGCCGTACTGTTGGCCAATGGCTGCTTGGATGAACAGGACTGAGGCGACGCCAGAAAGAATGATCCTAATCATTGTTCGCCCTCTACTAAGATAATGAATTCAATCCCTTTCCCTTCGCAGTTTCGAATCGGCCTGTCGAGATGCAAATTTGTGCTTGCGCTGCGCGTTTGATGGCGACCGGAAAAGTCCGCTGTGGGACCATTAGCGGAAGTGCATCGCCTGAATTTGCCGGTCAGGGTGTTCGCTTGCCAGCGAGCGGCTTGGCTATCTCCAGCGCGCAGTCGATGAATAGCCGCCGCGCTGGATTGGGAGTTCGGCCCTTCAGCGTGATGATTCCGATCGGCCACATCTGCGCAGGCATTTCGACGGGCAAGATTTTCATCGACAGCCGCTTGGCGCTGAAATGCAGCATCGATGCCGGAAGAAAGCTCAGGAAGCGCTCCGATGACAGCAATGCCGACTGCATGAGGATCGAGTACACGGTCACGCTGGGCCGCGGCACCTCGAGTGCGGACGCGTGAAATGCATTGGCAATCCAGCCGCCCGGAAAACTTTCGCGCGGTGGCAGGCACCAGCGCTCGTTGACCAACTCGGCGAGGCGGATCTTGCGCCGCTGCACCCACGGATTGTTCAAGCCTGCAACGACGACGCCGCTTTCGTGCAACAGCTCCCGCACATCGGTGTCAGCAGCGGGCGCCGGGCTCGGCAGCCGTCCGATCATCAGATCGATATCGTGGTTGCGCAGATGCCGATCCTGAAGCTCCGGCGGTTCGCCCTCGATGATATGAAGCGCGAGCCTCGGATATTGCCGGGATAGCCGATCGATGATGGCAGGCAGCAGGCCAGCCATCACAGGTTCTGTACTGCCGATGCGCAATTCGCCGGTTGTCGGATCAGCCAGCGCTTGCAGCTCGTCCACGCCACTGCGCAAATCGTTGCTCAGGGCGATGCTACGTTTGAGCAACGCCTCGCCATAAAGCGTAGGCGCCACCCCGAGACGGCTTCGCTCGAGGAGCGGAAGGCCAAGCGTTTGCTCGAGGCTCGCGATCATCTTGGAAATGACGGGCTGCGAAATGGCAAGGTGCTCGGCCGCCTTCGCCATGCTCCCGTGCTCGACGACAGCGATGAAGACATTCAGCTGCCGCAGCTTGATACGCTGACTAATCTGGGATGCGTCGAACATGCGACCCTTTCCGAAACGGAATAGAAGGATCGGAAAATAGAACTTTCCATATATAGGTATCAGGAACAAGCTGCAAATCGATAGTGACTTCTCACTTGCGAGTTTTGGAGCAGCACCATGTCGGAGACACCGCACTTCCGCTTGCCCCGTCGCACGTTCCTGCTGGGGGCCCTTGCAGCATCGTTGTCGGCCCATCAGGTCGCCGCGCAACCCTATCCATCCAACCTCATTCGAATTGTCGTCCCGACGAGTGCCGGCACGCCGCCCGATATCATCAGTCGCCTGGTGGCCGATGGACTTGCGGCCAACGAAGGTTGGCGGCTCGTCGTGGAAGATCGGCCGGGCGCTTTGCAAACCATCGCAATGAATGACGTAAGCGGCCGTCCGGCGGACGGCTATACGCTGCTCACCATGAGCTTGCCAATGATGGTCACTCCGACCCTGCTTCCGAAGGCAGAGACACGACCCGACGCGGATTTCGATCCGGTCGTCAAGATATCGACGTCCTATACGGTGCTCGTCACCACGCCATCGTTGTCCGTCAATTCCCTGCCCGAACTGGTCGCGCTGCTCAAGAGCAAGCCCGGGAAACTCAACTTCGCGTCCGCTGGCTTCGGCACACCTTCGCACCTGATCGGCGAGATGTTCGCATTGCAGGCCGGCGTGCACGCCACCCACGTACCCTATCAGCAGTTTTCGCAGGCTATCGCCGATCTGATCGGCGGCAACGTTGAATACATGTTCGTTACCACGCTTCCGGTCATCGACCTCATCGAGACCGGCAAGCTGCGCGCCCTCGCCGTCACCGCGACTGCGCGGATCGCCGCCCTCAAGAACGTTCCCTCGGTGGCCGAAGCAGGCTTTCCAGATCTCGTGACGGCCGATTGGATCGGCTTTGCCGCCAGGCGAGGCACGCCCGCGGAGATCACCTTGCAGCTCAACAAAGCGATCAACAAGGTTCTTGCTGAGCCTAAAATCCGCGCTTCGCTCGACAAGATAGGAGCCGTACCCGTCGGCGGCACCGCCGCAGAATTTGGCGATGGAATCCGGTCCGATGTTGCCCATTGGGCCAAGATCGTCAAGGACGCGGACATCAAGCTACCCTAATGAGCGATGCCGGACCCAAAGGCCGGACGGGCCGCCGCGATGAAGCAGCATTTGCGATCACGCCGCCGCAGATCGTCGGCCCGTTCTATCCAATTCGGGAGCGTCCCGATCTGGCAACCAATCTGGCGCGCCCAATGGGCAGCGCCGCCGAGGCGCAGGGCCAGCTCATCTATGTCAGGGGGCGCGTGCTCACTCCTTCTGGAAAGCCGGTGCCGCATGCACTCATCGAAATCTGGCAAGCAAACGCTGCAGGGAAATATCGTCATCCGAGCGATATGAACCCAGCGCCGGTCGATCCCAATTTCAAGGGCTTCGCGCGCCTGACCGCAGACGCGTCCGGCTGCTACAGTTTTCGTACGATAAAACCGGGCCGCTATCCGACGGCAGAAGGCGAAATCAGGCCGCCGCACATTCACCTCACCGTCGAGGGCCGGTTCGATCGCCTGGTAACCCAGCTCTATTTCGCGGGCGAAGCCGAAAACCTGGCCGACCGCTGGCTCAACGCGGCTCCGCACCCCGACCGGCTGATCGTCAACTTGCAAGAGCCGCCATCCCACCTCGAGAAGCACGCGATGGTCGCGGATTTCGACATAATCTTGGCCAGCGGATGATGGCGGTGTAGGCGGGCCTCCAAGTCGGGCTTTGGTACCGCCCGGCAAACGGTCTGCTGTCCCTCCAATGCCCGACATTCACCTCTCGTTGCTGCGCTCCTTGCCGGCGAGCGAACTGAGAGTGCGGATTATTCGGAGACTTCAAGCCCGGTGCCTTGAGGTCGCCCGAGCAGGCATTTCATTCCGGCGGTTCCACCGTCCGTCGAAGTAGCTGATCGCAACCTGTACACCCAGGAGGGTAGCAGGCGACCCGCTCCGCCCAAACAATCACTGCCGCGTGAATGAGACCGATCGGCGCGGCGACGAAGTCAGCCGGAAACAAACTCGGCTTAGCGTCCTCACTGACCTGCAAAAGGAGCGACGGCCATGATCGGCGCAACTTGGAATCGCAAAGGACGCACGCTCGTCATCGCAAATTGCGTGGCCGCCACGGCTGTTTTATTGGTCGTGGCCGCTGCTCCCCGGCCTGTCTCGAGTGCCGCCCTCGGCAGTGAATGGCAATGTAGCAAGTCGGCGTTTGTTTTAACGACGTGCCGTCCAGCGTCTGAAGATGATGTGACGCGAAAGCCGCCGGCGGAACCGCCGACCTTAAACGAACAGACCGGCGCCGGCTTGGGTGAACTTCACGTAGGTGTCACTCTCGTGCAACTCGAGCCAGCCCCGCTCGATCGCGAACTTGAAGCCGGCACGATACTCCGCTGCCATCGCCTTATCGCCGAATAGGAACGGGCCGTTGAACTTCTCGATGTGAATCCGGCCTCATGGTGGACCCGCGCCGAGACTTTCTCGATCTCGTGCGCAGATAGCTGTTGCCTTGCCTCACTGAGCAGACCGAGCCGGACCTCCATGACACGGGCCGTGACTTCGCCCAATAACGGACATGTACGCCGACGGGCGGCCTACTTGCCCTCGTTCCATATGTCGGTGGCGAGCTTCCAGTCATTTCCGACCTTTTCCCAAACAACGACGTACTTCCCGGTCACTTCCTGCGGTGTCGGCCCTTTGGTCTTCAGAGCAAACGTGCCGATCTCGCGTGCCGCCGAAGGGCCGAGCGACTTCACGTCAACAGTTGTGAGCTTCGGGTCGCTGACTTGATCCGCCATGCCTTTCCACATTACTTCGATGGCTGCTCGGCCCTGCACCATCGAGGAGCCGGGCGGCATCGCGATCGCATCAGCGCTATAGAGCGAGCCGATACCGGAGAAATCGCCCTTGTTGAAGAATTCAATAAATTTGGTGTTGATCGCTTCAATCTCGGACTTCTGGGCCAAAGCCGGAGCCGCCAGCGAGACCACGAATACCATCACCAGTACGATGTTGCGCATGATCATCTCCAACTCAAAGTACGATTCGATTGCAGCGCGGGTGTGTTGCCCACAGCGGAGGCGTCGAATGCCACATCCCAGACCGGGTTTGACAAAACAGCAACTCCGGGGAATTACCGTAAGAAGTATTGACGAACTGAGTACGACGTGGCGCCCTAGCCAACTCACTCGGTCCTGAGAGCGACGAGAGTGATTGCTCCTTGCAGTGGCGGCCCGCGCGGACGAGATGACGCGCTGTATCGCCAGCGTCGATGCGGAGCGAACAGTTTTCCGATCTTGGTTGAGGTCCGAGTTAGGTCATCAACCGACGACGCCCGCAAGCTGGGCCACTTCCGCTCTGCCGCCGGAGGCCGACATTGATGGGTCGACGGCCTAAGCCGGCACGATCACTTTGCCGATCGGCCACAGCGCGATGCCTGCGAGCTTCAAATGCGCCCAGGCGAAGGGGATGCCGATGATGGTCACGGCGAGAACCAGGGCGGTGAGGAGATGGCCGAGCGCCAGCCACCAGCCGGCGAGCACGAACCAGATGACGTTGCCGATCACCCCGAGCGGGCCGGTGCCGATATCGCTCATCCCGGTGACCTCGTCGCGCCGCACCGCCCTCGAGCCGAATGGCAGCAGTGTGTAGACGGCAATATTGAAGGCCGCCCGCGCCCAGGGCAGGCCGATGATAGTGATGGCCATGATGACCGCGGCGATCAACCAGCCGAACGCCATCCAGGCGCCGCCGATGAGGATCCAGAGCAGGTTGAGCAGGATGGAAACGGGAGCCATGGGATGATCCGATGGTGGATGACGCCGTCTATATAGGTTCGAAATCTGTCTCTGCGAAGACGGCTCGATACCCACAAAACGAAGCCCGGACGCGCGAAGCGGACATCCGGGACCCTGGCTCTCAGTCTCCCGGGTATCGGCTCGCTCAGCCGGCTAGATCTTGCGTCCGGCCTGCTCCCAATAGGGATCGCGCAGGCGGCGCTTGAAGATCTTTCCCGAATCTTCGCGCGGCAGCCCGCTGCGGATCTCGATGTGCTTCGGCACCTTGTAGTCGGCGAGCGAAGCCTTCAAGCGCGCCCGCACATCGGCGGCCTCGAGCGTGATGCCTACTTGCGGTTCGACCACCGCCATCAGCGCCTCCCCGAACTCGGCATCGGGGATGCCGAACACGGCGCAATCATGCACGCAAGGCACTGCGTGCAGCACGGATTCGATCTCGGCCGGATAGATGTTGACGCCGCCTGAGATCACCATGTCCCGCTTACGGTCGCAGATGAAGACGTAACCGTCCTCGTCGATGTAGCCGACATCACCGGAGGTGATGAAGCCATCGCGGTCGATCTCGGCGCGCTTCTCCGGCTTGTTGTGGTAGGTGAAATCGGCCATCCCAGCCATGCGCGAATAGATCTCGCCGACTTCGCCCACCGGAAGCACGCGGCCGTCATCCCCGATGAAGCGCAATTCCGCGCCGGGCGAGATCCTGCCGACCGTGCCGGGCTTCTTCAGCGCATCCTCCGAGGTTGCGAAGGTGACCGCGCTGGACTCGGTCGAGCCGTAGAATTCGTAGATCACCGGTCCCCACCATTCGATCATGGCGCGTTTGACCTCGGCTGGGCATGGCGCGGCCGCATGGATGACGTGGCGCAGCGAGGAGACGTCGTATTTCCTGCGCACCTCTTCCGGCAGCTTCATCAGGCGGATGAACATGGTCGGCACCATGAAGATGGTGTCGATCCTGTATCGTTCGATGAGTTCGAGAAATTCTTCGGCTTCGAAGCGCGGCATCAGCACCAGTGCGCCGCCGAGCTTGCCGGCGCGGATGCCGAAGGAGTTGGGCGCGGAATGATAGAGCGGGCCCGGCAGCAGCGCGCGGGCGCCGGGCTTGAGGCCGTAGATCATCGCGCGCATGCGCTCGCCGGCAGCCTGCTGCTCCGGCGTCGGCGCATTGCGGCGGACGCCCTTGGGATGGCCTGTTGTCCCCGAGGTGTAGATCATGCTCATCGGCTGCGGCACGACCGGGCCGTCATAGGGCTGGTGCTGGGCGAGCCAAGACTCGAAATCCATGGCGAACTCCGGAGTCTTCAGATGATCTGGATCGATCTTGTAATTGGACAGGATTTCCGGCGGCGTCGGCACGCTGAGCACGGTGACGCCGTTCGGTATGGCACCGCGCAAGGCATGCAGCATGTCGGCATGTCCGATCAGCACGGAGGTGCCGGTATCCTCCAGGATGTAGTTGATCTCCTCCGGCTTGAAGTGCCAGTTGATGGGCACGCCATAGGCGCCGAGCCGCATCGCAGCATAGGCGGCCTCCAGGAAGGCGATGTCGTTGCGCATCAGCATGCAGACGCAATCACCTGGCTTGACGCGGAGCTCGGCGAGGCCACTCGCGATGCGGTCGGCACGGTCAGCGACCTCGGCATGAGAGCGGCGACGGTTGCCGGAGACGATGCCCAGGAATTGAGACGGTTCGCTCATTTGTTCTTCTTCTTGTTCAAAGTCGCCCCTCATGGTGAGGAGGCGCAAAGCGCCGTCTCGAACCATGAGAGCCCGTGGCCCATCCCTCGAGACGCCGCTGCGCGGCTCCTCGGGATGAGGTCTGTGCTAATCCGCAAACTTCGGCGCGCGCTTCTCCAGATTGGCCCGCACCGCCTCGGTCTGGTTCGCGCTGCCGATCAGCTTCTGCTGCTCGACGGATTCGGCGAGCAGCGCGGGGCCCGGATCGATCGAAAGATTGTTGAGCAGGCGTTTTGCGGCACGGATCGCGTCGGGGCTCTTGCCAGCGACCTCGCGCGCGGCTTCCAGGGCCGCTGCGCGCGGATCGTCGCAGATGCGGGTGGCGAGGCCGTAAGTCATCGCCTCCTGCGCGGAGAAGATGCGTCCGGTATAGGTGAGATCGCGCAGGATGTCGTCGCGCACCAGGCTTGCCAGGATCGGCGTGCCCGCCATGTCGGGCACGAGGCCCCATTTGATCTCCATGATCGACATCCGCGTATCGGGTGCGAGGAAGCGCATGTCGGCGCCGAGCGAGAGCTGGAAGCCGCCGCCGAAAGCAACGCCGTGGACGGCCGCAATCACAGGCACCGGAAGCTGACGCCAGCCCCACACCGCGGCTTGCGGAAAGTTTGCCTGCCCATGCGTGCGCTTGGTGAGGTCACGATTTTCGCCACCCGGAATTCCGTTGCCGCCCTTCTCCTTCATGGCGGCAAAACGCCCCATGTCGAGGCCGGCGCAGAAAGCACGGCCCTCGCCGGACAGCACGACGACGCGCACGCCCTTTTCCTTCGAAAGCCGCTCGGTCGCAGCGACAAGGGCCTCGAACATGGCCTGATCCAGCGCATTCATCTTGTCGGCGCGCATCAGGCGCACGTCGGCGACGCCGTCCGAGATCGAGATCGAGACGCGCTCTTCCATGGATGAATTCTCCCCTGTTCTTGTTCAGTGCCGCTTTACAGGACGCTGGCAGCCGGATTTAGTCAATCGACCAATTAACTGACAATCCCTACGAGGGAAACACCCATGTTCAAGGAAAATCTTCTGGCCGGACGCCGCATTCTCGTGACCGGCGGCGGCACCGGGCTCGGCAAGTCGATGGCGGCGCGCTTCCTCCAGCTCGGCGCCGAGGTGCACATCTGCGGCCGACGCAAGATCGTGTGCGACGAGACCGCGACCGAATTGATGGATCTCTATGGCGGCCGCGTCACCAGCCATGGTGTCGACATCCGCAACGCGCTCGCGGTCGAGGAGATGATCGAGACCATCTTTCGCGACGGCCCCCTCACCGATCTCATCAACAATGCTGCCGGCAATTTCATCTCGCGCAGCGAGGAGCTCTCGCCGCGCGGCTTCGATGCCGTCGCCAACATCGTCATGCACGGCACGTTCTACGTCACGCAGGCGGTCGGCAAGCGCTGGATCGCCTTGAAGCAGCCCGGCAATGTCGTCTCGATCACCGTGACCTGGGTGCGCAACGGCTCGCCCTACGTGGTGCCATCGGCGATGAGCAAGTCGGCGATCCACGCCATGACGATGTCGCTCGCCACCGAATGGGGTCGCTATGGCATCCGCCTCAACACCATCGCGCCGGGCGAAATCCCGACCGAAGGCATGAGCAAGCGGATCAAGCCCGGCGACGAGGCCGGCGCGCGCACCAAGGCGATGAACCCGATGGGCCGCGTCGGCACCATGGAGGAACTGCAGAACCTCGCGGTGTTCCTGATCTCCGGCGGCTGCGACTGGATCAACGGCGAGACCATCGCCATGGACGGCGCGCAGGCGCTCGCCATGGGCGGCAATTTCTACCAGCTCCGCGACTGGAGCGACGACGACTGGAAAGCCGCGCGCGAGAGCATCATGGCGCAGAACGAGAAGGATCGGGCCAAGCGGGGATGATCTCCCTCGTGCCCCGGACAGCGCAGCGCAAGAGGCGCTGCGTCCGGGACAGGAAACCGCGGTCGATTTGTCCCGTCTTGTCTTCACCCGCGGATGACGCCACACTCTGTGGCATAAGAACAAGACGACGGGAGAAACATGCCCACACAGCCTCTGGCCAATCTCGCCGACATGGTGCGCGAGCGTGCGAAAAGCCGCGGCAATGCCATTGCCTACGAGTTCGAGGGCCGCCTCACCAGCTTCGCCGAATTCGACGTCAACACCAACAAGGTCGCCCACGCGTTGATCGCAATGGGCGTGAAGAAAGGCGACCGCATCGCCTATCTCGGCAAGAACAGCGACATCTATTTCGAGCTGCTGATGGGCGCCATGAAGGCCGGTGTGGTGATGGCGCCGGTGAATTGGCGGCTCGCGGGACCCGAGGTCGCCTTCATCGTCGAGGATTGCAAGGCGCCGGTGCTGTTCGTCGGACCGGAGTTCATCGCGCTCGTTCGCCAAATCAAGGATCAGTTGCCGGGCGTGCGCACAATCATCACCACCGAAGGCGGCGCGCCGGAATGGCAGGATTTTGCGGCCTGGCGGGACGCGCAGAGCGGTGACGATCCGAAGCTCGCGATCGACACAAAGGATATCGCGATCCAGCTCTACACGTCGGGTACGACCGGCAAGCCGAAGGGCGCAATGCTCTCGCACGCGAACTTTCTCAATCTGGTGCAGACCGGTAATGCCGAGGACAAGCCGGAGTGGAACCGGTGGTCAACCGATGATGTCTCGCTGGTGGCGATGCCGATCTTCCACATCGGCGGCTCGGGCTGGGGCGTAATGGGGCTCTATCACGGCGCCCGCGGCGTAATCGCGCGCGAGTTCGATCCGGCCAAGGTTCTGGACTTCTTCGAGCAGTCCGGGATCACGAAGCTATTCATGGTGCCGGCGGCAATGCAATTCGTGGTGCGGCAGCCGCGCGCGAAGACGGTCGATTTCTCGCGGCTGAAATACATGCTGTATGGCGCCTCGCCAATTCCGGCGGCGCTGCTGAAGGAATGCATCGAGGTCTTCAAATGCGGTTTCGTGCAAATGTACGGCATGACCGAGACCACCGGCACCATCGTCGCGCTGCCGCCGGAAGCCCACGTCGCGGGACTGGAGCGGATGCGCTCGGCCGGCAAGGCACTGCCGGGCGTCGAGATCGCGATCCTGGACGCGGACGGCAAGCCGCTGCCGCCGCGCCAGGTTGGCGAGATCGCGACGCGCTCGGGCTCCAACATGGCCGGGTATTGGAACCTGCCCGAGGCGACCGCCGCTGCGCTTCGTTCCGACGGCTGGCTGCGCACCGGCGATGCCGGCTACATGGACGAGGACGGCTATCTCTATATCCACGATCGCATCAAGGACATGATCATCTCGGGCGGCGAGAACATCTACCCGGCCGAGGTCGAGAGTGCGTTGTGCGATCACCCTGATGTCGCGGAAGCCGCCGTGATCGGCGTGCCTGACGACAAATGGGGCGAGGTGGTGAAGGCTATGGTGGTCATGAAGCCTGGCAAGCAGGCCACAGCCACCGACATCATCAACTTCACTCGCGAGCGCATCGCTGGCTACAAGACGCCCAAGAGCGTCGAGTTTCTGCCGGCGCTGCCGAGGAATCCGAGCGGCAAGATCTTGCGGCGCCAATTGCGTGAGCCGTATTGGGCCGGAAAAGAGCGACGGGTGAATTGACCGCGTAGTGCCTTAAGGTGGGCAAAGGCGCAAAGCGCCGTGCCCACCATTCTTCGACGATTGCGGGAGAAGTGGTGGGCACGCTTCGCTTTGTCCACCCTACGACAGCGGTGCAAGCCGCTAATGCTTCCCCGGCCCCATATAGCCGAACAAGAACCCCGCGACCTTCCGCATCTGGATCTCCTCGCTGCCCTCAGTGATGCGATAGCGCCGGTGGTGGCGGTAGATGTGCTCGAACGGCTTGTGGCGTGAGTAGCCCATGCCGCCATGGACCTGCATGGCGCGGTCGGCGGATTCGCAGCAGAGGCGGTTTGCCCAGTAATTGCACATGGAGACGCGGTCAGAGAGCGTGCGCTCAATCTGCTCTTCGGTGAGCTGGTCCATCTCCCAGGCCGTCTTGCGGATCAGAAGACGCAGCATCTCGGCCTGCGTCGCGAGCTCCACCAACGGAAACTGGATCGCCTGGTTCTCGGCCAGTGCCCGGCCGAAGGGTTTTCGCTCACGCGCGTATTTGACGCTCTCGTTGATGCAGTAAACCGCGGCGCCGAGCGAGCTCGCGGCCTGGCGGATGCGGTTCTGGTGCACGAAGCACTGCGCCAAGGACAGGCCGCGGCCGACCTCGCCGAACAGGGCATCCTCAGGCACGAACACGTCCGTAAAGCTGACGCGGGGGTGGTCGGTCGGCATGTTGAAGGTCCACATGTACTCCTCGACCTTGACGCCGTCGCTCTTCGCCGGCACCAGGAAACAAGTGATGCCGCGCGCATCGCCGTCATTGCCGCTCGTGCGCGCAAACAGCGCGCAATGCGTGGCAACATGCATACCTGTCGTCCACATCTTTTCGCCGTTGATGATCCAGCCCTTGACGTTGTCGCGGGTCGCCGGCACGGCGCGCGTCTCCATATGGGTGGCGTCCGAGCCGTGATGCGGCTCGGTGAGGCCAAAGGTGATGCGGTACTTGCCTTTGATCGAGCCGTCGATCATCGCCTTCTGATCGTCGCGGCCGTAGCGGTCGAGCATGGTAACGACGGGGAAATTGCCGACGATGGAATGCTCGTTCTGGAGATCGTTGTGCAGGCCTAACCCCTTGGCGGCAAAATGCTCGCGGATCACGGCCATCCAGAGGTTGGAGCCGTCCTTGCCGCCATATTGCTTCGGCACCGGAAAACGCAGATGACCCGCGGCGTCCGCCAGGTCCTTGGCCTTGCGCAGCAGCGCCTCCCATTCGTGGCGCGGCAGGCCGCCATTCTCGAAATCGGTGCGCGCCCATTCGCGGCGGTGATCGAAGAAGCGGATATTGTCGTCGGCCGCTTCCAGCGGCCTGATCTCGCGCTCGATGAAACGGTCGAGCTCTCCGAGATAGGCGACCAGATCGTCAGGTAATGAGAAATCCAAGGCTTCTCTCCCGGAATGATTTTTCGTTTTGCGTTAAGGCGCTAGGCGCATTCTTGCTTCACACGATTAAGCGGAGAAGAGCGCATCCAAGTCAAGCAAGCCGAGACGTGTGAGGCACGCAAGGCGCGCTTGCGCAATTCGATGGTGCTCAAGCGCACCCGCGCGCTAGTATGACGACAATATTCCTTCACAAGAAAATGCGGGAGCGATCATGGAGCTGAAATTTTCCAAGGTGGAACGCAAGGGCCCGATCACGATCGTCACGCTGTCGCGGCCCGAGGTCTACAACGCGCTGCACACGGACGCGCATTTCGAGCTCAACAAGGTCTTCGACGATTTCTCGACCGATCCCGAGCAATGGATCGCGATCGTCACCGGCAGCGGTGACAAGGCGTTCTGCGCCGGCAACGATCTGAAGTGGCAGGCCGCGGGCGGCAAACGCGGCTGGGACAAGGGCGGCTTTGCGGGCCTGACCTCGCGGTTCGACTGCGACAAGCCGATCATCGCCGCCGTGAACGGCGTCGCGATGGGCGGCGGCTTCGAGATCGCGCTGGCCTGCGACCTCATCATTGCCTCGGAGAATGCCACCTTCGCCCTGCCCGAGCCGCGCGTTGGCCTGGCCGCGCTCGCCGGTGGCCTGCACCGGCTGCCACGGCAGATCGGCCTCAAACGCGCCATGGGCATGATCCTTACCGCGCGGCATGTCAGTGCCAAGGAGGGCCTCGAACTCGGCTTCGTCAACGAGGTGGTGCCGCAGGGCGAAGCACTCAGCGCCGCGCTGCGCTGGGCCGAGATGATCACCAAGAACTCGCCGATGTCGATCCGGGCCTCGAAGCAGGCAATCCAGAAGGGGCTTGGTGTCTCGCTGGAACAGGCGATCGAGCAGCAGCGGGAGTATCCGGCGGTGAAGGCGATGGTGGCGTCGCAGGATTACATCGAGGGCCCGAAGGCGTTTGCGGAGAAGCGACCACCGAAATGGGTGGGGAAGTAACGAGTCTTTCCGCCGTCATTGCGAGGAGATCTTGCGACGAAGCAAATCCAGAGACCGCCTTCGTGGAAAGACTCTGGATTTGCTTCGCTGCGCTCGCACTGACGGGGAGAGAGCTACCCGCCTCGCGACAGCTCTCGCTTGTATGACGCGTAATTCGGCTGATCGACTGCGAGCTTGTCCATCGTGGTCTGCCAGAGGTGCTCGGCAAGGCCCGGCGTTGCGAGATCGATCTCGCCTTTGGCGATGCGCATCGCAAGAGTGCGGTTGAGGTCGATCAATGAACCGTCCATGCCGAGCAGCGCGCGCAGCCGCTCCACCTCCGCCGCATCGCTGCCCTCCTCCCGCGTCAGCTGCCGTGTCACGAGATCGAGGATGTTGATGGCGACGCGCAGCTTGAAGGCCTGGTGGCCTGAGATCAGCGGCGTGATGTCATTGCGCAAGAAATCGGCGACTGACTTTGTCAGCTCGATCGGCGTGGGTTCGTCCTGCATGGTCAACTCCCGCGCGGCGCCAGCAGCCGCAATAGATCGATCTCGGTCTCGGAGGCGCGGCGTCCGATCATGGCGCGCTCCATGGAATGGTCGGGCCCCTCGCGAAACCGCTGCATCATGCCGCCGCACATGATGCCCCAGCGCAGCGTGCCCATTACTTCCCAGAATTTCACGCGCGACGGATCGACCTTGCGGCCCGCGGCCTCATAGCCCGCAAACAGCTCCTCGCGCGAGCCGAAGCCGCCGACCGGCTTGTCGATCTCGCCGAAACGCCACGAGTTGACGCAGACCCAGCCGAGATCCTCCATGGGATCGCCGAGATGGGCGAGCTCCCAGTCCAGCACGGCACGGATACCGTCGGCGCCGATGATGAGATTGCCGTTGCGGAAATCGCCATGTACCAGCGTCTCCTCCGCCGACGGACCGGGATCGTGCTCGCGCAACCAGCGCAGCGCCAGCTCGAACACGGGCTTGGGCCAGTTCAGGCTGCGATAGTCGCGCTCGAACTCATCGATCTCCTTCGCCGCGGTCATGCGGCGCAGCTCCGGCAGCTTACCCAGCGGCAGCTTGTGCAAACCGGCGAGCACACCGCCGATCTGCCGCGCCAGCAGTGGCCGTGCGGCTGCGAACTCCTCATCGCGCAAAATCTTGCGGGCGATGGTTTCGCCCTCGACCCGCTGCATGATGAAGCCGGTGCCGAGATCGTCCTCCGGCGTGAGCACATGCATCACGCGCGGCGACGGCAGGCTTGCCTCGTAGGCGAGTTGCATCAGCTGGGCTTCAGCGGCGAGGCCCGCCGCGCGCGTTGGCGCGGCGCCATAGCCTTTCGGCGAGCGGCGCAGGATTGCGCCTATCAGCCCATCGGGATGCACGATATCGAAGCGCCACGTTTCCTGACTGGCGCCGCCGGAGAGCTTGGCCGCACCGGCGACGCCGGTCGCACCGGTGCACCAGCGCGCGACGCTGCGGGAAAGCTCCGCCTCGATCATTTGCCTTTGAACTGCGCCGGGCGCTTCTCCAGGAACGCGCCGACGCCTTCGCGGAAGTCCTCGGTGTCGCCCGCTCGGAGCTGGCACTGGAATTCGAGGTTGAGCTGATCCTCGAAGGAATTTTCCGGGCTGTCCCAATAGAGTTTGCGGATCAGCGACAGCGCCACGGTCGGGCCGCTGGCGAGTTCGCGTGCGAGCTTCATCGCCTCCTCCATCAGCACGCCGTCATCATAGACACGGTTGACGAGGCCCCATTCCAACGCCTTCTCGGCCGGCAGCCGCTCGCCCATCAGCGACAATTCGATCGAGCGCGCCCGACCGATCAGGCGCGGCAAGAGCCAGGTGGAGCCGCAATCCGGCACGAGACCGATGCGGCGGAAGGCTTGCAGGAAATAGGACGAGCGCGCGCACAGGATCATGTCACCGAGCAGCGCGAAGCTCATGCCGGCGCCGGCGGCGGGACCGTTGACCGCGGTCACGATCGGGCAATGCAGGTTTCGGATGCGGCGCAGGAACGGATGAAAGCCGGTCTCGAGCGTCAGGCCGGCCTTGGTCTTCTTCGACTGGTTGTTGCGGCCCTGGAGATTTGCGCCGGTGCAGAACGCCCGCCCCGCGCCGGTCAAAACGACGCAGCGCACCTCATCCTTCTTCTCCTCGATCGCGTCCAGCGCTTCGGCAAGACCGCCCAGCATGTCCACGGAGACTGCGTTCATCACCTCCTGATGGTCGAGCTTGAGGATCGCGACCGAACCATCGAAATCGAGCGTGACGTGTTTGAACTGCATGGTTTCCTCGTCAGCTTGCCGGCCTGTGTCAGTTTCGCAGACCGGAATTTGTTTTGCCGGGGCGCATATTTGATTTTTGGCGCGGTCTTGTCCATGGTGATCGGAGCATAGCAAGCAATCTTGCGCGCAGCGGCTGATCCGCCGCAGGCCAAAAACGGGAAACGCGCCATGAACCTTTTCGACCTTTCCGGCCGCGTCGCCGTGATCACCGGCGGCAATGGCGGCATCGGGCTCGGCTTTGCGCAGGCGCTCGCCGGCCAGGGCTGCAACGTCTCGGTCTGGGGCCGCAATGCTGACAAGAACAAGGCTGCTGCCGCGAGCCTGGCCGGCCTTGCCGGCAAAGTTGACACCCGCGTCTGCGACGTCACCGATCCGGCCTCGGTCGATGCTGCGATGAAGGCGACGCTCGACGCGTTCGGCCGGGTCGACGGCTGCTTTGCCAACGCAGGCATCGGTGGCGGCGGGCGGCGCTCGTTCATCGAGCGGACCGAACAGGAATGGCGCACGATGTTTTCGACCAATCTCGACGGCGTATTCCACGCGTTCCAGGCTGCGGCAAAGCACATGACCGAGCGTGCCAATGCCGGCGACCCCTTCGGCCGGCTGGTTGCGACCTCGAGCCTCGCCTCGATCTTCGGCACCGCGCGCAACGAGCATTATGCGGCGACCAAGGCCGCCATCAACGCGCTGGTGCGTGCGCTCGGTGTCGAGCTCGCGCGTTACGGGGTCACCGCGAACGCGATCCTGCCGGGCTGGATCAAGAGCGACATGACCGCGGGGCTCATGGCCAACGACAAGTTCGTCGCCAACGTGATGCCGCGCATTCCGGTGCGGCGCTTCGGCGAGGCATCCGATTTCGGCGGCATTGCCGTGTATCTGATGAGCAAGGCGTCGTCGTATCACACCGCCGATACGTTCGTGATCGACGGCGGCTATACGGCGTTTTGATTTCGTAACCCGGATGGAGTGCAGCGCAATCCGGGACAACCAAAAGCAAACAACCCGGATCTCGCTGCGCTCCGTCCGGGCTACAAACTCGGAGGAAATTGGCAAATGTTCTCGCACGTGATGATCGGCACCAACGATCTCGACAAGGCCAAGACGTTCTACGACAAGCTGCTCGGCACGCTCGAGGTGCGGCCGGCCAGGGTCGACGGTCATCGCATCTTCTACATCACCAAGACCGGTGTGTTCTCGGTGTCGAAGCCGATCAACGGCGAACCGGCGACCTGCGCGAATGGCGGCACGATCGGCTTTGCCTGCAATTCGCCGGAGCAGGTCGAGGCTTGGCACGCGGCCGGTGTCGCGGCCGGTGCGACCTCGATTGAGGATCCGCCCGGTGTCCGCCAGGGACCGGGCGGCAAGCTCTATCTCGCTTATTTGCGCGACCTCGACGGCAACAAGATCTGCGCGATGCATCGGATGCCGAACTAGGTCTGGGCCACAACCACAATTGTCATGCCCCGGCTTGCCGTCTCCGCTGAAGCTTCGCCGGCCGAGAGCGCTTGTAGGCCCGGCGTAGCCTAGTAGCGGAGCCGGGACCGGGGCATCCAGTACGCCGCGGCCTTTCGGTTCAATCACCGCCGTCTCTGGAATACTGGATCGCCCGATTGAATCGGGCGATGACAGCGGAGCTTGTCGCGAGCGCACCGAAACCTCATCACCATTCAAACAACATTTCAAACGCCTTCGCGATATTCCATCGCATGGCATGGCTCTACGTGAAAAATGCGCGCTCGCACTTTGGCGGCGCTGCGACTATTCTTGCGCTCAGCGGAATCCTAGCGCTCCGGGAGGAACAATGACAAAGCACACCTACATTCCCCGCACCACCAACTACACCCTCAATCCCGGCGACGAGCTCAACGACTTGCGCATGTCGGAGCAGGTCCGCCCGCTCTACGACCACGTCAAGAAGTTCATCCGCGAAACCGTCGAGCCGATGTCGATCGAGTTCGCCAAGGCCGGCGAGAGCAAGGAGGATCGCTGGAGCTTTACGCCGAAGCAGCTCGAGGTGCTCGAGAAGGCCAAGAACAAGGCCAAGCAGGAAGGCCTCTGGAACTTCTTCCTGCCCGATGACGAGACCGGTCAGGGCCTGAAGAATCTCGACTACGCCTATATCGCCTCCGAGCTCGGCAAGAGCCCGCTGGCATCCGAGACCATGAATTGCTCGGCGCCCGATACCGGCAACATGGAAGTTCTGGAGCGCGTCGGCACCAAGGAGCAGAAGGAGAAATGGCTGAAGCCGCTGCTCAACGGCGAGATCCGCTCGGCTTACGTCATGACCGAGCCGAACGTCGCCTCCTCCGACGCCAAGAACATCTCGACCACGGCCAAACTCGTCGGCAACGAATGGGTCATCAACGGCGAGAAGTACTACATCTCAGGCTTAGGGGATCCTCGCTGCAAGATCCTCATCGTGATGGTGAAGACCAATCCGGATGCGGCACCGAGCAAGCAGCAGTCGCAGATCCTCGTGCCGCGCGACACGCCCGGCGTCGAGGTGCTCGGGCCCATGTACGTGTTCGGCCAGGACCACGCTCCGCGCGGCCACATGCATATGCGCTTCAATAATGTCCGGGTGCCCAAGGAGAACATCCTGCTCGGCGAGGGCCGCGGCTTCGAGATCTCGCAGCTCCGCCTCGGCCCCGGCCGCATCCATCACTGCATGCGCACCATCGGCAAGGCCGAGAAGGCGCTCGACCTCATGGTGCAGCGCGGCCTCACCCGCGAAGCGTTCGGCAAGAAGATCGCCCATCTCGGCGGCAACATGCAGATCATCGCGCAAGCCCGCTGCGAGATCGAGGCGATGCGGCTGATGGTGCTGAAGGCCGCGAAGGCGATGGACGTGCTCGGCAACAAGGAGGCCCGCGTCTGGGTCTCCATGGTCAAGGCCATGGTGCCGGAGCGCGCCTGCAAGATCATCGACCAGGCTATCCAGATGCACGGCGCCACCGGCATCTCGCACTGGACCCCGCTGGCCGAGATGTATCAGGACGTGCGTCACCTCCGCTTTGCGGACGGTCCGGATGAAGTGCACTGGATGGTGGTGGGACGCCACGAGCTGAGCATGGCGTGAGCCGCGCGGTGCTGTAGGGTGGGCAAAGGCGCGCTCTTCGCGCCGTGCCCACCATCACGCATTGTTACACGAGGCGGTGGGCACGCTTCGCTTTGCCCACCCTTGTATTAGCCTGATCGGTTATGTTGAGCCGTTCCGTGAGGAATGGCCCAGCCCGGGTGGCCGCCCGAGCTGGGTCGCCGTTCGATCGGATCGGTGCCCACCGAAGCCTTGAGGGCTGTCTGGCATAGCAAGATCGCGACCGGCACTTCATCGGGACCCGAATGGTTGAACGAACTTTAGGTTCGCATAACAAGGGAGGGATCGACGAAGATGGCCAAGCATAGCACGGTCTGTGCCGG